>JACPDH010000090.1 GCA_016184115.1 Acidobacteriota bacterium | reverse complement strand
CGCGGCGAGGTAGAGCGCGCTGCCGACGACCTGGAGCTTCGCAAGCGCGAGACGGATCTCGGCCGCGTCCATGATCCTCGCCGGACGCGAGACGGGTGCCGCGGACGAGGCGAGGCCCGCGAGGGTGATCACGACTGCCGCAAGCGCGGCGCTGAAACGTCGGCGCATCGGTGGCTTCCTGTTCTGTTGAAGTTGCGCGACGCACATCGGCGCGGCGCCGGAAGGAAGATACAGCAGGCGAGGCGTCACGTTTGGCGGGCAGGGCAAATTTTCGGTGAATGCAGGCAGGAGGTGAGCGGGTGATCGCCCGAAGAGGCGACTGCGCTCAGTTTTCGGGCGTTTTGCCGGGATCGCTCTCGATCGGGTCGCCCGCGAAGGCGCGTCCGCGTTGCGTGAGCGTGCTTTCCGAGGCGATGAAGAGGAGCTCGTCAGCCGTTCGCCTTCCGGAGTGCGACGAGGTTCGCGGCGATGATTCCCGCGTGCCAGACGGCGAACGTGAGCGTGGCGGGAAGGACCGTGATCTCGCTTTCCTCTCTCGGTACCGAAAGCCTCTTCGCAATGCCGAAGAGCGTCGCCGTCCAGAGCATCATGAAGGAGAGGCCGCCGATCATTCCCCACGCAGCGCCGTGGAGCCTGGCGATTCTCCAGCCGAGCAACGTGCCGTCGACGACGGTTGCGAAGGCGAGCGCGAAGGCGATGCCGAGGAGGGCGAGATAGGCGAATCCGCCGCCGGGAGCGCCCTCGCCGGGCTCCGTTCGCCGCACGCGGCGAAGCAGGAGGAGCATCGGTACGAATGAGCCGACGATGAAGACGTGCCAGGGAATCCACCAGCCGCTTCCGAAGAGAACCTCGATGAGTTTCACGCGCGCATGATACGCGGCCGCTTCGAAGCGGCGCATTTTGATGGTGGGTCATGCCCTCGCCTTCGTAGCGGCACATTCCGATCTGCCGCCATGCCTTCGACTTCGTAGCGGCACATTCCGATGTGCCGCCATGCCTTTTCACACACGGGTCTTCAGAACGCGCGATGCGCCGCTGCGCGGCGCGCCGGACATCGGAATGTCCGGCTACAAGGAACGGGCCGCCATCTCTGGCGGCCCGTCAGTCTCACGCTGCTTGTCTAACAACCAACAACCAACAACCAACAACCAACAACCAACGACCCTACTGCACGACGTTTCCGTCCGCGTCCATGATGCTGACCTTACCGAGGTTCAGCTCGCGGATTCCGGCTTCGATCTTCGCGCGGTCGCCGACGATGACCCAGATCATGCTGTTGGCGTTGACCACTTCCTTCGCCGCCGCGTCGACCTTTGCCTTGTCGAGCGACTTCACCGCGGCGGGGTATTTCGCCCAGTAATCGTCGGCGAGGCCGAAGCGAACCATCTCGCCGATGGCCCCGAGAACGGCGTTGTTGGTCTCCCACGAGCCGGGGAGCTCGAGGATCGAGTTGTTCTTCACTTTGTCGAGCTCGTCCTGGGTGACCGGCTTCGTCGAGACGATGTCGACGAGCTCCTTGCGGACCTCGACGATCGACTCCTTCGTCTTGTCGGTTTGAACGGGCGCGAGGGCGATGAACGGCCGCTGTCCGCGGGCGTCGATCACGATCGTCCGCGTGCCGTAGGACCAGTGCTTGTCCTCGCGCAGGTTCATGTTGACGCGCGAAGTGAACTGGCCGCCGAGGATGTTGTTCATCGCGACGATCGCGGTTTCATTTGGATTGTTGCGTGGGACCGTGACGTGGCCGGCGAGAATCGTGCTCTGCTGCGCGCCCGGTTTGTCGACGATGAAGACTGCCGGTTCGGAACGCTGAGCAACGGTTCCGATGTTCTTCTTCGGCACGTCGCCCTGCTTCCACGACGCAAACGTCTTCTCGAGCATCGGACGGAGCTCGGCCATGGTGGTGTCGCCGACGACGACCAACGTCGCGTTGTCCGGCTTGAACCATGTGCCGTGGAACTTCGCAAGCTCCTCGCGCGTGAGTTTCGCCACCGACGCCTCGGTGCCGCTCCCGGTGAACTCGACGGAGTACGCGTGACCGCTGCCGTACATCAGCTTTGGCATTACGCGGAGCGCCATCTGGATCGGATTCACCTTTTCGCGCTGAATCCCAGCGATCTGCTGTTTCTGCAGGCGTGCAAAGTCCTCAGGGGGGAACGCGGGGTTGAGGATGACGTCGGCGTAGAGAGCGAGCGACGGCTCGAGGGCCGATTTGAGTGCCGACATGCCGACGAACGACGTATCGAGGTCGGAGCCGCTGTTGAGCGTGGCGCCGAGCTTCGAGAGCTCGTCGCTGATCTGGAGCGAGGAGCGCGTCTTCGTCCCCTCGTCGAGCATGTTCATCGCGAGCGACGCCGTGCCAGGGGTCGCCCCCTGGTCGGCTGCGTAGCCGGCGTCGACCATCAGCGACATGTTCACGGTCGGGACGCTCTTGCGGCTCGCAATGATGACCTTGAGGCCGTTCGATAGTGTGGCCTTCTCCATCGCGGGGAAGACGGGCGCCGGCGCCGTGCCGATTTCGGGAAGCTTCGATCGGTCGGCACCTTCCTTCGCGTTGACGTACTGCGGGAAGGGGAGGACTTCGAGGTTGTAGACGCCGCCGGTCATCCAGCGCTTCGAAGCGGCAAGAAGGTCTGCCGGTTTCGCGTCGGCGACGAATTTCATGTTGGTCTTCCACGCATCGGGCGAGCCGCCGTAGACGGTGCTCTGCGCGAGGATGTCGGACTTGCCGCCAAAGCCGCCGATCCGCTCGATGCCGCGAATGAAGCGGGCGAAGTACTCAGTGCGGACGCGGTCGAGCTCTTCCTGGGTCGGCCCCTTCTCGAAGAGTTTCGCGAGCTCCTCGTCGATCGCCTTCTCGACCTTCGAGAGGTCGTCTCCGGGGCGGGCGGTCGCTTCGATCCGGAACTGGCCGGCGATCTCGCGCTGGTCGATCGCCGCGGTCACGTTCGTCGCGATCTGGTCGTCGTAGACAAGGCGCTTGTAGAGGCGCGAGTTCTTGCCCGAGCCGAGGACGTCGCTGACGAGGTCGAGGTAGACCGCGTCCTGCACACCCCAGCCGGGGATGTTGAAGACGCGGATGAGGCGCGCCTGAGGCACGCGATCATGAACCAACTGGCGTTGAGGCTCGGTGAGCTTCGCTGGCCACTGGTCGTGGCGCGCGACCGGCGGGCCAGCCGGGATGTCGCCGAAGTAGTGCTTCACCTTGGCGAGCGCCGTCTCGGCGTCGATGTCACCGGCGACGACCACCACGGCATTCGCGGCGCCATAGTAGGTGCGGAACCACTCCTTGACGTCTTCGAGCTTTGCTGCATCGAGATCGGCCATCGAGCCGATGACGGTGTGCGAATAGGGGTGATGCGCCGGGAAGGTCGCCTTCGTGATCAACTCCTCGGCGACGGCATACGGCGTGTTCTCCCACTGGCGCTTCTCGTTCTGCACGACGCCGCGCTGCTCGTCGAGGAGCGGCTGATCGACCGCGCCGAGCAGGTGGCCCATCCGGTCGGACTCGAGCCACAGAACCTGGTCGAGACCATTCGTCGGGACATTCTGGAAGTAGTTTGTCCGGTCCTCGTTCGTGGTGCCGTTCAGGTCGGTTGCACCGATGCGCTCGAGTGCCTGGAAGTAGTCCTGATCGTAATTCTCCGAGCCGTTGAACATCAGGTGCTCGAAGAGATGGGCAAAGCCGGATCGGCCCGCGGGCTCGTTCTTCGAGCCGACGTGGTACCAGATGTTGACCGCGACGATCGGCGCCTTGTGGTCTTCGTGGACGAGCAGGGTGAGACCGTTGTCGAGGGCGAACTGCTTGTAGGGTATGTCGATCGAGCTCGGGTCGATCTTGGCGACCGGGCCGGTCATGGCGCCTTTTGTCTTCGCTTGCGACGCCGCGACGAGTGGCGCAGAAACGAAGAGCGAGAGCGCGATGCCGAGCACGGCTGCGCGAGTGCTTCTCATGCGATTGCCTCCAGTTAACGATTTGTCGGGTGGATGGTCACTGAGCAAGGGAGGCGCACCGCCCCCCTCCCATCTCTACGAAGCTTCGACGCCGAAGTTTCAGGAGGGGCCGCGGGTGTGCTCGCGATCGCTGACAAGCGGCTCCCGATCGGGTATCGTTCGCGCCGTCCATGGAAGCGGTCCAGCAGCTCGAAATCGACTACACAACCGTCGTCCCGGAGAGCGCGGATGGGCTTCTGGCCGTCGTCGTGCCTGGGACGATCGAGGCCTCGGTAACCTCTCCTCTTCGCATCGGACTGGCGATGCCGGTGTTGGGCGACGCGCATGCGGAGGTCTGGCGAACCGATCTTCCCATCGAGCGTGGAGTCGACGGCGCGGTGGTTTGGTCGAGCGCGGGTGACCTGCTCGTGGGGGCGATTGCGGTCGCGGACGCCGGGCCGATCGCGGCCCGCGCGGACGATTCGTATCGGTCGGTCATTTCGTTCGTTCGCCGCGCTGGCTTCCCGAACATTCTCAGGCTGTGGAACCAGTTCCCGCGCATCCTCGTGCAGAACGACGGACTCGAGCGCTATCAGGCGTTCTGCACGGGACGCTACGCGGCGTTCGAATCGGCGGGCTACTCGCTGGAGGGAGATCTGCCCGCGGCGAGTGCTGTCGGCACGAGTGGCGACGGTCTCCTCGTGACGGTCGTCGCGTCGAGGCGGTCCGCAGGCTACTTCGAGAATCCGAGGCAAGTAAGCGCATTTCACTATCCTCGGCAATACGGTCCCAAGAGCCCCTCGTTTGCGCGGGCGAGCAGAGTGGAGACGGAGGGTGGGGCGCTGATCTTCGTTTCCGGAACCGCGAGCATCGTCGGACACGTGAGTCTTCATTGCGGCGACGCTGCAGCACAGGTCGACGAGACCGTCGAGAACCTGCGACTCGTCTACGGCGCTGCGGCAGGGCGCGAGCTGCGCAGTCTGCGCGAGGCGGCAGGCGCGCTCTATCGCATCTACGTGAAGCGCGAAGAGGATCTCGAGACGATTCGCGAGCGATTCCTTCCTCGAATCGGGGACGACGCAACGTGCCTGTGGCTGCGTGGCGATATCTGCCGCGCTGAGCTGCTGGTCGAGGTCGAGATGATCGGAAGGGAATGAGGCGCTCTCCGATTTCGAAATCGACTGTGTGTCCTCGTTGTATCCTTCACGAATCAGCTCGAATGAGGGAGGTCCCATGTCAGATCACATCTACAAGCTCGTCGAGATCGTCGGTACGTCGAGCGAGTCGTTCGCGAAGGCGGCGGATGCGGGAGTGCGGCGTGCCTCAAAGACACTGAAGCATGTCGACTGGTTCGAGGTCACGGAGATGCGCGGCCGCGTCGTCGATGGGATGGTCGCCCAGTTCCAGGTCAAGCTGAAGGTCGGGTTCCGGCTCGAAGAGTAGTGTTCAGTCCGTGAATTTGACGAAACCGCACCCAATTCACCCACAGAACACTCAGTTGACCGCGGAGTCGAAGACGAACCTGTCGGCGAGCACGCCCTGGGTCGACGTCGCGATCGTCGGTGCGGGAGCCGCCGGGTTGATGGCGGCGTACTTTGCCGCGCGGGAAGGTGCAACGACACTCGCGCTCGATGGCGCGTCGAGACTCGGCGCGAAGATTCTCATCTCGGGCGGGGGGCGATGCAATGTCACGCACGAGAGGGTGAGGGCCGAGGATTTCAACGGCTCGAACCGCAATCTCGTGTCGAAGGTTCTCCGCTCCTTCGGTGTGCACGATGCGATCGCATTCTTCCGCGATCTTGGCGTCGAGCTGAAGCGTGAGGAGACGGGGAAGCTCTTCCCGGTCACGGACCGCGCAGCGACGGTGCTCGACGCGCTCGTCGGAGCGGTCGGGCGCGCCGGGGCGGAGATCCGGACGGCATCTCGTGTCGTCTCGGTCGCGCCGATCGGCGAAGGCTTCGCCGTGGAGACGGTCACGGGATCACTGCGCGCGCGTCGCATCGTACTCTCGACCGGAGGTCTCAGCATTCCAAAGAGCGGAAGCGACGGCGCGGGATATGCGATGGCGCAGGCGTTAGGTCAGTCGGTCACGCCGACGCTTCCCGCGCTCGTCCCGCTTCTCCTCGAGTCCGGCCATTGGCTCACCGCGCTCTCGGGAGTCAGCTGCGACGCCACGCTGGAGCTCCGCGACGCTCGAGGGCGAGTCCGTCAACGAGTCCAAGGATCGATGCTCTTGACTCACTTCGGGCTGAGCGGCCCCGCGGTTCTCGACATGAGCCGGCACTGGATCGCCGCATCCTCCGGCGGCGAGGCGGCGATCGTCGCGAACTTCGTTCCAGGCGAAGACTTCGAGTCGGTCGAGGCGTGGATCGTCGCGGAGGCGAAGGCGGGGCCGCGCCGCACGCTCCTGAATCTCGTGCGGTCGCGGCTCTCCGACAGGCTTGCGGACGGGTTGCTGCGCGAGGGGGCGTCAGTCGCGCCCGATACGGCCCTTGGCAGGCTCGCGCGCGACGACCGGCGGCGGGTGGTGCATGCCCTGACCGCGCTTCCGCTTCCGATCGCCGGAAACCGCGGCTACGCCTTCGCGGAGGTCACGGCGGGAGGTGTGCCTCTCGACGAGGTCGACGTGACGACGATGGAGTCGAAGCGATGTCGCGGGCTCTTTCTGTGCGGCGAGATTCTCGACGTCGACGGCCGCATCGGCGGCTTCAACTTCCAGTGGGCATGGGCAAGCGGAAGGGTTGCGGGGAGCGCGGCGGGGAAAATCTGAAGTTGGAACGATGAACGATGACTCGTGAATCCAGCAATCGAGTGCGGCTCCTTTCTGGATTCAGAGCTCAACGTTCGTCGCTCTGGTTCCTGAGAACCGGCCAGGCCTAACCGCCCGTACGATCGCCACGTCCGCGTCAATCAACGCTGTACAACACCTGGTACTGCATCACGACTCGCCCGACACGGATCTCGTCACCGTCGCGAAGGAGCCGTCGCTCGACGGCGACATCGTTGACGAACGTGCCGTTGCGGCTGTTGAGATCCTCGATCGCGTAGCCGTCGCGCTCGCGAGTCAGCTTCGCGTGTCGCGCGGAGACGCCGGTGTCGTTGAAGCGGATCGCCGCGTCGCTCGAACGACCAATGACATATGCGGCACCGTCGAGCGGGAAGAAGCGAGCCTCGCCGTCTGGTGGAATCGCCCGAAGCCGAGGAGTGCTCGTCGTCATGCGCTTGACGTCGCGGCGCGAGAGCGTCGCTTCTCCGGAAACGAGAAGTCGCGTGTCGTCTTCGAGCTCCTTCCACTCCTCATCGCTGATCTCGATTGCCGCCGGACTCATGATCTTTCCTGTGTGGCCCGCGGGTGACGGAATCGGCTCGCTCATCTGCTGTCGCAGAGTATTGCGCGTCGATGGGTCAGCCGGCGCTTCCTCGATCAGGTTGCTCGCCAGTAGCCCATACACGACCCGGTAGAGGTCGAGCGGTTGCTCTGCCGACTCCTCGAGAATCTGCTTCAGGTTTTTGTGGCCGTCGAAACGGAAGAGTACTTTCCACTCGTCGAGCGAAAGGCTGATGCGCTCCTGCAGTTCTGGATCGTCGGCCACTCGGAAGACGACCTGGTCGTCGGGAAGGAGCTGCAGGCACTGCTCCCATTCGTCGATGCGGCGTGCTCCCTCCATGATCAGGTTCGTGAGGTCGACGGCAATCGTCACGGCCCAGTCGGGCAATTCCATTGGATCGTGGAACAGAAAGTCGCCTTCGCTCCAGGTCAGAGCGTCGTAGATGATCTCGGAGACCTGGACCTTCAGCACGGCGCGGACTTGATCGTCGGAGACGAGCCCGAGCCGGACGGCCGACGCGCCGAAACGCTCGTCTGACGCCTGGCCCTCGGCGACGCGTGCGGCCTGCGAGGCGTCGAGGAGCTCGCGCTCGCGCATGATCGTGCCGATCCGCAGGCGCTCCTGATCGGTCGAGGCAAAGACGAGCTCGCCAGCGCGGAAGTACGCGGTCGCCGAGCTGCCGTTTCGTGCGAGCATCAGCGTACCCGTCTTCTTGCACAGGGAAAGGAACGTCAACAAGTCGAACAGCCTGAACGACTTGAGGGAGCCCTGCAACGACGGCTGCATGATCTCGAAAGAGTAGCAGAATTCGGCGCGCCGACGCGCGTGCGGAGTACCATTTCGCGATGCCACCAGAACACGTTCCCAGGGACGAAACGAGTCCCGACCTCCTCTCTCCCGTCGAGGCGATCAGGACGGGAGCGCGCCGCGGCGCGCTCCGCGATGGCGTCGCCCTCTGTCTTTCGGGAGGCGGCTACCGGGCGATGCTTTTTCACGTGGGCGCGCTCTGGCGCCTGAACGAAGCGGGCTGGCTTCCGAGGCTCGACCGCGTGTCGAGCGTGTCGGGCGGCTCGATCGCCGCCGCGATGCTCGGCCTAACATGGAGCCGGCTCGAGCTAGGAACGGCCGGCCGAAGTGCGAAATTCGAGGAGCTCATGGTGGCCCCGCTTCGCCGGATCGCATCGGTTACGATCGATCTTCCGGCGATCGCGCGCGGGCTGATCACGCCAGGGACTTCGATCTCCGATCGCATCGAGAAGAGCTATCGGAAGCACCTCTTCGGAAAGGCGACGCTCCAGGATCTTCCCGACAGGCCCCGCTTCGTCATCAATGCGACGAACATGCAGAGCGGCGCGCTCTGGCGATTCATGAAGCCGTACATGCGCGATTACCGCGTAGGACAGGTACGGAGTCCGAAGGTGTCGCTCGCGCTCGCCGTGGCAGCGTCGTCGGCCTTTCCGCCGTTCCTGGGACCTGTGCGCCTCACGATCGATCCCAGGGACCTCGCCCCGTCTGACGGATTCGAGGATCTCCATCGCGAGCCATTCACGTCGGAAGTCGTACTCTGCGACGGCGGCGTTTACGACAACCTTGGCCTGGAAACGGCATGGAAGCGCTACAGAACGATCCTCGTGAGCGACGCGGGAGGGAGGTTAGGTCCCGAGCCCGATCCTCACAGCGAGTGGGCCGGGCAGAGCCGGCGCGTCATGGACCTCGTCGACAACCAGGTGCGCTGTCTCAGGAAGCGCCAGGTGGTGAGCTCGTTGCGGAGAGGAAAGAGGAAGGGGGCGTACTGGGGGATCCGCTCCGACATCGCACACTTCCGGCTCGACGACGCGATCGGATGTCCTCACGCTGCGACGATGCAGCTCGCTGAAGTCGAGACGAGGCTTGCGGCGATGCCGGATCTCTTGCAGGAGCGGCTGATCAACTGGGGTTACGCGGTCTGCGATGCAGCGATGCGCAAGCACGCAGACCGGAAGATGGCGCCTCCGGCGGGGCTGCCGTACCAGAGCGCTGGCGTGGGTTAGTGCTTTCGCCTTGAGGAGTCTCCGAGGCGGAGTTGTTGGCGCTCTCCCGTGCTACGATTCGCCGCTCCCAATTCGATTCGCCGAAGGAAACCCTCGTTCATGTCGAACTTCGACCTGGTACTGCGCCTCTTCCTGCAGTTGACCGTGATTCTCGCGGTCTGCCGGGCGATCGGCTGGATCGGCACGCGATTCTTCGGCCAGACGCAGGTCGTCAGCGAGATGATCGCGGGCGTGCTTCTCGGACCATCGCTATTCGGTCTGGTGGCTCCCGAAGTGCAGGCGTGGCTCTTTCCGATCAAGGCGACGGTTGGCGGCGTCACGATCACGCATCCGTCGATGTCGATTCTCTACGTCCTCGCGCAGCTGGGACTCGTGCTCTACATGTTCATCGTCGGGCTGGAATTCAATCCCGAATACATCAGAGGCCGGGCGAAGAGTGCAGGACTGATCTCGGGCGCCGGGATTGTCGTGCCATTTGCGCTCGGTGCGCTCATCGCATTCGTGCTTCGTGGCAATGCCGACCTCTTTCAGCCAGGGTTGTCGGGATGGGGCGCCGCGCTCTTCATGGGCGCGTCGATGTCGATTACGGCGTTTCCGATGCTCGCTCGGATTCTCTACGAGAAGGACATCACCAACACACGGCTCGGCGTGGTGACACTCGCGGCCGGCTCGATCGACGACGCGATTGCCTGGTGCCTGCTCGCGGTAGTCCTTGCAAGCTTCCAGTCGAATCCGCAGATTGCGATGATGGCAATTGGCGGCGGCATCGCCTATGGCCTTTTCATGGTCGTCGTCGGTCGCGGCTGGTTGCGCGGCTTCGAGTGGTGGCATCAGAGGGGCGGGAGCGCTGCCGATGAACCGGGCGTCGGCCTCTTCACGCTTTTGATGATGGTACTGATGCTCTGCGCCTGGTTCACCGATTACATCGGCATCTACGCCGTGTTCGGCGCCTTCATCCTCGGCGCCTGCATGCCGAAGGGGCAGTTCTCCGCGCTCGTGATTGAAAAGAGCGAAATGGTCACGACGTCGCTGCTGCTGCCGGTGTTCTTCGTCTATTCGGGGCTCAACACCCAGTTAGGCCTGGTCAACACGGCAGGCCTCTGGTCGCTGACCGCGATCATCGTGCTCGCAGCGATTGGAGGGAAAGGAGTTGCCTGCCTCCTCGCCGCGAAGATCAGCGGCGAGAGCTGGCGCAATGCGTTGATCGTCGGAACTCTGATGAATGCCCGAGGCTTGATGGAATTGATCATTCTGAACATCGGCCTCGAGAAGAAGCTGATCACGCCGATGCTCTTCACGATGATGGTGACGATGGCGGTCGTCACGACACTGATGGCGTCGCCGCTCTTCCAGCTCCTTTATCGACGTCAGGAAGCCGACGCCACCGCCTGAGCGGCTTGGAAAACCGAGCGTCCCCAGAGGTGGTCATGCACCATGCGATCGGCGTGACGGGACGATTCGACGCGGTCCGTGGCGAGGGCGCTCACCGCCACGCGTGGCCGCACGACGAACACTGCAGCCGCGGTTTCACCGCGGCGAGAATCGGCCACGCGAGTAGTGCGAGAGGAAAGAGGATCGCGATCGCCTTGGTGCGGTTCTTCCATCTCGGCGGGCCGATCGACTCCGATCCACAGGCTACGCAGCGCTCGTCATGCAGCGACGTCTGTGGCTCCTGCGCCATTGGCGACGGGACTTCGTGGATCGCCAGCACTTGGCGGGCGGCGTCGAGCTCGTTCAGAGCTACCTGCAGTCGGATTCCTTGGATCGCGGATCCCATCTGCCAGCTGAGTCCGGCGAAATTCTCGTCGGGAATCATGCACGCGATTCCGGCTGCTTCGAGCAGCGACGCGGCCACTTCGGCCGATGCCAGATCCGGGTAGTTGCCGACTGTGACGAGAGAGGCCATTCCAAGCCTTACCGCATTCCTCGGAACTCCCGCACCCGCTGATAGACGTTCATGTAGGTCTGCGCGGAGTGATGCCAAGACCAGTCCTGTGTCATGCCGTTGCGAACGAGTTGAGTCCAGAGCGACGGGTCGTGATAGCAGTGACGCGCCCACATGATCGTGTCGCGCAGCGCGTAAGGGCTCGGCTCCTCGAACGTAAAGCCCGACGCCTCCCAGCGATTGAAGCCGTTGTAGCCCGTGACGGTGTCGGCGAGTCCTCCGACGCGTCGGACGATCGGCGGTGTGCCGTAAGCGAGGGAGTAGAGCTGGTTGAGTCCGCAAGGCTCGAAGCGCGACGGCATCACGAATGAGTCGGTTCCCGCCTCGATGAGATGGGCGAGGTTGTCCTGGAATCCGACGTATCCCCAGAATCGTCCCGGTGCGTTCTCGGAGAACCAATGGAGTGAGCTCTCGTGTTGCCGCTCGCCCGAGCCGAGCATGATCACACGAACGCCCTGGTTGAGCAGGTCGTGCATCGCAGGAAAGAGCATGTCGTAGCCCTTCTGCTCGGTGAGGCGGCCAACGGCGCCGACGACGAAGCCGGGATCGTCGGGGTTCATTCCGGCGATTTGCAGGAGCTCGCGCCGGTTGTCTCTCTTCTTCGCGAGCTCGTCGAGGCCGTACTTGTGCGGGATCTTCGAGTCGACTTTCGGGTTCCACACCTTCGGGTCGATTCCGTTGACGATGCCGATGACGCTCTGCCAACGGCGCCCGAGGATCGGATCGAGGCCAAAGCCGCCGTCGCGCGTCATGAGCTCGCGCGCGAAGTTAGGCGATACCGCCGTGATTGCGTCGGCGGCTTCGATCCCTCCCTTGAGCAGATTGACTGCGCCGTGCCACTCCGTCCACCTGTAGGCCCTGCGCGGCAGGCCAAGGTGGACGAAAGCGCCGGGACCGTACATTCCCTGGTACGACGCGTTGTGAATCGTCAACACGCTGATCGTGTGATTGAAGACCCAGTCTTTCGGATCGTCCCACCGAAGCGCCATCGGCGCGAGCGCCGTATGCCAGTCGTGCGCGTGAAGGACTTCGGGCGGTTGCCAGAGCCGCTTCATTCCTTCCATCGCGGCGCGCACGAAGAGCGAGTAACGCACGACACCATCGTCACCGCCGTCGGCGGCTTTTGCGTAGATCTCGGGCCGATCGAAATGCGGGTCGGATCCTACGAGGTAGAGCGGCACGAGCGAGCCGGGGAGGTAGACGCGAAGAATGCCGACTTCGTAGCGGTTGAAACCGAGGTCGATCTTGAATGGGTCGAGCGCGATCTCCGGCTTGATCGCGAGCTTGTCCAGCGCCTGCCACACCTGCCGGTAAAGCGGCAACCAGACGCTGACCTCGTGCCCCAGCTCGGCCTGCGCAATAGGGAGGGATCCAACGACGTCTCCGAGCCCTCCCGTCTTCGCGAACGGAGCGCATTCTGCCGCGATGTGCGCGATTCTCATGTCAGTTGCCCGATCCGGCGCTGTCCGCCGCGACGTCCTTCAATGCCTTGACCCGTGCCGCTTCGAATTCGTCACCGGGCGTCCACGAAGGGAGGGCCGCTGCATCGGCGACTTCGAGCCCCGAGAGAAATGCCACCGTCGAGTCCTCGACCATTCCTTCGAAATTCCAGCTCCCGTCGAGCTCGTCAGTCGGCTGGTGATAACTCGACTGCGTGTAACTCTTGACCGTGTTCTTTCCCCAGCCATCGGGGTGCGCGCGAAACTTCACGCCTCCCTTGAGATAGAGCGCGGGAACGCCGATCTTCGCGAAGTTGAACTGGTCCGAACGGTAGAACGAGCCATTCTCCGGTGCCGGATCGGGCACGAGCTCCCGCCCCTGCATCGCCGCGTACTTCCGCGCGACGTCATCGAGAGTCGACTTGCCGTGACCGATCTGCGTCAGATCGAGCGTGCGTCCCCAGATGTTCGCGCTGTCGAAGTTGATGTTGGCGGCGATCCTTCCAGCGGGAAACGTTGGGTGCGCCGCAAAGTACTCCGATCCGAGGAGCCCCTGTTCTTCGGCGGCGACGAACAGGAAGAGAATCGATCGCTTCGGTCGCTGCGGAAGCGAGGCAAACGCGCGGGCGATCGTCAGCGCTTGAGCCACGCCACTTGCGTTGTCGCGGGCACCGTTGTAGATGGCATCGCCTGTACCGTCATCGTGTCCGACTCCAAGATGGTCGTGGTGAGCGGTATAGATGACGACTTCCTTTGCGAGAGCGTCGTCGCGTCCTCGGAGCAATCCTGCGACGTTTCCGGTCTTCACGCGCTCGACCTCGTTCTCGAGCCGGAGCGATGTGCGAAGACCGAGAGGCACCGGCTTGAACTCCCGCGACTTCGCGGAGGTCACGAGCTTGTCGAGGTCGAATCCGTTCGCTGCGAGCAACCGGCGCACGGACTCTTCGGTCGCCCATGCCTGTACCGGCAGCGCCGGCGCTCCGCTCGGCGGCAGCGAGAACTGCGCTCCGCTGTTCGAGCTCTGCACCACCTGGAACGGATATCCGGCCGACGCGGTCGTGTGGATGATGATCGCGCCTGCAGCGCCCTGACGAGCTGCACTCTCGTACTTGTACGTCCATCGTCCGTAGTAGAGCCTTGTCTGTCCGGCGAAGAGCGACGGATCCCAGTCGGGATCGTTGTTGAGCATCACGAGCAGCTTCCCCGCGAGGTCGGCGCCTTTGAAATCGTTCCACTTGTACTCGGGTGCTTCGATGCCGTATCCGACGAAGACGAGCTCGGAGTCGGTAATCTCTGTGATCGGCGTCTGGCTACCGCTCGTCGCGATGAAGTCATCCCAGTAACCGAGGGATGATTCCCCCGACTTTCCCTTGAACGTCCAGCTCTTGGGAACGTTGCTGGAGACCGAGACGACGTCGAACTCCTGCTGCCACGAGTCACCAAACCCCGACTCGAGGCCGAGCTCCTCGAGCTCGGTGGCGAGCCAGAGGCGTGTGAGCGCGTCGCCGCGCGTAGCGGGCCCGCGACCCTCGAGCAGGTCGTCTGCAAGGAAGCGTACCGCCGACCGATGAGCTTCCGCGGTGATCGTTCGTGTGGCTGATACGGCTTCGGCTGGAGGCGGGAGCTGCGCCAGATCCGCCGAGGTTGTGGCGAGCATCGACATGGCTAGACAGAGACGAAGGAACGACAACGATGGCCTCCAGGGGACTCGTGCGATCTGTGCAATGTACCAGAGGGGGGGAGATTTGCGCGCGCGGTACGTGATCTGACGGCGGTGCCGGACGTTACACGAGGGTGCGAACGGCAGCGAGCGTGGCGAGTGAGATGGCGATCCAGAGTGCGACGCCGAGGATCAGCGGACGCGCACCGACTGCTTTCAGCTTCGGCAGCGTCAGGTTCGCGCCGATAAGGAAGAGCGTCAGCGTCAGTCCGCGGCGCGCCCCGAAGACGATATGGGCGAAGACGTCGAAGGGGTTGCCGGCCCAGGTTCGCACCGCCGCGGCGACGAAGAAGAAGACGATGAACCAGGGGACCGTCACCTTCGCCGCGCGCCGGTGGACCGCGAAGGCGGTGGCGAGCGCCAGAGGGATGATCCAGAGCGCACGTGTCAGCTTCACCGTCGTCGCAATCTGGAGTGCCTCGGCGCCAAACTTCGAGGCAGCGCCCACGACCGAGCTCGTATCGTGAATCGCGACCGCGGACCAGATGCCGAACTGCGACTGCGTAAGGCCGAGGGCCACGCCGATCGGAGGGAAGGCAAAGAGTGCGATCGCGTTGAGGATGAAGACCGTGCCGAGCGAGACCGACATCTCCTCGTCTGATGCGCCCATGACGGGCCCGACTGCGGCGATTGCGCTCCCGCCGCAGATCGCGGTGCCGGAGGAGATCAAGTGCGTCGTGCGTGGTGAAATCGAGAGGCTACGCCCGAGGATCGCTCCGAGCAGAAGCGTCCCGGCGATCGTCGCCATCGTGAAGCCGATTCCCTCTGTCCCCGCACGGATGACGGCCTCCATGTTCATCCCGAATCCCAGCCCGACAACCGAGGCCTGCAGAAGCAGTTTCGTCGCTTTCGCGGTCTCCTTCGGCCACGGGTTGCCGAGCGTTAGGCCGATCGCGAGGCCGATTGCCAACGCCACGGGTGGTGAGATCCACGGTGTCAGGCAAACGACTGCCGCCACGATGACGGTTGTTCGAGTGAAGGTTGGAGACATCGGCTTCGGGCGTGCCTAATGTTGGCGGCGCGCGATGAATTCCCGATCGGCGGTTCGTAGGGCGTAGGTCATCGGACGCTGAGGGATGTCGCTCTCGCGACGCATCCGCAGAGTGGCGCGCATGGCACGCGAGGCTGGTGTGACCTTCCGGAGACTCACCGCGTCGTACATGCGACAATCGGTCGAAAGGCCTCAGGAGTCGAGATGAAGAAGGTTGCTACTGTCGTGGGATTCGTCGTCGTACTCGTCGCGCTCGTGTACGGGATCGTTGGAATGCTCGCATCGAACGCGAGTAGTGCAATTGCGAAGAAGTGGCGGACGATCGAGTCCGACGAAGCCTTCGCCGCGAAGTTCCCGCCTGTGAAGGCAAAGAACGACGTCGCAACAGCCCTCGAGGGGGCGGCGATGACGTTAGGCATCGGGATGATGCCGAAGCCCGAGCTCGATGCGCTGGCAGAAGGGTCGATCGACAAGGCGCAATTCGTGCGCTTTAAACAGGCGGCTGACGGTTGGATCCAGGCATCGGTCGAGGCTCCGGACGACTCGATTACCGCTCCACCGGAGGAGGTGAGCCGCTATCTCGAGGAGAATCGGGCGCCGATCGATATGCTGCTCGCGACGCTCGAACGCGGCGATGCTCCACGCTGGCCAGTGAGTTTCGAGGGGAATTCGCAGTCGAGGCCGCTGCCCAACCTGTTGGGGCAGATGCAGCTCTCCCGATTGCTTTCGGCGGTGAGCCTCTCGGCAAAGCGCGCCGGTGACGACGCTCGCGCGTGGCGCGCACAGGGCGCAGCCTGGACGCTGGCGAAGGGGATGCTCTCGAGACCCGAGATGATCAGTCAGCTGATCGGCGTCGCGTTGGTGCGCGGAATTGCAGGTGTATCGCGCAAGCTCGAAGGCCCGACGCCCGCCTGGTTCGGCGAGGTCGAGCGGTTCGATTTTCACCGTTCGATGCTCGACTCCTGCCGCGCGGAGTGGAACGCGTCGTCCGAAGCGGTCTTTGGCGCCGGTTTCGTCGAACAGATGCGAGACGCTGCGCGCGCTGAGAGTCCGCATGTCGGTCGCATCGTTCGCGAAGTCGCGACGAGGCCATTCGTACAGTGGGGCTTGACCGAGATGGAGAATGTGACCGTCGACGAACTGCTGAAACTGCAGCGCGCAGAGCCCTGCGACATCGACAGCCGCGCGATCGCCGCCTCGATCGAATCGCGCGTTCCCCGAATTGCGAGAGTCATCGCGGGCGATTTTCTACCGTCGACGCACCTTGCGTTCTCGCGTGTTGCGATGGCGAAGATCGCGATCGAAGGAACCTCAAAGATCGTGGAGCTCAAGGCTCGCCGGACTGCGACCGCTGACCGCGCATGGCCGGACCAGGCGGACGACCTCGCGACGTCGAGCTGCAGCCGCACGCGCTGGCGTTACGAGCGGAACGGCGATGGCTCGATTCGGCTGGTCTTCGAAGGCAAGGTCGACGTGCCACGCGGCACTCAGGGCTATTCGATTCCGACCGAGTATCTGGCGAAGTAGCCAATCCGCTCGTGCGGGGGCTGCGCAAACCGCCATTCACGTACGGAATGCGAGCGGGTTCCTGCAGGATGCTACGGCATGACGGGCGGGGTATAGGGAAGCGTGTAGGCGAGCAGCCAGCAGAGGATGATTACCACGGGCGCATGGAAGAGGAGCTGCAGGATCGAGTAACCGACGAGATCGCGTGCCTTCGCGTTCAGGATTCCCATGAGTGGAAGCATGAAGAACGGATTCAGCAGGTTGGGCAGCGCTTCCGCGGCGTTGTAGGTCTGAACCGTCCATCCGAGATGCATCTTCAGCTCGGTTGCGGCGTGCATCACGTATGGCGCCTCGACGACCCACTTGCCGCCGCCAGAAGGGATGAATACGCCGAGGACGAATGAGTAGATGCTGACGATCACGTTGTACGTGTCATGCGTCGCGATCGACGCGAAGTAGCTCGAAAGGACGTGTCCGATCGATGTGTAAGTGATCAGGCCGAAGATGCCCGCGTAGAAGGGGAACTGAATGAGCACGCCCGACGTCGCTGGTACCGAGCTCGCGACCGCCTTGAGAAACGACCGAGGACGCCAGTGAAGCAGCATCCCGAAGGCGATGAAGGCGAGATTGAAGTTGTTGAGGTCGAGCGCTGCGAGCGCGCCTTTCTCGCTCATGCGCATGCCGAGGTAGAGAAGCAGAAGTGACACGGCGAAGAGCGTGAGGATGGGCGAGCGCTCGAGTCTCTCCGCAGGAGTTGTAGCCTCGTCGGCTCCGACGGTCGGATCGTCGAAGTGGATTCCCATCATCGCCGCGGTCTTCGCGTTCGCCGGAGAAGGACAGGAGAACCAGGCAATCGTCACGGAGAGGGCGATGAGGACGGCAGCGACGAGCAGGATCTGCCAGAGGAAGATCGTCTGAGTAAGCGGTATGACACCCGAGATCGCGACCAGCTCCTTTGGCATCGCGGAAGGAGTTGCCATCATCATCGCCGCCGATGAGGAGAGCCCTAACGCCCAGACCCCTCCGAGGCCAAGGTAGGCCGCCGCGCCAACCGCACGAAAGTCGAGACCGTCGATGCGGCGGACCAGCTCGCGCACGAGGAGGCCGGTGAAGATCAGAGAAAAGCCCCACGACACCATCGACGTCGTCATCGAGAAGAGCGCTACGAACGCAACGGCGGAGCGCGGCGACCCTGGCCATGCGGCGACGCGCCTGATGATGACGAAGCAGGGTCGGGAGCTTGCGACGACGAAGCCACCGACGATCACGAGGATCATTTGCATCGTGAAGGGCACGAGCGACCAGAAGCCGTCTCCGAACGCCCCGACGAGGACGAGCGGCGTTTCGCCAACGCCTAGTCCGAAGAGGAAGACCACGGCGACGGCGACGAGCGCAAAAACGAACGCGTCGGGAAAAAAGCGCTCCATGAACGAGGCGATTGCCGTGCCGAAGCGGGCAAGGGGAGAGTCCTTCACGTGAACATCAGTCTGCATCGCGCGTGATTGTAGATCGCTGGTCATCGACTGGAGATTGTGAGGGGCAATAAAACGGGGCGCCCGAAGGCGCCCCGTCGCGATCGATGCGGAATCGAGTTATTTCCCGTAGCGGTAGGTCGTGAACAGTGAGTCCATGCGCGAGTCCTGACCTGCGGAGAAGAGGTACATGCAGGAGTCGTCGGTGTAGTCCATGAAGTTCTCGATCGGGTCCTTGCCAGGGAAGCGCCTGCCGGTGCAGGTGTCGCGGCCGGTCGGGCAGCCGTAGGCAGCGGACTTCTCGGCCGGCGTGTCGGCAACGTAGTCGCCACCGTTCGAGCCGTCTTTGCAGCCGCCCTGGAACGTGTGGTAGAGACCCATCCAGTGGCCGACTTCGTGAGTGGCGGTGTCACCAAGGTTGTAAGGAGCAGCGCTGCCGCCCGGGAGCGACGCCGTCAGGATGATCACGCCGTCCATCTTCGGCTTGCTCGAGTACGACGACGGGAAGGTTGCCCAGCCGAGGAGGCCGCCACCGATGTTCGCGAAGTACATGTTGAGATCGTCGGCGCTGCCCTGGCGAAGCGCGGTCTTCATCTCCGTCTCTGCGGCGCTGCCGTAGCCGACGGTGTACCACGAGTCGTTCGCGACATTGGTTGCGCTGACGAGGTTAAAGCTCCAGCCGGTCGATGCGTACGCGGCGTTGAGCACACTCATCTGCGAGTTGATCATCTGGCTCGTTGCGCCGCCCGTGCCGTTCGACTTCGTGATGTTGTGCACGTAAACGTTGATCACGCCGCCCGAAACCTCGGGTAGGCCCGACTCCATGATGCGTCCATGAAAATCAGCTTCCATTGCGGCTGCTTCGGCTGGCTGGACGTTGCTCGCGCAACGGCGGCCGCTGTTCAGAAAGTCTTCCTGGCTGTCGAACTCTTCGCCGTTCATGACGAACGGGGTGTGGTCGGTCCACTCATTACGGGCGAAGCCACCGTCGGCGGCGACGGCCGGAACGGCGAAGGTTGCGGCGGCGGCAACTGCGAGGAAGGTATTCTTGAAGTTCATGTTGTCCTTTCCTGAATCTCTCTGATTGTTTGATTGCGTTGGTTTCGCTGTTTCCCTGAACTTCCGCTGCCGCCTCTTAGAGCAGGAGAAATGCCAACTCGCCAAACGATAGCAAGTCGTGTGTTTGGAAATATTTAACGGTGGAGGTAGGAATCGAAGGGGCGAGAAGTGGCGCGATTTTAGACCCGCTAGGGTCTAATACGTGGGTCAATTGCGGCCGAGTGGGTCGGTTTTGGGTCGAAAAGGGTTCCCGGGGCAGTTGTCCACTTTCGCGGTCATAACCAGCGGAGAGCGAAATCGATCAGCTTCCGGACGGACGGAGTGTAGGGCGGATAGAAGAGGGCCATCGGTCCGAAGGGTCTTGGCTGCTCGAGTACGGAGCGCAGGTTCGAAAATGTCTCGAAGCCTTCCTTCCCGTGACCACGACCAAAGCCACTCTCCATAAATCCTCCGAACGGCAGGTTCGGGTGTGAGAAGTGGATCACGACATCGTTGATCGCCGTCGTTCCCGCGCGAGTCCCACGGAGCACGGCATCGACGACTCGCTCATTCCGAGAGAATACGTAGAGGGCGAGCGGCGGCTGGCGGTCGTTCACGAAGCGGATCGCGTCGTCGAGCTTCTCCCACGTCAGGACGGGCAGCACCGGCCCAAAGATCTCCTCCATCATGATCGACGAGGTGGACGAGACGTTTCGAAGCACGGTTGGCGGCAGGTGTCGCAATCGCGCGTCGCGCTCGCCGGTCGTCACGATCTCCGCGCCGTCGGCGACCGCGTCGTCAATGAGCGCGCTGATGCGCCGGAAGTGCCGCTCGTCGATGATCGAAGCGATCGGTGCGCCGCCACCCGACTCCGGCGCATAACGATGCGCGATCTCTTTCTGCAGCTTCTCGATCAGCGTCGCTTCCGCCGCCTTTTCGACGAGCACGTAGTCGGGTGCGATGCACTGCTGCCCGCCGTTACTCAGTTTTCCCCAGACGATTTTCTTCGCGGCCTCATCGAGGTCCGTCGCAGCCTCGACGATCGCAGGCGATTTGCCTCCCAGCTCGAGGGTGACGGGGCAGAGATGTTCAGCCGCGGCACGCATGACCACGCGTCCGACTGCCGTGCTTCCGGTGAAGAAGATGTGATTCCACGGCTCGCTCAGCAGCGCGCCCGACACGCGCGCGTCGCCTTCGATGACCGCGACCTCGTCCTCGATGAAAACCTCTCCGACGATCTCCCGGATGAGCTTCGCCGTGGCGGGTGTGAGCTCAGACGGCTTCAGTACCACGCAGTTGCCGGCGGCAACCGCCGAAACGAGAGGGCCTAGGGAGAGCATGAGCGGGAAGTTCCATGGCGAGATGATGAGCACCCGACCTCGCGGTTCAGGCACGATCCATGCCCTGGAACCGAAGAATGCGAGCGTTGCAGGAGCGCGACGCGGTCGCATCCATGCGGCGAGATGCCGTCGCGTATGACGTGCTTCCGACAGGGTCGCGAGGATCTCGGAGATGTCGGCTTCGGATTCGGGTTTGCGGAAGTCGGCCCACACCGCGTCGCGAATCGCCTGACGCCTTGCGAGGATCGCCTGTTCGAGCTGCAGCAACTTCTGCTGCCGCTCCCTGGCTCCGGTTGCGGCGACGGCCGGCGCGTGCAGCATCTGCCGCGCTCGAATCGAGGCGATGCGCTCGAGAATCTCGGCGGGTGCGTCTGCGGGCACCATTGTCTTAACGCTCCACTCCAACCGGGTAAAGGCGCCAACGCTGATCGGCGAAGCGTGTCCGCTCGTAGAACCAGTCGAGGCGCTTCGTCGCGTCGCCGCGGAACTCCTTGTCGCCCTCGAGCTTGTCGCGGAATTCCTTCGCGAGTGAAGGATCCCGCGCAAGCATCGCCTCGGCGATCGGTTCGAGAACATAGCCCTCGTAGTACTCGATCCGCGAGAGAACTTCATTGAAGAAGCCCCAACGGAAGAGCGAGTCGGGCGAGTCCGGCTCGAGCAGGATCATCGCCATCAACCCGAGCGGCTGGTCGGTCGGAACGCGGATCGACCCGGCGGGGAAGGTCTGGTGGCCTTTCTCGGGGATGACTGTGGCAGTCATTCGCACGTGGCCCTCGAACGGATTCGGTTCCCACGCGCGCGATGAGTCGATCTTCGGGTCGTCGAGTCGGTACATCTCGACCTCGAGCTCGCGTGGTGCACCAATCGTCTCGAACGCGACGCCGTGCGCTTTCAGGCGCTCGATCACCTCGGGTTTGGTCGCGGGAACCCAATACGCCTTTGGTCGCGCTGCTTTTGCGGTCACCGTGTCGTAGTCGACGACGGGGATGTCGAGGGTCACCGGCCTTCCGGTGAAGGTGGTTCGGATGTCGCCGGATACAGCCGATGGCTCGAAGCGAGCCTCGATGCCGTCGAGCTTGATGCGAGGCGGCACTTTCGTGCTCGGCCCGAAAGAGAGCGACACCTCCGCGGGACGCGCATTGCGATCGGCCGCAATCGCCGTTCGAATGGCGCCGAGATTCGCACTCACGACGCGCGTCATGCTCTCCATCGCGACGTATGTGCCTAACACGCGCCGGCGATAGTTCTTGAGCGAGTGGTTCTCCACGAGCACCGCCGGAATGTGAACCGCGTCGGCGTAGCCGGTCGAAAACCTGGGTGTCGCGCTCCAGTTGTAGATTCCCTTGGTGAGATCGTCACCCGCTACGCCCTGGATGAGTGGACCGGGATGATGACCCATCGCACGAAGGTCGCGATCGAGCGAGGGAGCGAGCGTCGACTTCAGGAAGCGCGAGATCGTCGGAGACCAGCCCCAGACATCGTTGAAACCGAAGGTGACGTCGTACTGGTAGTCGGCGCCGTCGGTCACGTGGAGGTCGACGTAGAGGTCCGGCTGCCACGACTGAAGGGCACGAAGCATCGCGCGCATCTCGGGAGTGTCGGCCTTCACGTAGTCGCGGTTCAGATTGAGGTTCTGGGCCGTGTTCCGCCAACCTGCGTTGCGCGGTCCGCGCTGGTTGATGCGTCCGTACTCTTCGACGCGTTCGTGTCCGTCGACGTTGAAGATCGGAACGAAGAGGATGATCGCGCCGTCGAGGAGCTCCTTCTTTGTGCCCCTGATCAAGACGTCGCGGAGCAGCATCATTCCTGCGTCTTTGCCGTCGATCTCTCCCGAGTGGATTCCGGCCTGGAAGAAAACGATGGCCTTGCCCTCTTTCTTCGCACTCTCGGGCGTGAACGCTCGGTTCTTCGACACGACGACCATCCAGATGTCGCGGCCCATGGGGCTCCGGCCGATCGACATGAGCCGGACGCGCCTGTCAGCCTTCTCGAGCTTCCGGAGCCAGGAGACGGTCTCGTCATAGCTCGGAGTCGTGTCGAAGCCCGATGCCTCGGCTGGCGTAATCCAGCGGTCACCCGGACCTGAGATCAGCGACTCGCTCTTTCCCGACCAAGGGATCTCCGGCGGAAGGAGCGGACCGATCGCGACTCCGTTAGGCGGAGGCTCAGCCGCTCCGATGAGTTGAGATCCAACGAGAAGGAGACAGACGAAGGCGCCGCGAACCACTGCGTTCATCGTCGCTCCCCTTCGTCGGCCCATCCCATTTCGTGGACGAGCCTGGTGATGATCTCTCGGATCTCGTCGCGTCGCTCGAGGAAGCGTTGGTATCGGGTGAGTGGATCGTCTTCGCCGAACGACGGATCGTCGACGGGCATGTGAATGAGCCGTTTCGCACCAGGCCACACGGGGCAGTCATTCGCGGCGGAGTCACAAAGCGTGACGACGAGATCGATGTCGCGGCCGAGGAACTCGTCGGCCGATTTCGATCGGGCTCCGCTCATGTCGACGCCCAGATCTTCCATCGCCTCGATTGCGAGTGGATGCACCCATCCGGCGGGCTTCGAGCCGGCAGACAGCGGCTCGACGATGTCGCCCCAGTCGAGTCGGGCGAGTGCTTCCCCCATCTGGCTGCGCGCGGCGTTGCCGGTACAGAGGAACAGGATTGTTTTCTTCGCGCTCATCGGATCTCCGTGGCCGTTGGTGCGGCGGCGGTTATGTTAGCCGCAAAAGGCTGGTGTCCTGTAACGGTGGAATCGATAGTGCTGCTGGTGGCGAGCGGCGCGTCGGGCTAAGATGAAGCGGTTTCAAAATCAACCGAGCTCCGGAGAATCTGACGGATGAGCTGGATTTCCAGTCCTGAGGCGTGGATCGCGCTACTCACACTTACTGCGCTCGAAATTGTCCTCGGTATCGACAACATCATCTTCATCTCGATTCTGTCTTCGAAGTTGCCGGCGGCGAAGCAGGGGAAAGCAAGACAAGTCGGTCTCGTGCTGGCGATGTTCATGCGCATCCTGCTGCTGATGTCGATCGCCTGGATCGTGCGGTTGACGAAGCCACTCTTCGAGGTGATGGGGCATGGGTTCTCCGGCCGCGACATGATCCTGCTTGGAGGTGGCCTCTTCCTGATCGGCAAGGCGACGCTGGAGATTCACCACAAGCTCGAGGGAGTCGAAGGCGAGGGGATCAAAAGCGTGCCGCCGTCGTTCTCGGGTGTGATCGTGCAGATCATGCTCCTCGACATCGTGTTCTCGCTCGACTCGGTGATCACCGCGGTCGGCATGGCGCGCGATCTCCCGGTCATGATCATCGCGGTCGTGATCTCGGTCGGCGTGATGATGCTCTCGGCGAAGTCGATCGGCGATTTCGTCGAACAGCACCCCACACTCAAGATTCTGGCGCTGAGCTTCCTGCTGCTGATCGGTACGACGCTGGTCGGCGAAGGTACGGGCATGCACATTCCGAAGGGCTACGTCTACTTTGCGATGGCGTTCTCTGTGTTCGTGGAGATGCTGAATCTTCGGATGCGAGCGAAGTCGGTGCCCGTACATCTTCATTCGGCATACGCGGACGAGGGCGGGGAATCCGCCGAAAAGAAGGGCTGATTTGATCAAGGAGCGGGCGATCGACGAGGAGACACCCGAAGCGCTTCGCAGGGCGATCGAGCGGCTCGAGAGAGAAGTCTCTCAGCTGCGCGCGCGCGTCGCCGCCTCGGGAGGCGCGGGGCGGGAGGTTGCAGGTCGGCAACTTGCGCAGGAGTGGCTTCGGATCATCGCCTCCGCCCTCGAGAATGCCGGAGAAGGAATCATGATCATGGCGGCTGCGGGCCGCCCGTTCCGTCTGCGCACGCTCTACGTGAACGAAGGCTTTTCGCGCATCACCGGAATTCCGGCGGGCGAGGCGGAGGGCAATCCGCTGAAGCTGATCAGTGTCCGCCCCGAGGACCGCGAGGTGATGCTTCTCGCGCGGCGGCGGATGGGCGAAGGCTTGCGCTTCGCGGGAGAGGTCACGGCGATCCGGCCCGGGGGTCAGGAGGTCGCGCTCGAGATGCAGTTCGTCCCGGTTCGCGATGAAACGACCGGAAGGCTGACGCACTGGGTTGCGATCCTTCGCGACGTGAGCGAGCGGCGCGCGCAGATGGAGGCGCTGCGACATCAGGCGCTTCATGACGCGTTGACGGGACTCCCTAACTGGTCGTTGCTCGAGGATCGACTGCGCCAGACGGTCCTTGGATCGGCGCGACGCGACGAGGTCGCGGCGATCGTAATGATCGACTTCGACCACTTCAAGGATGTGAATGACACGTACGGCTACGCTGTAGGCGACGCGATTCTCCGTGAGGCGGGCATTCGAATATCGGGGAGCGTAAGGGCCACCGACACCGTTGCGAGAGTCGGGGGCGACGAGTTCGCCGTGCTTCTCCCGGCGGTAGGGAATCGCGACGTCGCCGAGCGGATCGCGCGGAAAGTCCTCACCGCATTCGAGCAGCCGGTCGACGTCGACGGACACAAGTTCGATATCGCGGTGAGCATCGGAATCGCGCTCTTTCCGGCTCACGGTTCTGACGGCGACGCGCTGCGCCGCCGCGCCGACATCGCGATGTACGTTGCGAAGGAAGCGCAGGCGGGCTACGCGGTCTACTCGGAGACGAGCGATCGGCACCGCTCCGGCTACCTCGCGGTTGCGCACGAGCTACGACGCGCGATCGACGGAGGAGAGCTTCTCCTCCACTACCAGCCGAAGGCGCATCTGCGCTCTGGGCTCGTCACCCGTGTGGAGGCGCTCGTTCGTTGGCACCATCCCGAGCGAGGCATGGTGCCGCCGATGCAGTTCATTCCGCTCGCCGAGCGTACCGGCCTCGTCAAGCCGATGACGACGAAGATTCTCGACATCGCGATGGCGCAATGCCGCGCCTGGCAGGCGGAAGGAACGCCGATCTCGATCGCCGTCAATCTCTCGACGCGGACGTTGCAGGAGTCGTTCCTGCCCGAGCTCATCGAATCGCTTCTCGACCGGTGGAAAGTCGAGCCGCAGTTCCTGAAGCTCGAGATCACCGAGAGCAGCATGATGTCGGAACCCGACCGCGTGATCAGCATGCTCGAAAAAGTGCATGCGATGGGAGTTCATCTTTCGCTCGACGACTTTGGAACCGGTTTTTCTTCGCTTGCGTACCTTCGGCGCCTCCCGGTCGACGAGATCAAGATCGACAAGTCCTTCGTGAAGGAAATGACGCGGAACGCGAGCGACGCGGAGATCGTCCGTGCGACGATCGACCTGGCGCACAACCTCGGCAGACAGGTCGTTGCAGAGGGCATCGAAGACGCCGATACGTGGGCGATGCTTCGCGAGCTCGGCTGCGACCTCGGGCAAGGCTATTTCCTCAGCAAGCCGCTCCCCTCTGCCGAGCTCTCCGACTGGCTTCGTACGACGAGGATGGGACTGGCGCGGAACGGGTGAGGGGGATTTTGGCAAGTTCGAAATCTTTCCAATCGCTCGTGTTTTTTCTCCTCCTCGGAACTACATTAGAGACACGGGGAGGAGAGGTTTGAAAGGCGCGCCGTGGTGGCGTTCCTGGCGATGCGAGTGAGTCGTCCGTGGCGAGGTCCCTCGCGAAGTGCGATCGAGTTGGAGCTCTCCTGATACCAAGCAGGGGACACCGCCCACCCGGCACCGCTAACTGAATACTCTCCCTTCCGAGCGCCTCCGACGGGATTGGCCGTCGGGGCTCGAGACAGGATGCGGGTTGGGGAGCGCGGGCGTCGGCAGGCAGGGCAGCCGATCAGAAGAACCGCTGACGCCGTGGCGACGCTCGAGAAGTAGCCAGGGGCATGGCCGCGCTTGCCACCGCGATGTTGTAGCGCCTGTATCGATGCTCTCCTCTCCGTCTATCGCTCGGCGATGGTGACGTGGTCAGCCACACACTAATCCGAGCGCAAGGCCGTGGTTATCCGCGGCCTTCTTTTTTTGCACCCCCGGCACGCGCGTCGCCACACCGAACGAACAAGGCCGCGGTTTCCCGCGGCCTGTCGAGTGTAGTGTTTCGTTAATCCCTTGTCTTTCGCAGGGAGTCGATGTGGTTCATCGTCGACGACGAGCGACGCGGAAATCGCCCCGTTTCTGCTCTGCCCTCCGGGTTGCGGCGGAATGGAGCCGCTTTCTTTGTCGCGCCTCCTCGCCGATGTACCACATCGACTCGTCGGCGCTTTGCGAATTCGGCTCCATTCCGCCGCAACGAAAGGCAAGGGATTAACGAAACACTACACTAGTCCGAGCGAGGTGGGCAGCCCGGCCATACCCCGATTCTCAATTCCTGGTTTCCCGTTCAGTCCAACTACAGCAGCTCCTTCACTCCGTCCCGTTCCTCGCGGAGCTCCTTGTCGCTCTTGTCCATCCGGTCGCGACTGAACTCGTCGATCGGAAGTCCCTGAACGATCGAGTAGGTCCCCTCTTTGCAGGTGACCGGGTAGGAGTAGATTACGCCTTCGGGGATGCCATAGCTGCCGTCCGACGGCACGGCCATGCTCACCCAGTCGTTGTCCGGCGTTCCCATCACCCAGTCACGAATGTGGTCGATCGCTGATGAGGCTGCGGATGCTGCGCTCGAAGCGCCGCGCGCCTTGATGATCGCGGCACCGCGTTGCTGCACGGTCGGAATGAAGGTGTCGGTGTACCAGGCATTGTCAACGAGCGATTTCGCCGGCTTGCCATCGACGGTGCAGTAATTGAGGTCGGGGTACTGCGTCGAGCTGTGGTTGCCCCAGATGAGCATCTTCCTGATTGTGGACGTGTGCGCACCCGTCTTCTCCGCGAGCTGCGACAATGCGCGGTTGTGATCGAGGCGCGTCATCGCCGTGAACTGCTTCGGATCGATGCCGGGCGCATTCTTCGATGCGATCAGCGCGTTGGTGTTCGCAGGGTTTCCAACGACGAGCACCTTCACCGAACGTTTGGCCACAGCGTCGAGCGCCTTGCCCTGGACTGAGAAGATCTGCGCATTTGCGAGCAGCAGATCTTTGCGCTCCATACCGGGGCCACGGGGCCGCGCGCCGACGAGCAACCCAAAATCGATATCCTTGAACGCTTCTTCGGCCTTGTCCGTGGCGACGACGCCATGAAGGAGCGGGAACGCCGCATCGTTGAGCTCCATGACGACGCCCTTGAGCGCGTCGAGCGCGGGCGTGAGCTCGAGCAGCTGCAGAACGACCGGCTGATCTTTCCCGAGCATGTCACCCGAGGCGATTCGGAAGCAGAGCTGGTAGCCGATCTGTCCGGCAGCGCCGGTGATTGCGATACGAACTGGTGGTTTCATGCGAATCTCCCTCCGCGGTTTCAATGAAGAAAGACTCTATCATCGGCGAACAGGAGCAGGAATGTGCGCCCGGTCACTCTCCGCTCCATCGGCGTGACCATCGAACGCGTAGGGGAGGGAGATCCTCGGCGCGATGGGTGAAAACCGCGAAACGCAGCGGGGCGCGACTTGCGTCGCGCCCCGCCCCGTACTGAGTGCTGAATTTGCCTATTCCTGTGGCTTTGCGAAGATTGCATCGTCGATCTTCGGATTCAGCTCGAATGACTTGATCTCGAACCGGCCACTGTCCTGTTCCGCAGTGCGAACTGCGCCCTTGAATGGCATCCGGATTCCGTCGACGTCGCGGAAATCGGAATAGTCGATCCACTGCTCGCCCTGGGGCGACGACTTGATCGTGCGCAACAGGTCGCCGGTCTTCGGATCGATGCACCACTTTACGCGGATCCCGTCGCCGCTGATCTCGAGGGCCTTCGTGGCGACGTCGCCGACCATCGCTTCTCCCGCGATGGCAAACGTATAGGCCGGATCATCGATCTTGCTGCCGAGCAGGAGGGGCGTGTCGCGAATCGAGTCGAGCATCCCTTTCTTCTGTGAGTCGGGGAGATCCTGAGACTTGCCTCCCATAGTCATGAATCCGCCGTCGGCGGTGACGACCATGACCATCTCGCCCATCGGCGTCTTGACCGTCTGGCGCTGCCTGTCGGGGAAGATCGTCGTCTCGTCGGTGTCGAGCGCCATCTCGCCCATTGGGCCCTTGACGGTGAGCACCGAAATCATTCGATAGCTCTTGATCGCACCGACTTTTGCCGCACCACCCATCGCGGCGACGGCCTGCGACATCAGGGCCTTGCCCTCGGCTGAACCGATCGCTGGCGCTGACGCCTTCGAAGCTCCCGGATCAGGAATCGTGACGTCGATCGTCGTCACGCTGCCGAACTTCGACAGCGGCGCATCGAAGTCGGCGTCCTTCCCGACGACGAGGATCGCGATATCGGCCTTGCGGATGTGCTGCTTTGCCGCGGCGGAAACCTGTGCCGCGGTCACTCCTTCGACCGCCGCCTGGTACTTCTCGAGGAAATCTTTCGGGTAGCCGAAGTACTCGAGCATCAGCTGCTGGTTGAGCACCTTCTGCTTCGAGTCGTAGAGAAAAATGAAGGAATTGAGAATCGAGTCCTTCGCGCGGCGCATCTCATCGTCAGAGATCGGCTCGTTATGAAGCCTGTCGATCTCCTCGTAGAGGGCGTCGACCGAGGCGACGGTCGACTCGCTTTTCGTGCTCATCTGAAGAGTGAAGAGGCCAGCGTGGTCGTACTGCGATCCAACGCCGCCGCCGACACTGTACGCGAGCCCCTTCTTGGTCCGGATGTTCGAGAAGAGGCGCGCGGAGAAGCCGCCTCCGAAGATCTCGTTCATCACCTGAATCGCGTAGTAGTCGGGATCGTCCTTGCGAACGCCGCCGTGGACCATGCGTATGTTGCTCTGCGTCACGTCGTCCTTCTTCACGAAGTAGACGCCCGGCTTGGCGGGGGCAGGCTCGATCGTCGGCGCCGTTGCCTGCGGACCCTTCGGCAAGGCGCCGAGCGCCTTACGGAGCTTCTGCTCCATTGTCTTCGCGTCGAAATCGCCGACGACGCCGACGATCATGTTGTTCGGGTGAACGTACTTCGCATGCCACGCGACGAGATCGTCGCGCGTCACGGCCGCGACGGTGTCGTACTCGGGGATGCGGGCGTAGGGGTTGTCCTTGCCATATCCGAGCCTCGTTGCCTCGCGAGTCGCGATCCCCATCGGGTCGTCGTTGCGACGAGCGATTCCGGTGTTCATCTGGCTCTTGGCGATGCCGATCTTGTCTTCGCGGAACTCGGGGCTCTTGATCAGATCGACGACGACGGCGAACGTCGCGTCGAAGTCTCCCTTCAGGGAGTTCCAGGTGATGCCGGTCGAGTCGACGTCACCGCCCGTTTCGACCTTCGCTGCGCGAGCCTCGAGGTAATCGTCGAGCTCGTCGCCCGTCTTTGCCTTGGTGCCGCCGGTGCGCCACACCTCGCCGTAGACGTCGACGAGCCCCGTCTTCTCCGACACCTCTTCGCGCGAACCTCCGCGGATCACGATGTAGCCGTTGATGAGCGGAAGCTCGTGATCTTCCTGCAGATAGATCACCATCCCGTTAGGCAAGGCGACGCGCGCCGGCTGCTGCATCTTGAAAGGACGAAGCGCTGGTTTCTTGATCTCTCTCCAATCATTCGCCTGCGCGAGCGCGGAACCGGAGACTCCTAGCGCAACCGCGAAGGCGAGCGCCGAGGAGAGTAGTTTCACTGGTCTCATTCCTGGCCTCCTGCCGGCGCGGTCGCCAGCTTCGTCGAATCGACGATCCCGATCGTGCGGTTCGACTCGACGAACGTCGCGTTGGCCACGCGCTTCACGTCCGCGACGGTGACCTTGTCGATGTCTTCGACCTGGCGGAACACCTGACGCCAGTCGCCAAAGCGGTTCTGCGCCGTGGCGAGCTGAATCGCCAGCCCCTGGTTGTTCGCGAGGCCACGGATCAGGTTGGCCTTCGCGCGGGTCTTGACCATCTTGAGCTCGTCGGCGGTGATGTCGGTCGTTTTGAGCCTTTCGATCTCCTCGCGGATCGCGGCCTGCATCTCGGCCGGTGTATGTCCCGGAGTCGGCACGGCGTAGAACGCGAAGAGATTGGGGTACTTCTCTCCGGGGAATCCGCTGAATCCCGCCGCGGCTGCAGCGATCTTCTTGTCCCGCACGAGCGCGCGATAGAGGCGCGAGGTGCGGCCCGCGGTCATGAGGTCGGAGATGACGGCGTACACCGCGTCGTCCTTGTCGAACGCGCTCGGCCGGTGGTAGCCCTCGACGTAAAACGGTTGGGCCTGGTCTTTGATGACGACCGTCCGCTCCGAGCTCTGCGGCGGTTCGACCGTGCGGATCGGCTCAGGCTTCGGGCTCTTGGGAATCCGGCCGAAGTAGGTCTTGACGAGCGCGCTGACCTCGGCGGCTTTCACGTCGCCGACCACGGCGACGACCATGTTCGAAGCGACGTAGTACTGATCGAAGAAGGACTCCGCGTCGCTCGCGGAATAGCTCGTCAAGTCACTCGGCCAGCCGACGCCCGAGCGGCCATATGGGTGTGCCGTGAAGGCCGCGGCGAGGAACTGCTCGACGAGACGGCCGATCGGATTCGATTCGACGCGCATGCGCCGCTCTTCGAACACGACGTCGCGCTCTTTGTAGAACTCCCGCATGACCGGCTTGAGAAAGCGCTCCGACTCGAGATACGCCCACAGCTCGATCCGGTTCGCGGGAAACGAGTAGAAGTAGCCGGTCTCGTCGTTCGACGTAAACGCGTTGAGGCCGACGCCCCCCTCGCGATCGACGATCTCGCCGAACTCGTTCTTCACGACGAACTTGTCTGCTTCGGCGATGGCGTCCTTCCACGCCTTCTGGAGTGCCGCGGCCTTTGCGTCGTCACGCCCCGCGAGCTTGCGCCGCTCGAGCTCGTATGCCCGGTAGGTCGTTTCGACCGTCTCGAGCGCCTTCTTCTCTTCGGCGTAATTCGTCGTGCCGATCACGTCGGTTCCCTTGAACGCCATGTGCTCGAACATGTGCGCGAGACCCGACTGACCCGCTAGCTCCTGCGAGCTCCCGGCGTCGACGTGAATGAAAAACGAAAAGACCGGCGCCTCGGGACGTTCCATCACGATCAGCGTCAGCCCGTTGTCGAGCGTCTCGACCTTGATCCTCTTCTCGAACGACGCGACATCCTGCGCGAGTAGCGCGGGCGCCGTCGAGAGGAGTAGCGCTGCGAGCGCCATGACCATCTGCGGTTTCCGCATGGTCCCTCCATCTGTTGTGTTTGGATTGAACTGCATATGACGAGGGCGGGATTGTAATGCAAGGGGCGAGAATCGGTGCGTGACTCGTAACGCGTACGCGTCGTCCGCGAGAATGTACGCTGGTTCCGGTCTGTTTCGGAAAATGGGTACTCGGCGAAATGCTTGATCGGCTGCTCTCGAAACCCTCGCGGCGCCCGGCGTCGCTCACGCTGGTGCTCGCAGGAGGCCTGATCGCTGCAGGTGCGGAAGTAGCCCGGCTGCTATTCCGCAACCTGAATCTCTTCCACCCCTCGCGGAAGCCCGCCTCGTCGTGGAACCCGTGCGATTACGGGATCGACGCCGCGCAGGTGACGGAGCTCGAGCTCGAATCGGCTGACGGACACATCCTTCACGGCTGGTATTGCAGGGCAGCCGAGCCCGTGGCCTCGCTTCTCTTTTGTCACGGCAACAAGGGAAACATGACGGACAGCGCACCGGCGATCCCGGCACTCGTTGCGGCCGGGCTCAACATCTTTGCGTTCGACTATCGAGGCTACGGCAAGAGCAGTGGAATCCCGACGATCAGCGGACTGATCGAAGACGCGATCGCCGCCGCGGAGCGACACGAGACGATTCGGCCCCGCGACGTTCCGTCGATCCTCTACGGCTACTCACTCGGTGGGGCGGTCGCGCTCCAGCTCTCGCACAGGTGGCACTTCGACGGGCTGGTTCTGCAGTCGACCTTCACGAACCTCCGCGACATGGCACGGCACCGATACCCGACGACGCCGATCCACCACGTTGCGGGAGACGCGCTCGACAACGTCGATGCGATCCGAAGGTCGGAGCTGCCGACCGTGATCGTCCACGGCACGGAGGACAAGACCGTTCCGACGTGGATGGGGCGCAAGCTCTTCGACGCGAGCAGGCAGGGGCGCGAGCTCGTTCTGATCGATGGCGGCGCGCACACGAACCTGTTCGCCATCGATTCCCCGCGTGTAGTCGACTGCATTCGCCGGCTTGCGATCAGGATCCGCACCGAATCCGCTGCAGTTCGCACGCGGGCTGAGCTTCCCGCTCGGGCGAGTTATCCGATCCGCCGAGGCTTCCGGCGCCTCGTCCGCTCTCTGCAAAAGGGCGGCAGATCGCATGAAGCACCGTCCGGCCCACTGACCGACACTCTGTTGCCGCGTTAACGGCCTTACACCGCATCGCCCGCCCGATTCGGTCCAGTGCTATCATCCGCGCGCCCCGGCGAGACCAAGAGGAGACTCGACCGATGCCCCCACTTTGTCGCGTTGCAGAGCGTGCCGTGTTGTCATTGACGTTCGTTGCGGTGTTGTTGACGGTTGCTTCCGTCGCGTCGGCGGAGCTGCCGTTCACCCACTTCACGCCTGAAGCGGGGCCCGCACGCCTTCCGTCGTCGAGTGTCCAGAAAGTCGCACAAGACCGTCTCGGATACATCTGGATGGGGTTCTTCAGCACGGGGCTCGGGCGCTACGACGGGCAGTCGGTGACGAACTGGTCCGTGGCAGACGGGCTCGGCGACCTAACAGTCCGCGATTTCATCGAGGATGCGAGCGGCAGGCTCTGGGTGACCAGCGAGACGGGCGTGTTCGCGAGCGAATCGCCGCTCGGGGCTGGTGCACCTGGAGCGCGCGTTCGCTTTACCACGCGGTTCGGCGCAACCAGTCTCCCGGGCGAGCGCATGGGTCGGAATCAGATGGCGCAGCTGAGCGACGGCCGGCTCGCCATCGCGACGAGGAACGGCGTGGAGACCTACAAGTTCGCCAGCGGCGGAAGTCTCGCTCGCGCGATTCTGAGCTCGGAGGACGACGGCGGCGCATCGATGCTCGCGGCGGGACCGTCGGGCGCACTCTGGATCGCATTCGAGGATGGGACGTTCGGACGCGGTGAGGCGGGGAGCGAGCGCATGACGACATGGCGCGACCCGCAGCTCAGTGCGACGCTCGTCTCGGCGCTCTACGAGCGCGTCCCTGGCGAGCTGTGGGCAGGGACCGTCAGCGGCGAGCTCTGGCGTAGCGCTGGAGAGGGAAAGCCATTCGTGCTCGTGACGAACGAATTGAACGAGCGGATCCCCGCTATCACCGCTGTCGGCAACGATCTCTGGGTCGCGAGCCTCGGTGCGGGCGTCCTCCGGCTCGACGCCTCGTCTCCTGCGAATCGAACGCGGTTCAATCGCGGTGACGGATTCCTGAGCAACACCGTCTGGTCGATCGCGGCCGATCGCGAAGGGAATCTCTGGTTCGCGCAAAACGGAGGGCTCTCGAGACTCCGCTCGGACTATCGCGCCTTCACGACGTTGACTGCATCGAGACGAAACGACCACGCTCCTGCGCTTCCCGCTCCGGAGTGTTTTGGCGTCGTTCCCCCGGCTTCCGCGGATGGCCCTGGCTCGTGGAGCTGGATTGCGACGGCCGCGGGCGTCGCGGTGCGCGATCGCGCCGGTCGGACCTCGGTGATCTCGCAGAAGGAAGGTCTGCTCAGTGGCTCGGTCTATAGCCTCTCGCGCGATCGTGCGGGGCGGATCTGGGTCGGAACCGCGGCAGGGCTCAACGCGATCGTGCCGGAAGGCGCGGCGGAACCGGGCGGCCTAACCACGACGCAATCGGTCGAGATACTCGGTAGTCGGGCAACGATCGTGAGTTTCATCGCTCTCGAGCCGGAACGCATCTATTCGTGCCGCGTCCTCGACCTTTCGAATGGCGAGGGACATGAGCAGCTCGTATTCACTGCCGGTTCGTCGGGAGTGCGTTGCCTCGTCGACGGGACGTGGATTGACGTCGACGCCGACGCGGGGCGCGGTGCGGCGTACGACGTCGCGATCGACTCGCGTGGGCATCTCTGGGTTGCGACGCCGCAGCGTGGCGTGCAGCGATCCGAGGCTCCACTCTCCGTCAGCCGGCTCCGATCGCGCCTGTCGGGCGAATCGTCGAGCGCGGCAATGCTCCGCACGGTGTGGGATCGTTCGCGCGGTGCTCTGTCAGATCACTTCCGGGCGATTGCCGTGGGCGGGAATCAGGTATGGGCGGGCGCTGCGGGCGGAGTCGCCGTCTTTGACGTTCGGCAGGATGGCGATGCGATCACGCCACAGCTGTTCGAGGGGAGCGAGGGGCTTGGCTCTTCGATCGCCGCTTCGATCGCGGTCTCGCCCCGAGGGGACGTCTGGTTCAGTCACGGCAGTGCCATCGTGGAAGTGGACGCCGCGACGCTGGGGCGTCGTGCACGCATCACCCGGCGCGAAGGTCTCGTCGACGGCGAAGTCTGGGGTCCGGGTGCGCTCGCCTTCGACTTCGAGGGAAAGCTCTGGGTTGCGACGCCGCGCGGCGTGTCGATCGTCGATGTGCTCGCGCTCGAAGCGGGTGGAAGCAGGCCACCCATCACGATCGAGCGGGTCGACGTTCGCTCCACGGGAAAGGGACACGCGTCAGTGACGGTGGACTTCGCGGCGCTTTCGTACAGGAACGAGGAGGCGCTTCGATTCCGCACGCGCCTCGCGGGAGTCGACAGCGCGTGGTCGGAGTGGACACGCGATCGGTCGGTGCGCTATCCGGCGCTGCCACCGTCCGACAGGCCGTATGTGCTCGAAATCGATGCCTGCGACGCGCCCGCGGCTTGCGCCGGCACGCCCTCGCGTCACGAGTTTTCGGTGACGAAATGAACCGACGCACGGCAAGTTCCATGCGATTCGCCATGCTATGATTCAGCGCATCTCGAGTAGACGGAGCCTCGTGACGCGATGAGCGAAGGAAAAGGCTGGGGGAAGACGGTTCTCGGCTGGTTCGTCGTGCAGGATGGGGCGAACCAGGAATCGGCAGGCGATTTCGGAAGCCCGACGGTCGACGCGGCTGCAGTCGAGCCGCCGACGGTCGCACATGCCGACTCGGCGCTCGCCGAAATGCCGCAGGTGTTTGAGAAGGACGTGCCCGCTGCACCGGGCGGCGTCGTCGATTTCGACGCCGTCTTCGATGCCGCGGGCATCGGTATGGCCGATCGGGAACGGATCGGGAAGTCGGTGGAACTGTTGAAGAGTCTTCCAGCCGGCACCGATCCGACCGTGAAGCGGCAGATCGTTGGCGCCTCCCTGAAGGCATTCGGCGTCGAGATCGACAAGATCATCGAGACGGGCGTCGAGCAGATTCAGGCTCTCGAGGGATACATCCGTAACGGCGCTTCCGAGACGGCTAAGATGAGCGAGGAGTCGGAGACGCTGGTTCGCGACTACGAGCAGAAGATCGCGGAGATCCGCGCTCTCATTCATCGGAAAGTCGAAGAGCAGCAGTCGGTCATCAAGCACTGCAATGACAAGAAGCTCGAGGTGCAGCAGATTCTCGAGTTCTTCGGGCAGGAGACTGTGGCCAAGGTCGTTCGCGAATCGCCGCGCCTGCACGAACCACAACCGAAACAGTGATCGCGTCGCCATTGAGCGCATCGCGACATCGGGAACACTCACAGGAAGGGCACGAACATGGGCATGTTTACGCGACTCGGTAATCTCTGGAGAGGCTTCCTCTCGCTCTGGATCGCCGACATCGAAAAAGACCATCCGGAGATCGCGTATGAGAACGCGATCAACTCGATGGTCGAGAAATACACGAAGCTGAAGACGGCAACCGCCGCGATCATCCGCCGCCGCGAAGAGCTCGACGAGCGCTACAAGCGCGCGACCAGGGAGCTCGAGCAGGTCGACGCCGAGCTCGCTACGGCGGTCGAGACGGGGCAGGACGATCTGGCGGTGATCCTCATCCAGAAGAAGAACGCGCTGACGCAGGAGGTTTCCGACCTCGACAGCGATCTCAAGCAGGCATCGTCCGACGCCGACTCCGCGAAGTCGTCGCTCATCGGCGTGCAAGGTGAGATCAAGAAGCTCAAGGCCGAGCGCGACACGATGCTCGCGAAGATGCACTCCGCGCAGGCGCGCATCAAGATCCAGGAACAGCTCGACGGCCTCTCGGTCGACGAGGAAGTGAAGGCTCTCGACAATGTCCGCTCGCACATCAAGACGACGATTGCCGAAGCGAATCTCGGCAAGGAGCTTTCCGAGTCGTCGCTCGACGCGCGGCTTGCCGGGCTTCGCAGTCAGGTTGGCGACGTCCAGGCGCGCAAGCAGCTCGAAGAGCTGAAGGCGAAGAAGGCGGCGCAGCAGGCGGCGCAGGGCCAGAAGACGATGTAAGCCGTTTCGAAGGTTGGGGGCTCCCTACGCCCCCAGCCTTCGTTGAGACGTCCCGATGGGAACGATCGAAAAGCCTGCGCCTCGCCGAACGCTGTCCGGGACGAAGACTCCTGCGGCCGGAGCGCAGCAGAAGGTCGTGGACGAGGCAATCTCGGCCGGGAAGAACCTCATCCGCGATTCGATTCTCTCGAAACGACCGTACCTGAAGTTCGCCTTCGGGAATCCGTACAATCTTTCGCTGTTCAGTGGCGCGCTCGTCGCAGCCGGAATCACGCTCAACCCGGTGCTCGCGATCGCTGCGATCGGAGCGGAGGCGCTCTGGCTTCTCTACGCTCCCGATTCGAAGAAGCTCCGAAAGATACTTTGGGATCCGCGTTTCGAGAAACTCCGCGAGGCGATCGAGGCGCAGGAGCGCGAAGAAAAGACGCGCGACCTTCCGCCTTACCTGCAGCAGCGGGTCGCGGCACTCGTCGAGAACCGTCAGCGGATCCACAAACTGGCGGAACAGAATCCGTCGTTCGGCTCCGAGCTTCTCAAGAGCGAGCTCGTGAAGACGTCGCGCCTCGTCGATTCGTTCATCGAGATGGCAATTCGAAGCACCCGCTATGAGCAGTACCTCGAGTCCGTCGACCTGCGCGAGCTCGAGCGCGACCGTCAACGCTGGGAGACACGAATGCGCACCGGCAAAGCGGGTGAGGCCGACACCGAGATCGCGAAGAAGAACTTCGCGATCATCCTCAAGCGCCTCGACAAGATCCGCGAGATTCGCGAGTACCTCGGTACGGCGCGCGGCCAGCTCGATCTGATCGAGAACTCATTCAAGCTGATCGCCGATCAGATCGTGACGATGCATTCGCCGGGCGAACTGAGCGGCCAGCTCGATGAACTGCTCACCGGGGTGGAAGCGATTCAGGAGTCGACGCGCGACACGGAGAAGATGCTCGCGGCGATGGAGATCTAGGCCATGCCTCACACGATGTCACAACCGCGAATCCTCCCGCAGTGGGCCGAAGACCTTCGTCGCCGCTATCTCCGCGGCGAATCGTCGATGTTCGTTCTTCATGGAAACGTCTACGACGTGGTGCTTCACGAGGGAAGGCTGCACACGATCACCTCGTTCCTCACCGAGGAGCTGCTTCGGGAATCGAAAGACGTGCTCGCGGTCTACAACGTGGCGACCGGGGTCAAGTTCTCGAAAGGGGGCTCGCAGGCGAAGAACCTAGAGGATCTGATCCTCGCCTCGGGAAAGGAGAAGGCGCTCGCCGCACTCGAAAGGCTTCTCCAGCAGGCGAGTAAGGTCGGGGTGATCATCGAATACGCCGAATCGGTCGCGCCCGCCGGGGATCCGAGCTTCATGACCGATGCCGATCGCGCCGCAGCCGTGACGTTGCACCGTTGGTCGGCGCTTCCCGAGATCGAGAAGGGAGACAACGTCATCATCGTGATCGCGGAGAATCTGACCGAGTTGTCGACGAAGCTCGTGTCGAACCCTCGCGTCGCCGTAGTCGATGTGCCGATGCCCGACCGGGAGACGCGTCGCGCCGTTGCGCACATTGTCGATCCGAAGCTTCCTGCCGCCGACGCTGACCGTTACGCGGAGATCACCGCGGGGCTCAAGAGCACGCAGATCGCTTCGATCCTAACGCCGCCTCCCGCATCGCTTCAGGACAACGCTGAGCGTGAAGCATTCATCGCCGGAATTCTCGGCGGCACCCCCGACGCTGCGGAGCGAGCGAAAAAGCTCGCGGCGCTGACGGCGGGAATGAACAATGACGAGATCCGCAGGCTGATCGCACCGGGAGCTGGAGAGCCTTCTTCGTCGGCGCCAGACCCGGCCGTCCGCGCGCGCCAGGAAGCCGATCGCCTCATCGCGCGGCGCAAGCGCGAGATCATGGAGCGCGAGTGCTTTGGGCTCATCGAGATTCTCGAGCCGGCGCACGGCTTCGATGTCGTAGGTGGCATGGATGAGGTGAAGAAGGATCTTCTGGTCATCGCGCAGAACATCCGCGACGGCCGGGCGGCGCGTGTTCCGATGGGGCTCCTCTTCACCGGGCCGATGGGCACCGGAAAAACCTTCGTCGCGGAGGCATTCGCGAAGGAGTGCGGCCTAACCACGATCAAGCTGAAGAACTTCCGTTCGAAATGGGTCGGCGCCACCGAGGGAAACCTCGAAAAGATCCTGAACGTGATCAAGGCGATCGGTCAGGTCGTCGTGATCATCGACGAGGGCGATCGAGCGTTCGGCAATACCGATGGCGACGGCGATGGCGGAACCTCCTCGCGTGTCATCGCGCGCATCAAGGAATTCATGTCAGACACGTCGAACCGCGGGCGCATCCTCTTCGTCGTCATGACGAACCGCCCCGACAAGCTCGACGTCGATCTCAAACGGGCGGGGAGACTCGACCGGAAGATCCCATTCCTTTACTCGCAGACTCCGGAAGAAGTGGAGAATGTGGCGAAGGCGCTCGTTCGCAAGAACCGGATCAAAACGGAGGTCGACTTTGCCGCGATTCGTGAGGAATTCGGCGCGAAGCTCGTCGGCTACAGCAATGCCGACGTTGAGGCTGTGATTTTGCTGGCGAATGACGACGCTGCACGCGAAGCCGGCGGAGATGCTGCGGTCACGCCGGAGCATTTCAAGGCCGCCGCAATCGACTACTTCCCGAGCCGCGATGCCGAGATGCTCGAGTTCATGGAGATGCTCGCGGTGTTCGAATCGTCGAGCCGAAGGCTCCTCCCGACGAAGTACGCGTCGATGAGCCCCGAGGAGATCGACCAGCGCCTCAGGCTCCTTCGGACGATTGTGGGGAACCGGCGTTAGCAAAACTAGCGGCCCTTCGGAATGCGCTCAAGAGCGCCCGACGCGATTCCTCGTTCGCCGGTTGTGCCGGCACGCCTCCATTGCTAGACTCGCGCCGTTGCTGCCCGGAGTCGCCCATGGTCGACGTTCAGCCCGTACTCAAATGTGACGCATTTCTGCGTGTTCTCCTTACCGCCATGCTCCTCGTCTGGCTGCCGGCGGGCGCGTCGGCGAAGGATGGCCCGCGCCCCTTCTCGGCAGGAGAGCGCGCAGCCGCCGAGATTGCCGCGAACTATCTTGCCGTCGGCCCTGAGGCGATTGCGGGACGTCTCGCGGCGGCGTCACCTCTCCGCTCTCTCTCCGCTGACGAGGCGTTGAAGGAGATCGAAGTGCGCGCCGGTCCCATCGCGGGTGCGCAGTGGGAGATGAAGACCGTCGTGCCCTCGTTGTCCGAACGTGCTGCGGTATTCGAGATCGAGTACCCGTCCGGGGTCGACGAAACGTTGACGATCGAGCTCGTGAAGGAGGGGAACGAATGGAAGGTGATGTCGCTCCGCACTCTTGCGGAGAAGTCGCCTAACGAGCCGGTCGTCTTCGCGAGCCTCGCGAGCCAGGAGGCCGTGCGGGCCGACGTCCGCCTCTTGCCGTACATCGGCGCGATCTTCGCCGCGCTCCTCGCGGGAATCGCGGCGGCCCTGTTCCGGCTGAAGCCGGGCGCAGCGCGGTTGGCTGCACTCGTCGCGACGGCGTTCGGCATCGCTGCCGTCGTCGTGATCACACAAACGCAACTCGCAGCGGTGGCCGCAGTTCAGAAGGAAGCCTTGGAAGCCGACACACCAGGTACTCTCCGGCTCTCGGCGTTGCTCCCGCTTCGC
>JACPDH010000094.1 GCA_016184115.1 Acidobacteriota bacterium | reverse complement strand
CTCGTCGCGACGGCGTTCGGCATCGCTGCCGTCGTCGTGATCACACAAACGCAACTCGCAGCGGTGGCCGCAGTTCAGAAGGAAGCCTTGGAAGCCGACACACCAGGTACTCTCCGGCTCTCGGCGTTGCTCCCGCTTCGCCGAGCGATGGCTGCCGGGGATGCCGTCCTCCCGCTCGTCGCGCGAGCGGGAGAAGACGAGCAGAGCGTCGCGAAGCTCTGGCGGGCGCAAGTCGACCTGCATGGCATGAGGCTCGATTCCGTCGAGCGCACCCTCGCGTCGTATCCCGTTCCATCGGACATTCCTCTCGTCGAGCTCCTCCGGGGTCGTGCCGCGTTCGCGCGTTACGATGACGTGGCCGCTTGCCGAGCCTACGAGCGGGCCATCAACCTCGGACCGGGCCGCGACGCTCTCTGGCACGAAGCTGCCGAGGTGCTGTCGACGCTGGGATTCGAGGATCGAGCGCGTACGTACCTGGAGCGCCTCCCAAAGATCGGCTCGCGAAGCGAGATCGCCTACTACGCGCTCGCGGTCCAATCCGTAATCGCGAACGACGAAGCCGACGCGAGCGTCCAGCTCCTTCGCGGCTGGAAACTTCGCCCTCTGGCGAGAGAACGTCTCGTCGCGTCGCCCGCTCTCTGGAGCGTTCTTCGCGCATCGGAGAACCTCGGCGGGATGGTGTCCATGGCGTCGGTCTCGGAACCCGCTTTTCGTTCGGAGGCGACGGCACTCGCACCCATAGCTCTTCCACCCGGTGCGACGGCGAGGATCAGCGGACTCTACCTTGGAATCGAGATCGGCGACCGTTCGCTCGGCATCCCGGGAGGAGCGGCGGTCGCAGGACCAAACACGCCGCTCGTCGATGCCGTCGCGTGGAGCCGTCGAGAAGAGGAGGCGGCGATCGCCGACACGCTTCGTCTTTCGGAGCTCGTACGCACGCCGGTCGCACTCGCGCAGCCGGCAATCAGCAAGCGACTCTCGAGGGCGACGGAGGCGCTTGCGTCTCGTGCGCGATGGGATGACGTCATCAGCCTAACGGAAGGCCTCTCAGCCTCGGCGGAGAATGTGCCGCTTGATGTGATCGTGCTGAAGGGGCTCGCGTTGAGCCGCGCGAAGCGCACCGCTGACGCCAAACGTTTTCTGGGCGAGGTCGTGACGAGTCCAGCGATGGCGCGTCGCACAGATCCCGTCGCGTGGTATCAGCTCGGCGAGCTGATGGCGTCGATCGAGCTCTACGGGCCAGCGATCTCAATGCTCGAGAAGGCCGACGCGAGACTCGAGTACGTGAGTCTCGACGACCGGATCCGACAGCTGATGATGCGGCAACGGCTCGAGACGGCGTACCGCGTCCACGCGACGAAGAACTTCGAGATTCGCTTCCCTGACGACGTTTCTCCCGAAGGTGCCGCACGACTCGGCGAGGTGCTCGAAGCGGAGCTTGAACGACTTCGGAAGATCATTCCGCTCGAGAAGTTCGAATCGGTGCGCGTCAACGTGCTCTGGTGGAGCGATTTTCGCTCGACCTTCACCGGTACCGATCACATCCTCGGTCTCTACGACGGATCGATCATGTTGCCGTTCGCGGGAATCAACCGCCTCGATCCTGGCATCGTCGCGATCGCGAGCCACGAGCTCGCCCACGCCGTTTTGGCTCAGGCGACGAACGATCGGGCGCCGTCATGGCTGCAGGAAGGTCTCGCACAGCGAATCGAAATGGTTCCGTTTCACCGCAACGCATTCAATATGTACGACGACGATCGACTGATCGCAATCGCACTCCTCGATTCGGTGCTCGGCGGTTCCGTTGACCCGGACATGATCGGGGAGGCGTACATCGAATCGCAGACGCTCGTCCGTTATCTCGAAGCGGCACATGGCCGGACGGGTCTGCAGAAGTTGATCGCCGCGTTTCGCGCGGGCGCGAACGAAGAAGAGGCGATTGGGCAGCTGAGCGGAAAATCAGTCGCGGAGCTCGACATCGCATTCCGCAACTGGGGAAGATCGACGAAGACCGTATTCGAGAACCCGCGACCCGTCGATTACACGTCGAGCCGCGACGAGTCGATCAGGTTCAGCAGGAAGTGAGCGGCCGGTAATCCGATGAACGAATTGATCTCGACCATTGGCCTCGGCGTCTCGATTGCGATCTGCCTGATGGCACTCGCAGGAGTGGCATGGCTGGTCGCCATCGTTGCGAGCATCGCGTCGCGAGCTCCGCTGCCGAAGACGGGACTCCGTCGCACGGAGCGCGCCGTCATCGGCAGCTCATTCATTTTCGTGCTGTGCGTCGTAGCCACGTTGTTCGCGGTGACCGCGCGGTCGAAGGCCAGGGAGGCGGCGAAGGCCGCGGCGGCGAAGCCGGTCCAGGCGAGTCGTGGCACGTGCGCGTCGTTGCGTGTCGGCATGAAGGCGGCCGAAGTCAAACGCGCGATGGGTGAGCCAGACGACGTCCGTTCCGAAGAAGACGTTCGCGGTCCCGAAGCGCAGGCGTGGATCTACCGTGCGTCACGCTGCTCGGTTCACATACTGTCGGGCAGGATCGATTTCATCGACTGAGAACTGCTGAGACTCGAGTCCGAGCTCCTGCGCACGATCGTTAGGGACAGGTGCCGAGCGCGAAGGTATCGATCGTCATCGCTTCGTTCGGACGACGTACGCGGCGATCTCGGCCGTGAAGACGCCGACCGCGCCGATTCCGGAGACCATCAGCAGGAATGCGACGAGACGCCCTCCCGTCGTTACGGGGTAGATGTCGCCGTACCCGACCGTCGTCACGGTCGCCGCGGCCCACCAAAGACTGTCTTCGAACGAGTCGACGTTCTGGTTCACACCGAACTCCAGGTAGTGGAAGCCGAGCGCGCCGCTGATCATGATGGCTCCAACGATGATCCCGAGCAGCGGCAGAGATGTCTCGCCTGCGAACTGCTCCATCCGATTCGCAAGGATCTTCAGACGCACACCGAGGCGCACGATACGGAGTAGCCGCAGTAACCGGACGATGCGGAGCACGCGAATGCCTCGCAACGCCTGCGTCATCTCCGAGGTCAGCGGAATCGACGCGAGCAACTCCCACCAATAACGCTTGAAGAACTGGCGACGGTCGTCGGCACGTGCGAGACGCCATGCGAACTCACCGAGGAAGATGACGGCGATGCAGAGGTCGATCTTTTCGATGACCCGCTGCTCTTCGGCGGTGGCATCCGAGGCAACTTCGAATACGAGAAGCGCGACGCTGACGAGCGCGAGCAGGACGATGGCCAGCTCGCCCTGGATCGACGGCGCACGGTCGGTCTCCTGCGGCTCTCCAGCCGGCTGGTGGAGCGGCTCTGTCATGTTTCCTGCAATTCTGCACGAACCGGGCCCCCGATGTCGCGCGGTAGCACAGGTGGTTTGGAGGTGGAGGTGGCGAATCCGGCTATCGCTCCACGCCGAGCTCGCGGAGGCGGGTCGTGATGGCGTCGATCTCGTGAGTCGTCGCCTCGAGGCGGTCGAGATCGCCGCGGGAGCGGAGCCAGGTGGCTTCGTGCTCGAGAAGACCGCGCTGATCGAAAAGCGCGCCTGCGCTGCGGGCCGCCTCCCCGTCGAGTCCGTGACGTGCGCGCTCCTCCGCGGCACGCTCGCGCGTCGGCCCGATGAGAAGAAGCGCCGTGACGAGCGCGACAGCGCAGAGCGCACCGAGCGCGATCGTTGGCGCCGCGGGCCGATGGCGTGTCGCGACGCGAGCTCCCCCGACGATTGCGCAGGTGAGCGCGATCGCAAGAAGCGATTGAGCCGCCAACGCTCCAGAGCCGATCGGCGAACGGAGCTGTGAGGCGGAGAGCGCATTGGGGATCGTGGTCACCGCGATCCCAAGATCGCCGAACGTCACGAAACGACCAAGCGGGAGTGACCCGGCCGTGGCGGCCACCATGAGCGCAACCGACCACGCGCTCGCGGCGATCGTGAACATCATCGCCGCGACGCGTCCCCTCGAACGAAGCGTCACGGCGATCCCGACTGCGAACGGCGCCGCGAGGTCAACGAAACGCCGTGCGCCGAATGACATTCCTCCCCACCAGTATCGATCGAACGCGGCGTTCGCGAGGAGCTCGCCCGCGAACATCAGCGCGAAGACGATCGCAAGGTCGCGTCGGGCGGAGCCAGCGCGGTAGAGAAGTGCCCATCCGCCGAGCGCCAGCAGGACGATCGGCGACCACGTGAAGAGTCCGTGCCATGGCGACAGCAGCACCGGCAGCAGGTGGACCGTGCGAAACGGCAGCCACGTCACACCTTCGAGGTTCGCGCCACTCGCAAGGGGCCCGAGAGGCGTCCCGTAGATCGCGTGCCACGCCGCCGCCTGCACGGCGAGCGGAAGCGCAGCACCCGCCGCGACGAGCGCATGGAAGCGGGCAGGGCGTTGCGACTTTACGAGTGCGAACAGCATCGCCGGGAAAAGCAGTACGTGTTGGAGGCGAGTGACCGTCGCAATCCCGAAGACGAGTCCAAGCAGAAGGGGCGATACGTCGTCGTCCCTCGAGACGATCCGCCAGCAGAGCCAGGCTAGCGCGCCGACGATCATCATGCCCGCGGCGTGCGTCCCGATCGGCGTCCGGTAGACGTACCAGAACATCGGCGTACCGAGGGACGTTGATACGAGTGCAAACGTCAGATCGCGACCGCGCGCGTCGGGGTCGGCCTCGCGGACGATCAGAGCGGCCGCGAGGGCTGCGAGCGCGCCGAAGAGCACGGACGTCCAGCCTAACGTCGCGAGATCGAGGCCGAAGAACCCGTCGTCAGGGAACGCCGCGCCGGGGAGCGCGAGCGAAACGAGATGAGACATTCCCCAGAACGGCGCTGTGAGAAGCGAGCTCCCAACCCACCAGTGATTCGCGAGCGCGCCGACGGGTGTAACTTCCTTGAACCATGCGAATCCCTCGCCGACCATCCCGAAGCCGTCCCATTCATTGAAGAAGAGGAAGTCGCGGTCGACGGCGGCCGAGCGGAGCCACGACATGACGCCAACCGAGTCGGGCCGGATGTAGGAGGGAGAGAGGAAGAGCAGCCCAACGATCGCGTATGCCGCGATGATTACGACAGCGTCGCGCTTCGTGAGGGACACGAGCGAGTTTAGCTGATTCCCTGGCTAAGTACTGGTGGCCAGTCGTTGTGAGCGCGACGGCCTCGATCGCGCGAAGCGACGACGAGGCGATGCTGGGACATCGTCGAGGAGGAGCGACAATGCGAGCGAGGCCGTCGCGCCACAACCCTCCGGGCTGGTAGCGGTTGCTCCGCGATCTCATCGTCGCTCGTCGTCAGCGATGGCCCTGCATCGCCTCCTCCTCGCTCCTCGATCTCGCGGGCAAGCGCTACCAGCGACTGGCCACCTATTTCCGGGGAGCAGTACTAAGGCTCATTCCACGCTTCGATCGCGAGCCGCAGGATCTCGACCGCTTGGCGCAGGTCCTCTTCTACGAGCACGTACGCGATGCGAACCTCGTCCTTTCCGAGGTCGGGAGTCAGGTAGAACCCCGCCGCCGGAGCGAGCATGACCGTGGCGCCATCGACTTCGAAGCTCGACACCATCCAGCGCGAGAAGGCAAGTGCGTCGCCAACCGGGAGCCGGGCGATGAAGTAGAACGCACCTTGTGGCAGCTGAAGCTCGACGCCCGGGATCGACGTGAGGCCAGCGAAGAGAAGATCGCGCCGCCTCTGGTACTTGGCGACGATGCCGTCCATGTAGTTGGCAGGGAGGTCGGCGATGCCTTCGAGCATCTGTTGCTCGATCGTCGGCACGGAGAGGCGCCCTTCCGCCATCCTTCCCGTCGCTCCGATGACCTCGGCGTTGCGCGTGGCGATGCATCCGAGACGCATCCCGCACGCGCTGTAGCGCTTCGAGACGCTGTCGGCAACGACGATCGTGTCGTCGAAGCCCTCGAGGCTCAGAGCGCTCCACGGCTTGCGCCCGTCGTAAACGAACTCACGGTAGACCTCGTCGACGATCAGGAAGATCCGGTGCTCGCGGCAGACCTCGGCGACTGCCCGAATCTCGTCCGGGGTCGACACGGTCCCGGTCGGATTATTCGGATTGCAGAGCATCACGAAGCGCGTGCGATCGGTGATGGCTCGCGCGAAGACTTCGGCGGAAGGAATCTTGAACCCTTCGTCCACGTGGGCGGCGAGCGGCTTCAGCGTGATTCCTCCAATCGTCGCAAAGTTGCGGATGTTTGCGTACATCGGCTCGACGACCAGCCCTTCGTCTCCGGGATCTGCGCATGCGAGCATCGCGAACAACAGCGCTTCGGAGCCGCCGGTCGTCATCATCAGCTCGCTCGACTCGAGCGCGACGCCGAGCTTCGCGTAGTAGTCGCGCATGACCTTGCGAACCGCCTCGGTGCCACGCGCCGGCGTGTAGGCGATAATCGTATCGGCCCCTGCGCGGCTGCGAATGTACTCGGGCGTCTCAATGTCGGGCTGGCCGATGTTGAGGTGATAGATGTGCACACCTCGAGCTTTCGCTGCGTTTGCGTTGCCTTCGAGCAGGCGGATTGCGGAGGCGGGAACGCTTCGGCCGCGATTCGAGATCGCGGGTTTCTCAAGGGCAGTCGTCATCGGATCTTCCTAAGGCGAGAGTCAGATACCGGCTCGCTAACACGGCACGCCGGTACAACGTTCCCGGAAGGGAGAGCGAGTGCGGCCGCTCCCTCACCTCCATGCTGGCCCGAGGCCATGGCTCTCACTCGGGATCCCGCGATCGGAACGGCTGGCGTGGACGAGACGTAAGGGAAGCGGGCTGCCTCGTCCGGTCGGGGGCTGCCTTCGCGGATCAGCTCCAATTTCGCACCGGCAGGCAGAAACCGGCTGCTGCTGCTATGCGAGTTCAGCCAGAATCCGCCTTTTCAGGCTGGCCACGAACTCTCCTCGCTCCTCGGCAGAGGCTTCATGTCTCGTCTGCCCGTTGATGATCGCGAAGACCTCGTCGCGGGTCAGAGCGTTGCTTACCGGATAGATGTGAAGGTGGAGGTGGGGGACCATGAGTCCAAGCTTCATGAGGATCGCCCGATCGGCGCCGGTCACGGCGAGGAGGGAGGCTTCGACTCGGCGGAATGTCCGCGACATGCGGACCCACTCACTCTCCTCCAGGGCGGAGGTGTTCTCGACGTGTCGCTTCGCGACAACGACCGTATGGCCCAGGGTCGCCCAGGCCTCGTGAAGCAGGACGAGCACATCATGGTCTTCGAAGAGAATATCCGCCGCGCGCTCGCGCGTTGTCAGCAAGTCGCAGAAAAGGCAGTTCATAGGGGCTCCAATATGGCCAACGTCGAACCGAACAAGATCATCTACTCCATGATCGGAGTGGGCAAGTACTACGACAAGAAACCTGTCCTCAAGGACATCTATCTCTCGTATTTCTACGGAGCGAAGATCGGCGTCCTCGGTCTCAATGGCTCAGGTAAGAGCTCGCTGCTGAAGATCATGGCGGGGATCGACAAGAGCTTCGTCGGTGAGACGACCTGCTCGCCTGGCTTCACGATCGGCTACCTCGAGCAGGAGCCGAAGCTCGACGAGACGAAGAGCGTGAGGGAGATCGTCCAGGAAGGGGTTCAGGAGCTGGTCGACCTCCTTCGGGAGTATGACGAGATCAACGACAAGTTCGCTGATCCCGACGTCGATATGGACAAGCTCCTCGAGCGCCAGGGGAAAGTCCAGGACCGACTCGAGGCGATGGGTGGATGGGATCTCGATTCCCGTCTCGAAATGGCGATGGATGCGCTCCGCTGTCCTCCGGCCGACACTCTCGTCAAGAACACGTCAGGCGGCGAGAAACGCCGTATTGCGCTCTGCCGCCTCCTGTTGCAGAAGCCCGACATCCTTCTCCTCGACGAGCCGACGAACCACCTCGACGCCGAGTCGGTCGCATGGCTCGAGCATCACCTTCAACAGTACGAGGGGACGGTTATCGCCGTCACGCATGACCGCTACTTCCTCGACAATGTCGCCGGCTGGATCCTCGAGCTCGATCGCGGACAGGGGATTCCCTGGAAAGGGAACTACTCTTCGTGGCTCGAGCAGAAGGAAGCGCGGCTTGCGCAGGAAGAGAAGAGTGAGAGCGACCGTCGCAAGACGCTACAGCGCGAGCTCGAGTGGATTCGGATGTCACCCAAGGCGCGGCATGCGAAGGGGAAGGCGCGCATCAACGCTTACGAGCAGCTCCTTTCGCAAGAGACGCAGGAGAAGATTAAGGATCTCGAGATCTTCATCCCGCCCGGCCCACGCCTAGGTGACGTCGTCGTCGAAGCGGAAGGCGTCAAGAAGGGCTACGGTGAGGTGCTTCTCGTCGACGAGATGAGCTTCCGTCTTCCGCCAGGAGGTATCGTCGGCATCATTGGGCCTAACGGGGCCGGCAAGACGACGCTCTTCAAGATGATCACCGGTCAGGAGAATCCCGACGCTGGAACGATCCGCCTCGGTGAAACGGTCAAGCTCGGCTACGTCGACCAGAGCCGGACACTCGATCCCGAGAAGACGATCTTCGACGAGATCTCGGGCGGCTCTGATGTGATTCTGCTCGGTACGCGCGAGGTCAATGCCCGCGCCTACGTCGCGCGATTCAACTTCTCGGGAGCGGATCAGCAGAAGAAGGTGGGGCTCCTGTCGGGCGGAGAGCGCAACCGCGTTCACCTTGCGAAGATGCTGAAGGAGGGGTGCAACGTCCTCCTGCTCGACGAGCCGACGAACGATCTCGACGTCAACACCATGCGTGCGCTCGAGGAGGCGCTCGAGAACTTCGCGGGCTGCGCGGTGATCATCTCGCACGACCGCTGGTTCCTCGATCGTGTCGCAACGCACATGCTCGCGTTTGAGGGCGACTCGAAGGCGGTCTTCTTCGACGGAAACTACTCCGAATACGAGGCCGATCGCCACGCGAGGTTAGGCACCGAGGCCGACCAACCTCACCGCATCAAGTATCGGTCGCTGACGAGGTAGAGCACGTAGCCGAGCGGTGTGCCGCGCGAACGGCACGGGGTTTGGAAGCGCGGCGGAACGGAATCCGCCGCTACGCACCGGCTCGTGCCACAATCTCGCGACCGACTCAATGGTCACCAATTAGCGGATGCTGGTCGAGAAGCGCGGCGTTTGATTCGACGGGTCCCGAAGGAGCTTCGGTCGCCTTCAGGCGACGTCGAACGCGATCGCCTCGCCGAGCGCGAGCTTGTCGCCCGCCACAAGGCGCGACTCTCGCACTTTCGCGCCGTTGATCCATGTGCCGTTCGAGGAGCCGCGATCGACGGCGACGAGGTTTCCGTCGCGGTAGCCGACCCAGGCGTGGCGACGCGAGATCTGCGGATCGGCAATTACGACTTGCGCCATCGACGGGTCGCGTCCGAAGAGCAATCCCGCGGGGCCGATCTCGAACGTACGACCGTTGAGCGGCCCAGCCGTGCAGACGAGTGCGAGTGGCGGTGGGATGGCGACGTCCCGCTCTGGAAGCGGTTGTTCGAGCGAAAGGCGGCGCACGAGCTCGGGAGGGAGCGGCTGCTCCAGCGAGAGCCGGCGCACGAGCTCCGGCGGCGGTGGGGCTAGAACGGGGGGAAGCCCAGCGTTCGCGCGAGCGTGCCGAAGCGTGGAAAGAAGTGTCGCGCGCATTCCGTCGGCGTCGTCATCCATGCCGCGGCTGAGCCTCCATGCGTGGAACGCGAACGTCGTCGCAGCGCGATGGAAGCGCACGCGCCTGCGCCATGCCCCGAAGCCTCTGCTGAAGAGCGCCCCCATCGACGACGAGAGCCGCCCTGTCACTGAGCAGAGGCTGACGAGATCCTCACCCGAAAGGACACCCTCGTCGACGATCGACTCGAGGTGAAGCCTGACGACGCGAGCCTCACGGCGGAGCGAAAAGAGAGCGATGACGAGCACCGCCACGAGCGCGGGAAGCATCACGACGAGGTATGTCAGGAAGAAAACCGCGCCAAAGCTCGCCGAAAGGTTCCAGAACGCGTGAAGGAGCATCGCGAAGCCTAGGCCTAACGGTGGCGCCAGCCATTTGACCCACGAACTGTTCGTTTCGCGAGCGGCGCCGAGACCGATTCCGGTCATGCTCGTGAATAGTGGGTGCGAGAATGGCCCCATGATTCCGCGGAGGAAGAAGACTACGGTTACGTCGGAGCCACCCATCGCGAAAGCGCGTCCGTAGTACGCGATGTTCTCCGTCATCGCGAAACCGAGAGCGACCATCGCCGCATAAACGATCCCGTCTGTGACGTTGTCGAACTCATCGTGCTTCCAGAAGAAAAGCAGCAGGAGCACGAGGCCCTTCGCCATTTCCTCGACGAGAGGTGCGGAGATCACGGCGCCGAGAGCATCGCCGGCGGCATCGCCGGCCGCAGCGCGGAACATCGCAATGTTCGCGGTATTCAGGATCATCGAGACGAAAGTCGCGATCGCTGCACCCCAGAGAAAGCAGAGCGTCAGGAGCCACCACGGTTCCGGCTCGAACCGATCGAGCCAGAGAGGAAAGAGCAGGTAGAGCGGCACGGGGATCGTTGCAAGAAGGAAGCCGAGAGCGAAGCCGAGAGGACCGGTGTCGAAGCCGATCATCGCGAGGCTGAACAGACCGAGCACCGCCGACACGAGCACGACCGTCGTCGAGATGACCCACGTGATTGCGCGTTTCTGTTGCGTCGCCATCGGATCGGTAGCCAACGTCCATCGTAGCGGCCTCGCGCGGGTAGGGGAAGAGGCGATTGACCCCGGTGGATTCGAACAAACCGAGTCATCCAAGCGGCGGCGTGGCGTGGCCACCGTACCTGTTCGTGGAGCGGCGATCCGTGCGGAGATGTGCGATGACATCACACCGCTGAGAGTGCCGGACAGAAGGTCACTTCGCGCGCGGATTCGCGATTGCGTTAGGGCGAGTCCGGTTCCGGCGCTTTCGATCGGACGACCGGTTCGCCGTCGACGACTTCGAACACGAATTGCAGATCGAAGAACGCCTTCAGCGGACGTCGGTAGACGAGAATGCTGTAGTCGGGCTTGCCATCGGCGTCGGAGTCGGGTCCCGGGCGGAACTTACGGATTGTCGGAGGTGTCACGCGCCACCGCGCGAGAGCGGCGCGCACGCTCTCTTCGAACGATTGCTGGTGCGTGGCGCCCGCATGGATCGCAAGCGGGCTGGGTATGATCGCTACGACGTCGCCTTTCTCGCCGACGACAAATCGCATGACGACGTCGCGCGGAGGAAGCTGCAGTCTGACGAGCTCCGGCGGGTATGTGGGGAGCGGATTGTCGGGATGGAAGTAGGCGGCGTCGAGCTCCTCGCCATCCTCCAGCTGCGCCTTGGGGGCGTCGGGATCGGGAAGCACGCTCGCGGAGACGATGCCATGACGGTCGGCAGAGGCGAGTGAGGTGCCCGGGATCGATGTGGACTGGGGCTGCGTCGTACGGCACGCGCCAAGGGCGAGGAGCAAAGTTAGGCTGAAGGAGATCGCGGTGTGACGGAGCAAGACGGGGCAACCCTCCCAATCGACGAATCGACGGGCAGGAATCGTATCACCGGCGAGACGTAGTCGAGCGCTTGTTTCGCGTGGCGTGCCGGAAGGAGCGTGAGCGCATGTGGCGGATGGCCGCCGTGGCCGGCAACGAACACTGGCGCCGGCAAATGAAACGGCCCGCTGTACGAGCGCACAGCGGGCCGTTTCGACTGCTTCTCGAAAGGCCTTACGGCTTTGTAGTGCAGAGAGCGTAGCTACCGCTTCCGCTATACGCCTTGACTCTCCAGCGATACGTCCCGGCGGTGCCGTTGTACGAGACGTTCTCCGTCGAGGTTGATCCGGTTCCGCTCGAGACGCTCGACCAGGTGGAGCCACTCAGCTTCTCGAGGTAGAGGTCGAAGTCAGCCGATGCCGGCCCGGTCAGCTTTCCGGTGTGTGAGCCGGAAGCGCTGCTCGTGTATCCGCTCGAGCTCGGCTGGTAGGCGGTGCCGCTGGTGGCGAGCGAGCCAGTGTAGTTCGTGCACGCCGCTGCCGCACTGTATGTCGCGGTGAGGGACGCCCCGGAGTACGCGGCATAGCCGTGGAGGCTGATGTACCAGTCGCCGGCCGCGGGGTTCGTGACGCTGACCGTCTCGGCATTGCCACCCAGGTAGGGACGGTAGTCGTAGACACTGCTCGTCGGCTGTGCGCCGAACTTGACATACATATCGAGGTCGCCGGAGCCTCCCGAGGTCGCAATCGCGAGACTCGACTGGCCGGCCGGAACCGTGATCTTGTAGTGTGTCCACGAACCGGTTGCGCCGGAGAGGTTCGTGACGGCTACGCCACTCGTGAGCACCGTGGGGCCCGACGGACCGGCTGCTGTGGTGAATGAGCGCGTTGCCGAGGCGGCGCTGGAGCCGCACGAGTTCTTCGCGACAACATTCCAGTAGTAGACCGTGCCGGCCGTAAGCGGGCCGACGCTGGTCGACGTCGTCGTGACGTTCTTGAGGAACGCCGGCGACGATGCTGTGGAGAGGTACACGTCGTAGGAGGTTGCGCCGCTCGCTGCGCCCCACGAGAGCGTGGGGGAAGTGGCGACACCTGTTGCGCTTGCAGCGGGCGATGAGAGAGTCGTTGTGCCGGGGTTCGTGCAAGTCGTGCCGGCGTAGTCGGCGACGAGGGTGACGCCGGAGTACGCGGAGTAGCCGTTGATGCTGATGTACCAGTCGCCCGAGGCGGGGTTCGTCACGTTGACCGACTCAGCGTTGCCGCCGAGGTACGGGCGGTAGTCATACACGCTGCTCGTCGGCTGCGCACCGAACTTGACGAATACGTCCGCGTCACCCGTTCCGCCCGACATGTTGATCGCGAGACTCGACTGTCCGGCGGGCACCGCGATCTTGTAGTGCGACCATGAACCGGTCGCGCCGGAGAGATTCGTGACTGCCTGCCCGTCGTTGAGCGTCGTGACGGTCGAAGTGGTCGCGGTCGTGAACGAGCGCGTGCCCGAGGCAGCGCCCGATCCGCACGTGTTCTTCGCGACGACATTCCAGTAGTAAACCGCACCCGCGGTGAGAGGCCCCACGCTCGTCGAAGTCGTCGTCACGTTCTTGAGGAACGCCGGAGTCGAGGAGGTGGAGAGATACACGTCATACGAAGTCGCACCGCTGACGGCGCTCCACGAGAATGTCGGCGAGGTCGCGACGGCGGTCGCGCCGGCGGCCGGAGAGGAGAGCGTCGTTGTGCCGGGCAGCGTGCAGCCGCCGCCTGTAACGCTGATGGCGCGCGGCGTACCCGACGAGCCCGAGCGCGTGCGGACGAGGAAGCTGTCGTTGATGGCGACGCTGTTCGTGACGCCCGCGGCCGAAACGATTCCGCCGATGTAGTAGGTGCCCGTGGCGACCGATGAGGGAATCGTCAACGTGATCGCGCTCGACGACTCCCACCAGGTGGAGAACGATGGCCAGCTCAGAGTACCGATCACGGTGTCGGCCGACGTGATGTTCGTATCGCTCGAGAGATAGAAAGTGACCGTCATGTTGGCGATCGACGACTGGCTCCCGACGTTCTCGACGCGAATATTCGAAAGCGAAACGGTGCCGCCGGCGGAGACCGATGTCGGCGTGAAGGTCGCGTAAGTCTCTCCGTACTGGCTCGCACCGTACTTGAACGGGTAGACGGCGAGGTCGCTGATACCCGACGCGACGCCGGGATAATGTGCGCGGAGCGCCCGCGCGTCGATGCGTGTGACGAACCATCCCGAATCGTCGTTCATGTAGTTCATTGTGGAGAAGTGCTGGAATACGTGATGATTCGCGAGCAGGTGGCCGACCTCGTGAAGCACGGTCGTTTGGACGACTGCCTTCCCGTCGTACGCGGTGCGCGAGGTGGTCCAGGCTGACTGGAAGTTCGCGTTGACGAGTACGTCGGCCTGGGTGAAGAGGCCGCAGCCTCGCCCCGAGGGCTGGCCGTTAGGCGAGCCGATCGACTCGCACTCGTTGAAATTGCCGAAGTTCGCCTCGGGCTCCATGAGGGCGACGCCGTAGGTCGTCGAGTCGAGCGAATAGCCGTAACGGCTCGACGCCTGGGCGCTCGTGATCGGCGAGTTGACTTCGTTGATTCCATTGCTCGGATTGCCGAGCGTCACGCCCGACTGTGGCGCGACGAGAGTCATGACGTTTGCGTGGTTGTTCCAGTTGTTGATCTCCGAGGTGCAGCCGCCGACGTGCCCGGTGCCCTCGTAACAAGTGATGTTGATCGGAGAGGTGCCCCAGCCGCCGCACCAGCAGGCGTTCCAGTCGGTCGCGTTTTGCGCGGCGGCAGGAAGGGCGATGCTGAGCGCGACGAGCGAGAGCGCGGCGAGAATCGCGAGAAGCGCGACGAGGTTCTTTGGGTTCTTCATTGTCGTCTCGCTCCTACTCGTTCACGCGCGGTGTGCGCGGGGTGTTATTGCGAAACTCGTACACGATGTTCATGAACGTGTCGGGATCGACCGGCCGGCGGTCGTTGACTTGTACGGCCTCAGCTTGCGCATTGCGCGGCATCGGGATGATCCGTCCTTCCGGGTCGCGAAGGACCGGGTCGGCCGCCATTCCGGGCTCGGGCTCGGCGGCCATTTCCGTCATGAATCCGCCTGCCTCGACGTTCATCCGGCGTCCGCGGTGAAGTTCGCCGTTCGCATCGCGTTCGATGATGTGACCGTTTGTGTCGACGAGAACCGTCTCACGGGTTGCCGGGTCTCGTACGACGCGGAGCGCTCCCTGCCACATGCCAACGGTTGGCGAGGCGTGGCGCGTTTCGCGCGGATGGAGGAAGAGAATGTACTGGCCGCCGACCTCGAGCTGCGGCACCTCGGTGACGATCATCTGTCTGCCGTCGGTCGTGCGACCTCCGGCGAAGAGCAGCTCGAAACTTGCGCCACGAGTGCGTCCACCGATCTGACGGAGCGGCTCGACGACGTAGTGCGTAAAGATAGCGGTGTGCTCGGCGTTCCATTCCGCGTAGGAATTGACGACCGCGACCTCCATCGTCGTATCCGAGAGCTCAGTCAGCTCTTCGAACGACACTTCACGCACCATTGCGAACGACGTTGAGGCGAGCAGCATCGCCATAGCGGCGAAGAGCACGAGGCTCAGGGATCTGCGCTTGCTTGTGTTCACTCCGTTCCTCCTCGATTGCGGTACGCCTCGACGGAGGCGCCGGAATCCCTAAGGCGAGTTCCATGCCAACTAAAGACAGGAACGGAAGTACCTCAATCGATGGAGGTTGAAGGGAATGGCCCTTCTTAATGGGTTCGAGGATGACCCGAAGTGCGAATCGTGGTGGGTCAATAACCAGCCATCGTGCGCGCTGTTCGACCCCACTCGCCGCTCAGCGTCATGTTCGGAATCGTCGCAGACGAGCGGGCGCTGGGAACTGGTGCGGGAATCGCTGGGTGCCGCCGATACGGCTAAAGCGCCAATCGCGGAATCGAGGGAATCCGAAAGGATGCGAAGGCGTCCTCGATCATATGAGATACGCATTGGCAGTAGTACTCGCGTTCCTGTTGGTAGCACCCGCGGCGTACGCGGGCGGGCCGAGGAAGGGAACACCGCCGGGCCATGCGATGAAACACAATCCTCCCGGACTTGCGAAGAAGGGCGGTTTGCCGCCCGGCATCGCGAAGCAGTTTGGTGTTAGGCCTCCCGCAGTCGTCTACGTCGCGATCGACCCCAGGTATCACGATCGGGCGTGGTTCCTGATCGATGGTCGCTGGACGCTCAGAACCGGCTTCGACAGCTCACTTCGAATCGAGATTCGCGATGCGCTCCGGCTGCCGGCGGTGCCGCCTCCGATCCCGGCTGCGCGACCCGCTTCTCGTGATTTCGTTCAAGTGACGCGGCGATCGAAACGGCACACCGGACTCCCGACGCGGGACAGCTCGAAGGTTGAACGCAGGGGCCACCGGCGGTTGATGACCACCGATGACGGGGGCATGCGCGAGTCGTCATCCCCTCACCCGACGTCACCGGGGTTAGGGCTTGTTGCGCGCGGCGCACTACCTGCGTGACGGTCGTTTCCGCCCGCCGGGGCTCACGGTGATCTGCGCCGCGCTGGTGTCGTCGCTACCGCACGCATTCGAGGCGCGAGCCCAGACCGTCGTCGTGACCGTCGCAGTGATCTGAAGTGTCGACGATGACGCGCCGGTGATCGGAGACGAGACGTTTCCGCTGGCGCCTCGATACCATTGCCATGTCACCGGCATCGTGCCACTCGCGCTGGCGGAGAGTGTCGCGATCTCCCGAGGACGCACGCTGACCGGTTGCGGATGCGATGTGATCGCCGGTCGCGTGCAGGCCGGCGCCTCATCGGGCTTCCACCCTAACTGAACGATCTCGAAATCGGATGCCTTGATCGAACTGAACGCCGGGTTGAGAAGATCGTTGTCCCACCGAGTGTCGTACGTCCCGGTGACGTACATGTCGGAGCCGTTGTCGGCGACGATCAAGCCATACGTTTTCATCGCTTGAAAGATCCGCCTAACAGGTTCGGCATGGCCGGAGATGTCTTTCGACGATTTGAGGCGCAGGCGCGCACCCATCGGGAGGGCGCCCGCGGTGTTGCCCGCGCGATGCGAGGCGGGATAGACGTAGCCGTTCGTCGAGCGGACAGTCACGCGAAACGCATGGCGGATCGGTTCGGTACCGTAGACCTCGTCATAGCGGATGAGCCCAGGGAGGATTGCGAGACCCGCGGCGTCGGCGCTCGTCCAACCGTCGGGGCGGCGCTGATTCGAGTCGAGTGGAAAGATGGCGCCCGAGCCACCTTCCCAGTGCGTACCCGTCCAACGCGTTGCGTAGAGCTCGTAAAGGATGCGATTGTCGCGGTCGACAATCAGCAGGTGACGGTCGCCTTCGTCTCCGCCACCCGGCTGCCCTCCCTCGATCCACTTCGGTTCGGTCCGGATCTGTACTGGGATCGGGTAGCCCGGTGGACGGCCAGGCGCCTGGTAATCGCTCTCGTCGGCGTATTCGAACGTAACCTGTTCCATCGGAGTCGAGCCAGGAACGACGACGAAGGGCATGCCATAGATCGAAGGAGATGGATCGGCGTCACCGCCGAGATCGGGATGCATGCCGCGCGTCGGTCCGATCATGTTGATGAATGAGGCGCTGTTTGGATCGACTGGTGCGGCGCTGATGTCGATGTTCCACCAGTTGCCGGCGGGGAAGAGCGGGAGCGGGGCGGGGAGGGGACCGTTACGGACGACGCCGGACGTCTGGGCGCCCGCCATCGAGGCGAAGGCGAGTAGTGCGATCGCGGTCGCGGTCCGGCGCATCGTTCGCATCGGCGTGTCCTCCCGAACGCAAAAACGGGGAGCGGTACGCCCCCCGTTTCACTGTGACATGTTCATTTTGCCAGAAGGCTGACTCGCAGGTGTGAGCGGCCTCACGTTCCTCGCGACGAAACCTCATGAATACTCCGGAACGTCAGTTGGGCAGCAATTTTTTCGTCGTGATTTCGAAGGCCGCTGCCACTATCGTTCGTCCGGAGAGGGTTCCTCTCCCCCGAGTATCATCGAGTGGAACGGGAGCTCTGACGCGATGGGTCCAGTTCACGCTCAGAAACGCCTCGATGCATTCCTCCGGATCCTGCGCAACGCGGGTCTTGCGGAGGCGGGCGTCGCTCGCATACACGGACTCGCCTCGGCGTACGAGACGGACCGGAACGGTCCGCCGGCGTCGCAGGACGATGTGCTCTCCTGGGTGAAGGGGAAGGCGTTTGCCTCGGAGCAGGAGCAGCGAGCCGCCGAGGCATTCCTCGGCGCGTATCTCGTCTTCAACAGTCCTTCGTCGGAGCTCGATGTTTCGGCACTCGTCCAGGGAGTTCTCGCGCTCGAGGCAGACACCGTCATCAAAGTGGCGAATCAAGCGCTCGAAGGTGAAGGGCCACTCGGCCGAGTGGCCGCGCGCACGATGAGTTTCCTCACGCGAGAAACGGTGCGACAGTGGCTCGCGCCGATCGGTGCGATCGCACTCGTGGTGCTAGCGTTTCTCGAGAATCCCGCGTTCATCTTCATGCGGATGATGAATCCATCGCCGACGAAGGCGCTGCGTGAGCTCGACATGTCGGCTCCGGCGGTACAGTCCGCTTACCGGGAGGCCGAACTGGCGCGCGATCTGATGCGCACGGTGACGAAGCGGTGGAAAGGAGCTCCACCGCGAAGCATCGAGGATCTCGCCGCGCTGTCAGCGGCGCCCTCGGATTTTGCCAGTCTCGTCGACACGTATGCGCTCGATACGGGGCTCTGGCCGCGCGACGGCACGACGCCCGCCACAGCCATCGTGCTGCGCGGAACGAAGGAATCGAAGCGAGTGATTCTGGCGGGTCCTGATGCCGTTACGGTCATCGATCCCGAGTTCGTGATCACAGCAGGGGGATACCGATGAAGCACCCTCTTCGCCCGATCCTTGCAGTCATCGTCGCCGTCGTTCTGTCGCATCTGCTGCTCGGGTTTGTCGTCAGCAGGCTTCAGCCTCGTCCGGAAGAGATGCGGCTCACAACGCATGCAAAATTCGAGTCGATCGCAGAGGAAGCGATGGCGATTCGCGTCGCGCTCGAGATCGAGCGAATGCGAGCCGGCTACATTGACGAGGTCATCCTCGGGAAGACCCTTCGACAGATCATCCGGGCGAATCTCGGCATGACACTGAAAGCCGAAGGGTGGGAGATGATCCGGGTCGAGCAGGGGATGGAAGGACTCATGCAGCCGGGAGGGAGTGGATTCGGCGGCGGATGGAACGCGTATGCCGACGTGCGTCGCGAACGGAAGCCATTCACGGTCACGATTCACTCTTCTGGAGTCACTCGAGGAGACGTCGTGGTCGTCGAGGCGGGTCGACGATGAGCGCGCGCGAATCGCTTCGCAAGTTACTCCTGGAGCAGTCGGCGGCGCGTTCTGCAGTTGGAGCGGTTGTGCTCGCGTCGGGGATCTACCTCGCGATCGGGATCGTCGCGTACTCATTCGTCGCGATCACGTGGGACCGCGCACCAGGACCGCTCGCGTTCGTCGTGATGTTCGATCTGCTGTTTGCCCTTCTGGCGATCGGTGGGCTGACGTTTCGAGCAGACGAGGCACCGGGTGTCGGCACGCTGAGCGGACTTCGAACGGTGCTGATCGCAAGCGGCGGCGCATGGCAGATCATCAAGTCACTCGCGAAGGGCCTCCTGTTCGTGCTTCCGTTCTCCGCCTTCGAGGCCGTCAAGTCGGCGATTCCTCCGTTGGGCGCCGCGGACGATCACGAGTCATTGAAGGTGCTTCGCCGGCTCGCCGTTCTCAAAGGGGGCGTGCCGCTGCAGCTGTTCCGCTACCTTTGTGGTAATCCTTCGAGCTCGTCGTTCAACCGAGCGATCGGGGCAGCGGAATACCTCGATGCTGCTCAGATTCGAGGGAGAGGCGCCGACATGAAGGTCGTGCCGGGGCTGCAGCTTCCGAAGCTTGCCGCTGCGATTGCGGCAGGCCGCACCCGGGCGCCCGGCGCGACTCAACCCGGGAGCTCACCGACGCGAGTCGAGACGGAACGCACGCAGCAGCCGCCGCGATGAGTGCCAGAACCAGGCTCTCATCACGGCGAGTCGCAACCGCCTAACAACCTGCGGCCACAGTCCAACAACTATCAATCAACTACTAGCAACTAGCCACTAACAACTAACAACTAACAACTAACAACTGCCCACCAACAACCGCCCCCGCGTCCAGTTCCAGACAACTCCGACGAGCCGTCGGCCTTACGGATTCCAGACCGGCACGCGGCCCGGTGTCCAGGGCGCGCCGAGCGACTCCATCTTTGTTTCGAGCTCGCGGAGATCGACCTCGATCAGTCTTCGAAGTTGTTCGAGCACCGGCGCAAACTCGTCGGAAGCGATCTGCCACGCATCCATGTGGGTCCTGGTCGGCGTCGAGGTCGAAGCCCACGCGCCGTCGACGATCACGCTGACCCGCTCGGAGATCGAGACCGGGACCGGTTCGTTGTACTTCGCGATCGTCGGGTCGCCACTCAGGAGAATCTCGAGATCCTTGAGGCGCATCTCGATCGCGCGAGCCTCCCGGGAGAGCGTCGGATCGGCCGCGGGCGTGTCGAGCAGTGCCTTGTTGATGTGGTCGAGTCGCGCCTGCGCTTCCGATGCTGCCTGTTCAGCACCCAGAACCGCTCGTTGCAAGCTCGCGGCGCGACGCTGAAACGCGACGAGGGCGGCGGCGTCGGGTGCCGGCAGAGTCGCTCCTCCGAGTGACGCGACACGGAACGGCCGAGCCTCGCCGATTGGCGTGAGCGTGTCGTTGACCCAGGTCGCGAGGCTGACCTTGTAGTTGCCGGGCGCGGCGAATGGCCCGCGCGGCGCCGTCGCCCACGGCTCCAACTCTTCGCTCTCGAGTGAAGTCGGATTCGAGGGAGGATAGCGAAGATCCCACGCGACGCGCTGGAAGCCACCGTCGACCGGTCCAGTGACGCGGCTCACGACGTTTCCAGCCTCGTCCGTGATGGTGAGGATCGCGAGCGGATCGTGCTCGCGCATCTCGGCGCGGAGCGATTCCCAGGAAGGGTATCGGATCTCGCCCCCTTTCTTCTCGAGCTCCTCGTAGGATTCCTGCCGCTTCGCCTTGAGAGTCTTCAGCTCATCCTTGAGATAGTAGGTGAAGATCGCGCCGAAGGGCGGATTCGGGGCGGCGTAGAAACCTTCGCCCTGGAACGACTTCTCGCGCAGGCCTAACGGTGTCGACGGGACGAAGAGCAATGCGGTTCGGTCGACGCTAAAGAGATGCGCGTCCGACTTCAAGACATCGGGCGTCGATGCGCGGAGAGACGTGTAGTCATCGAGGACGTAGAATCCGCGGCCGAAGGTGGCGAGCACGAGGTCGTTCTCACGCTTCTGAATTGCGAGGTCGCGTACGGCGATCGTAGGCAGCCCTCCCTTCAGCTGCACCCATTTCGTGCCGCCATCGCGCGTGAAGAAGACGCCGAACTCAGTTCCCACGAAGAGCAGCTCCGGAAGCACGTGGTCTTCGGCGATCGCGTAGACGCTGCCGCGAACGGGAAGGTCGCCCGCCACGGAGCTCCATGTCTTGCCGCGGTCTTTGCTTCGAAGCACGTAAGGCCTGAAGTCGCCCAGCTTGTGGTTGTTGAACGTTGCGTAGACGGTGTTCGCGTCATGGGCCGATGCAAGGAGGCGCGACACGTAGGTGGACGGAGGTACGCCGGGGAATGAGTCGACGCGACGCCAATGCGTCCCGCCGTCTTCGGAGACCTGGATGAGCCCATCGTCGGAGCCGGTGTAGAGAAGCCCTTCGACCTTCGGTGACTCTGCCAGCGCGACGAGGTTTCCGTAGAGCGAGGTCGAAGCGTTCTTGGCCACCGCGTCGGGTGGCCAGACTTTGCCCATGACCTCGAGTGCGTTGCGGTCGACTCTCTTCGTGAGGTCGGGACTGATCGCGGTCCAGCTGTCACCGCGGTCGTCACTTCGGAAGAGGCGGTTCGCTCCGAAGTAGAGGCGAGTCGGCGAATGAGGACTCAGCGCGAGCGGCGAATCCCAGTTGAAGCGAAGTGGCTCTTCGCCCTTCGCGATCATCGGCTTGATGTCGAGTGTTTCGCCGGTCTTGCGGTCGAAACGAGTCAGCCCACCGTACTGCGACTCGGAGTAGACGATGTCGGGATTCGTCGGGTCGACGCGGATCTGGAACCCATCTCCGAACGTGGTGACGTACCAGTCGGAGTTCACGATGCCGTGGTCGGTGATCGTGCGAACGGGCCCGCCGAGCGTTGCGTTGTCCTGCGTGCCGCCGTACACGTTGTAGAACGGCTTGTCGTCATCGACGGCGACGTCGTAGAACTGCATGATCGGGAGATTCGACCAGTAGCTCCAGTTCGTGCCACGGTCCCAGGTTTCATAAAGGCCGCCATCGCAGCCGGCGATCAAGTGGTCGGTATCGCGGTCGTCGATCCAGAGCGCGTGGTTGTCGACGTGCTTGAATCGCTCGCCGACGTTCTTGAAGCTCTTGCCGCCGTCCTCCGTGACCTTCATGAACGTGTCCATCGAGTAGACGCGATCTGCGTTGAATGGATCGGCGATTAGTTCCTGGTAGTACTGCGGGCTCGACGAGTTGTATTTGCTGCGGCGCTCCCATGAGCCGCCTGCGTCGGTCGATCGAAAGAAGCCGCTCTCGCCGTTTGCCGCTTCGACCAACGCATACACCGTCGTCGGTTTCGCGGGGGAGATCGCAAGGCCAATGCGCCCCAGCTCCTTCTCGGGAAGCCCCTTGCTGATCTTCTGCCACGAAACGCCTGCGTCGCGACTCTTGTAGATCGCACTTTCGGGACCGCCGTTGATCAGTGTCCAGACGTGGCGCCGGCGCTGATAGGCCGCCGCGTAAATGACATCGGGATTGCGAGGGTCGAAGACGACATCGCTGACGCCCGTGTTCTCGCTGATCGCAAGCACCTGCTTCCAGCTCCTGCCGCCATCGGTCGTCTTGTAGAGCCCGCGCTCGCCGCCAGGTGACCAGAGCGGGCCCTGCGCGGCGATGTAGACGACGTTCGACCGATGTGCTCCGAGAGCTTGAGTCCGACGTTCTCCCAGCTCTTGCCACCGTCGACCGATTTGTAGACGCCGTCGCCGTATCCGACGCTTCGCTGGCTGTTGTTCTCACCGCTGCCGACCCAGACGACGAGCGGGTCATTCGGGTCGAGCGTCACGCAGCCGATCGAATACGACCCCTGCTTGTCGAACACTGGGGTCCACGTCGTCCCCTTGTTCGTGGTCTTCCAGACGCCACCCGAGGCGACCGCGACGAATATCGTGGCCGGGTGTTTCGGGTCGATCGCGATGTCGGAGACGCGACCCGATGCGACCGCAGGGCCGATGGAACGGAATTTGAGACCCGAAAAACTCTCCGCATCGAAGGCGCCGGAAACGCGCTCGGGCTTGACGGTCTTTGCCGGAGGCTTTGCGGCGTGAAGAGGAAGAGGGAGTGTGAGAGCGAGGAGGAGGACGACGGTAACGCGACGGTTCACGAGATGCTCCTTCGATGGGTGACGATGGGCCAGCTGCGCCGCCGCGCATCATATGACTGGTGAGAGCCGAGTGGCGAGCCTGCACTCACCGAACCTGCAGGACGTCACGAGGACGTGACGAGAAGCGAGTCGATGGCCGGAGGCTATTGGTCGATGCAGGCCGTGACTCGACGAGGTCGCTCGTCTTAGGGGAAGAAAACCCTGGAGTGAGAACGCAGAACGATGAATTCTGAACCCAGAAATGCTTCCTGCGTGGTGGGTTCTGGGTTCGAAATTCAGCGTTCGACGTTTTGACTTCGGTGTTCTTCTCTCGACATAAGGCCAGTGTGGTCAGGACCGGTTACACGCCTAACTCTCGACCATCGAACCATCTTACTGACCCAGGAGTGCCGCCAGATGGAGTTTCTGCTCGTCGGTTGGCTCGGGAAGTGTCTCCAGGCGCCACTGCGTGGCGGGTTTCTCGCCGAATGCAACGTCGATCTGCCGCATCTCACCGCGTCTCGCGATCAGGAACGACGCCGTGTTGCCG
>JACPDH010000021.1 GCA_016184115.1 Acidobacteriota bacterium | reverse complement strand
CTGCCTCCGCGAGTACGACACCGTCGCCCGGCTCGGTGGTGACGAGTTCACCGTGATTCTTCAGCATGTGAAATCACGCGACGACGCCTCACATATCGCGTCGAAGCTGCTTCAGTCGATCCGCGAACCGTTCCTGCTCGAAGGACGAGAGTTCTTCATGACAGCGAGCATGGGGCTTGCGGTCTCTGGGGCACACGGCACCGACGCCGAGACGTTGCTTCGCAATGCTGATGTCGCCATGTACCGGGCAAAAGACTCCGGCAGGAATACGTTTGAGTTCTTTGGCCAGACGAGCGGGGATCACGCTGCGGAGCGTTTCGAGCTCGAGAACGACCTCCGCCGCGCGCTGCAGCGCGGCGAGCTGCGGCTCCACTTTCAACCGCAGATCGACTCGACGACCAACCGCATCCTCTGCATGGAAGCGCTCCTGCGCTGGTACCACCCGACTCGCGGACTCATCCCTCCCGCTACGTTCATCCCGATCGCCGAGGAAGTCGGCCTGATCATCCCGATCGGAGAGTGGGTGCTCGAACAGGCGTGCTCGGAAGCGGCTGCGTGGCGTCGCGACCACGGGTGGGACCTGAGGGTCGCGGTAAACCTCTCTCCGCGACAGTTCCACCAAAAGGATCTCCCCGAGATGATCGCTCGCGTGCTCGAGAAGACTGGCCTTCCCGCGGACTACCTCGAGATCGAGATCACCGAAAGCAATGCGATGCAGAATCCCGAGATGGCGATCAAGACCCTCTCGTTTCTCAAGGCGATGGGGCTTCGCATCTCGATCGACGACTTCGGTACGGGCTATTCGTCGCTGAGCCATCTTCGGCGATTCCCGATCGACAGCCTCAAGATTGACCAGTCGTTCGTTCGCGACATCGAGACGAACGAGAACGACGCGGCGATCGTCAGCGCGGTCATCGCAATGGCGCACAAACTGCGCCTAACAGTGATCGCCGAAGGAGTCGAGACGGAGCAACAGTCGAAATTCCTCCGTTCCCAGCAGTGCGAACAGATGCAGGGATTCCTCTTCAGTAAGCCGAAGCCGGTCGAGGACCTCCACGAGTTGATGGCGAGCCAGGAGAGCCTGAACTGAGACCCAGCGCTCGAGTGTCCAGCTCGCGGCGCATCAACTGCGGCACCGATTCGTCCTTAGCACTTCACTTAGTAGCCGCTCGCCTGCCCGTCCTTCCGCGATTCCGACGCACCGAACCAGACGCCGCGGGCATGGTCGCGCATGATCGCCTGGTAACCGCCGTAGCCGCCGACGTCGGTCCGTACGTCGTGCCCTCTCCCTTCGAGCGCACGCACGACCTCCCAGGGAACTCCCGATTCGACGAAAACGAACCCGCCAGCGGTCATCCGCTCGCCGGTAGGCTCCGAGGAACCGTCGTGCTGCCAGCGTGCGGCGTCACCTGCCTCCTGCAGCCCCATACCGAAATCGATCAGGTTCACGACGATTTGGACGTGCCCCTGAGGCTGCATCGCGCCACCCATCACGCCGAAACTGAGCCACGGTTTCCCGTCCTTCATGATGAACGCCGGAATGATCGTGTGAAAGGGACGTTTCCCCGGAGCGTAGACGTTGGGATGCCCCTTCTCCATCGTGAAAAGTTCGCCCCGGTCCTGGAAGCCGAATCCGAGCCCAGGAACTACGATGCCGGAGCCCATGCCGCGGTAGTTGCTCTGGATGAGCGACACCATGTTGCCTTCGGCGTCGGCGGTGGTCAGATAGATCGTGTCGCCTTCGTCGATTTTCGGGTTCCCGGCAGGGATCCGTTTCTGGGCGCGCGCCGTGTCGATGAGCGCACGCCGCTCGGACGCGTACTCGTCAGAGAGCAGCGCCTCGAGCGGGATCTTCGCAAAGTCCGGATCGGCGTAGTGCCGCGCGCGATCCTCGAACGCCACTTTCTTCGCTTCGACCATCAGATGGAGCGCTTCGGCGCTGTTGTGGCCCATCGACCTGAGGTCGTAGGCCTCGAGAAGCTGCAGCATCTGGAGCGCCGCGATCCCCTGCGTGTTAGGCGGAAGCTCGTAGACGTCGTACCCGCGGTAGTTGACGCTCACCGGAGTCACCCACTCGGAGCGGTGAGCCGCTAGATCTTCCTTGCGGAGATACCCTCCGTTCTCGCGAAAGAACCGATCGATTCGCTCCGCAACGTCTCCGCGATAGAAGCCATCTCTCCCTTTGCTCGCGAGCAGGCGGTATGTTCGGGCGAGGTCGGGATTGCGAACAATGTCGCCCTTCGCCGGTCCCACACCGTTGATCGAATAGGTGTCGCGGAAGCCGCCTGGCTGCTTCGACAGCGCGATGACGCCACGTTGCCAGTAGTAGGCGATCAGCTCGGAAACGGGGAACCCTTCTTCCGCGTAACCGATCGCAGGTGCCAGGACATCCTTCATGGGAAGCCGCCCGAACTTCGCGTGCAGCTCGAACCATCCATCGACCGCGCCCGGCACCGAGACCGGCAATACTCCCGTAGGAGGGATCGTCGACCGATCGAGCTTCGCGAGCTCGGCCGCCATCGCGTCGTACGTCAACGCCCTCGGGCTCCTCCCCGACGCGTTGAGACCGTAGAGCCTTCGGCTCTTCTGATCCCAGACGATGGCAAAGAGGTCGCCGCCGATTCCCGATCCAGTCGGCTCCATGAGGCCGAGCGTCGCGTTCGCGGCAATCGCGGCATCGACGGCCGATCCCCCCTTCTTCAACACATCAATCGCGACCTGCGTCGCAAGCGGCTGGCTCGTGGCAGCCATGCCGTGCTTCGCGATCACTTCGGAACGGGTCGCGAATGCCCTTCCGGTCACGCGATCCACCTGCGCTTGCGACGTGCCTGTGAGGCTGGAGGCGACCACGACGAGTCCGGTGAGCGCCGCGCGCGCGATGCGCCCAATGATGCCTTGTGTATTCATCGGAGAGTCCCCTGGGAATCGAATTATCTGCTCGCTCCGGAGCCGTGCGAAGCCCCGATCTCGACGCGGTTCCTCCCGGCGCGCTTTGCGGCGTAGAGCGCGCGATCGGCGGCGGCTACGAGCTCCGCAGGCGATCCGTCACGTCCAGCGTACACCGAAGCGACACCGACACTCACCGTCACGAAACGGGAGGCGATCGCTCGCGCATGTCTGATCTTCCGCCCTTCAACCGCCATGCGGATCGACTCGGCAAGAGTAGCCGCCTCGGCGCGCCCTGTTCCGGGCAGAATGATCGCGAACTCCTCGCCGCCATAACGCGCGATCAGGTCTCCGGCGCGTTGCACTGAATCCTGCAGCGCGTAAGCGACCTCTTTCAGAGTGTCGTCCCCCGCCTGGTGCCCATACTCGTCATTGAACAGCTTGAAGTGGTCGATATCGACCATGATCATCGCAATCGGTCCACTGACTCTCGTCGCGCGCCTCCACTCGATGAGCAGCACCTCGTCGAACTGGCGCCTGTTCGCAACTCCTGTCAACCCGTCGTGCGTCGATAGCTGGTGCAGTACTTGATTCGCGAGTTGAAGCTGGTGATTCACCTGTTCCAACTCGCGCGTACGCTCTTCGACGAGCCGGTTGGTGTCGGCGAGGCGGCGATTCACGCGCGCCATGTGGATTCCGCCCGCGATCTGACTCGCGAGCGCCTGAAGGTATCCGACGTTATCTTCGGAAAACACTTCGCCATCGGCGCTCTCGAGGTTGAGTGCGCCGAGAATCCGGTCGTGATGGCTGAACGGCACCACGAGCTCCGCGACCACGTCGGGGTGCAACATCACGTAATCGGGATCGCCGCTCACATCGCTCACGAGAAGAGTCCCGCCTGATCGAATGGCGCGGCCAACGACACCCATGAGCGGGAAGGCCGCGCCGATCGGCTCATCGCGCAGACTGCTGCCCGCGTAGGCCGCAACCTCGAGCATCTCCCCGCTCTCGTCGAGCAACAGGATCGCGCTCGCGGCAAGCCGGAACTTCTCGTGAATGTATGCGATTACGCGATCGAGCAGGGTCGAGAGCTCACCCGAGTCGAGCGCAAGCCGCGAGATTTCGCCGATCATCTCGAGCTGAGCGGCGCGCGCGCGAAGCTGCTCGTAGAGCCTCGCGTTCGCAATCACGCCGCCAATCTGATCTGCGATCGTCTCGAGGAGCTGCCTCTGGCCTTCGAACGCTCCGAGTCGCCGGCTCTCGATGTTAAGCGCCGCAACCACGCGTCCTCGGTTCATGACCGGCACACAGAGCTCCGACCGGACCTCCGGGCTCCACGCGACGTAGCGTCTCGATCTTCGGACGTCGCGAAGCTCCACCGTGCCGCCGCGCTGCGCGACCTTGCCGACGATCCCGACGCCGAGCGGCCGGTACATCCCGACTGCCGGAACCGTCTCCAGGCGACTCGTCATCGCCAGGCAGACGAAGCGATCCTTCTCTTTCTCGACGAGGACACACGCGATCACGTCCCAATCGAAGTTGCGCGCGAGCGTATCGGTGATGCGCTGCAGCGTCGGCTTGAGCTCGACGTCGAGGGTCGCGACCTGCGCAATCTCGTTGAGGAGGGAGAGACGGTCAATCTCCCCACGAGTCGACCGAGACTCGTCTGGAGATGCCTGGATCCCGAGCGAGCGCCGCCGGGGCCGGGCGGATCTACTCTTGCTGCCAGACGACACGTTTCACTCCGCGACGGTTGCGAGACAGCAACCAATCGCGGGGCGCATTGTACGACCAGTGGACGACAATCGTCTGTGTCCTAGCTAACAGGCGCGAGTACGTGCTCCCAAGTGGCTCGAACCGACTCGACCGGTACCGCAACCCGTACGTCCTCCCGGTCGGTCTCGACGTCGATGACCAGATGCCCGTCGCGTTTCGCAATGGTGACGCGCTCGTGCCCGTCCTCGACCTCGACAAAGACCATGTCGGGCGCCTTCTCCAGCTCATCGACCACCGCGGCGAGCAAGGGCTCGAAACGAGCAAGCTCCTCGCTGAGCCGCTCCCTCTCGTCCGGAGGCATGACCGTTGGAACCAGCGAGAGGCCGAGATTCACCAGCACCCCTGGAACCAGAAGCTTGATTCGCGCACCGCCGGGCGTTTTCTCCGTGACGTCGATGGCGAGCATGCCGTGCCGCGCCACCACGTGATACGTCGCGTACGCGAGGCTGCCGAAAAGAAGGCAAAGCCCGGCGGCCACACCGAGAAGGATCTTGTGTGTGCGCGTCATCGCCATGTACTCACTCCGCCTCGGGGGTCGAATCGACCCAGATCCGGACGTTCGACCCGTCCTCGTCGACCGCCACGAGCTCGCCCGACCCGAGCTGCGCGATCACCTTGACCGCCGCGCTGAAGTCGAGCCGGCCGGAACCTGACAGCAGCGCATCGACGAGCCGCGCCGGGATCCGCACGACCGCACCCGATTTGGTATCGAGTTCATGGACCACCAGCGTTTCGCCGGATGCGTCGCGCACGATCGTCCACGAGGCGTCGTCCCTTGTGATCGTTCGTTTGCCTGCGCGAAGCGCGCGCCAGGTCTCGCGCAATTCAGAGAGCTCGACATGATCGCCGTTCCAGACGATTTCGCCGTCGCCGACGTGCTCGCTCTCGACGAGCGGTGCTGCGCGCTCTACGAGCGCGTAGGGAAGATTGATCTTGACCGTCGCCGGGTGCGAGCCCGCTTCCGTGACGCGAATGTGGAGCCAGAGTGGCGCGCCGTGCGTCGCGGGTGCCACCAGCGCAATGACGAGTGCGATACGGATGAGGCCCTTCATGGCATTGCTCCCTGGGGAGGAATAACGGGATGTGGAGCAAAAGGTTGCAGCACGGCCAGCTAGCCGCCAATGTGAGACATCTCGACTTTCGCGCCCGATGGGGTGTTTGAAGTCCTGATCTCCGAGTACCGGTCGTCGCGCGCCTGCCAGACAGTCCCCAGGCGCGCCGCGATCGCTTCGTCGCTCGCCCCCCCTCGGAGCAGGGCACGGAGATCTTCGCCCTGCGAGGCGAAGAGACAGGCGTAGAGTTTTCCTTCTGCCGACAACCTCGCACGGGTGCAGGCCGAGCAGAATGGGCGCGTCACCGACGAGATGATCCCGACCTCACCCGCGCCATCCTCATAGCGCCATCGCTCCGCCACCTCTCCGTAATAGTTCGCGTCGACCGGAACGATCGGCCATTGCGTGCCCAATGTCGCAATCACCTCTCGGGCTGGGACGACATCGTCCATCTTCCAACCGTTCGAGTTCCCGACGTCCATGTACTCAATGAATCTCGGAATGACGCCAGTGCCGCGGAAGCGCGCGGCAAGATCGACGATGCCCTTCTCGTTCATTCCACGACGGACGACGGTATCGACCTTGACAGGAGTGAGGCCGACGGCGATCGCGCATTCGATCGCGTCGAGCACGACGGAGACCGGGAACTTCACGTCGTTCATGCGCCGGAACACCTCGTCATCGAGCGAGTCGAGACTGATCGTGATCCTCCGCAGGCCGGCATCGCGCAGCGCCTGCGCCTTCGCGCGGGTCAGCAGCGATCCGTTTGTCGTAAGCGTGAGGTCGTTCAGTCCGGGCACGCGCGCGAGTTGTGCGACGAGCTCCTCGATATCGCGCCGGATGAGCGGTTCGCCGCCGGTGATGCGGATTTTCTCGATTCCCAGGCGAACGAAGATCGCCGCGAGCCTGGCAATCTCCTCGAACGAGAGAATCTCGCCACGATCGAGAAACCTGAAGTCGCGGCCGAAAACCTCCTTCGGCATGCAGTAGACGCAGCGGAAGTTGCATCGGTCGGTGACCGAGATGCGCAAGTCGCGCATCGGCCGCCCCAGCGTGTCCTTTGGCGTCATGATTCGTTCCAATGAAGGCGATCGAATGCGGAATTCCGGACGCCTCGAAACCGCCCAGGATCCGTCATATTCTCGCCATCCGCATCCGGAATCATCCTACGCAGGAGAACGAATATGGTGAAACTTCAGTCACTTCTAAGCGCGATTCTCTTCGCACTCTCGGCCACCGCGATGGAGATTCCGTCCGACTGGACGGCGCCTGTCGAGCCATTCAACGTCGTTGGCAACATCTACTACGTCGGCACCGCGGAGCTGTCGTCGTGGCTCATCGTGACCCCGGAGGGTTACATCCTCCTCGACGCCCCGCTCGAGGAGAACGTTGCGCTGATTCTCTCGAATGTCGAGAAGCTCGGCTTCGACCCGATGAAGATCAAGGTGCTGCTCAACAGCCACGCGCATCTCGATCACGCAGGCGGTCTCGCCGCGATCAAGGCGAAGACCGGCGCGCGCCTCTACATGTCGAAGGCCGACGCCGAGCTCGCCGCACGCGGAGGAAAGGACGACTTCGCGTTCGGTGACAGCGCCACCTATCCCCCTGTCGTCGCCGATGTGATTCTGCAGGATGGCCAGGGCGTTACGTTGGGCGGATCTGCGCCTGGCGGAACGACGCTCGTCGCATATCTGACTCCGGGGCACACGAAGGGCAATACCACGTGGACCACCCGCGTCCGGGATGGCGATCGCGAGCTGTTCGTCATCTTCGCCCCGAGCATCTCGGCGCCAGGCTACACGCTCGTCGGCAATGCTGAGTACCCGGAAATCGTCGATGACTACCGAGCAACGTTCAAGCGTCTCGGGAACATCGCGGATCCCGCCAGCCCGACTCCCGACGTCGTCCTCTCGACGCACGGATCGTTCTTCGATCTCGAGAAGAAGGCGGCCGCGCGACGCGCCGGCGAGGCGGAGAATCCGTTCGTCTCGCCGGGCGCACTTGGCGAGTTCGTCGAGACCTGGCGGACGCACTTCGAGGAGAGCCTCGCGCAACAGCGCGACCAGAAATAGCGCCTTCCGCTCCCACGTGCGAGCAAATCGATCGGGCGACCCGAAGGGTCGCCCGTGTTCGTCCTTGCGGTGGCGGTATGCTACGCCGTCTTTCGGTGACCACCCTGGAAGTAAATCAGTGGAGAGCCGTCGGCGACGTCGGCGCGCACCACTTCGCCGACGAAAATCGTATGGTCGCCTCCTGGCAGCGTCTCATGGAGTCTGCACTCAATTGCCGCCAGGCAGCCCTCGATGATCGGCACTCCAAGCTGCCCAGTCCGCAGCGCGACTCCCTCGAACCGGTCTTCGTGCTTCGTCGCGAAACGAATCGAGATCTCCTCCTGCGTTTCGGCGAGCACGTTCACGACAAACCGCTCCCCTTTGCGAATGGTGTCGTGCGTCGGCGCGGCTTTGCCGATGCAGACCATCACGAGCGGCGGGTCGAGCGAAACCGACGCGAACGAGCTGACCGTCATCCCGTGCCTAACCCCGTCATACTGCGCGGTCACCACCGTCACGCCGCTCGCCCAGCGGCTCATCGCCTGCTTGAAACCACCCGCGTCGATCGCCATCACGAGATTTCCCGTCACTCAGCCTCCTATCTTCTTTTCGACGACCTTCTCTGTTTCTTCCCGGCGTCAGTGCCGTCCGGCATCGTCTCTTCGCTCGGGCCGAAGGGCCCCGCCTCGTCCGCCGGCATCGGCTCGAAGTTCCGGAAGAACAGAGCGCCGAGCGGCGGGAGCGATACCGCCATCGATGAGGGTCTCCCGTGATGCGTCTCCTCGACCGCGACGACCTCGCCCAGATTGCCGACGCCGCTTCCGCCGTAGTCCGCCGAATCGCTGTTCAGGATCTCGGTCCATGCTCCGGCGCGCGGCACACCGATTCGGTAGTCGTGCCGGACGACCGGTGTGAAGTTCAGCACCGCGATGACCTCATCACCCGGCGTCCTTCCTCGCCGCATCACCGCGACGACGCTCTGCTCCCAGTCGTTGCAATCGATCCACTCGAAACCCTGCGGAATGGGATCGAGCTCCCAGAGCGCGGGCTGTGCGAGATAGAGCCTGTTCAGATCCTGGACGAAGCGTTGTACGCCGGCGTGGCCCGGATCGGCGAGCAGGTGCCAGTCGAGACTCTCGTCATGATTCCACTCGCGATCCTGCGCGATCTCGCCTCCCATGAAGAGGAGCTTCTTCCCCGACTGTGCGTACATCCATGAATAGAGGAGACGCAGGTTCGCGAGCTTCTTCCAGGGATCGCCCGGCATCTTCCGAAGCAGCGATCCTTTCATGTGCACGACTTCGTCGTGCGAGAGCGAGAGCACGAAATTCTCGCTCGTCGCATACACCTGGCGGAATGTGAGCTTGTTGTGGTGGTACTTCCGGCCGATCGGATCCTCCGACATGTACTTCAGCGTGTCGTGCATCCATCCCATGTCCCACTTGAACCCGAAGCCAAGGCCGCCGACGTAGGTTGGCTTCGACACGTGCGGCCATGCCGTCGATTCCTCGGCAATCGTCTGCGCTCCGGGAACCTCGCCATACACCGCCTCATTCAGCTTGCGAAGGAACTCGATCGCCTCGAGATGTTCTCGGCCACCGTACTTGTTCGGGATCCACTCGCCGTGCTTGCGCGAGTAGTCGAGATAGAGCATCGACGCAACCCCGTCGACGCGCAGTACGTCGGCGTGGAAGCGCTCGAGCCAGAAGATCGCGCTGCTGAGCAGGAACGAGCGGACTTCGGGCCGGCCGTAGTCGAAAATCATGCTCTTCCAGTCGGGGTGGTAACCGCGACGCGGATCAGCCGGCTCGAATAGATGTGTCCCGTCGAAATAGGCGAGCGCGTGACCGTCAGTCGGGAAGTGCGACGGCACCCAGTCGAGAATCACGCCGATTCCTTCCTGGTGCAGGCGGTCGACGAGATACATCAGATCCTGTGGTGTCCCGAACCGGCTCGTCGGGGCAAAGAACCCTGTCGCCTGGTAACCCCAGGAGGCATAGAACGGATGTTCCATCACCGGCATCAGCTCGACGTGCGTGAATCCCATCTGCTTCACGTATGCGGGAAGCGTGTCGGCGAGCTCGCGGTACGAAAGGAAGCGCTCACCCTCCTCGGGGACCCGCCTCCACGACCCGAGGTGGATCTCGTAGATCGACATCGGTTCGTTGAGCGGCGTCGCCGCGGCGCGACGCTCCATCCACGCGGAGTCATTCCAGTTGTAGTCGAGATCCCACACGACCGAAGCGGTGTCGGGCGGTGTCTCGTGCATGAAGCCGAACGGATCGGCGCGATCGCTTCGGTAATCACGGTGCGCCGCGACGACGTGGTACTTGTAGACTGCGCCCTTGCCGAGTCCCGGTACGAAGCCGACCCAGATGCCCGACGATCCCTGCGGGGCGAGCGGCGTGGTGGCGACGTTCCAGTCGTTGAAGTCACCGACGACCGACACTTCGCGAGCGTTAGGCGCCCAAACCGCGAAGCGGGCGCCCGCAACACCGTCGCGAGTCGTCAGGTGCGCGCCGAGCTTCTCGTGCAGTCTCCTGTGCGTTCCTTCGCGGAAGAAGTAGACGTCCTGCTCCTCGATCTCGATCGATGCCAGATCCACGGTGCTCGACACGGATTCGTCCGCCTTCTTTCTCGCACTCGCGGCCGCTCGCTTCTTCGGCGAAGCAGCCGCCGCCTTCGGAGCCTTCTTCGGCGCGACGGCCGCGCCGGATTTTACCTTCGACGCCGCCTTGCGCTTCGCGAGCTTCGAGGTGATCGACGGAAGCGTCGCTTCCAGTGCGTGAAGCTCCGCCGTCACGACGGGGTCGATGCTCGCAAGCGTCACCTTGAGCTCGGGAGCCGGGCTCACGTCGATCTCCGGGTTCCCATCGGGCACGCCCGCAACGCTCTCGATCTCCGCGCTTTCGAGCTCCGGATTCGCGACCTCACGATCGAGCAGTCGTTCCTTCTTCGATTCCTTCGAGTTCTTCTTCTTTCCCTTGTCCCTGGCCATTTTCGTTCCTGTGGCGAGCCCTCGCTCACGACCGCGAACGGTCTCCGGGATGTGGCTCCGCCCGGCGCCATCGCGCTAGACACTTCGGCCTACCGCGGAAATCGCGGTCGGGACCGACCTCGCCGATGCCGCCGTCACAAACCTTTTATGTGGATTCGCGGGTCGGGTCAAGCAGCGCGGAGGCGAAACGCGGCGACGCCTACGCGGCTCGATCGGCTCAGCACCGGCTATACTCTTGGGACTCCAGATGGCACACATTCGATGCCGACGCTGCGGTGAGCCGGTCCCGAAAAACGCGGACCGTTGCCGGAAGTGTGGCGCTCCGCCGCCGGTCGACGAAACGCTCGCCACCGTTGCAGTGAAAACCCGGTTCAAGACGGGCGACGTGATCGATAGTCGTTACGAAGTCGTCGCCGTACTCCCGACGGGCGGTATGGGAGAGCTTTACAAAGTTCGCCACGTTCATCTGGGCGACTTCCGCGTCGTCAAGATCCGGAAGCCAACGTCGAAAAGCGACGAGACCGGAACCAAACGTTTCATTCGCGAAGCGAAGCTCGCCGCCGCGATCAAGCACCCAAACCTCGCGTCGCTCTTCGACTTCGCGCGCCTCGACGACGGCTCGTTTTACATGGTCAACGAGTACGTCGACGGCATGACGATCGCCGAGCACATTCGTGCCGGCGGGCGCTTCGAGATCGCGCAGGTGCTTCGGATCGCCGAGCAGGCGCTGCTTGCACTCGAGGCGATCCACGCCGCCGGCATCATCCATCGCGACGTGGCCAGCGACAATCTGATGCTCGCGCAGAGTGCCTCCGACCAGACGATCGTAAAGCTCATCGACCTCGGCATCGCCAAGACACTCGACGGCGAGGGACTCACGTCGACTGGCTACTTCGTCGGTAAGGCGCGCTATGCCTCGCCTGAGCAGGTCAATACCCAGGACCCCGAACCGATCGACCAGCGAAGCGATCTTTACTCGCTCGGTATCGTCCTTTACGAGATGCTCTCCGGCGACGTACCGTTTGCGGGTTCGACACCGGCCGCGTCCGTCATCAAGCGGCTCACCTCCGAAGTGACGCAGGTTCCACCTCGCGACGCGTCGATCGTCATCGACCCGAGCACCGAGGCGATCATTCTCCGATTACTTCGAAGGAATCGCGACGAGCGATTCCCCTCCGCGGCCGAGGCACTGAGCGATGTCCGCCGCCTCATCGCGGAACGGCCTAACTACGAGACCGAGGCGACACTCTCACGCATTACCCGCGACCGCGAGCTCTACGGCGTCGCCGGCAGTGCCATCCCGGAATCCGCGAATGGCCCCGCCAACCCTGCGCCCTCCAAAGGCGGAAGCGGCGCGAAGGGAATGCCGACTGGCACGGTCGAGATGTCGCTCGAAGAGCTCGCGGCGGCCGATGCCGACGAGCCACAGATGGTGGTCGTCCCTCCGCCTCCAGCCGCCGCAGATCTCGTCGAGGCGACGAATGCCCTCCCGCAACTCTCGAGCGAGGAGCGCGACCGACTTATGTCCGGTGCAGCGAACCCCGCGCCGAAGCCGCCCTCTCCGGCACCCGGAGACGAGCCTGCGGAGACGATGCCCTTTCAGAAATGGCAGCAATCGCAGGCGCCGACTGTCGCCTCCGAGCTACCGAAGGCATCGCCGCCTAACCTACCCCAGCCGCAGGACGAGATTCCGACTGTCGCAACCGGGAGTTCGATGCCGAAGGAGCACCCGCCGGCGCCGCCGCCACCGCCGATCGTGTTGCCTCCGCCGGCGCCGCCGCGTAAGGCTTCGCCGCCCCAGCCTCCGGCCTCTCCACCCGTACCGGCCCGCGCCGCGACGAACCTTGCGCCACCCGCAAAGAAGGGGATGAGCACCAAGACTCTGGTGATCATCATCGTCGTCGCGCTGTTCGCCCTCGCCGCGTTCTCGCTTGCTGGCTACGCCGCGTTTCAGCTCTACAAGCGCTACGCGGCGCCACGTGCCGCACTGCCTGCTCTGACCGAACCGACGGCTGCGGTCGAGTCCACGGCCACGCCTGCGGCCACCGATTCGGGCGTTGTCGAGATCGTCGAAACGGGCACGATTCCGACCTCAACCGCGCCTCAGGTCATCGACACGCCGCCACCAACCGACACGACGGCGAGCATTGCGGCCACGACAACCATCGCTCCCGAGAAGCCGAAGCCCCCCGCGAAAGCGCCAAAGAAGCGCGAGACGGTACCGGTCGCGACGACCACTGAACCGGAGGCCGCGAACGAGCCCGCTCCTGAACCCGAGCCACAAGTGAGCGAAGGCGACCTCGTCGAACCTGGTCCCGGCGTCATCGACGCGAAGCTCATCGCGCAACAGCCGCTTCGCCTCTCGATCAAAGATCGCGTGGTGAAGCGCACACGTGGCACGGCCACCGTCGCGTTCATCGTAGGAATCAACGGGGTGCCCGAGAATCCCGAGATCGTCGAATCGAGCGGCGAGGACGCGATCGACAAGGCGGCGCTCCGAGCCGCGACGGCGAGTCGCTTTACTCCAGCGACGAAAGACGGGGTCAAGGTCCGGGTGCGCGCCGTCCTCACCTTCAGCAACGAGAAGCAGAACGAAGAATCGCAGTAGCTCCGATCCTCCCCATGGACCGATACATCTGCATCCACGGCCACTTCTACCAACCTCCCCGCGAAACCCCCTGGCTCGAGGAGATCGAGCTGCAGGACTCTGCCGCCCCGTATCACGACTGGAACGAGCGGATCACCGCGGAGTGCTACGCGCCTAACGCATCATCGAGGATCCTCGACGACGCGAATCGCATCGTCAAGATCGAGAACAACTACGCGCGCATCAGCTTCAACTTCGGACCGACGCTCCTCTCATGGCTCGAACGGAAATCCCCCGAGGCCTATGCTGCGATCCTCGAGGCCGACGCACTGAGTCGCGAGCGTTTCTCCGGTCACGGCTCCGCGATCGCGCAGGCATACAACCACGTCATCATGCCGCTCGCCTCCAAACGCGATAAGGAGACCCAGGTACTCTGGGGCATTCGTGACTTCGAACGCCGATTCGGCCGGCGTCCCGAAGGGATGTGGCTCCCCGAGACCGCGGTCGATCTCGAGTCGCTCGACATTCTCGCGGAACACGGAATCCTCTTCACGATCCTCGCACCTCATCAGGCGAAGTCGGTGCGCCTGATCGGCGAGAGTGTATGGAACGACGTGAGCGGCGCGCGTGTCGACCCATCGATGCCGTATCGCGTGCCGCTCGAATCGGGCCGATCGATTGCCGTGTTCTTCTACGATGGACCGATTTCGCGAGGCGTCGCGTTCGAGCGTCTGCTGTACAAAGGTGAATATCTCGCCGACCGGCTCGTCGGCGCGTTCTCCGCGACGCGGAAGCGTCCCCAGCTCGTCCACATCGCGACCGACGGCGAGACGTACGGTCACCATCATCCGCGAGGCGACATGGCCCTCGCCTATGCGCTCGACTATATCGAGCGCAACGAGCTCGCCACGCTGACGAACTACGGCGAGTTCCTCGCGAAGGCCCCGCCAACGCATGAGGCGCAGATCCACGAGCAGACCGCGTGGAGCTGCCCGCATGGAGTCGCGCGCTGGCGTGCCGACTGCGGCTGCAACTCCGGCGCCCCCGCGGGTTGGAACCAGCAATGGCGCGCTCCGCTCCGCAACGCGCTCGACTGGCTGCGTGACGAAGTCGCACCCAGGTTCGAAAGCGAGGGGCGCGTGCTGTTTGGCCATCCGTGGCGCGCGCGCAATCACTACATCGACGTCGTCCTCGACCCCGGCGACGAGTCGGTCGACCGTTTCCTCCGAACCATCGGGCATCGCGAGCTCGACCAGGCGCAACGCGTTCGCGCGCTCGAGCTCCTCGAGCTCCAGCGCAATGCCATGCTCATGTACACGAGTTGCGGATGGTTCTTCAACGACGTGAGCGGCATCGAAACGCAACAGATTCTCCGCTACGCGGGACGGGTGCTCCAGCTCGCGAAGCGCTGCTTCGGCGTCGATCTCGAACCCGACTTCCTCACTCGGCTCGCGCGCGCGACGAGTAACCTCCCCGATTCGGGGACCGGTCGTGACGTCTACGAGCGGTTCGTGCGTCCGGCAACGATCGAGTTCGCGGGAGTCGCCGCGCACCACGCGATCGCATCGCTCTTCGAGAGCTTTCCGACGCGCAGCCGACTTTATTGTTACGACGTGGAGCGCGAGGACGTCGAGATCTTCGAAGCGGGCTCCGCAAAGGTGTCCGCCGGCAAGCTCCGCATCCGCTCCCGCGTGACACAGGAAGTACAGCGCGTGATGTTCGGCGTCCTCTACCTCGGCGACGTGAAGCTGACGGGCGGGTCGCGTCCGATCGACGGCGACGAGGCGTACCAGACGCTGCGCTCCGCGCTCGCCGATCCCGAGCTGCGGAACGACTTTGCGGCGGTCGTGCGGTTGCTCGATCGAACCTTTGAATCACTTCCGTTCTCGATCCGCTCGCTCTTCCGCGACGAGCAGCGCAGCATTCTCGCGCTCATCTGGGACGCGGCGCTGGCCGAGGCGGAGGCTGCGTTCCGCACCCTCCACGATCGCTACGTTCCTCTCGTGAAGCTGCATTCCGACCTTTCCGTGCCGCTTCCCAAGGTTCTGTACGCCGCCGCCGAGGCCGACCTGAATCTCCGCCTCCGCCGCGCACTCGAGCGCGACGAGCTCTCTCTGGCGCTCGTCGCAGGCCTCCTTGCACAGGCCGAGAGCGAGCACGTGACTCTCGACCACGCATCTCTTGCCTATACGTTCAAGAAGACGCTCGATCGCGTCGTCGCGTCGTTCGCGGCCGCTCCTCGCGACGTCTCCACCCTCGAGACGCTTCAAGCGACCGTGGCTCTCGCTCGCTCTCTCCCGTTCGAGATCGAGCTGGGCAAGGCGCAGAACGTCTATTACGGAATGCTCGGAAGGGCGGGTGAGCGGAATGGCGCGAGTATCGAAGAGCACGAACGCTGGGTCGAGCTCTTCCGCTCGCTCGGCGCGATGCTCTCGATGCAACAGCGTCTCGTCGACTCAGCTCTCGATCTCGCTGCTACACCCTCTGGGTCATAGCCGCACCGCTGCGTGAAACCGGTCGATGAGGCGCCCCGGGGCTCAGTGCAGGAACATCGGAAGGCCTAACACGCTCGAGATCTTCGGACGGTAGGTACCTGCGTCGTAGAACTTCCCGACGTCGACCCGCTTCCGTCCCTGCCCCGTGACCGCCAGCGGCACGGCGGAGTATCGCCCTCCGCTCACCGCGACGAGCTTACCGAAATCACCCGTGTGAGCGAGGTCGGCTGCGAGAACGCCGTACGTATTCGCCACCAGTTGATCGACCGAGTCGGGCGCGCCGGAGCGCATGAGATAGGCGATCCGCTGATAGATCACCCGCTCCCCGGTACGCTGCTCGAAGTAGTCGGAGATCTCCTGGCCAATTCCGCCTAACGTTGGATTTCCGAAATCGTCGACACGCCCGAAGCCGGTCGGCCTCCCGCCGATCGGACAGGCACCCTCCGACACCGCCAGCACCGCGAATCCGCTCGAGTTGTCCATGCGATCGCGCGAAAGGAGGTCGAACAGGAGATTCCAGTCGAATGGCACTTCCGCGATCAATGCCCGATCCGTTCCCGCGAGATACGACGCCAGGAGGCTCGTCTCTCCCGAGTAGCGACCGAAGAGCTCGCAGATGAGAAACCGCTCGTGCGATTCCGCTGCGCTCTTCAGGTCCTGGATGAACTGCACCGCGCGCGTGACTGACGTCGAAAAACCGAGGCAGTAGTCGGTGCCGAAGACGTCGTTGTCCATCGTCTTCGGCATCGCAACGAGAGGCACTCCTTCATCCGCAAGCCGGCGTGCGAAGGAAAGCGTCCCGTCGCCCCCGATGGCGATCAGCCCGTCGAGCTCGAGAAGGGCAATCGCGCGAATCGCCGCGGCGGTCAGGTCGATTGTCCCCTTTTCTCCCGGCACTCCTTCGCCCACGAGATGTTCGGGAACTCGGCCAGGCTTCACGATCGACGGATTGACGCGCGAGGTGTGAAGGACCGTGCCGAGCGAGCGGTCGATGTTGCGTGTGTTCTGCACCGTGAGAGGCGCAACCCACCTGCGCCGCGCGACATCATCGTCCTCGGACGAGACGTTGATCAGCGCCGCCCATCCTCGCCGGAGCCCGACCGCCTCGTGCCCGTGCAGGTCGAGGCGGTGCACGATCGACCTGATCGCCGCATTCACCCCAGGTACGTCACCTCCACCGGTGAGGATTCCAATCCGCTTCTTGGCCATTTCGGGACGCTGCGCGCCGCGCCGCGGCGATATTGTACCGGAAAGCACGTGCCGCCCAGGCGTGACGAAACCTTGCGCGCCGCAGGCCCCTCGCACAGAATTCAGTCGACGTTCGCGGGAGGCGTGTGATGAACCCAAGGAAGTCCGGAGTGCTCCTTCACCCGACGTCGCTCCCCGGGCCATGGGGCATCGGTGACCTCGGTGAGGAAGCCATGGGCTTCCTCCGATGGCTCGAGCTCGCAGGACAGACACTCTGGCAGGTCCTCCCTCTTGGCCCCACCGGCATGGGCAACTCGCCTTACGGCGCGCTCTCTTCGTTCGCCGGAAACCCAAACCTCATCTCACCGCAACGGATGGTCGAGGATGGGCTGCTCCCCGCAGCCTCGATCGACAGTCCTCCGCATCTTCCCGGCGATCATGTCGATTTCGGGCGCGCGATCGCCGGAAAGGAACGGCTCCTTCGCCAGGCCTGGGAGTCGTTCCGTGTGCGAAGCGATGCACCGCTCCGCGAGGAGTTCGATGCGTTCTGCGCCGCCGAGGCATCGTGGCTGGATGACTGGTCCCTCTTTCATTCGCTGAAGCGTCGCTTCAACGGACGCGAATGGGCCGCATGGGATCACGATCTCGCGATGCGCGTTCCGGAGGCACTCGATCGGGCGCGCACAGAGCTCGCCGATGACATCGGCTTCGACGCGTTCTCGCAGTGGCTCTTCTTCCGCCAATGGAAGCGGGTTCGCGACGACGCGAATGCCAAGGGAATCGCGATCGTCGGAGACGTCCCGATCTACGTCGCGTTCGACAGCGCTGACGTCTGGGCCAACCGTCCGCTCTTCCATCTCGACGACTCGGGCAGGCCGGCACTTGTCGCCGGCGTTCCCCCCGATTACTTCAGCGCGACTGGACAGCTCTGGGGCAATCCACTCTACCGTTGGAGTCAGCTGAAGCAGAGCGGCTACGCATGGTGGATCGCGCGCGTGAAGGCAAACCTGCGGATGGCCGACTACATCCGGCTCGATCACTTCCGCGGCTTCGCTGGCTACTGGGAAGTACGTGCCGGAGAGCCAACCGCGATGAACGGCCGTTGGCGTCGCGGACCCGGCAAGTCTCTCTTCGATGCAATCCGTAACGCGCTCGGCGATCTCCCGCTGATCGCCGAAGATCTCGGTGTTATCACGGCCGACGTCGAGAAGCTTCGCCATCAGCTGCGTCTGCCCGGGATGAAGATCCTGCAGTTCGCGTTCGGCGATCTCGACAATCCGTACGCGCCTCACAACCACACCGCCGACTCGATCGTCTACACCGGCACGCACGACAACGACACCACTCTCGGCTGGTTTCGCTCCACACACGATTGGGAGCGGCGCCGCGCACTCGATTACATCGGTGGCGACGAACGGTCATTCCACTGGTCGATGATTCGTGCTGCGATGACCTCGGTCGCGCGCTGGGCAATCGTTCCTGCGCAGGATATCTTCGGCCTCGGAAGCGAGGGGCGCATGAACCGGCCAGGAGTTGCGAGTGGAAACTGGGGGTGGCGAGCACATCACGATAACTTCAGCGTCGACCTGGCAAACCACCTCCGTTTTCACACCGAGCTCGGCGGCCGCCTCGCAACGCAGGGAGCGCGCGAGCTCGAACAGATCGCCGTCGTCGACACCGCCTCGGGCACGTAGCCCTCTGCTCCTGAGCTCGCCGTGAGAACCTTGACCGAGAGACTACGCCGTGCCGCGACACTCGGGCCCCGCGACTGGCTCCTCGTTGCAGAGGCGTGGATCGAGCTCGCCCGTGCAGGAACCCTCCTCCGGATGAACTCGGCGCGCGCTGTTCGCGGTGCGCTCGAACAGAAGCCGCATAGTGGAGCGGACGAACACGATCTCCCACCTCAGCTTCTCGAGATGTTCCTCGTTGCCGCCCGTTTCCACATCTTCCGCCTCAACTGCCTGCCAAAGGCGCTCGCGCTCAAGCGAATGCTCGAGCGTCGTCGCTTCGCACCGACGCTGAGAATCGGGGCACGCAAAGAAGCGGGACGACTGCTCGGACATGCATGGGTCGAGATCGACGACGTTCCGTTCAACGACGCGGCCGACATCGCCGATCGATACCCGCCCTTCTCGATCAGCGAAGCGGGACTCGCGATCTGGACGGAGAAGTAGCAAGAGCCGTTGTTGGTTGTTAACATCCAACAACCGACAGCGACAGCCGCCACCGAGGCCGTACCATGCGCACGATCGAATCGATGTTTGCCGACTATGCCGAGCACCACAAGACGCTGGGCAACAAGGTATTCCATCGCCTCGGCATCCCGATGATCATGTTCTCGCTGCTGGGCCTTCTTGCGAAAGTCGGGATCGACACCACATCTCCCGTGCCGCTCGACCTTGGCGTGGCCCTGATCGCCACCGCCGGAATCTTCTATCTCGTCCTCGAGTGGCGGCTCGCGATCGCGATGATCGTCATCTCCGCGCTCCTCTATCTGGGCGCGCGACCGCTGCCGGTGACAGTGCTTTGGGCGCTGTTCGTCGCCGGCTGGATCTTCCAGTTCATTGGCCACAGTGTCTACGAGAAGCGACAGCCGGCGTTCTTCAACAATCTCGTCCACCTGCTCGTCGGCCCGCTCTGGATTCTGAACGATGTGATTCCGATCGTCCGCCCGGCGAGAGCAGACAACGTGGCTTCGAAGTGAGCCGGCGACCGGTTCAGACCGGAGAGGAGATCACGCTCGCACGTTGCCGAGTGCCGCACGATGCGCACAATCAGTATGCGGGCCGCTCGCGCGCGGCCGCACTCCGCCGCGACAACCTCGATCGGTATCTCTCGCAGATGTTGCTGCTCGAGCCGTCGACGCTGCTCGTGGGGGAAGCGCCGAGCCACCGCGGTTGCCGCCTGACCGGCATACCCTTCCTGAGCGAAACACTCATGCTCCGCGGGGTCGAGGAGGCCGGACTCTTCGGTCACGCGCGGGGGTACGAAAAGGCCACGAGAGGGGACCGCCCCTCTACAGAAGCGAGCGCGACGATCGTGTGGGAGACGATCGGATCGCTGCGTCCGACACCGCTGCTCTGGAACGCATTCCCGTTTCATCCGCATCACCCCGGCGAGCCTCGCAGCAATCGTCCGCCGACCGCCGCCGAGCTGGAGATCGGAAAGCGTTTCGTCGTCGACCTCGTGGAGATATTCGCGAT
>JACPDH010000097.1 GCA_016184115.1 Acidobacteriota bacterium | reverse complement strand
TCGCCATGCCCGCTAGGCAGTGGTTGCATGCGGCACGGGGAGTATGTACGTGTCTTTGCCTGGCACTCGTAGCGATGGGGTGTGGCCGAGGTATGACATCCAAGCGACCACCCATTCATCCCATTCGCGATATGGACTCCCAGCCAAAGTACAAGACACAGTCGGCAAACGAGTTCTTCTACGATCGTATGACCCTTCAGCCGCCAGTGCCCGGCACCGTGGCGATAGGTGAGCTGCAGACCGACGATGTCCTGGTCACGGGCAAAGATCCTGAGGGAAACTTCGTGGCGACGTCGCCGCTCGAGGCGACGCCTGGAATCATCGCCCGCGGCGCCGATCGCTACGGAATCTACTGCGCGCCCTGTCATCGGGCCTCCGGTGACGGACAAGGCATCCTCTTCAAGCGCGGAGTTCCGACCGCGAATCTGCACGACGAGAGACTCCGAGCGATGCCTGACGGGGAACTGTTCCAGGCCATTTCCAACGGCGTCGGGTTGATGCCATCGTATGCATATCCCATTTCGGTCGAGGATCGCTGGGCGATCGTCGTGTACGTGCGCGAATTGCAGAAGGGGCGGTGAGATGAAGCATCCGGCGGATCGTCACAAATGAGCAAATCGCGGATCTTGGTGATAGGCGTGGGCGCCTTTATCGGGCTTATCGTCTTTGCGTTCGTCGCCAGGCAAACGCTCGTCGTGTTCGATCATGCGTATCGGACGCCGGTGGAGGCCGATCATCCCGATCGCACGCCCGCAATGCAGGGTGAGGCGGACTCCCGGGCGGCCCAGGCGGAGAAGCAGCGCAAGCAGCCGCTGGCCGAGCATGGCGTGCCCCTGAAGGATGTCGAGTACCGCGCATTCCCGGGAGTGGGTAGCCGCGTAGCCATCTGGTCGGTAGCGCAATTGCATCTCCTGTTTGCCGCCTTTGTGCTTGCGGTGCCCATTTTCGCGCTGATCATCGAGCTCATCGGCTACTTCACGGGAGACAAGCGTTACGACAGGCTCGCTCACGAATTCACAAAGCTCCTGTCGGTCTCATTCTCGCTGACCGCCACGCTGGGTGCAGGCCTCACGTTCATGTTGATCATCCTGTACCCACGCTTCACGCAGTACCTGATGCACGTATTCTCCCCGACCTTTCTTCCGTACGTTCTGTTGTTCTTTCTCGAATCCGGATTCCTGTACGCGTACTACTACGGATGGGGGAAATTTCCGCCCGTCGCGCATCTCACTCTGGGTATCGCGCTGAACGTCGTGGGCACGGGAATCATGGTGATCGCGAACTCCTGGCTCACGTTCATGATGTCTCCGAGCGGAGTGTCGGAATCCGGCGCACTCATCAGCACGTGGCAGGCGGTCGACAACTACACGTGGATGCCGATCAACGTCCATCGGTTCATCGCGAACGTAGCCTTCGGCGGATCGATCGCCGCGGCATACGCGGCATTCAAGTTCCTTCACGCGACCTCCGACGAGGAGCGAGCCCATTATGACTGGATGGGCTACATCGGAAACTTCGTCGCGATCATCGCGTTTCTCCCGCTCCCCTTCGCCGGCTATTGGCTCGCGAAGGAGATCTACGCCTACTCCCAGACCATGGGTCTCACGATGATGGGCGGAGCGTTCTCCTGGCTGTTCATCATCCAGGCCGTGTTGATCGGTTGCTTGTTCATAGGCGCAAATCTGTACCTGTGGCTCGGCATGGGGCGCATCGAGGGCGCGCAGCGTTACAAGGGCTACATCAAGTACCTCCTGTTCGTCATTGCGGTCTGCTTCGCCGTGTGGGCCACGCCTCGGTCACCCATCACGACGCCAGTCGAGGTTCGCGAGATGGGCGGTTCCTTTCACCCGGTGCTGGGAAAGCTGGGTGTCATGTCCGCGAAAAACACGGCTGTCAATCTCCTGATCCTTACCACGTACCTCAGCTTTCTCATCTACCGGCGCAGCGGGATCACTCCAACTGTGTCGTGGGCCAGGAGAGGTAAAGCGCTGCAACTCCTGACATTCATTGCCTCCGCCGGAGTGGTGATATCCCTTGGCGTTCTCGGATACTTCGTTCCCACAACAGTCCGGATTGGCCTATCGGTTCCTCAGGTCATCTCCGTACTGGCCGCGCTGGTCGTGGTGACGGCCATCGACATTCTCATGTTCCGAGGCGCGGAGACTGTCGGCGAAACGCGGTGGGGACAGATGCCAGCCATCTCTCAGTACATCCTCATCTTCATCGCCGTCACGTTTACGTGGCTGATGGGGCTCATGGGTTACGTGCGATCCGGGTTGCGACAGCATTGGCACGTCTACGGCGTGATTCGCGACACCTCACCGGACGCGTTCACCCCCACGCTTGGCTTTGCAACGAAGGTTGTTTCGGTAAACGTCCTCTTGTTCTTCATACTCATCGCGCTCGTCTTCTGGTTGTCCGGCCTATCGAGCAAGAAGGACTGGCGCGCGCGTGGAACGGATGCGTCATGAGAGTTCCTCCGTCCATGAACATCGTCGTCCTGGTCCTTGGTGCGACTGCGTTCTATACGATCGTGGGGCAGCTGGTTCCTCAAAAAGAGGTACCCGCGCCAGAAGTCATCGAGATCTCGAAAGACGTGACGACGGAAGAGATGGTCGAGATAGGTAAGGGAATTGCTCAGGGCAAAGGAACCTGTCTGACGTGCCACACCATCGGCCAGTCCGGCTCGTTGCGCTTTCCCGATCTCGACGGAATCGGGACTCGGGCGGCCACGCGGATTCCCGGAATGAGCGCCGTCGACTACCTGGCGCAATCGTTGTACGAGCCGAATGCGTACGTCGTCGAAGGGTTCAATCCGGGCATGCCGGTCATCAACAAACCACCAATCCAGCTTACCGACGATGAGATTCTGGCCGTGATCGCCTTCCTGCAGAGCCTCGGTGGCACTCCCTCCGTGACGATGGAAACGAAGCTCTCGATCAATGGTGGAGCAGGCGGTGATTCCACAGCGACGGCTACTGCGGCCCTGGTTCAGGAGGCGGCATCGCTGGATGGGAAGGCACTCTTCGAGCGGTATGGATGCGCGCGATGTCATGCGACGACATTGCCGGGTAAACGACTCGATCGCGCCGAGGTCCTCGCGTCGATCCTCAGTCCCGACAGCATCACGACGTTGGCGGGAGCTGAGCAGGCGAAAAAGAGGCAAGCGATGGAACAGTCGGGCGTCTACGACAAGGCGACGCTCCAGGAAATCGACAGAATCGTAGACTACTTGATGGAGCAAAAGGCGAAGGAATGAACTTACTGGTCGTGCTGCCAATCCTGGTCGCACTGGGCGCACTACGCCTCTTGAAGGCCGGACTCCTGGCCTGGATGATCGCCTTGTGGATGGCCATCTACCTCACATTGCGATACGGCTTCGCCGTTCCCATCCCTGCTTCGGTGATTACCTTGTATATGGGTATCACCACCATGGCGCTAGCGACATACGTCCTATCCAGTCGAGAGCGATTCGCTTCCTGTTCCAGGCCGCTCATCGCGCTCGTGGTGGAGCGACGCCTTCGCACCCTGCTCATTGTCGTCGTGCTTGGATTGCCTCTGCTCGTCGCGGCTCGCATTTACACGAACATGTCTCAGCCGCTCCAGCCGCCGTCGTTCGCGCGCACGGTGCACCCCGCCCCGCCATCCGAGCCGATCACGGTACGTGGTCAGACGTTCGACCTGAATGCGGTGGAGAATCCCTTCCGCAATCTGGAGAAAAGCGATCCCAGTCAATTTCGCGTGCACGTCGAGAACGGACGTCGCGTCTACTACCAGAACTGCGTCTATTGCCACGGCGACAACGTGCAGGGTGACGGCCTGTTCGCCCATGGAGTGAACCCGATCCCGACCAATTTCCGGGACTCGGGCACCATCGCCATGTTGCAAGAGGGGTTTCTCTTCTGGCGGATCGCGAAGGGTGGCCCGGGAATGCCGGGCGAGGGCGGTCCCTGGGAGTCGGCCATGCCGGCGTGGGAGAACTTTCTAACCGTAGACGAGATGTGGGACGTAATCCTTTTTCTCTATGACCATACCGGTCAACGGCCGCGAGAAGTCGAGGAACATGCCAAATGAAGAACGCGGCTTGGAAGTGGATCGTGCTGGTGGCGCCCTTCGTCATGCTGCTCCCGGAGCCCGCCGCCGCGGCGGAGCTCGAGCTCGGCACCGATGCTCAGCAAAAGGCCGGAAAAGTCGTGTATGAACGTTACTGTTCTCAGTGCCACGGGACTGAGGGCGACGGCAAGGGTTACGCCGCTTCGCACCTGCGACCGAGGCCCCGCGACTTCACGTCGGGCAAGTTCAAGATCCGAACTACGCCCAGTGGAGCCTTACCCACCGACGATGATCTGCGCAGAGTCATTCGCGATGGCATGCCCTACACGACAATGATCGGCTGGCCAAATCTCAGCGATCAGGACGTCACCAACGTCATCTACTACATCAAGACGTTCACCAAGGACTTCAAGAATCGCGATTACTATGCTCAGCCCATCGCCATTCCCGAGCCTCCGCCTCACGATGCTGATTCAGCCAAGAAGGGGCGCGAGGTCTATCTCCAGATGGAATGCCACCGATGTCACGGCGACCAGGGGCGCGCGGACGGAGCATCTGCGCCGTCATTGGTGAACGACGCCGGTGAGCCGATCCTTCCGGCAGACTTGACGAAACGTTGGACATTCCGAGGCGGACCAGCGCGCCGCGACATTTATCGCACGTTCAGCACGGGGCTCAACGGTACGCCAATGCCGTCCTATGCCGATTCGCTCACCGATACTCAGCGCTGGCAGCTCGTCGATTACGTCTATTCGCTTGGTGCGGCTGACACGCCTAACTACGCGGAACGAGTCGTCTCGAGAAGCATCGCGGACGACCTGGACATGACCAAGGGCGAGGCGCTGTTCGATGGGGCCGAGGGCGCCTTCCTGCCGTTGTTCGGACAGATCGTCGAGCCAGGCCGTGCGTTTCACCCCAACGCCACGGGAATCGAAGTGAAGGCGGTGCACAACCGCGAGCACATCGCATTCCTGTTGCGATGGAACGACATGCGGGCCGACAGGACCGGCGAAAACAGCCCGGCGCTCGAAGCGCCTGAAACGACGGAAACTGTTGAGGAAGCCGCGAGCCAGGCCTCCTCAACCGAGGAGTCCGATCCCTTCGCCGACGCAGTCGAGCCGGAAGTCGCGGGGGACGCGACCGACGACTTCTTTTCCGACGACGGTTCGGCGGAGACAGCGAGCGGGGGGGAGGCGGGGTTCTCCGACGCCGTCGCCGTCCAGTTCCCTGCCGCGCTCCCGGACGGCATCCGTCTTCCTTATTTCATCTTTGGCGATCCAGACAACCCTGTGGATATCTGGTTCGCGGATCTGGCGAAACCGGCGCCGCAGCGGTTCGTCGGTCGGGGCAGTCGGAGCGTTGCTCCAGGAAATCCAGACGGGCTCGAGATGACCGCGAGCTACGACGCAGGTGTTTGGAGCGTCATTTTCAAGCGCAAGCGCCGGCAGGAAGACGCGATGGCGATCGAAGGAGGCCAGTGGTATCCAGTTGCCTTCTCGGTCTGGGACGGCCTGAGTGGAGACCGAGGCAACAAGCGCGCGCTGACGCGCTGGTACTACATATACGTTGAGCCCGCGGAGACGGTCGGTCCCTTACGGCCGATGGCCAAGGCGGCAGTCGCGACCTTCGGGATCGAGATCGTCCTCATTGCGTTGATCCGTAGGAAACACAAGAACGGTGTATCGATTCCACCAACGAATCCTTAGGAGGATGGAAGTATGGCGAACGCACATGACATCGAACAGCTCCCTTTGGCCGCCGTGGAAGTCGGCGAGGATACCATCGTCGTCGAGCTGGAGACGGGACCTCGGCGGTTCCCCATACGTTCGCTTTCGCTGGACAAGATCGAATGGATGGAGGAAGGACGGCGCCGCGTCTATGACACGATTCTGCACGGCCGAGCAGCGAGCCTTACGGGTCCTCCGCATCACTTGCCGATGGTTACGACCTACAGCCCCCATGCTGCGTTTCCCTTCAACTGCTGCAACAAGGGGGTGGGCTTTCAGCCGAAACAGGAGTACCTGGATGAGTGCATCGACCACCTGCGCGCAGTCCACGAGTCCACGCGTGGCAAGCCGTGGCAGGAGTCGATTCGGGATCGCGTGGAGGCGGCACAGTGGTTCTACTTCAACAGGGAGAAGATCGACTATCGCAGGTTGGCGACTCTGGAGATCTTCGAGAAGAATACTTACGCGAACCTGAGACGCAATCCGATTGCAAGCCTGTTGTATACGGGTGAATCACCAATCTTCACCAGCTTCCAGATCAACGCTGCCGTCGAGATCATCGACCAGGACGATCCGCGTCACACCTTCACGATGTTGATGCGCACGCTATTCGAATCGGAGCCTTTCCATATCTACCAACCGCAATTCCCGTACGCTTACATTTTCTGGATCTCCGAGGTGATCAGCAAGACGCCGTACAGGGTGCCGACGCAGCCGGAGAAGGTGCAGTATGTGACTGAAGAAGGGGCATCGCAGTGGGAGCAGGATGCGCACGACATCGTCGGCCATGCGCCTTCGATGATTCAGGCGTACATTCGAGACTTGATCGAGAGCTACGCGCGGGAGCGGGGATTCAAGTTGATCACAGTGGCGCTGGTCGAGGAAGCGAAGAAGCAGTTCATGCCGTCATAGCTCGTCGCATGAATCGAAACACAAGGCGTGAGCGAAGCGACGAAGGTGTAAGGGAACGTCGAGAGAACGACGACTCTGTATCAAGGGAGAAGAGTGGTGCTTGCGAAGCGTGAAGTGGATGTTCTCATCGTTGGCGCTGGGCCGGTAGGCCTGTTCGCGGCCCTGTCGCTCGTCGAACAGGGTGTCGGCGTCAAGATCGTCGACAAGCACTGGCGCACTCACACTCACAGCTACGCGCTTGCGCTTCACCCGGAAACTCTTCGGTTGATGGACGAATGGGGGCTCGCACAGGCGTTGATCGACAATGGCCACGTGGTGAAGAAGCTGGGCTTTTACGACGGGGCCGACCACAAGGCCGATGTCGACTTGGCAGAACTGAAGAGCGCATTCCCGTATGTGATCGTCGTGCCTCAAAGCAGCCTCGAGTGGGCGCTCGAGAGCCGGCTCCAGCAACGAGGTGTCGAGGTTCTGTGGAACCACGAAGTCACGGACTTCAAGCTCGCCGGCGGGCGTGCGGTCGCAGAAGTCACGAGGTATGACAAGCAGTCACTTGGATATCCCATCGCGAGAACGGACTGGGTAGCCGCCGAGCAATTTCAGATCGTGGCGACTCACATCGTCGGGGCGGATGGTTACCACTCGCGTGTCCGAAGGCAACTGGGAATCGATTGCCTCACCTTCGGTGACGTGCAGTTTTTCTCGGTGATGGAATTCTCCGCGCGCGGGAATCTCGCGCCGGAACCTCGAGTCGTCATCGATGAGAAGTCGACGAATGTGCTTTGGCCCATGCGGGGAGAGCTTTATCGGTGGACGTTTCAGATTGACGAGCCCTCGCAACACAACCCGACCATCGAGCGGCTCACTGAACTGGCGCGCGACCGGGCACCGTGGTTCGCGCCGGAGGCGCCCAGCGTCGTCTGGTCGTCGATCGTCCGCTTCGAGCACCGCCTGGCGCCGCGTTTCGCCGAACCGAATGCCTGGCTCGCGGGTGACGCCGCACACCTCACGGGCCCGGTAGGTGTCCAGAGCATGAATATTGGAATTCGAGAAGCTCATGACGTTGCCCGGCGAATCACGGAGATTCTGCGCGGAGCCAACTCCGAGGAGCTGGTTGCTAGTTACAACGCGGAGCGCGCAAGAGAATGGGGGCGGCTCCTGGGACGTGACGGCGAAGTGACGCTCCAGCAGGGTGCTGACGACTGGATGGGGAGGCATCGACACGAAATCCTCACCTGCCTTCCCGGATCGGGCGACGAGCTCGAACAGATGCTCAATCAGATCGGAATGACGCTTGCTTGAATTCACGCAGCAAGACCAAGGTCCGGTGGTTTTCCTGGCTGTCGTTTCACTTCGCCGGAACGGCGAGTAGTATGATTCCTCGCATCCACTGAGCTCGGAGGCATCGATGTACAACAGGATCTATGTACCTGTCGACAACTCTGCACACTCCAATCGGGCCATCCAGGCCGCCGTACAGGTCGGTAGGGCCTTCAATGCAGGGTTGGTGGGCTGTCACGTCTATGCCGCCAAGATGCATGAGTACCGCTTCAAGCAGATGGAGTACTCCCTTCCCGAGGAATACCTGGAGGAGAACGAGCTCGAGCGACAGCGAAAGATTCACGACAGCCTGATCACGCTCGGCCTCAAGCTGATCTCGGACAGTTACCTGGATGGTCTGAAGACACTCTGCGAGAACGAAGGGCTCCCCTTCGAGAGCCGCATGATCGACGGAAAGCACCACACGGAGATTCGTCGCGATCTCGAAGCATCCGACTGCGACCTCGTCGTCCTCGGCGTACTGGGCCTCGGCCGTCAACGCGACAGCCAGATCGGCTCGGTTTGCGAACGCGTCACGCGTAGCTGCCGGCAGGACGCCTGGGTCATCAAGCACGTTCCCGAAAAGGACGAACCAGAGCGGGACACGATTCTCGTCGGCATCGACGGCAGTCCGCAGTCGTTCGGTGCGCTCGATACGGCGTTGGAGCTTGCCAGGAAGTTCGGAAAGAAGGTCGAGCTCATCGGTGTGTACGATCCCTATCTGCATTACATGGTGTTCAACGGGCTCGTTGGATGCCTGACGGAGAAGGCGGCGAAGGTATTCCGTTTCGAGGAGCAGAATCAGCTTCACGAAGAGATCATCGACACCGGCCTCGCCAAGATTTACCAGTCGCACCTGGATGTTGCGGAGCAGATGGCGGGTGAGGCGGACATGGAGGTCAGCAAGACGCTTCTCGACGGCAAGACCTTCCAGAAGATCCACGATCACGTGCGCAAGACGAAGCCCTGGTTGCTCGTCATGGGGCGGATCGGGCTCCATGGCGATCCGAAGGAGGAGGGGCTCGGGAGCAACTCGGAGAATCTGCTGCGGCTCGCCGAGTGCGACATTCTGCTGACCACCAAAGAGGTTCGTCCGTCGCTCGATATCCGCGCAGAAGAGAGCATTCGCTGGACCGAGCAGGCCGAGGAGCGAATGACGCGTGTTCCGAAGCTGGTTGTGGGTATCGCGCGTACCGCGATCCTTCGCATGGCGCTCGAGAAGGGACACAGCGTCATTACCAGCTCGTTGCTCGACGAGGCGATGGACCGCTTCATGCCGAAGCAGGGTCCCATGGACCGATTGGCGGAGGCGGTTGCCATCGGGAAGGCGCAGGAGCACGCAGTCGCGGTATGCAAAGGTTGCGGAGTGACGGCCCATGAGCCTAACCCCGCGATCTGCACCGTTTGCGGTAGCAAGAGCTTCGACGTGATGACGGCGGAAATGGTCGAGAGTCTCGTGAATGCCGAAGGTGGAGCCAGCGACGAGGCTTCGTACGACGGACGCACGCTGCGCTGGACGGAGGAATCGAAGAGCGCGTTGTACAGCATCGACGATGCCTATCTGCGACGGCGCACGAAGGCGCGCATCGAAAAATCCGCGCGCCTCAAGAAGCTCGGTACGGTGACCCTCGAATTCGCGCAGCGATTGATCGAAGAAGAGACAGGACGTCCGTTCGCCGGATCGAATGGGAACGGAGCGCACAGCGCAAAGCCTGAGCCCGATCCCGAGGCCAACGGAAAACGCCTGATTGCGCGGGATGCCCAGAACAATCCTCTTTTCTCGGCGTTCGAGTGGACTGCAGACGCGACCGCGCGCGTCCTGCGCGTGCCCGCTGGCTTCATGCGGAATCGCACGCAGGACCGGATCGAAGAGCTTGCTCGGGAGAAGGGATGCCAGCAGATTGATCTCGCGCAGGTCGAGGCCGGTATCGAGATGGGGCTGAAGATGATGGCCGAGATGATCGCCAAGCAGAATGGCGCCGCACCGGTGGAGCATCGCGAGGAGCAGGTGGCCGAAGGAAAGTGCCCGGCCGCGCAGGAATTCGCCGCGAACGTCAGCCACGATGAGGAGCCGTTGAACGAAGTCAGTGCGATGAACGAGCTCAAGGCGATGCGGATGCTGCTGGCCGATAAACCGAAAGCCGAGGGGGAAACGTCTCACTGAAACGATGCCGGCATATCGCTTCTGCAGGACAGACGACATCCAGCTCCTGACCGACGCGGTGAACGCGTGCTACGTCGTTCACTTTCCCGATGAGGCGGCGCTGTCCAGCAGCGACTTCAAGAGAGACGTGCGCGAGCTCGACGTCTGGTGCAGCAGCTGCATGGTGGCGTCGGCCGACGGCGATCCGATCGCGGTCGTCATCGGTGCCAAGCGGGCGCACGAGACTCTCATCCACAGAATCGCCGTGCGTCCAGGCTTCATGCGACGCGGTCACGCACAACACATGCTCCAGTCGTTAGGCCAAAAACTTGCGGTGTTGGGCCCGCCGCTCATCGTGGCGGAGGTGCCGGACGATCTGTCCGGGGCTCCCGAGCTGTTCGGGTCGCTCGGCTACGAGGCAGGAGCGCGTTTTGCCGACTTCAGATTGTCGAAACCGCTTGCGCCTTCCCCTGCTGCCGGAGAGGTGAGCGAAACGGGGCTCGACGAACTGCTTCGCTACGGAGCGATCGACCCCTCCGTTACTCGCAGCTGGGAACGAGCTCTCGAGACGCTTCGGAACCGGAAGGACCAGCTTCGGGGAGTTGCCATCGCATCCGACACGCGGGTGGAGGCTCATGCGCTTTACCGTGACGTGACCGAGGAAGGCAGGCGTGAAATCGTTGCCATCGGAGCCGCCGATCAAGGAGAGGAGGGGCGACTCGATTCCCGGCTTCTCGCCGAGGTCGTGCTTCGCGTCGCATGCCAGGCGGGTTCGCTCGTCGTGACGATTCCCAAAGTCTCCACGGAAGAAATCGCCTGGAGCTTCCTGGAGTCGATGGGCTTCGAGCAGGTCCGAACCTACACCCGCTATTGCGCAGCGCCCGATTCGAGGACACGATGACGCGGAGCCTGCCATGAAGAGCTACTACGACATCGTCGGCGACGGCGGGTCCGACATCGTCGGGCAGGTGGAGGCGCAGCAGGAGCGCATTGTGAGGAGTCTCTCGGGGGTGCGCAACCTGGTGGCGGTGGGATCGGGCAAGGGAGGCGTTGGCAAGAGTACGCTGACCATGCAGCTCGCCTGCGCGCTCCGTGCGTCAGGTCACGCGGTCTCGATCCTGGATGCCGACCTGAACGGCCCTTGCCAGGCTCGCCTCGGTGGGCTGAAGGCCTGGATTCCGGTTCCGGGTGAACGGGGCGTGCCGCTGCCGAAGGCGCCTAACGGAATCGGAGTCGTCTCCATGGGCTCGATGGTCCCCGAGCCGCGTGCCGTCGATTTCGCGAGTGTGGCAAGCGGCTCCTCGCACACATGGAGGGCGACGAGGGAGTTCACCATTCTGCGGGAACTGCTGGCGTCGATGGACTGGGGCGCGCTCGACTTTCTGCTGGTCGATCTCCCGCCGGGTGCGGAGCGAATCGTGCAGTACGCTGAGCTGCTGGGCTCCTCGAGCCTCTTTATCCTCGTGACGATTCCCTCCGACCTGTCGAGGGGCGTCGTGGCCCGCTCGATCGACGCTCTCGCGAATACGCCTAACCGGATTCTCGGGTACATCGAGAACATGGACGGCTACTACTGCGCGGACTGCGGAAACGTCAAGCCGTTGTTTCCCGCGTCCTCGAAGGTGAAGCTCGACCTTGCCTGTCTCGGGTCGGTGCCGTTTGACCCGGAGCTCGCCGCACTTTGCGATCGAGGTGGTTCTCTCTCCGATTCGCCGCAGTCGGTTTCCTGGCAGTCTGTTAAGCGCATCGTGGAAAAGGTCGTTCGAGCAGCCTCCGCCAAGGCGCTCTGTTCCGAGGAGAAAGCATGAAGTTCCTCTGCGTGTCGTGCAATGAAGCCATGAAGCTGCGAGAGGTCAACCCGCCCGAGCGTGGCTCTCTCACGGTTATCTACCGCTGCCCAAAGTGTGCGCAGGAGTTCGCCATGCTGACGAATCCCTATGAGACACAGGTGGTCGGTTCGCTGGGCGTAAAGGTCGGCGGAGAGTCCGCGGAGGGCGTCGGGGAGTCGAAGTGCCCTTTCGCGGGAGTCGTGCAAGGCCTAACCGAGGAGCAGGGAGTCGCGAACATCGAATGGACGACCGAGGCGAGCACGAGACTCGACAAGGTTCCCGAGTTCGCACGCCCCATGGCCAAGGTGGGAATCGAACGGTACGCAAAAGAGCGTGGTTTCACTCGTGTCGACGCGCAGGTGCTCGATCAGGCCAAAGAGTTCTTCGGGATGTAGGCGATGCTTTCAGGTTCAGCAAGCAGCGCGCCTGTGGGTGCGGAGCAGGCCTTCCAGCGGCCCTATGTGATCTCCTGGAATCTGACCTATCGCTGCAACCTTCAATGCGAGCACTGTTATCTCGACGCCGGTCCGTCTCCCCAGGTCGAGAGCGAAGCCTTTACGGACCGGAGCGAGCTCGATACCAGCGAGTGCAAGCGGGTCGTCGATGACATCGTCTCGTTCGCTCCGGAGGCCGTGACCATCCTCACGGGCGGCGAGCCGCTGCTGCGGCGCGACATCCTCGATATCGTTCGCTATGCCGCGTCAAAGAATCTCTGGGTCGTTGTGGGTACGAACGGAGTGTTGGTCACCGAGCGTCTGGCGCTCACTCTGAAGGAGGCGGGAGTTCGCGGCCTCGCGTTGTCTCTCGATTCGCTGGACCCCGCGGAGCACGACCGATTCCGCGGCGTGCGCGGTGCCTGGCGCAACACGGTGGAAGGTGCGCGAGTCCTGAACCAGGCCGGCCTGCCGTTCATCGTGCAGACGACGGTCGGAAAGCACAACCAGAGCCATCTCGGGAAGATCGCCGACTTCGCGCAACGCGAGCTGGCGGCCAAGGTCTGGAACCTCTATTTTCTCGTGACGACGGGACGCGGCGTCTTCGTGTCGGACATCGCACCCGCGGAGTACGACGGCGTGCTGGAGGAGCTGTACGAGATCCAGAAGATCCAGCAAGGCAAGATGATGGTCAACGCCAAGTGCGCGCCGCACTACGTAAAGACGCTCTTCGAGCACGATCCCGATTCCCCCTTGCTCAAATCGTACTCCGGAGGAGCGGGCGGTTGTCCGGCGGGGACGCACTACATGGGCATACGGCCTAACGGCGACGTGACACCGTGTCCCTACCTCCCCGTCTTCGGCGGCAACCTCAGGCAGGACCGATTGCGCGACGTGTGGGAGTCGTCCGAGCCTTTCGTGCGCATCCGCAAGCGGGACGAGCTGGGAGGGCGCTGCGGGGAGTGTGAGCTCGCATCGGCGTGTGGCGGCTGTCGCGCTCGCGCGTACGGGTCGTCGGGAGATTATCTGGCTGAAGACGCGCTGTGTACGCACCAGCCCGGAACCGTTCCCGACGCCTACGCGCGCCTCCGCGCCGAGGTCGAGTATGGCACACCGGAGAGCCGCGAGCTCGATTGGGAACCCGCGGCGCGCGAGCGGATGCACGCCATCCCTGCATTCGTGCGCGGGATGGTCGTGCGTGCCGTCGAGGAATCGTGCCGCAAGCGGGGGCTGGGAAGGGTGACGTGCGCCGAGCTCGATGAAATCCGATCGCGCATGCCCGCCAATCGCCTCTTCGGCAAGCGCGGCTAGCAGGGCTGCGACCGACTTCACGCGGGCGCGCGAGTGCTAGACTCGCCGGCAGACCGTTCCAACCCTCGACGCGGAGACGCGCGCAAGATGAAGAATTCGATCGTCCAGGTCGTTGTCCGGCTCGCGCTGCCGTTCCTGTTTGCGGCGCACGTTGTAGCGCAACCTTCGACCGACGCGCCAGCCGCGCGTCTCGAATCGTCCGTCGTTCCTTCCGCCGGGCGGCAGGCCACGCTGCTGAGCATCAAACGCTTTGGGCGTTACGCGATCCGCGTGAAGAGCGCGCAAGGCGTCGCACTGCAGCTGATCGACCGGATGGCGGGGCCTGGGGAGATCGCAGGGGCTGCCGGCTCGACCGACGGCCGCGTCGATGTTCTCCTCGAGCGCGGAGACTACCGCGTCGTCACGCACGGCGACGCACGCGCGAGGGGCGAGGCGCGCCTCGAAGTCCTTCCATTCGCCGAGCGCCACGCGCTGAGGCCTCCTCTTCTCCCGGAGCTCCGCTTCGTCGAAGAAACGCTCGACGATCTGGAGCAGGCCTCGTACTGGATCGAAGTGGACGAGGCGCGTACCTACGCGTTCGAGGCCGCTGGACGGAATCTGGCGGACCTCCGTCTGTGGAAAGAGGGGACGTGGCTCGTCGACGCGAGTCCCACGTCCGACATCGTCCAGCCGAGAACGGGCCAGCCTCTGCGCATATGTCGTCTCGCCGTTAGGCTCGATCCCGGCCTGTATCTTCTCACCGCGTACGGCGGCCCTGCGCAACCGTGGTCGGAGGGCGACGCTCACCCGCTCTTCGTCCGCTCCGGCATCCCCCGCCTGGGTGAAGCGGGACGCGAGCGAATGAGCGTCAGCGCGTTCGGAGCTGACCGGTTTCGCGTGCCGGGGACGGCCACGTTCTTCCGTGTCGAGTTGCCTGCGGCTCGTCCGGTCACGATGAACGTTGCGACATTCGATGCCGATCAGCCCTTTGCCGTTGACGACACGGGCGCGGAGATCACGAAGGAGAGTCGTCCGCCTGTCGCGGAAGTCGAGCGATCTGAGTCGAGCGACGATCACGTCGTCGTCGTGAGCGGTGAGGCGGGCCAGTCGTTCGTCCTCCAGCACTTCGCCACACAGTCGCCGTCAGGTGTCGTCCAGTGGAGCGGCGGAGGCGCGACGATTCCGGGCGGCGACGCCTGGTGGGTCTCAACGATTCACTCCGGCGACCCGCGCGACAATGTCGACGCGACCGCGGTCGTCATTCAGAGGCAAGTTTCCACGAGCGCGTTTGGAGCGAGACGCGCCGTGCAGCCGATCCTCTCGAGCGGAATCGTCGTCGATTCGACGACGGGCTTCGCGCGGCGCGCCAATGTGCTCGCGCCGCTCACGCTTTTCCTCGACGTCAGAGCCGCGGGCGAGTACGAGCTGTGGTTCTCCGGTGCCGACCTGCGCGGCCGTATCGAGCCGCTGCTCCTCTCGCGGCCCGAAGGCTATTCGTCGCCCGACTCGCGCGGCAGCGGATCGCTCTGGAACCTGGACGCCGGATGGCACGTGCTCACCGTCGAACCGGTGCGCGGCGGTGTTGCGACGATCAGGGTGCGGCCCATGGGCGTTCCGATGATCCCCGTCGGGCAGCCGCACGGGAGTGTCCGTTTTCCGGAAGTGAGGCTCGACGCGCGCGAATCCTTCATGCTCCTGGTGAATCGGCAGCCCGAGGTTCGCACGGGCATCATTCTGCGACGCCTGCCGCTCGATCTGCGTGAGGCGCTTCCTCTGACGATGACGCCGGGGGACAGCGTGGCGGTCGCGTTCCGGACCGACGAAGCGGGGACGCTGCGAGCGCAGACGGAAGACGGATCGCCGCTCGAGCTGACTGTCGATGGCGCCAGGTTCAAGGGCGAAGCGCCGGTTCCGGCGAGCAGCGGAGTCGTGACCGTTGCGTACTCCGGCGCGGAGACGTCGCACGCCTCACTCGTGCTGATCCCTGCACGTGTCGATGCGCGGACGCCGCTGGCGTCATTGCCCGACACGGCGTTGTCCGCGCTCCCGCGGCTCCCATCGCTCACGAAGGACGCGCCTCACTTCCTCGATCTCGCCAGCGGCGCTTCGGCGACCGTGCTCGTGAACGCGGACGCGCCGGGTCTGTACCGGGTCGAATCGACCGGCCTTCTTGCAACCGCCGGAGACGTACGCAGCCGCACGGTGACCTCGCTCGCACACGCCGAGGAGGATGGTGTCGGTCGCAATTTCCAGATCGGAACGTATCTGCGCGAAGGTGACTACCAGCTTACCGTTCGGCCGTTAGGCTCCACGGCAGGTCATCTCGGTCTCGTGATGACACCCACGCGGCTCGCCGAAGGCGGCTTCATCACGAGCCGCCGCCCCGCGCGCGCCACGCTCGCGGCAGGTGACGGAATCGCCTATCGCTTCACGATCACCAAACCTGGCGAGTTCCGCCTTCGTTCATTAGGCCTAGGCCGCGCCTTCCGCTATCGGCTCGAAGACATAGAGGGGTGGCCGGTCGTCACTCCAGGTGTTGACGCGAACCTAACTCGTTGGTTCGATCCCGGCCGATACCGGCTCATCGTCCTTCCCGAAGCGACCGATGCACGCGTGCTGACGGTGATCGAGCCGGTGAGCGGCCCGCGCACGTTCAAGGGACATGGCCCGCATGCGCTGTCTCTCGCGTCGCGAGTCACGCATCTCTGGACCGAGCCTGGAAAGGTCGAACAACCACGACCACCCGACGTGTGGCGCTTCGAGCTTCCTGCCGATGCCGACGTCCAGGTCGAGCTGACCGGCGAGATGGAAGGGAGCATCGTTCGCGACAGCGATTCGGCAGTCGTGGCCGCGCTTCCGCCGGGCCGCGGATTCGAAGGGATGTTGCCCGCGGGCATCTACCGGCTCGAATCCGTGTCGTCGCGACGCAATCATCTCGCCTCGTATACCGTGGCCGTCTGGCCGCGACCGATGGTGGCGGGGATCGAACGCGACATTTCCGTACCCGCGGAAGTTCCGGTCGCGGTGGGACGCACGGGACTCGTGGAGCTCGCGTCGTTCGGGGCGCAAGACGTGAAGGCGCGGCTCCTCGACGCGGACGGGCGCGTCGTGGCGTCGAGCGACGACCGGAACGACGACTGGAACTTCGCGCTCTCCGCGACCCTGACGGCCGGCAACTACCGGCTGCGCATCGAGCCGGTGGCGCAATCGAGTGCGACGACGCGGATCTCGATGCGCACGCCGCGCGAGATCGAGCAGGCGCCGCTGACTCTCCCGGTGGGCGCGGACGTGAATCCGAAGCGCGACGTTCACCTCTACCCGCTGATTCTGCCCGCGGAAGGAAATCTTCTGCTCGTCTCCGCGCGCTCCGCGGAATCGGTCGGCATCGCTCTCGAATCGGGAGACGTCGCTTCCGGATCGTGGCGGACTCTGGGTACGTCGACCGGGCGCGCAGCGCGGCTGATCGTGCCGCACGATCGGAGTCGTTCCTATCGACTGCGTCTCTGGTCGGTGGACCGTCGTGATTCGCCGATCCGATTGAGTGCGACGGCCGCGGCCGTCCAGCCCGGACGTGAAGATGACCTGCGCGGCGGCGTCGTGCTCTCCGCGGTGGACGCCGTGAAACCACTTCGCGCTGCTGCCGTGACTTTGGCACGCCCGGGCGCCTTCCGTCTCGACGGCGACGCTCGCGGCGTCTGGCTCTGCGGCGCGACCGAGCAAGTGTGCCTCGAGGCTCCGCTCGGCACGATCGCGGCCACCGGCACGATGTTGTTCCTCGTGTCGGACAGTCTCGATCGAGTGCGCGCCGCGCGCGCGACGCTCGCAGCCGGAGACGAGATCGCGGTTCCGCTTCCACCCGGCGAGGGGATCACTGTCGACGTCGCGCCGGCGTCCGCGCCTACCCTGGTCGAGGTGAGCTCGCCAGCGGGCCAGCCGGGCGTCAGCCTAACAACCTCTGCGCGAGCGCCAATGGCAATCGCGCCGCGATCGGCACTCGCCGTCGATCTATCCGGCTCTGCACGTCAGTTGCGCGCGTTCTCCGCCTCGGCAGAATATGCCGCGAGCGAAGTTCGCCTCCGAGCGACGACGTTCCAGTCCATGCCGAGCCAACGCCGCGACTTCGGCGCGCATGAAGGATCGGTCCCGGCCGGCCACGCGGTCGCGCTCGAGCTTCCGGCGGGCGCGAAGCGAATTCGCATCACGCTCAGCGCCGGCACGGCGGCCGCACTGTCGACGGGCGATGAGGTCACGGGCGTCGTCGCCGCCGGCGATCAGCCGCGCACCGAGGCGCTCGACACCGGCGCAGAAAGGCTTACGTTGCTCGCTCGCGCCGCGGGTGCAAGTTATGCGGTTGATATCACTCCAGCCACGGTGGGCATCGCGCCCGACATCGCGCCCGGCAAACCGTACGAGGCGACGCAGTCGAGTGCGGGAGCTCTCCGCCTTACGGTCGCTGGCGGGAGCGAGCCGGCGACGCTTCACGTCCGCGGCGCGGCGGACGACGCGATTCTCATGACGGCCAGCGGCCGCATTAGGCGAGGCCGCGATATCGAAGTCGGCGGCGAGCCGGCCACGCTGCTCGTTCCGCACGGCCGATCGCTCGTCCTCGCATGGCTCTCCAGCCAATCGACGGACACGCCGTGGGGCGACGCCGGGGGTCCGCGCGCCACCCCTGCGAAGCTTCCGCTGAGGCAGCCACTCACCGGTAAGGCCGTCGCGTTCACGCTCGATTTTGTGGAGCTGGCGATGCTGCATGTGCGAACGACTGCGCCAGTCGTGACCTCCGTCGTCCGCGAAGGCGGCGCGCCCGAAGTCGAGATTCATGCGGACGGCGCGGAGCTCGACACGCCGGTGTCCGGCCGCGTCACACTGCTTCTCCGTTCCCTTGGTTCGGAGAGTCTGACCGGAGTCGCGGAAGTATTCTCATCACGGATCGTTGCGACAGGCGAAGGGCTCGGTCCCGAGGTTCTGCTCGCGCCCGGCTCCACGCGCGCGTTCTCGTTCGACGTCATGCGGCCCGGCCCTGTCGGCGCCGGCGTGAACGCGAGCGTCGAGGTGGTCGCGATGACGCTCATGGCTACCGACGGCCGCGTGCTCGGACGCGGTCCGGCGCAGATGCCGACGCTCGATCCCGGCACGTACCTACTCGCGCTGCACGCTCCTTCCGACGGCGCGGCGGTTAAGGCCCGGCCGGCGCTGGCGGGGCTCGAGTCGCCGCCGGTGACGCCGCCCGCCGACGTCGTGGAGCGTTATCAGCTCGGAGAGGAGGCGCCGCCCACCTTCACGAGCCGCAGCGTGACGCGCCAGCCCTATCGCGGGGAGATGGCGGAGGATGAGTCGGAAGAGCCGTCGGAGTACGAGGACGAGGAAGTGTACGAAGACGGAGAAGAAGCGCCTGACGGTGATGGGGAAGATGCCGAGTACGGCGACGGAGGCCAGCGATGACGCGGCGAATGTTCGGGATGGCGGTCGGCCTCGTTGTTCTCTCGCTCGGCACACACGCCCAGACATCGACACCGCCTAGGCCCGCAACGGCCGCGGTGCAGCGCCCTGCTGACGGATCGGTGATCGTTCCCGATCGCTTCCTTCGCCGATGGGATCCGGTGACGATCTTCTTCTCCCGCGACGCCGGACCGTCGGGGCCCGGCCCCGAAGACAATGCAGCGCGGTTCGCCACCGTCAAGCCGACGCATCCCGGTCAGTTCCAGTGGCTCGATGCGCGGACGCTTCAATTCCGTCCGGCGGAGCCGTGGCCGTCGCTGGCTCGCTTCACATGGACCGTCGAAGGGCGCGCGATCACGCTTTCCACGCTGATGTCTCCGCCCGAGAGAACGGTGCCTGAAGACGGCGCCGAAGGACTCGAGCGCGTCGACGAGATCGCGCTGACGTTTGCGCAGCCTCTCGATCCGGGCGCGCTCGCGCGCATGGTGCAGATCGAGTTGCGTCCGTTGCCTGGAATCGGCGGCTCCGCCGCGTCGCGCACGCTCCCGCGCGACGACATCAGCGTGAAGGCGGTCGAGCGCGCGAATCGCTCGGACGCCGCAACCTACGTGCTCACACTGAAAGAACCGATCCCGCTCGGAACGCGGGCTGTCGTCCATTTCCGCCTAACCCTCGACGACAGAGATGAAGCGCCGTTCAAGCAGATCTCGTTCTCCACGGCGGAACCGTTTCGGGTCGTGTCCGTCGGCTGTCGCGACCAGCAGCTCCCCGTGACGCCGCAGGGAACGCGCTACGCACGCGAACAGGCAATCGCGTGCCGAAGTGGCGATCGGACGGTCGTCGTCGACTTCTCGGCGCCGCCGCGCGAGGTCTCGCCGGTCGAGGCGCGGAATCTCGTCCGGCTCACTCCCCCTGTCGGCAAGCTCTCGTTCGATCTGCAGCACAAGCGACTCGAGATCAGCGGTGATTTCGCATGGGACACGCTTTACACGGTGAGCGTGGAGCCGGCTCCCATCGTCGACACGCGCGGAAGGCGGCTCGAGATGGGTGGGCGCAGTGACGTGCCGCTCCATTTCACCAGCCGCCCTCCGTACGTCAAGTGGACCGTGGGGCGAGGCATCGCCGAGCGCTTTGGACCGATGATGGTGCCGGTGATCGGACGCGGCGAAGAGCGCGTCGACCTCCGCATTCATCGGATCGCACCGCTCGACCGTTCGTACTGGCCGTTCCCGCAGAAGCCGGTCCTCGTCGACGAGGGTCAGCGTCCGCCGTCGCCGGGTGAGGAGCCGTCGCCGTGGAGCGAATCGACGCCGATCCCGGAGTGGGAGCTGCGAAGGCGTTTGCGGCTGCTCGGCTCTCCGCTCGTGTCGACGCTCGTCGATCTTCCGCTTCGCAAGCAGGGAGGGGCCGCGAGCTTCGGCCTCGACCTCGCGCCGTATTTCGAGCGCATCGCGGGCAAGGCGCAGCCAGGCACGTATCTCGTCGGGCTGCGCGACCTCGCCAGCCAGGAGCATCAGCGCGCGTGGATGCGGCTGCAGGTCACCGACCTCGTGCTGACCGCGGCGGAGGAGCCGAAAGGCGTGCGCTTCTTCGTGACGTCGCTCTCGACCGGGTCTCCCGTCATCGGCGCACGGATTCGCGTCGAGGGTCAGGTCATCGATCGCACGGGAAACAACCAACAGCAGAGGTGGAGCGTGCTGGCAGAGGGGGAGACTGACACCGAAGGCGCCTTTCGATGGACGGCGCCGGGTTACGACCCCGCGCGCGGTCGCAACATACGCCGCATCGTGGTCGAGAAGGACGGCGACACGCTCACGCTCGATCCGGCAGATCCCCCTGAGCTCTACCACGACAATCAGTGGTCGGACAGCAACGCAAGCTGGCTGCAGTGGGCCTTCGAGCCGCTCGATCAGCGCGGTGCCCAGCCGGCGGTGTTGGCTCACATCTTCACCGAACGGCCGGTCTACCGCCCCGAGGAGGAGGTGCACATCAAAGGCTACCTCCGCTCGCGCGAGAAGGGCCGCCTAACTCCTGTGAAAGGAGAGGGGTGGGTGATCGTGGAAGGGCCGGGAGATCTGGGCTGGAAGTACGCCGCGACACTCACGGAGGCCGGGAGCTTCTATCACCTTTTCAAGGAGAAGGACCTGCCGACCGGTTCCTATCGAGCGCACTGGGAGGACAAGGAGCGCAAGCACAGATACGGAGACGTCTCGTTTCAGGTCGAAGCGTACCGGCTACCGACATTCGAGCTGACGCTCAGCGGCCCCGAGCAGGCGAACCTCGATCGATCGTTCGAAATCTCGCTCACCGCGACGTATTACGCAGGCGGCCGCGTCGGCGGGCAACCGCTCCACTGGCGTGTCACGCAGTTTCCCCTCGAGTGGGCGCCGAAGCAGCGCGCTGGATTCCGCTACTCTTCGGATTCGCGCTACTCGCGCAGTGGACGATTCACATCGACGCCGCGCATCGAGCGAGAAGACGTCACCGATGCGGAGGGAAGCGCGCGTCTCACGTTGAACCCGGCGATCGAGCCGACGGCGGAGCCGCGTAACTACGTGGTCGAGGCAACCGTCACCGGTCCCGACGACCAGCCGGTCACGGTGACGCGGATCTTCCCTGCGCTGCCGCCGTTCGTGCTCGGGCTCAAGACGCCGCGTTTCCTCGAGCGGGCGAAGTCGATTCCTCTGGAACTGCTCGTCGCCGGCCCGGACGGGCAACTCATCGGCGGCCAGGACGTGACCGTACGGCTCGTTAGGCGGGAGTGGCACTCGCATCTCCAGCGCAGCGATTTCTCGGAAGGGATCGCACGCTATATCACCGACGTCGTCGACGTGAAGGTCTCGGAGACGAAGGTGAAGAGTGGCAACGAGCCGCTGTCGCTTCCGCTCGCAATCGACCGCGCCGGCGTCTATGTCGTCGAGATCGAGTCCCACGATCGTCTTGGCCGGGCGCAGGTGGTCAGCGCCGACCTTTACGCGAGCGGCGACGAACCGGTGACATGGCCGAAGCCCGTGACGCCGGTCTTCTCGGTCGCGACCGACAAGCCGCGCTACGACCCCGGAATGACCGCGAATCTCGTCCTCAAGAGCCCGTTCCAGTCGGCGCGCGTGCTGGCGGTCATCGAAGCTCCGGACGGAAACGAATACCGGTGGATCGACGTGCAGGGGGGCGCGGCGACATTCCCTGTCGCCATTCAGCCTAACTGGAATCCGCGAATTCCCGTTCACTTCGTGCTGATGCGGGGCCGCCTCGTCGGCACGCAGCCCGTTCCGGGCAACGCGACCGATCTCGGCAAGCCGGCGACGCTCGCCGCAACGGCATGGATCGACGTCAATCCGGTCGCGCACCGCGCGACTGTTGAACTGCGCCACCCCGCCACCGCGCGGCCCGGGCAGACGATCGAGGTCGAGATCCGAGTGAAGGATCCGCAGGGAAAGCCATTGTCTGGCGAGGTCACACTGTGGCTCGTCGATCAGGCCGTCCTCGCACTGGGTAAGGAACAGCGCCTCGATCCCGTACCCGATTTCGTCCAGCCGGTCTCCTCGTTTCTGAATGTGCACGACACGCGCAATCTCGCCTTCGGTGTTCTTCCATTCGCGGAGAACCCGGGAGGCGACGGAGGCGAAGAGGGTGGAATTCTCGACCGCGCCACGGTGCGCAAGAACTTCAAGGTGGTTCCCTACTACAACCCGCGGATCCTCGTCGGGCCTGACGGCGTCGTCAAAGTCAAAGTCGCGCTTTCGGACGATCTGACGAATTTCAAGCTGCGCGCGAAGGTCGCGAGTGGAACGGAGCGGTTCGGCTTCGCGACGGGACACCTCGCGATTCGCTTGCCCCTCATCGTGCAGCCTGCACTGCCGCGATTTGTCAGGCCAGGCGATCGCTTCACCGCGGCGGCGATCGGACGCGTTGTGGAAGGATCGGGCGGGGCGGGTGCGGCCGAGCTGCGCGCGGAGGGCGTAGCGATCGAAGGACCGCGCCAGCGCGCGATCACCTGGACGACCGGCAAACCGGAGCGGATCGAGTTCGCGGCGAGCGTGCCGACGCCGCGCGCCGGAGCCGACGGTCGCCTCGAGCGCTCCGAGGTGAAATTCAAAATGGGTGTGAGCCGGGCGAGCGACGGCGCGACCGACGCGTTCGAAGTCTTGCTGCCTCTGCGCGACGACCGCGAGCCGGTCGTCACGAGGATGATGACCGATCTCCTGCCCGGGAAACCGCTGAGCGTTCCTGCTGTGAACGCCGCCGTCAGGGCAGGTACGCTGCGGCGCGAGATCCTCGTCTCGACCGAGCCCGCGCTCGTTCGCATGGCCGCGGGGCTCTCGTTCCTTCTCGAGTATCCGTACGGATGCACGGAGCAGCAGACGAGCCGCGCCCGCGCGATCCTCGCACTGCGTCGCTTCCGCGACCTCCTGAAGCAGGAAGGGGGCGAAGCGAGGATGGATCGCGCGGTCAACGATGCGCTCGCGTGGATCCCGACCACTGTCGATCGCCACGGTCTCGTCGCCTACTGGCCGGGTGGTGAGGGGCGCGTGTCGCTCACCGCGTGGACCGTGCAGTTCCTGCTCGAGGCGAAGTCAGCAGGCTACGCGGTCGACGAGAAGCTCCTTGCAAGGCTCGTCTCGACGCTCAAACAGGCACTGCGCTCCGACTACGGCCGTTTCATCGACGGAGAGTCGTTCGCCGAGCGCTCATGGGCGCTCGTGGCGCTCACTCAGGCAGGACAACCCGATACTGCCTACGCCGCGGAGCTGCAGCGCAAGGCGCAGTACCTCGACACCGAAAGCCTCGCGCACGTCCTCTTCGCGTTCGCACAGGCACGCGAGAGCTCTCCGGTCGTCGCGCAGCTCACGCAGGCACTATGGAAAGCGCTAGTCTTCCGCCTCTACCAGGGACGCGAGGTCTACGGCGGCCTGCAGGATCGGTCGCTCGCTCGAAGTTCGTTGATCCTGCCGAGCGAGACACGCACGGTGGCCGAAGTCACGCGCGCACTCGTCAGGCAGGACCCGAAGAACCCGCGACTGCGCCTCCTGGCAGACGCGCTCGTCACGCTGGGCCAGGACGACGGATGGGGTCAGACCAACGCGAATGGCGCCGCGCTCCTCGCCCTCTCGGAGCTGCTCCAGTCGTCGGGAGCGACCGCGCCGGTGGACGTCGTTCTCCGCGTCGCCGGCCGCGAGCAGTCGCTCCGCGTCGGCGGCGAAACATCGCTCGCCTCCGTCGTCGTGAACGACGCGGGGCCGCTGGAGCTCACGGTTCCCGCCGGCACGAAGACCCCACTCATCGTTAGGCTCGTCACGCGCTACGTGCCTGCGGCCGACGGGAGTCAGGTCGCCGCTGAGGCGCGAGGCTTCGTCGTTTCGCGCGAGATGCTGCGGATGCTTCCGGGTGACGCACCGCCGGAGAAGCTGCCGCTCACCTCGGCGGGGATGACGCAGACGTTCCGCATCGGCGATGTCGTCGAGGAACACGTGCAGGTCGTGAATCCGAAGGAGCGGGCCTACGTCGCATTCGTGGTGCCACTCGCCGCGGGGATGGAGCCGCTCAATCCGGCGCTCGCCACCGCGCCGCCTGAGGCACGTCCCAGCCACACGCCGACGCTGGCGCCGACCTATGTGGCGTTCCTCGACGACAAGGTCGCGTACTTCTACGACCGCTTGCCGGCGGGAACGTACGACGTGTGGTTCCGCACGCGAGCCACGACCGCCGGATCGTTCCGTCAGCCACCTGCGAAGGCGGAGATGATGTACGACGCGTCGGTGGTTGGGATCTCACCCGGCGCGCTGATTCAGGTCGATCGGTGAGAGTCTCGCGGAAGAACATCGTTCGCACCGTTCGCGTGCTTGCGGCCGCGGCAGGGATGACGACGCTTGCCGTCGTCATCCTCGCGGTAATGCGATCCGACCTTCGACTACCCGAGTCGACGGTTCTGCTCCGCGACCGTCAGGGACGCTTCGTCGGGGAAGCGGGTGCCAGTGGTCCCGACGGAGAATTCGGCTACTGGCGCCTAACGAGCATTCCGCCACGCGTCGCGGCGGCGATGCTGGCGATCGAAGACCGGCGGTTTGACTCGCATCCAGGTGTCGACCCGCTGGCCATCGCGCGAGCGGCGCGCCAGAACCTGCGGTCGTCCGGTCGCGTCTCTGGCGCATCGACGATCGCCATGCAGGTGGCGAGGATGCAGTACCCAGGCGCGCGCACCTGGCCGCGTAAGATCGTCGAAGCCGCTACGGCGCTCTGCCTAACCGCGCGACACGGCCGCGAGGCAGTCCTCACCCATTACTTGACGATCGTTCCTTACGGAAATCGTATCCACGGCATCCGCTACGCGGCGAGGCGATATCTCGACAAACCGGTCGAGGACCTGAGCTGGGCTGAGATCGCGTTTCTTTCCGCGATCCCGCAGGCGCCGGGACGGATGAACCCCTTCGACCCTTACGGCCGCACCGCGGCGATCGGGCGCGGCCGCCGCATTCTCGATCTGCTGCAGAAGAACGGGGTCATCTCTCGCGACGAGCGCGACCTCGCCCGCCGCCAGATCGGCGCGCTCGTCGTCCCTCCCGCCGGAGAACGACCGGAGGAGGCGCTGCATGCGGTTCTTCGCCTCGCGCGTGACTCGTCCGCGTGGAAGGCGGAAAAGCGCGAAGTCGTGCAGACGACGCTCGATCTCGATCTGCAGGCGCTCGTCGAGAGCGAGATGGACGATGCCGTCCGCGCCTGGGAAGCCGAAGGGGCGCACAACGCCGCGGTCATCGTCATCGACCGCGAGAC
>JACPDH010000096.1 GCA_016184115.1 Acidobacteriota bacterium | reverse complement strand
GGATCCGGCGCCCCTCCGGGGCGCTTCCATTGTCGTGACCCGGCACCGGTGGCGGCGCCGCTTTGCGGCTTGCCACCGGCTACTCTCCGCCGCCCCTTCGGGGCGGAGGTTTCCGCGCGTGGCATGACGGATGTGCGGGGAATTGCGCTCATCGCGTCCCTCGATGAAGAGCGGCGAAGCTTGTGCGGGCCTTCATGCGGCGCGCCTCGTACTTGTCGTCGCACCAGGCAAGGGCGGCGTCGGTCGAGTCGAGCTCCCTCACATAATCCTTCTGCCGCGCGCGGCGCATCGCGCTCATCGGCTTCGAGATCACGTAGCGCACGCGGCCATCGGCGCCGCCGATGACGGTCGTGCCGCCGCGGAACGGGACGCCGCCGAGCTCGGGGTCGTCGGCGCTCTCTTTGTCCGTCTGAACGAACTGCGCGACGAGCTCGACCATCAGCTCGCCGCTCGGCGCGACGCGGAAGTTCGTGTGAAAGCCGGAGAGCTGCGGGTCGGCGCCGCCGTCTAGGCCTAACGCGGGCGCGTGCTGCCGCGCCCATTTCACGAGCTCCGCGGCCCATGCCCTCATCGCTTTGGCGCTCGTATCGTCCCCGACGGTGTTTCCCCAGCGGTCGAAGGCGCGAGCGTTCTCGGCGAGGCGCTGCTCGTACGGCTTGAGCGGAAGCTCGAGCCCGCGTGCCGGCGGCTTCCAGAGGAGCGAGTCTTCAGAGAGCGAGAACGCATCCTCGGCGTAGATCCCGCGCACGCGGAAGGCCTCGATCATCGCGCCGCGCAGGCCCGCGTCGTCCTCGGGGACCATCTCGTAGTCGGCGGTCACGAGCGCGCGGAGGAAGTCGCCGTAGGTGAGATCGACCGGCGGGAGGTACTCGAACGCGCGAATGCACATCATGAGGACGTTTTGCGCCGTCTTTGACGCTTCCTTGGCGATTCGGTTGACGAGGTCGGGATGGAGGTCGCCGGCAGGAAGGACACCGGTGCCCCCGGTTGCGATCCGAATGAGATCGCTGATGCGACGTTGATAGACGTGGAAGAAGGCGTCGAACACCGCGGCGACGAGGATCGACCCACGGTCGTGCGGCTCGAAGAGCGTCCGCATCTGAGCCGGGTCGGGCTTGCCTCCGGTCTCGCCGTCGATCGCGTCGCGCAGCGCGCGCCCGCTGCCTGTCGCATAGCCGAACTGTGACGCGAGCGCGACGAGCGAGGTCGGGTTGCGAAGATTCGCGCGCGTCTGCCGGATCGAGTCGGCGAGCACCTCGCGGAAGCTGAAGTGCTGGAAGATCGCGACGATGTCGGAGAAGCCTTCGTGGAAGGCCGGGACGTCGTGGTTCGTCGCGTCGGCGAAGTGCTCGCGAAGCCGGTCGACGAGCGCGTGCGTCGTCTCGTGCGCGATGACGTCATGGGAGAGGCAGGTGAAGACAGTCTGGCCAGGCAGGTTAGGCCCGGGATCGTCGGGGTCGGCACAGAAGTAGCCAAAGAGGAGTGCGACCTTTGCGGGGTCGTAGTACGCGTTGGCTCCTTCGAAGGCGTGCGGGAAGATGCGGAGGCGTTTGGCGTTCTTGAATCGCAGCTTCCGTCCCAGGGCGAGCTCGAAGTTCTCGAGCGTCTTCATCGCGACGGCGTAGACCATCTGCTGGTGAAAGCGTGGGTCGGCCTCCGATGGAGTGAGGCCGTCGTTCATGAGAACGGCGGGGGCGTCGAGGTCGACCGGTTCGTAGAGGGTGCGCGTCGAGGCGTCGTAATCGATCACCTGGATGCGCGAGCCCTGCGGCCCCTGCTCGAGCGGTTCGTTGACGACGTCGAGGGTGATGCGCCGGCGCTCCGTGCGCGCGATCATCGGATCGAGACCGAAGATCTGGAGCGAGCGGCGTGCGGGCGTGACGTACGGGACCTGCATGACGTTCTCCTCTGTCTCCTGGAGTGTCGCGGGGAGGGCGATCAGATTCCGCCGGGATACGGGAACCTCGTGGCTGCATGTGCGTCCGGGGCGTAGTAGCTGCGAATGGCACGCTCGGCCATCGCATAGCCGAAGTTGATGATCTGGTCGATGAGGCGTGGCTCCATCGCGGCGAGTCGCGTCGGCGTTTCGGCGAGGAGGCGTCCCCGGTCGGCCGGGACGGTTAGGCTGCTCGGCGCGGGGTAGTCGCCCGGATCGGTCCACATCCCCCAATAGGCGCCGGTACGAATGCCTGATTCGAACGCCGAGACGATCTGACGCTTGCGGAGCGCGCGCACCTGGGAATCGATCACGGCGCTGATGCGCACGGCGTGCCGCGCCCAGTCGTAGTGCGGTTTCGCTTCCGGTTGAATGTGCCCGCCGGCATCGCTGACGAGGATCGTGCGGCAGCGCTTCCACGCCGTCTCGATTCCCATGTTGTCGTAGACGCCGCCGTCGGTGAGCACGACTTCCGTGCTGAACGGCTTGCGGTTGCACGGGCCGATTGCGCGCGCGAATTCGCCCGGCTCGAAGCGGAGCGTGACCGGGGAGAGAACAGGTGGGAACGCGGACGACGCGGCGACCGCTTCGGCGACGAGGCGGCGCGGATTGTCAGCGATGCCGATCTGCCAGTCGGCAAGGTACGGCTTCGAGAAGCGAAAGAGCGAGCCGGTCTGAACGTTCGTGGCGTTGATCACGAAGCGCGGGGCGTCGGGAAAATCCTGCAGCGTGCGGTCGCCAAAGAGGATTCTCCGATAGTGCTTGATCACGTTGTCGCTGACCGATCCAAACCAGAAGACGCCGGAGAGGATCGAGCCGACATCGATCGTCGTTCCCGCCATCGTGCGCAGCGGAGCGATGACGCTCTCTTCGAATGCGTAGGCCCGGCCGTCGGAGGCGAAGTTCAGGCTCTTCCAGCGCGTCGCGAGAACTGCCGCGGTGATCGACCCTCCCGAAACGCTCGACACGCGAGCGAGCTTCGAAAGGAAGCCGGCGTCGTTGAGATACCAGAGCGTGCCAGCATGAAAGAGCATCGCGCGATAACCACCGCCGGAAAGGCAGAGCGCGATGCCATCGTCGAGCTTCCCGCCGTCCACGCTTGCGATGAGCGGGAGCTCGTGATCGGTCTCTGTTGCGCCGTTCGTCATGAGTGTCCTCGTTGTCTCGAATCTTTGGCCCTATAGAGGAGTGTCGCCGGGAGGGGATTCCCTACCCCCTCCCGGCAACGTTGCGAGCCCGGGTCGAGTCATCGAGGAGTGAACGGCTCGCCTGACGCTAACCTCCAGGGATCTGGATGACGCCGCCGTCCGGATCGGTTGGCGGCTCGTCGTCCTCGAGAAGCGAGGCGAACCAGGTCTGGACGACCTCGAACCACGACGGGTCGGGGTCGGAATCGGCGGCGTGCAATGCGGGCGCAGCGATGAGGAGCGCGAGCAGTGCGGCGACACGAAGTTTACGAAAGAGACCGTCAATGTGATGAGTCATGTGCCCTCCAGTTCTCGCGGGGCGTTATGCCGCCGCGGTTCGAATCGAGGAGGGCGCCCTCTTGAAATAAGGAGTGGTCGAAAACGAGAAAACCCTACCCCCTGGATTCGCATCCTTTTTTGGGGAGGGGTCAGTTTGGGGGAGGCTTCAGTAGTTGCGCGAGTGTGCGAAAGCGGCGGCGGAGCGGCTCATTCTCTTCGCAGCTGCGCGCAACGGAGCGTGCGATGGGAAGGTCGTCGCGTTGCTGGGAGACGCTCCCCTTCTCGGCAACCCACCGTGCCCATGACGCCGCGTCACCGTCGAAGACGATGAAGAGCACGGCCCAACGCATTAGCGCCTCGATGTCGTCGTAGTTCTCTGGCGTGTATCGTGAATGATTCATCGCGCGTCCCGTCGTAACTCCTCTCTGTAACCAAGGAGTGGGGCGTGCGGCCCAAAACCCTACCGTCAGAATTGAAAAATGGAGGCTGGAGCCGTCGCGAGCGCCTCTCGCGCCTCGCGCAACGGCTCGTCGAGCGGCGATCCGCGCTCCGCCGCGTCGCGAAGGATCGTTAGGGCATCGGCGAGGCGGCCACGGGCGCCTGCAGCGGCGAACACCGAAGCGAGCTCGCGGGCGAGTGCGACCGCGTCGTCCTGCCGGTCTGTGAGGCGGAAGAGGTCGACGAGGTCGAGGCGGGTGAGCGCGGCGTCGAGCTTCATTCCTCGGGCGTCATGACCTCGCGCAACGGCGTAGAGCGCCCGTTCCGCCTCGTCGTAGCGCCCTTCTTCGAGAGCGATGCGCGCGAGCACCCAGTCGATGGCGAGCAGCGGAGTCTCGAGACCGAGCTCCAGGTACCCGGCCCTGGCTTCGAGGAAATCGCTCCGCGCTGCGTCGAGGTCGTGAAGTTGGCGCGAGCAATCGCCGGCGTTGAGGATGGCTCCGAGGGATGCAGCGCGGTCGCCGAGCTCCGCGAGCGGCGCCGCGACTGACTGGAAGATCGCTCGTGCCGATTCGAATGAGCCTGCGTCGTACTCGAGCCCACCGAGGAGGAGTTGCACGCAGAGGGCGCGGCGCGTATCGCCGAAGCGCCTGAGGGTGACGAGTGCGTGGGCGGCGAGCGCTCGCGCTTCCGATGGACGGCTCTGGTCGCCCAACACGGTCGCCTCGATGTAGTCGAAGATCGCCAGCTCGTGATCGGACACGACGAGACGGGATGCGACGACGCGCCCCTTCTCGATGCTCGCGAGAGCCCCGGGAAGGTCGCCGGTGCGCCGCAGCGCATTCGCATGCTCGCGCAGTGCGACGACGGCGACGGAATCGGGCGGTGCGAGCGCGATCACAGCCTCGGCGATGTCGCGAAGCCGCGGAGGATCGACGTTCAGAAGCGGGTGAGCCGCGCGTAGCAGCGCGAGCATTCCATCATCGCCTTCGAGCCGTGGATCGCGAACGAGCTCCGCCGCGGCGGTGCCGCGCGTTAGGAGATCGAGGGCGTGAGCGCCCAGCGCATCTTCGCCGTTCTCGCGCGGGATCTCGGGAAGCTTGGCGAGCTCCCACGCGAGATCGTCATCGAGACCGAAGTCGAGGGCGATGTCATCAGCGATGGCGCCGCATTCGTTGCAGGTCAGAAGGTGATCGTGGAGCGGCTCGCCCGCTCGCTCGGTCATGAGCGCCAGGATGGCGCCGCGTGTCAGGTGCATGCTGCCTCCCCGGCCGCAGCGCGCGCCCTCACGAGACTCTCGTGGACGAGCTTTTCGGCGTAGCCCTCCGTCGTGTTGAGGATCGTCGCGATCTCCCGCGTGGAGTGCCCTTCGAGATAGTGCAACTCGAGTACGCGCCGCGATCGCTCGGGAAGCCTTCGGAGCACCTCCGCGACACGGAGGATGACCTCCGCGCCTGAGTCGTATCCGAGGCTCTCGAGTACGGTCACGGGTTCGTCGTCGCAATGCTGGCGGCGGTAGCCTCGCGCGGCGTTGCATGCGGCGGCGATCAGCCACGCGCGCTGATTCTCGATATCACGCCGGCATCGAAGGAAGGAAAGGAAGACCTCGTGCACAAGGCCCAGGGCGTCGTCTTCGGGGATCCGGAACTTGCGGCAGATGAGCGCGACGAGGAACTCGCGGTAGGCGTCGTACACCACCGCCACCGGGTCCGTGTCTGCCCGCTGTGCCGCTGCGTCCGTCATTGTAGCTATGAGCCTAGCCCCGCAGGCTCGACTGGGCAAGGGGTGCGTCGATCTCTGGGTGCCGGGAGGGATACGGCGGGCCCAAACTTCCCGGCGGCGAGGCGTCGAGCGGGAGCGCCTCCGCGCCGGGAAGCAGGGCCCCCGAGCTGAGTCCGAACGGGCGATTGCATGGGCGGCCGATTCCATTGCTCCGATTCCATCCGCCTTACGATGGGTGTACCGCGTCGGGCTCCCGCCGCTCGAGCCTGGGGACGAGCCTGAGAGCGACGCCCGATTGCGGCCCTCCTGGAAGCCCGAGCGCGCTTTCCAGCGCTGGAGCGGAGCGCAGCTGACGGAGTAACAGATCGGCGGGCATGCGCTTGCCGATCATCGACTCCGACTCGGGGACGAGTTGCGGGATGACCTTTGCGCGGTAGACCTCGACGAATGGGATTCCTGCGTCGACGGCACGGGCGCAGATCGCGCGGGAGTAAAAGCGATTGAATTCTGACGAAGCGAGCGAATCGGGTGCAGTGAGCGGCACTCGAAGCGTCACGATGCCACGGGAGGGGCTCGTACGCTCTTCCTCGTGCTTGAGGAGACGATTCATCCTGATCTGATCGGCCATCCACGTCTCGTTGTGCATGCGCGCCGCCGCGCGGAGGTACGAGACGTATAGCGACTCGCTTCCCGGTCGAATCCGGGGGCTCATGAAGAGAATCCCCAACGAAAGGTCGAGGTCGATCTCACGAATCATGTACTCCCGCGTCTTGAGGTCGAGATTCTCGAAAAAGAATGCCATGTGCCCTCCCGCATGGGGCTCGTGGGCCTGACGACACCCCCTTCATAATGAGGAGTGTCGGAACGGAGGATTTCCCTACCCCGAGCGCGAAAAAATTTTCAGGGAGGCGGGAACGAGGCGGTAAACGCTGCGCGTGGAGCCGCTGGACGGCACCCCGGCGGAGGTAAGAAGGCGGGTGCGCAGTTGGCCCGCTGGCGTTGACATAAGGGACCAACCTTTGAAGTTAGAACGTAGAACGATGAATTGAGAACCCAGAAAAGCCCCTCGTCTACGCTTCTGGGTTCTCAATTCATCGTTCTACGTTCTAACTTCGGCATCTTTTTCACTAAGTTAACGCCATTGCGTAGTTAGGCCGCCCCAGCGATCGATGGTCGCCAGGCCCACCAGCCGCCCGGCGCGTTTCGCTGGTTCCGATGTTTGCGGTGACCGGAGTTCATCGAGTGTCGCGCCGTGTACCGCTGGCAACCTGGAAACCCTCGCCTGGAAAGGGAGGCGCCGAACGAAGTAAAATCAGCTCGTGACAGAAGCCGCAAGCAAGATTCTGAAAGAGGCCCTCCGGCTTGACGAAGCGGAGCGGGCGAAGATTGCCGGCGAATTGCTGTCGAGCCTCGAGGATACGGACGAACAGGTGCACGAGTCCTGGGCTCGCGAGATTCAGCGCAGAGCGGCAGAAGCGCGAGTGAGCGGCGCAGCCGAAGACGAGTGGCGCCTCGTGCTTAACGAGATCGAACGCGAGACCCTCAGCCGGTGAAGCCCGCCAGGTTTCGGTCTGTTGCGAAGGCCGAACTACGTGAAGCGGTCGCTTGGTACCGGGAGCGAGACAAGACGGTCGCCCGCCGATTTCTGGCCGAGGTGCGAACGAGCGTGGAGTTCGCAGAGAGCTTTCCAGGTGCTGGTGCGCCCGTTCCTGGAGTTGATGACGCTGCGATACGCCGCCTCCCGGTTCACGGGTTCCCCTACCACGTGGTGTTCATAGAGTTGGAGACCAGGATCGCGATACTTGCCGTCGCGCATGATCGACGACGACCCGGGCACTGGCGAGCCTAACTCGACCCTCGCAAAATCTCAGAACAGCGAGAGTTGGACGGGCGGTGGCGAGACCTTCGTCCGAAGGCGGCGGCGATCGACGTGCTTCGGCTTCGTGCGCAGCCCCAGGAGCATCGGCAGGTTGTGTGCCAGCCACTCCTTCGACTCGCGGTGGTAGCGAAACCGGCGCTCGTGCCTGTGAAAGCGCCGGTCGTGAGCCGGCCCGAGAACGTGGTGCAGAAACTCGTGGTAGATGATCGACTGGATGAAGTAGACCGGCACCGAGGTGGAATTGAGGAGCGGGTGGATCCGGATCAGCTCTGTGCCGCGATGATACGAACCGAGCCGGATGCTGCGGCGTCGTTTGCGTCCGCTGTTCTTGCCCCAGACGACGGGGATGCCATTCGCGTCGGGGAAGTACTCGGAGCGGACCTCGGAGGCAAGGCTCTCGAGGTTGTGGACGCTGACTGCGGGCGACTTGATCGCGAAGGTTGCGGCGTTTGTGGTCACGCTCGCCCCCGCATCGTCGCGACGACGAGGTTGTCGCCGGTGAAATAGCGTTGCGCGACGTCGCGCAGCGCGTCGAGCCCGACGGCGTGGATCCGCTCGAGGAAGCGCTCGGTGAAGTCGGTTCCAAGTCCGAAGATGTAGTTCTCGGCGATCTCGCTACGAATCGCAGCGCTCGTTTGGAGGCGGATGCGCGTCGTCCCGGCGAGATGCGCGCGCCCGCGGACGACATCGTCGTGGTCGAAGCCGTCGACGGCGAAGCGGCGCATCTCGGCGACGAGCGCGTCGCGCGCCTCCGCTTCCTTGCTCGCATCCGAGGCGATGTATCCGACGAAGGCGCCTGCGAGCTCGTGTGAGGCGTCACCAGCGTAGACCGAATAGGCGAGCGAGCGCTTGCCGCGCAGCTCGGCGAAGAGAGTGCCCGAGAGGCCCGAGACGACGTCCTGCAGGACGCGCAGCGTAACCCAGTCGGGATGCGTCGGTGTCACGGTTGGGAATCCGGCGACGATTGCGCTCTGGCGCCGGTCGCGCGACTCCGCGATCTCGGTTCGCGCCGCGATAGGCTCGAATTCCGGAATGGCGGCACGCAACGCGCTGCTCGCGCCGAGCGCACCGAAACGCGCGGCGATCGACGCATGCACGTCGTCGGGGTCGACGTCGCCCGCGACGACGATCAGCGCGCCATCGGCCGTGACCGTTGCCTCGTGCCATGCGACGAGCTCGTCGCGCCCCAGCGCCCCGACGGTCGAGATGAAGCCGGCATCGGGGAATGCGTAGGGGTGATGGCGATAGAACGCCGAACGGAAGAGCTGGAACGGCCGCTCGCTCGAGGAATCGAGCGAGCGACGAATCGACGCGATCTGCAGTTTCTTGGCCCGCTCGACTTCGACGACAGGGAAGGCGGGCTCGAGCAGCGTCTCCGCGAGAAGGTCGAGACCCGCGGGGAAATGCCTCCGGAGGATGTCGAGCGACATGCCGAAATAGTCGTCATCGAAGGCGATGCCGATCTGCGTTCCGAGGTATTCGATCTCGCGGTCGATCTCTTCCATCGAGCGATGTCGCGTGCCACGTTTGAGCGCACGCGTCATCAGCTGCGTGATCCCTGCGTTCGCGCTCGTCTCCCGCGTCTTCCCTCCTCGGAAGTAGACGCCGGTCGAAATCGTGGGGGTGCCAGGGAGAGTACGGACGAAGAGAGGGATGCCGTTAGGCAGGAGCGACCGGCGGAGAGTCGGGCTCGAGCTCGCTGAGCGAGGCTCGGGTCGTGGCGCAGGGACGGCGTGAGTCGTCTGCGCAGCGCCGTCTGCAGCAGCAGCCGATTCACGCAGCCGCGAGAGGACGAACTCGGCGCGAGGCTCCGGAGCGCCATGGTTCCGGTAGCGGTAGAGCGTGAGATTCGTATCGGTGAGGTACTCGGTGGCAACGCGGCGGACGTCATCGGCGGTCACTCGCTCGAGAGCCTCGAGATGGCGCGCGAGCGTCATGTAGCCTCCGCGCGCTTCGAAGAATGCGAGCGTCTGCGCCTGCCCGAGGACATCCTCGAGCTCGAAGACGAAGGCCGATTCGATGCCGTTGCGCCCGAGCTCGAGCTCGAACTTCGTCGGACCGAAACGTCGGATTCGCTCGATCTCGCGAATCGTCGTGCGCTCCGCGTCGTCCGTCGACGCGTCGTCGTACGAGAGCCGGACGGTGAACATCCCGGCATCTTCGTAGACGATGTTGTCGGCCGAGGCGGTGTTCGCGGCGCCCGCCGTGATGACGCCGCGATAGAGGCGCGAACAGCGCCCGGCGCCGAGCACGCCGGCGAGCATCTCGAGTGCTTCGAGGTCGTCGTGCCCTTCGCCCGGCGTGTGCCAGCCGAAGACTGAGAGCGACTGCGCGATTTCCGCCGTTCCCTGCGCAAAGCGGAACTCAGTTTGCGCAGGCTCCGCGGGCCCTCGCCCTTTCGACAATGTTCCGGCCGGGATCTGGCCAAATGTGCGCTCGACAGTTTCGATCGCTTCCTCGTGCGACACGTCGCCAGCGATCGTCACGATGATGTTCGATGGACGGTAGAGCGATTCGAAAAAAGCGATGAGGTCGTCGCGGCGAAGGTTGCGAAGAACGTCGTTCGAACCGATGCGCCAGCGTCGCATCCGGTGCCGCGTGAACGCCGTCGCGTACATCCGCTCGGTGGCGACCGCGGTCGGATTGTCGAGCTTGCGGTTCGACTCCTCGATCACGACCTCCGCTTCCTTCGCGAGCTCGTCGGGGTCGAAGAGGGGGTTGAGGATTGCGTCGGCCTGGATCTCGACGCCGCGCGCGAATCCCTCACTCGGGAGGACGAAGTAGTAGCTGGTCGAGTCGTAGATCGTTCCCGCGTTGCTGGCGCCGCCCAGCATCGAGACGTGGCGTGCAATGTCCTCGGCGCCGGGGAAGTTCTTCGAGCCCTTGAAGAACATGTGCTCGAAGAGGTGCGCCATGCCGGCGAGGTCGTCGGGCTCGTGGAAGTAGCCGGCCTTCACCCAGCAGTTGATCGCAACCACGCCGCGGCCGCGGCCGGGACGCGTCAGCACGACGAGGCCGTTCGTGAGAACGGTCCGCCGGACGTCCCGGAGGAAGTCGTCCAGGATCACTGGTCTCGGGCTTCGCCGCCGAGCATCGCGCTGAAATTCGCGGCCACTGCCGACGTCAGCATGGCTGCTCCGGCGGAGAGGAGCTCGTCCCCCTTCTTTGCGCCGAGGAAGAGGCCGACGCCGAGCCCGAGGAGCACGAAGGTCAACGGGTGCTTTGCGACCTGCGTGCGCACGACTGGCGGAACCATCTCTTCGATCTGCTCGAGGATCATCGCGACGCCCTCTTCGAGCGGTGCGTCCTCCTGCAGCTCCTGCGGGTGAATCGTTTCGTCGGTCATGCGGCGTGCCGCCTCCCAGGATGTTCGATTAGTCGTCGTCGCCCGTGCCTCGGACGAGGAGCCCGATGACGAAGCCGACGCCAATCGAGATGAGCAGCGCCTTGCCGGGGTTCGACCGGACGTAGTCGCGCATCTGCTCCACGACGTCGTCGACTTCGATCCCTTCGACCCGCTGTTTGAGGTCAGCGACCTTCTCGCGCGTCGCGCTCGATGCGGTCTCGTACTTCGACTTCACCTTGTCGGAGACCGCCTGATAGCGCTCTCCGACGTAGCCGCGGGCCTTTTCGATCCGTTCCTTCACTGACGCACTGCTGCCTTCCGCGGCGGGCTGCGCCGGTGCTTCGGGGGTCGTCTCGTTGTCTGCCATATCGTCCTCCGTCGGTCCGCGGACGGTAGAGCGCGCGCCATGGAGGCGCAACAGCCCTGAGCTGCCGCTGAAACCGGACTCTCATGATAAGTGCGTCGGGCGGAGAAGGGAATTCCCAATTGGAACTGGAAACGGGGGTGCCCCGATGCCGGCCGGCGGGAATCAGGCGGTTCACTCCGCGACCGCGTGCCGGATCGTGCCGCGGCATTGCGACATCATTAACGGATACGATTTCTGGTGCTCATTTGTAGGTTTCTAATGTTGCCATCGTTAATGATCGGAGAGGAGTACAATGCGCGCGTTGCTCACGATCAACGGATGGAGGCTTCATGAAGAAAATCGTACTGATGCTCGCCCTGATGGCGTTCACGCTTCCCGTGCTCGCACAGGGGCGTTCTGTCGACTTGACCGGCTTCATGGCGTGGGTCGACCTTTCTGGTGACGGAGTCATCGAGCGAGACGGAGACGACTACAGTCTCGGCTCGTTCGACGCCGACACCGGGTACGGCGGCGCGTTGAACATCTTCCTGACGCGGCGCCTCTCGGCAGAGATCTCGCTGACGGAAGTGAAGCCGGAGGGGCGTATCCAGTTTGGAGCCACGACGGTCGTCGGCGAGCTCGACATGCTTCCGATCACCGGGATGCTTCAGTACCACTTCAACCCGGAAGGGCGCGTCGACGTCTGGGTCAGCGGCGGTGTCGCGTACCTGATGTTCGACGAGTTTCACAGTGACGACCTCGGTAGCATCGACGTGGAAAGCGTCGACCTCGAAGATGACTACGGTTCGGTCTGGGGCGCGGGCCTGTCGATCGGGATCGCGGGCGGTCTCGCGATCGTCGCGGACGCGAAATACGTGTTGTCGAGCAACACGATCACGACGACCGTGGGTGACGCCGAGATCGAGCTGAATCCGCTCATGGTGACGGCGGGGCTGCAGATTCAGTTCTAGCCGAACGCAAGACGCGGAGTGCGGAATGCGGAATGCGAAGCGCGGAATGCGGAATGGGGATGCGGGATGAGAGGCGGAGAACCGCTTGAACGGCATGTTGGAACCCTCGCGGAGACAGCTTCGCGGGTTTCGGGTTTTCACTCCGCCCTCCGCATTTCGAATTCCGCATTCTGCGAATGGACTTACGACTTGCGCTGTTGAGACGACGTGATGACTGACCGGAACGCAATGCTGTTCGATCATGTGCTGCGCCAGGCGATGGTCGCGGTGATCCGCGAGGAGTCCGAAGATGTCGCGTGGGAGCTCGGGCGATGCTATGCCGAGAACGGCTTCGGTGCGATTGAGGTGACGATGACCACGCCGGGCGCGGTCGGACTCATCGCACGCCTGAAGGAGCGCTATGGCGGCCGCGGCGTGGTGCTCGCGGCTGGAACCGTCCGGAGCTCCGACGACGCGGCCGCGGCGCGGAGGGCAGGAGCGGAAGTGCTGGTCTCGCCTCACACCGACCTGCGAGTGATCGACTACGCGTCGGAGCATGGACTACTCTGCGTCGCGGGAGCGTCGACGCCGACCGAGATCATCCGCGCGTGGGAAGCCGGCGCCGGGATCGTGAAGGTCTACCCGGCGCGCCAGCTCGGCGGACCCGAGTACATCCGCACGATTCGTGGGCCGATTCGCGACGTCCCGATGCTGGCAGGAGGGCCGATCGCGCTCGACGAGATCGAGAGTTACCTCGATGCCGGCGCCGTCGCGGTGAACCTTGGAGCTTCGCTCGCGCCGCCCGATCGCGTGAAGGCGCGTGATTGGGAAGCGATCGCGAAGCTCGCGCAGCGCGCGATCTCGATCGTCCGCACGCGCATCGAAGCGTCCACCAACCCCAGTATGGTGGTTCACTGATGCTTGCGCTCGTCGTTCTGCTACAGCTGCTCGTGCAGGGGGACGCTCCCGCAGCGCCGGGAGCGGAGTGGATGGACCCCGACCGCATCGGACTTTGCATTGGCATGCTGCGCGGCGACGTCGAGGCCGCGGTCGAGCGCGCTGGCTTGGATGTCGAGGCGGGCAAGTACCCAAGGCAGCTCGTGGTGCACTACGGCGACACGAAGACGATTACGCTGCAGTTCGTCGATGACAAGCTTCAGTCAGTCCGGTTCGAGCTCGTCGATTTCATTCCGAGCGTTCGTCGCGCGTTCGAAGAGCGCGTCGGCGTGATCGAGAAGACGCTCGGCTACGAGCCGGCGAAGCCGAAGGGAGATCTCGCCGTCGTCACGTTCAACCGCGAGAGTCCCAACGTGATGGTCGTGGTCTCGACCACGCCGAACGACACCTTTGGCAAACAGGGGCTCGGCTTTCTCGCGATCCGCTGGTTCGATCCCGCAGCGGACAAGATCGTGCAGTATTGAGTCCTGAGTCCTTAGTCCTTAGTGTTTAGTCCTTAGTCCTCAGTCCTCAGTCCTTAGTTTTCAGTGCCGGGTATCCGTCGTGCACAACTCATCGGCGACGCACGTCACTGACAAACGACGCCAGGCCTAGACAATCGTCAGCTCTCAGCTCTCAGCTCTCTGTATCAAGGACTCAGTACTAAGAACTGAGGACTGAGGACTAAGGACTGAGGACTGAGGACTAAGGACTAAGGACTCAGGACTAAAGGACTCAGGACTCAGGACTAAAGGACTCAGGACTCAGGACTAAGGACTGAGGACTAAGGACTGAGGACTGAGGACTAAGGACTCAGCACTGCCTCTAGAACGCCGAAGTGTCTGCGTTCCCGGCGAACGTTCCTCCTGGTTTCGTATAGCTCTTCGTCGTGTTCTTCTCGCCATCGGTGACGGTCAGCGTGTACTCGAAGTCGGTCAGCCCGCCATAGAAGACCCAGAACTTGCCGTTGACGGCGCGCCCGTCGAGTACCTTCACTGCCACCTCGACGTTTCCGGCATTTCCCGTCAGATCAGGGATGGAGAAGTAGCCGTAGAGGTCGTTCTGGGGAAGCGCGACGCCGTCGCCCGTCTTGCCGGTGCGCGGGTCGCGCGCGGTGAGGCGGATGCGGAAGCGGCCCTGGAGCACGCAGAGCGAATCGGTCGACACGATGCAGGCCGCTTCGCCCGATGCGACGGATGATGACGTGACCGCGTCGGGGGGCACGTCGATGGCTCTCCAGTCGCCTAACAAATTGCCTGGAGCGAGTTTGGAAAACGCCGAGGTGTCTGCGTTGCCGTCGAATGTCAGTCCTGGCTTCGTGTACGTGCGTGTCGCGCCGCTGTTCCTGTCGCGAATCGTCAAGGTGTACTCGAAGTCGGTGAGCCCTCCGTAGAAGACCCAGAACTTGCCATTCACCTGGCGGCCGTCGAGCATCTTGAAGATCACTTCGGGGTTCTCCGTGTTTCCGGTAAGTGCCGGAATCGTGAAGTAGCCGAAG
>JACPDH010000093.1 GCA_016184115.1 Acidobacteriota bacterium | reverse complement strand
TGAATGAGCTGGCGCCTCGCGTCCACAACTCCGGGCACCTGACGATCGAGGCGTCACCCACCAGCCAGTTCGAGCAGCAGGTGCGCGCGGTCTGCGGCCTGCCGCTCGGAGACAGCTCGATTCGCCCCGCCGCGATGGCGAACCTGTTAGGCGACCTCTGGGCGAATGGCGAGCCGGCCTGGGAGAAGGCGCTAGGCGGTGACGCCGTCAAGCTGCACCTCTACGGCAAGACCGAGGCCCGCGCCGGAAGGAAGATGGGACATCTCACCGCGCTCGGCGCAACGACGGACGAGGCACTGCGTCGCGTCGTGTCGGCAAGGAACATGCTGCGAAAGGCGTAACGGGGCGCCACACGCAGGGCGTGCAATTACGAAAGCGAGAAGCGCGCGCTCGAAATTGCCTCACCGGCAGCACCCGGTCGCACGCTGCTACCGTTTTGATGCGATGCGATCGCGCACCTCGCTTCGTACCTTGGCACCCGTGTCGACGATGATCAGCTCCGCGAACAAATCCCGGTACGGCGAGGCCTTCACGAGATAGTCAGTCGTCGCGATCGAATAGCTCTTCGAAGGGACGATCGCGCTGCCGGCAACGAGACTCGCCGCTCCCGTGATCCCCAGCGCGACGCCGGAAAGCTGCAGGAACGAATCGGTCCCTCGCAGCGAGATCGCGCGATCGAGGATCGAGGCAAACGTCGCGCCGTCGACCTCGAGGCGAAGAATCGCGTTGTCGTACGGCAGCGCGTCCCGAAGATCGCTCTCTCGTACCGGGCCGGGTGGAAGCGCCGCGCGAAAGCTGCTCGAGGTCGAGATCGCAGCGTCGGCATTCGCGGCCTCGCGCACAATGTCCATTACGAACGTGGCGAGCGGCGCGTTCTTTTCGTTCAAGCCGTCGATGCCGAGCTCGCGATCGAGCTCGCCCGCCACGACGAAGAGCGGCGCGAAATCCGGATCGCTCTCCAGCTCGCGCTGCAGTGCCGCGATCTTCTCCTTCGTCGCCTGATCCTCGTGCATGCCGGAGGACATCCTCACAAGTTGCCCGGAAACAGCAACGAGCCGTCTCCCGCTGAACTGCAGTTCGACTCTGCTCAGATGCTCGAGATACTGCCCAGACGCGATCATCCACGTCGATGTCCCCTCGATCCGATGAAGATCGGCAACGATGTGGCTGTGCGTGCCTAGCATGAGATCGATTCCCGGAACGGCCTTTGCGAGCGCCTCGTCTTCGTGGTTGTGCGCATGGCCGATGAGGACGACCGCGTCGGCCTTCTCGACCTGGCGGAGTGTCCGGACGACGTTCCGCGCGGTTTCCTCACGGTTGGCGAAGCGAACGCCGTCGACTGGCGACGTCTCGGGCTTGAGGAGTTGAGCGAAGTCGTCGCCTGCAAGGGCGAAGACACCAATGCGTACGCCACGCGTTTCGAACACTGCGTACGGCTTGCCTCGATGCAGAAACAGCGGCGCGCCCGACGAATTCGTCACATTCGCCGAAAGGATCGGATACGCGGCCGATTCTGCGCACCCGCGGAAGACCGCCGCGCCGTAGTCGGCATCGTGATTCCCAAACGCCATCGCATCGACGATGCCATTCCACCAGGGCCACTCGATGCAGCGGTACTTGTCGGAGAACGCCGGTGCGCCGCGGTTGATCGTGTCGCCGCCATTGAAAACGAGCACGTCGTCTCGCCGCGAGAGAGGCTCGACGTATGCGACCGCTCGTGCGACGCCCGCAGCATCGCGCTCCCCGTTCGCGTAGAACGGCACCGCGTGCGCGTGGTAATCAGAGAAATGGAGCAGCGTGACCGTGCGCGCACAACCGCTGAGAAGCAGTGAGGCGAAAACCGCAACGCGGGCAAGTTTCATGTGCGCAATTCTACGGCGCGATCGTCAGCCTCGTGGCGGGACATTTGGATGTCCGACTTGCCGCGCGGCGGCACCCTGCGGGGGCTGCGGCACATCGGAATGTGCCGCTCGTAGCGCCGCCACGCCGCGTGTTCACGGAATCGTCGCACGCGGAGCCACGACCAGTCGGCCGCCCCATTGACCCGGGCGCGAGGCGGCCTTAACCTGTCGTACACACCATGACGCTCGTACGGTTCGCCTGTCGCTTCGCGTGTGCCTGCTGCATGTAGGCCGAGGCCGGCGTTCGCGACGAGGGCGTGATCTGACACGGACCAGCATCGACGCATTCAAAACCGGACCCGGCCTTCAACGGCCGGGTTCTTTGCTTTTGAGAGACGAGAGAGGAGAACGTCATGCCCCACGGAAGGATCTACAACGACATCACGGAGACCATTGGCAACACGCCGCTTGTACGCATCAACAGGATCGCCTCGGCGGGTAGCGCAGAAGTGCTCGCAAAGCTCGAGCTCTTCAACCCGCTCTCCTGCGTCAAGGAACGGATCGCAATCTCGATGGTCGACGACGCCGAAACCTCAGGAGCGCTCAGGCAGGGGGGAATCATCGTCGAAGCGACGAGCGGCAACACCGGCATCGGGCTCGCGATGGTCGCGGCGGCGCGCGGATATCGCTGCGTTCTCGTGATGCCCGATACGATGTCGATCGAGCGTCGCAAGCTCCTGCAGGCGCTCGGCGCGGAGCTCATTCTCACACCCGGCTATCTCGGCGTGCGCGAAGCGATGCGCATCGCGCGCGAATGGGCCGCGAAGAACGAAGGCGCGTGGGTCTCCGAGCAGTTCGACAACCCGTCGAATCCCGCGATCCATCGATCGACGACGGCCGTCGAGATCATCGCCGACACGGGCGGCCACGTCGACGCCGTCGTCGCAGGCGTCGGAACCGGCGGCACCGTCACCGGCGTCGGCGAAGTCCTGAAAACGGTCAATCCCGCCATCCAGATCGTTGCGGTGGAGCCGGTCGAGTCGCCGGTCCTGCGCGGTGGCACGCACTCGCCGCATCGCATCCAGGGCATCGGAGCTGGCTTCATCCCATCGAACTACAACTCGAAGGTCGTCGACCGGATCGTCGACGTCACCTGGGACGACGCGGTCGGCACCGCGAGGAGGCTCGGCAAAGAGGAAGGGATCCTTGTCGGCATTTCCTCCGGCGCGATCCTCTGGGCTGCGCTCCAGGTCGCAAAAGACCTCGGAGCAGGCAAGCGCGTCGTCGCCGTGCTTCCCGACAACGGAGAACGTTATCTTTCGACACCCCTCTTCGAGTACACCGACGTCGTCGACGCGCCGGCCACGAAGAGCGCCCCGGTCACGGCGTAGCGACCTAACCGGTGTCAGCACCGCCGGGGCACGGCATCGTGCTCCGGCGACGACACTGTCGCGGAAGGCCCGGGAAAGAAGGCGTCGACGTCAGGCTGAATCGTTTCGCTCAGAAAATCCGCAGCGCTCCAGATCCTCAGCTCACGATCTCCACTCGTGCGACCGCGCTCCTCTTCTCCTTCGGTTTCGCACCGGGCGTCTGGGAAACGAAGACGACGAACGCGACGATCAGGAGGATGAGTGCGACCGCGAACGCGACGATAAAGAATGTCGATGGACGCGAGCCCTGCTTCGCAGCCTTCCGACGCCCCTTTGCAGCCATCAGCCTCTGCTCCTCAGGTGAATCGGCTTCACGTGCCAGATCTCCTCGGCGTATTGGCGCAGCGTCCGGTCACTCGAGAATCGCCCCATGCGCGCGACGTTGAGAATCGACATCCGCGTCCACTGCTCGACATCGACGTAGCCGTCGCTCGCCCGTTCCTGGCAGGCGACGTAGAGATTGAAGTCGGCACAATGGAAGTAATAGTCGTTCCCGCGCAGCATCTCGGCGATCGGCCGGAACGTTCCGGGGCTCGCCTTCTCGAAGACTCCCGATTCGAGCTCCCGAATGACGCGGTCGAGCTCGGGATTCGCCTTGATGTACTCGCTGGACGATGCGCCGCGGTTGCGAAGGTCGACGATCTCCGGCGCCGTGTGTCCGAAGATGAACATGTTGTCGATGCCGACGGCGTCGCAAATCTCGACGTTTGCGCCGTCCATCGTTCCGATCGTGAGCGCGCCATTCAACGCAGCCTTCATGTTGCCCGTGCCAGACGCCTCCATTCCGGCGGTCGAGATCTGCTCCGACAGCTCGCACGCGGGGAAGATCTTCTCCGCGCACGAGACGCCGTAGTTAGGGAGGAAGAAGAGGCCCAGATGCTTCGCCACCTTGGGATCGCCTGCGATGATCTTCCCTGCGACATTCACGAGATGAATGATTCGCTTGGCGACGACGTAGCTCGGCGCAGCCTTGCCGCCGATCATTACGGTCCTAGGGGCGCTCGGCTCCCAGCCGTCGCGAATTCGCAAGTAGAGAAGAATGACGTGAAGCACGTTGAGCAACTGGCGTTTGTACTCGTGGATGCGCTTGACCTGGACGTCGAACATCGAGTCGGGATCGAGATCGAAGCCGTGGACGCGCTTGTACCAGTGCGCCATCGTCACCTTGTTGGCGCGCTTCACCTCGCGCCAGCGCTCGCGCAACGACACGTCGCCGATGAACTTCTCGAGCTCGGAAAGCTGCTCGAGGTCGCCGACCCACGCGGTGCCGATGGTCTCGCTGATCAACGCTGAGAGTCCTGGATTCGCCTTGAAGAGCCAGCGTCGCGGCGTGATGCCGTTCGTCTTGTTGCTGATCCGGCCAGGGAAGAGCTCTTCGAAATCGCGGAATGTCGTCTCGCGGAGGATATCGGTGTGCAGCTTCGCGACGCCGTTCACCGCATGGCTTCCGGTGATCGCGAGGTTCGCCATCTTCAGGCGCTGGTTCTTGTCGTCGAGGATCGCCATTCGTTCCACGCGCGCCGTGTCGTCGGGATAGCGCGTCCTCACCGCCTCGCGCAGCCTGCGGTCGATCTCCACAATGATCTGGAGGTGCCGCGGCAGCAGGCGGCTGAAGAAGTCCATCGGCCAGGTCTCGAGCGCTTCGGGGAGCACGGTGTGGTTCGTGTAACCAAAGACCGCCTGCGTGAGATCCCACGCGTAGCTCCAGTCGAGTCGATGATCGTCGACGAGCACGCGCATCAACTCGGGGATTGCCACCGCCGGGTGCGTGTCATTGAGCTGGATTGCGACCTTGTCGGGCAGCTCGTCCCACTTCCTCCCCTTCCTCTTGAGGAAACGGCGGACGACGTCCTGCAGCGTCGCCGACGAGAAGAAGTACTGCTGCTTGAGGCGCAACTCTTTCCCGGCGTACTGGTCGTCAGGCGGGTAGAGGACCTTCGAGATGTTCTCGGTGCCGTTCTTGTCCTCAACCGCGCGCACGTAGTCGCCCGCGTTGAATTTCGAAAGGTCGAATTCGCGGCTCGACCTCGCGGCCCAGAGGCGGAGCGAGTTCACAATCTCATTCTTGTAGCCAAGAATCGGCGTATCGAACGCCATCGCGTAGACGTCCTGGGTGTCGACCCAACGGATCCGGTCGAGACCTCCCTCGTCTTTGTAATGCTCGATCCTGCCGAAGAACTTCACCGGGAAGAGGGCGTCGTTGCGCGCGACCTCCCACGGGTTGCCGTTGCGGAGCCAGTTGTCGGGCGCCTCGACTTGCTGTCCATCGACGATCTTCTGATTGAAGATGCCGTACTCGTAACGAATGCCGTAACCATAGAACGGCAGGCCGATCGTTGCGGCCGATTCGAGGAAACATGCCGCGAGACGGCCGAGACCGCCATTACCGAGCCCCGCGTCGCGCTCGTACTCCTCGAGATGCTCGAGGCGATAGCCAACCTGCTCCAGCGCGAGGCTGTACTTCGTATATGCGCCGAGATTGAGGATGTTGTTGAGGAGTGAACGGCCCATCAGGAACTCGAGCGAGAGGTAATAGACCCGCTTGACGTCGCTCTCGTAGTAGTCGCTCTGTGTCCGGAACCATCGCTCCATCAGCCGGTCGCGAATACTGAGCGCGAGCGCCTTGTAGACGTCCCACGACGTCGCGGTGTATTCGTCCTTGCCGACCGAGTAGTACATCCGATGGGCCCACGAATCGACGAGAGAAGGGACGTCGAGCTCGTGCAACGTCGGAAGGGGAAAACTGCGCCGCACGGGAGGATGGTCCGTCGGGTTCGGAAACGACTTTCGCTCGTCCATGGCAGCCTCGATTCTATCCGAGACGGGAGGCGATGCTGACGCCTCCGGAACCGAGTGCTACCATCGTCGGGAAAGCTTCACCCGCGGAGATGAGATGACCCCGGAACGTGGCGGCCCGCGGCGGCTGGGTCTGCCGTCGATTTTCGTCCTGCAGGGGACGGCCGGCCTCGCGCTGATCGCGTGGGCGACGATCGCGTTTCGCGCGGAGACACGGGCGATCGCGGCGGGCCTGGGCGGCGACTTCTGGATCCTCGTCGTGCTTTTCGGCGTCACCGCGGCTGTGCTGCAACTTCTCCGCTTCGAGCTCACGCGCGACATGACGGTCGCGCTTCCGATTACGGTACTGATCTCGGCGTTCCCGCTTCTCGGTCCCGTGGTGACCGCATGGCTTGGCGTCGTCGCGGTGGCAGCGGGACGCGCTCCGGGAATCCTCACGGCGCGCGACGCGCCGACGCGACGCGCGATTCTTGCGAGGATCTGGGGCTTCTTCTCGACCTACGGCATCCCCGTCCTTGCGGCGGCGATGCTCTACGAGCGGTTCGGTGGAAAGTTTGGCCGCGAGCTCACTCTGTCAGGGTCGGCGGTAGCGCTTCAAGCAGCGTGCGGCCTCGCGCTCGCCGTCGCAAACAGCGTCGTAATGATCCCGCCTGGGCTCGCGCTGAAGCTCGCCCCGCGGACGATGGCGAAGCTCTACGCGATCGATATCTCGATCTACCTGCTTACGCTTCCCCTCTCGATCGTCGTCACCCACGCGTACGGCACGCTCGGTTGGGTCGCGGTTCTGGCACTGATGACGCAGCTCGTCATCGCGTACGCCGTGACGAGAAAAATGGCCGTTGCACAGACCGAGAGCCGCCAGTTGCTCCGTCGCCTCGCCTCGCTCACCAACGTCGGCCGCGCGATTTCGCTCACGACGACCGACAACCTCCTGATGACCGTCTACACCGAGTGCAAAAAGGTCATCGACACCGACGTGTTCTCGATCGCGCTGCTCGACGAGAAGAATGGCGACCTTCATCTCGAGCTCTTGATCAGGAACGACGAGATCCTGCCGAAGCAGACGATCCCACCAGGTCAGGGGCTCAACCACTGGGTCGTCCGCAACCACGCTCCTTTGCTTCTCGCGAGGAACGACGAGGAACGCGCAATCGGAATCCAGTCGTTCGACGACGGACTCCCCACACAGGCATGGCTCGGCGTGCCGATGATCGCCCGCGACCGCGTCGTCGGTGTCGTCTCGGTCCAGAGCTACAAGGAGAACGCGTTCTCGCGCGACGACGTCCTGCTCCTCACCTCGATCGCGAATCAGGCGGCCGTCGCGATTGACAGCGCGAAGCTCTACGAGGAGCTCGAAGACCTGACGTACGCGCTCGAAGAGCGAGTTCAGGAACGGACCAACGAGCTGCGCGAGACGAACCTGCAGCTGATGGCGGCGGATCGCGCGAAGAACGAATTCCTTGCGAAGATGTCGCACGAGCTCCGCACTCCGCTCAACTCGATCATCGGTTTCTCGAGCGTCCTGATTCAAACGTCGAGCTCGCAGCTGCCGCCGACTCTCTATAAGTTCCTCGAGAACATTCACGCGGCCGGCAATCACCTGCTCAACCTGATCAACGACATCCTCGATCTCTCGAAAATCGAGGCCGGGAAAGTCGAGCTTCGTCTCGAGACGTTCGACGTCCGCGATACCGTTGCCTCAGTCGACCGCGTCATGCGCGGCTTCGCCGCGGAGGCGAACGTCACGATGTCGTGGGAAATCGACCCCGACGTGCCACTCGTGACGCTCGACGAAGGACGCCTCAAGCAGATCCTCTTCAACCTTCTCTCGAACGCGGTGAAGTTCTCTCCCGAAGGTGGGCCGGTCAATCTGGCGGTCAGGCGCCTGAACCGGCACGACTCGCCGCTCGGCTTCGACTCGATCCGCATCGAGGTCTCGGATCGCGGGATCGGAATCCCTCCCGCAGAGATCGACCGCGTCTTCGACGAGTTCTATCAGGCGGACCCGGCACGTGCGGCACGACGCAGCGGGACCGGCCTCGGCCTGTCGCTCACGAAGAACTTCATCGAGCTTCACCACGGAACGATCGAGGTTCAGTCGGAGCCGGGACGCGGGACGATTTTCACCCTCGTCCTTCCAATCGACTGCCGCGATGCCGGAATCCTTCCACCAGCAACAACCGGGCCTGTCAGGGTCGTGCCGTACGTGAACTGAATTTCGAATTTCGAATTCCGGATTTCGGATTTGAAAGCAACAGCAGGGCGTCGACAGGTGTCGGCGTCGATCAGCGCGCGGCAGGTTTCAAATTCGAAATCCGAAATTCGAAATCCGAAATCTCCTCAAAACAGTTTCCCCCCCAGCATTGCGGAGGCGACGCTGAAATAGATCACGATACCGGTCACGTCGACGAGTGTCGCAACGAACGGCGCGGACGATGTGGCGGGATCGGCGCCGAGCCGTTTAAGGACGAGCGGGAGCATCGAGCCGGTGACGCAACCCCAGAGGACGACGCCGATGAGCGAGAGGCCGATCGTCATGGCGACCTCCAGCCAGTGCTCGCCGTAAACATTGAAGATTCGGGCCCAGAGCGCGACGCGCACGAAACCGATGACACCGAGGATCAGCCCCATCGAGATTCCAGACGCGAGCTCGCGATAGGCGACGCGCCACCAATCCGCGATCGTCACCTCACCGAGGGCGATCGCGCGCGTCACGAGCGTGGCAGCCTGCGATCCCGAGTTGCCTCCACTCGAGATGATCAGTGGGATGAAAACGGCGAGCACGATCGCGCTCGCGAGCTCGGCTTCGAAGAACGCCATGGCCGAAGCGGTCAGCATCTCGCCGATGAGCAGGAGCACGAGCCAGGCGACTCGCTTGCGCACCATCGTCGGCACGGAGACGTCGAGGTAGGGCTCCTCGAGAGCCTCACTGCCTCCCAGTTTCTGGATGTCTTCGGTCGCCTCTTCTTCCGCAACGTCGAGGACGTCGTCGATCGTGACGATCCCGAGGAGGAAGCCCGCGGCGTCGATGACCGGGAACGCAACCCGGTCGTGCTTCCTGAAGTGAGCGACGGCGGCCTCCTGATCGTCGGTCGCATGGAGCGCGATGTAGTGGCCGTCCGAGATCTCACCGACTTTTGTCGACGGGTCGACAAGCAGGAGCTCGCGGATCCTGATGTCGTCGATCAGCATTCCGTGCTCGTCGAGTACGTAGACGACGTTAAGCGTCTCGCGGTCGCGACCGAACCGCCGGATGTGCGCGAGCACCTGCTCGACGGTCCAATGCTGTTTGACGGCGACGTAGTCGGGCGTCATCAGACGCCCAATCGACGAATCGGGGTAACCGAGGAGCTGACTCGCGATTCGCCGTTCCTCGGGCGAGAGGAGATTCAACAAGCCGCGCGTGACTTTTGCCGGGAGCTCCTCGAGCAGTGCCGTCCGGTCGTCGGCCGACATGTCGTTGAGGATGTTGGCGACTTCGATGTCGCCCATCGCCTTGAGCAGCTCTTCCTGCGTCTCGAGCGGCAGGTATTCGAACGTGGTCGTCGCGGTTTCGCGCGGCAATAGGCGGAAGATGACCGCCTCGTCCTCGGTCGACAGCTCGACGATCGCGTCGGCCAGATCTGCAACGTCGAGCTTCATGAGCTCCTCGCGCAGCTCGACGAACTTCCGCTCGCGCACGAGCTCCGCGAGGCGGTCGAACCGCTTCTGCTGCTCCTCACGCTCGAGCTCGTCGCGTTCCACGTCGAGGACGTCGGCCATGGGCGAAGGGTAACATCGAACGGCGGGCGTGAAGCGATGGGCGAAGGGCGATCCGCAGGCGAATGACGACCCGGGGAGCGGCTCGCTCATTGAAGTCGATCGGCGAACTACCGGGCGCGGGCCGAGATATCCCGTAAACGCGCCCGGGCCCGCGCCCGGGCCCGCGCCCGGGCCCGGCCTTTCGCGCCGCTGCGCTCGATCGCACTTGCCTGCTCATCGTCTCTCGCCTCTCCGCCTCATTTCTGCCATCACTTCGCCATCGCATCGCGAGGCGAGGGCGATACACTCTGTCGCGGCAAACCCAAACACAATGCAGCGAGGAGCCGCCATGCGGAACGTCGTGATCTTCACTCTCTTCCTCCTCCTTCTTCTCCCTGTGGCCGCGGAGGCCGCCGGCACGCTCAACATCGTCAGCTCCGGCCCGACGGGCGAGATCGGCTCTCTCGCCGAGGCGAACGAGATCCGTCTCGTCTTCTCCGAGCCGATGGTGTCGCTCGGAAAGATCCCCGACCCGCTGCAGATCCCGTTCGTGAAGATCAAGCCCGCGCTTCGCGGCACGTGGCGCTGGTCGGGCACGACGATCCTGATCTTCACCCCCGATCCCGACAAACCGCTTCCGTATGCGACGAAGTATGAAGTCACCGTCGACACGACGGCGAAGTCGGTCGCCGGCAACTCCCTAACCTCGCCTCACAGCTTCGCCTTCACGACGCCGACGACGAAGCTTCTCTCGACGAATTGGTACCGCAAGGGAGGGCGCTACGACGCCTCCGTCGTCGTCGTCCTCTACTTCAATCAGCCGGTAAAGCCGGCCGAGATTGCGAAGCACCTCCTCCTCCGCTACCAGTCGCACTCCTGGCCGGAGCCATCGCTCGAGAAGAACGCACGCGACTTCCTCGCAAAGAGCGACCCGACGTCGCTCGAGAAGTTCGACGCCAAGGTCGCGGCGACGCGCGCCGCGGCCCAGGCGACCGGGCCGGTCGTCAATTTCCTCGCCGACTCCTGGGACACCACGCGATACGCGAAGAATGAAAACATGGTCGTCGTCGAGACGAAGCCGGGCGTACCAACGGACAGCTGGGTTCAGTTGATGCTCGACGAGCGCCTCCCTTCCGCACAGGGGAACGAAGTTCCGGGCAGGACGCAGGAGTTCACGATCCAGCTCGAACGAACTCTCTTTATCGAGGCGACTGAGCATTGCCGCCTCCACTGCGATCCCGATCGCTGGAACGCCATCCGCTTCCGCGCCCGCGTCTCGCAATCCGAGGCAGCGAAGGCGTTCTCCGTCTCGGACGTCACGAAAGCGCCGGCAGAAAAGAAGGTCAAGCAGACTCTCGGGAAACCGTCCGACGAGATCGTCGGGTACGACGCTACGAACTGGATGACACTCGAGGAGGCCGGATTCGGCGCGCAACCTCCCGTCACGACGTGGCGAGTCAAAATCGGCGAAGAGCTCACCGCGCATGATGGGCAGAAGCTCGGTTACTCCTTCGTCACGTTCATCGAGAACTGGCATCGCTGCGCCTATGCGAGTTTCGGCGACGGCCACGGTGTGTGGGAGGCCGATGCGGGCGCGACGCTCCCCTTCTACTCGCGCAACTTCAAAATGGCACGCCAGTGGGCCTCCCCGCTCACGCCGGACGAACTGATGCCGACGATCCTCCGGCTGCAAGAGGAGTCGTACTTCCGCCTCGCCCCTGACTCCGAGCCCACGGATCGCAAACTCGGCGTCTCCGCGGACAAAGTGCAATCGCACGGGCTTGACCTCTCCGCCGCACTCGGCAGTGCGAAGTACGGAATCTTCTGGACCGCGGTCGAGCCCGACGAAGCGATCGCGAAGGCGGTGGAGTGCGATCCCGACCGTCCCACGCGCGCCTCGCTCGTGCAGGTCACGAACCTCGGCATTCACGTCAAGGACAGTCCGATCAACACGCTCGTCTTCGTGACGCGGCTCGACGACGGCAAGCCGGTCGCCGGAGCGAATGTCGCCATCCGTTCGCGCGAGAACAAGGTGCTTTGGAGCGGCACGACCGAAGTCGACGGCGTCGCGATCGCGCCTAACACAGACTTCCGCGGCGAGGACGATTACTGGAAGATCCAGTTCATCGTCACGGCCGAGAAGGACGGCGACTTCGCATACGTCGGCAGTGACTGGGACGAGGGGATCAACGGCTGGGAGTTCGGCATCGATTACTCGCGCCTCACTGCGAAGCCGATGCTGCGCGGCGCCGTCTTCGCCGACCGAGGCGTCTACAAGCCGGGAGAAGAGGTTCACTTCAAGGCAATCCTCCGCAGCGACACGGCCGCGGGGATGAAGCTTCTCGCACCCGACACGAAGGTCGCGATCGTCGTGACCGACAGCGTTGGTGAAGAAGTCGACCGCCGCGATGTGACGCTCAGCGAGTGGAGCAGCGCCGAGTGGACGATGCAGATCAAAAAGACCGCGGCACTCGGCGACTGGTCGATCATGGCGGCGACGCCCGAGCAGCACGGCAACATCTACGGCAACTTTCTCGTCGCCTCGTACCGCCGTCCCGACTTCCGCGTCGACGCAACGCTCGCGAGCGGAACGGGCATCGCCGGTGACCCGCTCGACGGCCACGTCGAAGCGCGCTATCTCTTCGGCGGAGCGATGGCCGACCGCGAAATCTCGTGGACCTTCCGCCGTTCGATGTCGTTCGAGGTTCCCCCACCGATCGCCGCGAAGTACCCACTCGAGCAATGGATGTTCACCAGTTGGATGGGCTATGACGAGGGACGCATCAGCGACGAGATCCTCGAGCAGAACGATGAGACGCTCGACGACAAAGGCAATCTCGAGCTCGAGCTCGAAACAAAGACCTCACATCCCGTCGCAATGGTCTACACGCTCGAAGGAAGCGTCACCGACGTGTCGCGCCAGGTCATCGCGAACCGCGCGTCGCTCGTCGTCCATCCCGCCCCCTGGTACATCGGAGTGAAGCAGCCCCCGATGTTCGCAGACCAGAAGAGCGGCTTCGACACCGAAGTCCTCGCCGTCACCCCCGAGGGGCTCGCGACGCCCGACGTCGACATCAAAGTCGAAGTCACGCAGCTCCAGTGGAACAGCGTCCGGCGTGCCGAAGGCAACGGCTTCTACACGTGGGACTGGGAGCTCAAGCGGATCGAGGCAGGCAGCTACGACGTCAAGAGTGCCGCGAAGCCGGTGCCGCTCCATCTCGACTTCAAGAATGGTGGCTACTTCGAGCTCGTGGCAACCGCAACCGACGATCGCGGACGCTCCACCAGAACGTCGACGAACTTCTACGTACTTGGTGAGGGCTACACCGCGTGGCGGCGGTACGATCACAACCGTATCGACCTCGTCCCCGAGAAGAAGAAGTACCGCCCCGGCGAGACGGCACGGATCATGGTTCAGTCGCCCTGGGAAAACGCGACCGCCCTCGTTACGACCGAGCGCGAAGGAATCCGCACCCATCGCCAGTTCGAATTGAAATCGACGCAGCAGACGATCGACGTTCCGATCACCGAAGCAGACATCCCGAACGTCTTCGTCTCGGTCGTGCTCGTGCAGGGTCGCACGATGCCGCCGAAGGAGGATGACCCGAGCGACCCGGGCAAACCATCCTTCCGTCTCGGATACATCGCCCTATCCGTCGAGGACGCGACGAAGAGGCTGAAGGTCGACGTCCGCGCCAACCAATCGGAATACCGCCCTGCGACGAACGCGAAGATCAGCGTCAACGTGAAAGACGCCGCCGGAAAGCCGTCCCAATCCGAGGTCACTCTCTGGGCCGTCGACTACGGTGTCCTCTCGCTCACGAACTTCCAGACCCCCGACATCCTCGGCGACGTCTACGTCGAGAAGTCGCTTTCGGTGCAGGACACCGACAGCCGGCAGCGCATCATCAGCAGGCGTGTCCTGACGCCGAAGGGCGCGGACGAAGGGGGCGGTGGTGGCGCCGACGAGTCGGTCGGCGAAGTGCGGAAAGACTTCCGCGTCCTGGCGTTCTGGTTAGGCTCGGTAAAAACCGACCGTAAAGGGAGCGCAACGACCGAAGTCAAGCTCCCCGAGTCGCTCACGACCTACCGCATCATGGCGGTCGCGAACGACAAGGCGAACCGCTTCGGTAAGGGTGACAGCGAGATCAAAGTCAACAAGCCCGTTCTTCTGCGCCAGAACTTCCCCCGCTTCCTCTCCGCGGGCGACAAGGCGTTCTTCGGGTCGGTCGTCAACAGTCAGTTGACGAAGGGGGGCCAGGCGACCGTGACGATCGAGAGCCTCAACCCCGAGATCATCTCGATCGAAGGTGTGAACAAGCAGACGATCGAGATCGAACCCAAGGGAGCTCAGGAAGTTCGTTTCCCGGTCGTCGCACGCGCCGTCGGCGACGCCCGGATAAGGATGACCGTTAGGCTCCTCGGCGAGAGCGACGCGTTCGAGGACGTGATTCCCGTCCGCATTCTCTCCCCCGTCGAGACCGTTGCAGCCTATGGTCAGGCGAAACCCGACGCGAAGGAATCGGTCGAGATCCCCGGCGACGTGCGGCCCGATATCGGCGGCATCGACGTCGAGCTCTCGTCGACCGCGCTCGTCGGCCTGGGCGAAGGCGCGCGATACCTCGTCGACTACCCGTACGGCTGCGCGGAACAGCGCGCGTCGACCGCGATCGCGCTCATGCTCGCGTCCGATCTCGGCGACGCGTTCCACCTTCCCGGCATCGCTCCCGCCGACATCCGCAAAGTCGCGCAGGACACCCTCGTCGATCTCGAACGCTACCAATGCCCCGACGGAGGCTTCTGGTACTGGCCCGGCGAATGCCTGTTCACGTCGCCGTACCTCACGAGCTACATCCTCCACGTCTACCAGCGCGGAGAGTCGCTCGGCTACGAGGTGGACGACGACGTGATGACGCGCGCCTACGACTACCTCGAGCTCGAGCTCACGGAGAAGCCGCCGGTCAACGAGGGCTGGTGGCCTTCGTACACCGCGTGGCAGGCTTACGCGATCAAAGTCCTCGCGGAAGGCGGCCGTAACCAGGACAGCAACGTCAACCGCATCTATGGCTACCTCGACCGGATGCCGGTCTTCGCTCTCTCACATCTTTACGACGCCCTCGCGGCGAAGGGAGAGAACGATGGCAGGCGCGTCGACGAGCTCCGCCGTCGGATCTTCAACGCGATCCTCCCCGAGGGAGGCAGCGCACACGTCGAAGAGCTGGCCGACGATTACCTGCTCCTTTTCTGGAACTCGAACATCCGCTCGACTTCGCTCGTGTTAGGCAGTCTCGTTCGGAACAGCGATATCGAGACCCACGTCGCAAGCACCGTACGCTGGTTGATGAACGCGCGCAAGAAGGGGCGCTGGGGTAACACGCAGGAGAACGCCCTCGCGATGGAGGCGCTCGTCGACTACTACAAGAAGTACGAAAGCGAGATCCCCGACTTCTCCGCGGTCGTCACCCTCGGAGAAGAGGAGATCGCAAAGGAAGGCTTCAAGGGTCGCTCGACCGTGGCAAAGAACACGAGCTTTCCGATGAAGAGCCTGCTGGCGAAGGGAGCGGCCGGAAAGACGCTGCCGCTCACGTTCAATCGCGAAGGAACGGGAGTCCTCTACTACATCGCGCGCCTGCGCTATGCGTCGATGACACCCGCGACGAGCTCGATGAATAAAGGGTTCCAGATTAAACGCACATATTCGCTGGAGAACGAACCCGCCAAGAGTGGCACGAGCTACGCCGCGGGCGACCTCGTGCGTGTGACGCTCGAATTGAAGCTCCCGAAGGAGCGTCGCTGGGTCGCGGTGACCGATCCCCTCCCCGCCGGCTTCGAACCGGTCGAGTCGTGGTTCGCAACGACGGCGCTCGATCTCCGGAACGAACAGCGCTACGGCGAGGAGGCGGAGGAGCAGGACTGGATGACGAGCTGGCGCAAAGGGGGCTTCGACCATATCGAGCGCCACGACGACCGGGTGAACCTCTTCGCGACGCGCCTCAGCGCAGGGACCCATGTTTTCTCGTACGTCGCGCGCGCCACGACTGCCGGCAATTTCATCGCCTCACCAGTGCACGCCGAGGAGATGTACGAGCCCGAGGTGTTTGGACGCTCGAAAGCAGACCTCGTCGAAGTAAAGCCGTAAAAGGGAGTGCTGAGTGCTGAGTCCTGGGTCCTGAGAAAAGGCGTTGTTGGTTGTTGGTTGTTGGTTGTTGGTTGTTGCGAAAGCGTCGCGTAGCGACGCACGATCTTAGCCCCCGGTGACCGAGCCCCGCGAAGCGGGGGCGAGGCAACCGGGGGAACCTTAGCCCCCGGTGACCGAGCCCCGCGAAGCGGGGGCGAGGCAACCGGGGGTCGGGAGCGGCGCATTGATTCCGCGTCGCGAAGCGACGCAGGTGCATCGCCAATGAAGAAACGAACGAAGATCGCGCTCGCCGTCGCACTCGGCATCCTCATCGCGCTCGCCGCCTGGATCCGCCTCGGCGCGCTCCCCGACGGGTTCCTCGATCGGACGCAATTCGTCTCGACTCGCATCCTCGACCGCCGCGGCGTCGTGCTCTACGAGACGCTCTCCCCGGGCGGCACGCGTGGCGACTGGCTCGAGGCAGACGCGCTCCCCGATACCCTCGTCTCCGCAACGCTCGCGGCAGAGGACCACCGCTTCTTCCGGCATCCTGGCGTCGATCCTTTCGCATATGCGCGTGCGACCTTGCACAACCTCGCCGCGATGCGCGTCGTCGAGGGCGGTTCGACGATCACGCAACAAGTCGTCAAGCAGATCCTCATCGCGCGCGGGGAAAGCCGAAGACGCGGAATCGCGGGAAAGCTCAGGGAAACGCTTCTCGCCTTACGGCTCGAGCATCGATACTCGAAACGCGAGATTCTCGCGCTCTACCTCAACCTCGCACCGTACGGGAACCAGTTCATCGGCGCGCGCCGCGCGTCGCTCGGCTATTTCGGCCGCGAACCGGCGTCGCTGACGCTCGCGGAGTCGGCATTCCTCGCAGGGCTTCCACAACGGCCGAGCGGCTACGATCCATATCGCCATCCGAAATCGGCCAACACGAGGCAGAAATCGGTTCTCGCGCGGATCGAAAAACTCGACCTCGTCGAACTTGACGCGATCACTGACGCAAAGCACGAAGAGCTCCGCCTCGTGCGCGAACGCCCCGAGCTCGTCGCGCCTCACTTCGTGACGCACGTTCTCCGCGGCGCGGCCTCCGCGCGGACGATCGAAACGACGCTCGATGCCGAGCTGCAAAGAAAGGTGCAGGGGATAATCCGCGCGCAGCGAACGAACCTCGAGAAGCATGGCGCGCACAACGTCGCCGTCGCGGTGCTCGACAACCACACTGGCGAATGGCTCGTCTGGGAAGGGTCGGGCGACTATTTCGACACGGTCCACGGCGGCGCCATCGATGGGGTCGTCACCGCGCGACAGCCCGGCTCGGCGCTCAAGCCGTTCACGTACGCACTCGCCTTCGAATCGGGCTTTACGCCGGCGAGCGTGCTCGCCGACGTGCCATCGCACTTCCCGACGCGCGAGGAGGGAGTCCTCTACAGTCCGCGCAATTACGATGGCAAGTTCCACGGCCCTTTGCTTGCGCGCCGTGCGTTAGGCGGCTCACAGAACGTCCCCGCGGTCGCACTCGCGTCGCAGATTGGAGTCCCGTCGATCGGACGCCTCCTGCGCCGTGCCGGGATGTCGACGTTCGACAAGACCGCAGACCATTACGGGCTCGGGCTGACGCTCGGCAACGCCGAGGTGCGCCTCGACGAGCTCGTCGCCGCGTACGCATCGTTCGCGCGCGGAGGAGAGCTCGTGCGAACGACGATGCTTGCTCGGTCTCGCACGAACGGAATCGCGCCACCGGCTCCGCGTCTCGTGTCGCAGCAAACCGCCTATTGGATCACCGACATCCTCTCCGACCAGGATGCGCGCGCCTGGGTCTTCGGCCGCGGGAGCAGTCTCGACTTCCCCTTCCCGGTCGCGGTGAAGACCGGAACCTCACAGGCCTACCACGACAATTGGACCGTTGGTTATACCGGCGCCGTTACCGTCGGCGTCTGGGTCGGCAACTTCGACCGCGCACCGCTCCGGAATTCGTCGGGAGTGACAGGAGCGGCACCCATCTTCCGTGCCGTCATGCTCTCTGCGCTCGAGAGCGTCGCCGGGCGCCTGCCGGACGAGAGCGACCCACCGATCGTCGCCCGCCCCGCGTCGCTCGTCCGCAGCGACATCTGCTCCCTATCAGGGCTCATCGCCACCGAGCGCTGTCCCGGCTCGCGTCTCGAGTGGCTCCCCCCAGGGGAGCCCGGCCGGCAGTGTTACTGGCATCACGTCGAAGACGGGGAAACGATCGTCGAATGGCCTCCGGAGTATCTCGCGTGGGCACGCGCCACGCGAGTCGACGCTCCACGTCGCGGCGCGGCGAACTCGACCGTCGCTGTCTCCTCGGTGCACGAGCTGCCGAGAAGCCGCGCGCGGTCGCGCGGCGCGCTCGTGATCACGAACCCTCCGCATGGCGCCACGTATCTCATCGAACCGACGCTGCGACCCGAGTTTCAATCACTGTCGCTCCGCGTCGCTCACGGCGGAGAGCCGCGCGAGATCGACTGGAGCGTCGACGGAGCGCCGTTAGGCAAGGTTCGCTCCGACCGGTCGCTCTCCTGGCCACTCCGGCCAGGCGAGCACCGATTCGTCGCCTCGGATGGCAAAGTTAGGCGGGAAGCAGTGATCGTCGTCCGGTGAGAATCCTGGCCTGATTCGTCGACCCGCCGCGGCTTGACGCCGCTACCGCCCGCTGTGTGGTATTTTTCATCCACGTTCACTCTCATCGGACACTCGGTCTTCAGACTCGCGAAACGGAGAGGAGACGATGGCAAAGAGTCACCACAGGCGGAAAGTCGAGAGGATCAGACTGCTGCCGGGCCTCGAAGGCGTCGCAGGGAACGTGAAGGTCGAGCTCGTCGAGATCAGCGTCGGCGGCGCGCGACTTCACCACTTCGCTCCGCTTCATGTCGGCCAGATCGCCTCGCTTCGCTTTCATTGGGTCGATGAAGAGATCTCCATACCCGCCTCCGTGATCCGGAGCAGCGTCGACCGATTCGGCTCGACGAGCGCGTACATCTCCGGCGTTCGCTTCGTCGACCCGACAGGCTCGAGCCGCGGTGCGATCAAGCGGCTCATCGAAACGTTCGTCAAGAACGCACTCGACGAACAGATCCGCAACGCGCAGGGGTCGATGCCGTCGTGGGCGAGCCGCCTGCTCCAGAGCGCGCTCGCCGGCGAAGAGCTCGCACCGTTTGCCGCAGGTGGCCTGGACGTTTCCGACGAAATGGCGCAGGCGCTTCGCGACGAGGGCTTCGTCCGCTACACCTTCACACACGGACGATGGGCGAAGACAAAGACATGGGAGTCTCAGCAACCCGAGGATGGCTTTACGATCTGGCATTTCGAGGACGACGAACAGGTCGAGCTGCTTTGCAGGGACTACGAAAGCGCAGACCCTGCCACGCGCGCGTTGATCAGGGTCTGCGCCGAGCTGAGCCTCATCGTCGATGACTCGATCCCTCCTCAGCATTTCGTGCCATAGGCCTTAGGCGGAGCCTGCACTCTGCCCGAATCGTGACGACGCGGAGCGCGATGAAAAAAGCCGTCGAACGACGTTAGGCCCCTCATACCCTCCTGAGGAGCCTCACTACGAAGAGAAGCACGATCGCCCCGATCGTTGCGACGACGAGCGTACCGATCGTGCCTCCCGCGGGAATACCGAGAAGCCGGAAGAGAAAGCCTCCGATGAACGCTCCGATGACCCCGACCACGATGTCGCCGATGACTCCGAAGCCTCCACCTCGCATGAGCTTCCCCGCGAGCCACCCCGCCACCAGTCCGATGAGCAGAAACCAGACGATGTACATGAGCCGCCTCCCCTGAACGTGTTCTTGTACTGGATCAGGTCTTCGATTCACTCCCAATGTAGCGAAACCCGTGCCGGGTGAACGGAGAGCCTCTTCACCCGCCCTCTCGCTCACGCGACAAACGGAGCCAGAGCATTGAAAAACGGTGTTTTGCCGTGATTCCGACCCGACCCTGGCAGGGAAACCGCCGCGAAAAAATCGCACCGAAATGGAATGTCACCCGCATTCGACTACGACCGAACCCGCGGACGATTGAGGCACGCAATGGAAAGTTCTGCACTACGCTACCTGAAGGAGCAGCACATGACCGATCAGGATCAATACTCTCGCGTCGACTACAGGCGATTGATCGCGTGGCCCGAGCGACTCAAGCGCGAAGGGCCATTCTTCGAATCGGTCTTCGCCTCGGCCTCGCCGCGACGCCTGCTCGACCTCGGCTGCGGCACGGGCGAGCATGCGCGCTTGCTCGCCTCGGGAGGCTTCGAGGTGGTCGGCGTCGATTCGTCTCCAACGATGCTCGAGAAGGCCAGGAGCTCCGGGCCGCTCGGCAGCGCGCAGTTCGTCGAAGGAGATATCTGCAATCTCGATGCTGTCGTCGCCGGGGCCTTTGGCGGCGCGATCTGCCTCGGGAACGTCCTCCCTCACGTCTCTGATGGCGAAGCGCTGAACGCGTTCTTCACCGGGCTCGCCGCACGCCTCTCACCAGGCGCACCTTTCGTGCTCCAGATCCTCAACTACGACCGGATCATCGAGAAGGGAGAACGCTACCTGCCACTCAATTTCCGCGATGGCGACGACGGCGAAATTGTGTTTCTACGCTTGATGTCACCGCGACCGGACGGCACGGTGCTCTTCTTTCCGACGACGCTGGAGCTTCGCCCGGAGGACGACGAGCAGCCGGTGCGCGTCAACCACGCACGCCGCGTCGTACTCCGTGGCTGGCGGAGCGCTGAAATCGAGTCAGCGTGCCGCGCCGGAGGGTTCAGCGAAGTCGCGTTGCTCGGTTCGTACGAACGCGAAGCGTTCGACCCTGCGATCTCGAGAGATCTCGTCGTCGTGGCGCGCCGCTGAAATGTCGTGGGGGTTGATGCCGGGAGGAAAACAGGTTCGTGCTCGACCGAGTAACTAAGGCCTGACAATCTTGAAGGTGAGACGGCTCGGGGGGAGACGGTATTGCAGGCTTTATGGACTGCGAATGCGGAATTACGTTTGGAAAGCTGTCAAGCCTCGTTTCTCGGTCGAGCACTCACTGTTTGGTTGTCAGTATCGGCAGGCAAGGTTAAAAACTGATTAACGGTTCAGTTTTTGTCGAACGGTTTGGTGAACGATGCTCTTCTCATCGTTCCGGCGCTGATGAATGGGACATCAGCACGACTCACGTCCGCCCATTCCACTCCACGCGAGGACGGTTTCCAGCGAAGCAAAAGTCGGTTCGGCTATGATTCCGTCTGGTCTCGGAAACCGCAGAGTGAACGGAACCGCGCGCAACATCGCCCTGTGGCTCCTCGCAGCCACGCTTTCGTCGAGTGACGCGAAGGCTGCCGATCGCGCGCGTTTCGAACGAATCGGCGTCGAGCAGGGCCTTCCCCACGAAAACGTCTACGGAATCACTCAGGACCGCCTTGGCTTCATCTGGTTCGCGACCGAAGACGGTCTCGCTCGTTGGGACGGCGAGCGCGTTCGCACGTATGAGCACGACCGGACCGATCCGACGACTGTCGCGTCGAACGACATAAGCGGACTCATCGCTGACCGCGACGGCTCCCTTTGGATCGGCACGTGGGGCGACGGGCTCGACCGCTTCGACCCGCTCCTCGAATCGGTCGCGCACTTCCGGCGAATCGCGCAGCAGCCTGAGCCACAACTCCCCGACAATCGAATTCAGTCGCTGCTCGACACCGGGGACGCCATCTGGATCGGAACAAGGGCGGGCGGACTCGCACGCCTCGATCGCGGTTCCGGCATCGTCCGGGTCTGGAACAGCAAAGGCCCCGGCAAGACAGCGCTACGAGACGACCGTGTCTGGTCCCTCGCCGCCTCCGACAGCGGCACGATCTGGATCGGGACCGAGACCGGACTCCAGCTACTCGACCTCCGAAGCGGCGAGGTAAAACCGATCGACGGCGCCGGCCACCTGCCACACGCCTTCGGGGGAGTTCCGGTCAGACACCTCAAGCTGGCGCGCGAAGGTGCATTGTGGGTTGGTACGCCGGCAGGCGCCTATCGATTCGAGCCTAACCGGACCGCCGTTGCCCCGCTCGACCTCCCGACAATCTCTCCAGACGCCGCCAGCCGAGGCGTGAACGCAATCCACGAGGATCGGTCGGGCGCGATCTGGATCGGGACGATGCAGGACGGCCTCTATCGCATCGACCCAAGCACCGGCGCACTTCGCCACTTCGTACACGACCCGCTGCAATCGTGGAGTCTCGGCAGCAACGACGTACGGGCACTCTACGAAGATCGTTCGTCGGTGCTCTGGATCGCGACGCGGGGTGGAGGCGTCAGCCGGATCGATCTCAAGCCGCGCAAGTTCTCGACGTGGACATGGGATGCCGGCGATCCGAACGGGCTCTCCGGCCGAGGAGTTTCGACGATCCTCGGCGACGCACGAGGCGCGCTCTGGATCGGGACCCACGACGGTCTCGACCGGCTCGACCCCGGCACGACGGCGTTCCGCCACTACACGATGCAGCAGGGAGCGCTCCCACATGGCGACGTCGAAGCGCTCGCCGAAGACGCCGAAGGTCACCTCTGGGCCGGATTCTTCCGCGCCGGTCTCTGCCGCTTCGATCGCACGGCGGGCCGGTGTGTCGAACAGTGGAACAAGGACGGCATCGAGGGGCGCCGGCTGAGCGATGAATCCGTGCGCGCGATTCTACCGTCGCGCGATGGCCCGATCTGGATCGGAACCGCGGGAGGACTCAACCGGCTCGATCCCACGAGCGGGAGAATCGTCACCTTCCAGCACGATCCGTCGAACCCAAAGAGCCTGAGCGACAATTACGTGCTCTCGCTGCTCGAAGACTCAAAAGGCCAGCTCTGGATCGGAACCGATAACGGAGGACTCAATCGATTCGACGCCGCGACCAACGAGTTCCGAGCGTGGAGCCGTGCTCCGGAGGCCGGCTCGATTCCAAGCGACCGGGTTCGTGAGCTGTTCGAGTCGCGCGACGGCACGCTCTGGGTCGGCACCTCGAACGGCCTTGCCACGTTCGATCCGATCCACGACACATTCGCGCTCCTCGAGCCTCACCCTGCGCTCGACAGCTCGAACGTTCAGGAGATCCAGGAAGACGATTCGGGACGGCTCTGGATCGCAACGTCGAACGGCCTTTCGGTTGTCGACCCGACGACGCGACGATCGCGAACGTACAGTTATGGCGACGGGATCCAGAGCAACATCTTCTTCCCGGGATCGAGCTGGCGCGCGTCCGATGGCACACTCTACTTTGGCGGCGCCGCGGGCTTCAGCTCGTTCAATCCGTCGAGCCTTCCGGACAACGACGCAATCCCCCCCGTGGTAATCACACGATTCAACCTCTATGCGAACCCGGAGAAGATCGATGTCCCTCCCTGGATTCTCCGAGAGGTCGTGCTCGACCACGACGAGAACTTCTTCGCGATCGAGTTCGCGGCGCTCGATTTCACGTCGCCCGAGCGCAACCAGTACTCCTACAGACTCGAAGGGTTGAGCGACGAGTGGATCGACGCAGGTACACGCCACTTCGTGAACTACACGTCGATTCCGCCCGGTCGATACGTTTTCCGCGTTCGCGGATCGAACAACGATGGCGTCTGGAACGAAGAGGGCGCGTCGCTCTCGATCATCGTGACCGCGCCGTTCTGGGGCACGACCTGGTTTCGCGTCGCCCTTGCGGCGCTGTCCATCGCACTCCTCGTCATGATCATCCGGCTCCGCACGCGAACGATCGAGCTCCAGAAGAGAGCGCTCGAGCGCGTCGTCGACGAGCGGACTCGTGAACTTCGCGAGAAGACGGCTCACCTCGAGACGATCACGTCGCTCGTCGAGTCGATCAACGTCGAGATCAGCTTCGACCGCGTTCTGCAGATGATCCTCGGCGTAACGCGCTTTCTTCACGGAGTCGAGATCGCGATCGTCTTCGTCTACGACAAGTCATCCGATCTCTATCGCGCCAAAGCGGCGCTCGGCTGGGATCCAGAGACGGTCGAAGAGATCGCGCTGCCACAAGACGAGATCGAGCGCCTCTACACCGCCGAGGCCGACGAAGTGCAGCAAGACGTCTTCCTCGCCGACCGGTCGGCACAAAGCGCGGCCTTTCTGACGCTTCTCACACTTCGCCTCCGCGGCCCCGCGCGCGTCGAGGGCTACCTCGTGTTCGAGGCGCCGGTCAAGAAGGGGGGGATCGCTCCCGACGAGCTCGAACTGCTCGTCGAATTGCGTGGACACCTCCTCTCGGCGTTCACGAAAGCGAAGATGCTCGAAGACCTCGGGCGGCTTAACGAATCGAAGAACGAATTCGTCGGCATCGCTGCTCACGACCTCCGGAACCCGCTCGGCGTCATCGTCGGCTGGGTGACGATGGTAATCGACCAGCTCAAGTCGGGAAAGATCGACGCGGAGCGCGCGGCGCAGCAGCTCGAAAAAGCGAAAGGCGCCGCGGAAGCGATGGCACGCCTCGTAAACGATCTCCTCGACATCTCCGCGATCGAGTCGGGATCGATCACTCTCGAGCGCGAAGAGCTCGATCTCGGCGAGCTCATCACCTCCGCCGTCGCGAACCACGAAGAGAAGGCGGCGAAAAAGGACATCGCTCTAACGGCAGTCGACATCGACAACCTCCCTGCGCTATCCGCAGACCCGGTGCGGATCGGCCAGGTTCTGGACAATCTCGTGAGCAACGCCATCAAGTACACACAGCAGGGCGGCACAGTTCGCATCTCGTGCGAGCGACGCGACAGCGAGATCGTCACGCACGTCGAAGATAACGGCCAGGGGCTCGATGAGGCCGATCTGCAGGAGATCTTCCGGACCTTTAAGACGCTGAGCGCGCGACCGACCGGCGGCGAATCGAGCACGGGCCTCGGCCTCGCCATCGTCAAGCGCATTGTGGAGATTCATGGCGGCTCGATCTGGGTCACGAGCGAGAAGGGGAAGGGCGCGAGGTTCTCGTTCGCGCTGCCGGCGAGGGGGGAGTCCTGAGTCCTGAGTGCTGAGTCCTGAGTGCTGAGTCCTGAGTGCTGAGTGCTGAGTGCTGAGTCGAGGAGAAAGGAACAAGGAGAGAAGAGAAAGAACGTCCGCGCGAGACCATACGCTCTGGTCCTGGGTTTCCCTTTTCCCTTTTCCCTTTTCCCTTTTCCCTTTTCCCTTCTCCCTTCTCCTCTCTCCCTTCTCCCCTGTAAACTCAGCACTCAGCACTCAGCACTCAGCACTCGTCCCTCCCATGACAAAGATCTACATCGCCTACACCGGCGGAACGATCGGCATGAAGCAGACTGCGCACGGCTGGGCGCCGGCGCCTGGATACCTCGCCGAGCAGATGGCCGCGATGTCGGAACTGCGGCACCCATCGATGCCGGAGTACGTCATCGACGAGTTCGACGAGCTCCTCGACTCGTCGAACATGATCCCGTCTGACTGGTCGCGCATCGCCCGCAACATCGCCGCCCATTACGATGCCTACGACGGCTTCGTCGTGATTCACGGCACCGACACGATGGCGTATACCGCTTCGGCGCTCGCATTCCTGCTCGAAGGACTCGACAAACCGGTCGTCCTCACCGGTTCTCAGATTCCGCTCTGCGAGGTCCGGAACGACGGGCGATCGAACCTCGTCACGAGCCTGCTCGTCGCGGCGACACAGAAGATCCCCGAGGTCACGCTCTGTTTTGGCGACCGCCTCGTCCGCGGCTGTCGCTCCGTCAAAGTCAGCGCTGACGGGTTCGACGCGTTCGACTCGCCTAACTTTCCTCCCCTCGGCTCGGTCGGCGTCGACATCGAAATCGACTGGCCGCTCGTACGGCCAGCGCCAGCCGGCGGGCTGAAGCTCGATGAGATCGGCCACCCGATCGTCGGCGCACTCCGTCTCTTCCCCGGCATCACCGCCGAGCTCGCTCGCAACGTGCTGCAGCCCCCGCTCCAGGGGCTGGTCCTCGAAGCCTATGGCGTTGGGAACGCTCCCGAGCGAAACGCAGGGTTCATCGCCGCAATCCGTGAGGCCGTCACGCGCGGTGTCGTCATCGTCGACTGTACGCAGTGCCTTCACGGCTCGGTCGATCTCGGCGACTACTCGACGGGCTCGGTGCTCGCGCGTGCCGGCGTCATCAGCGGTTACGACATGACCGTCGAGGCGGCGCTGACCAAGCTCGTCTATCTCTTCGGGCGTGGACTCTCGCCGGATGACGTGAAGCTGCAAATGCAGCTCGACCTTCGCGGCGAGTTGACGAGGTGACCGTGGCGCACGTCGTACGGCACGCGGAACGAATCCTCGGTGAGATCGCGACATTCGACGACGTGCGTGCGCTACGCGACCAGATCCGAGGGCGCGAGTATCAATGGGGTGTCGTTTCCAACGCACTCGACTCCGTACTCGACGGCAGCGACGCGCCTCTCGCCTACCTCTCGCCGAGGGACCGTCGCGCCGCCGAAGCCGAGATTGCGGCAATCCGCGCGGCGATCTCCGCGGAGTAAGTGCCCCTTTCGCCAAATCCGACGACACAGGCTGTGAGTGCCGAGGCGTCGGATGCGAGGCGTCGCGACGCACGCGATGCGGGGCATCGCTGAGGAGCGACAACGAATTGGACGACGCCGCGGCGCCACAGAATGTGTCGTCGACTTTGGCGAAAGGGGCACTTAGCGGCCAGGTACGCGCAATCTCGTGCGCATGAACAGATTGCGACCTTATGGTGACGATGCCGTCACGCGGCATACGAAGGGCGTCGCATCGCGATAACCTCCGCGACATCGATCCGACGGAGGGACTCACATGCGGCACACGGCCATTGTCCTGATTTCGCTCATCCTGTCCGCGGGGCTCGCCGCGCAACCTGCAAACCTCGACACCGCGAGGAGACTCATGCAAGAGAAGAGCTACGACGAAGCGAGGGTGGCACTCGAGCGCATTGTCGCGAGCGAGCCGGCAAATGGGCCAGCACTGCACGAGCTGGCGCGCTGCACGCGCGCACTCGGCGATCTCGATGCGTCGATCGACGCCGCAAGACGCGCACTGTCGATCCCGTTCCAGCCGCGAATATCCCGCCTCGAGATTGCGAAGAGTCTCGCTCTCAAGGGCGAGGCCGATGCCACAATCGAGGAGCTCGCCCAGATCGCAGCGATGGGGGCCAACAAAGGGATTCACGACCTCGTCAACGCCGCACCCGAATTCGCGACGTTGAAAGGGCGCGCGCCGTTCCAGGCCGTCGTGGTGAAGCTCATCCCGTGCAGCTCACCCGAGTATCGTCAGTTCGACTTTTGGCTCGGCAACTGGGAGGTTCGCGATTCCGCTGGCAACGTCGTCGGACACAACGACGTCACCCTCCAACTCGACGGATGCATGCTCCTGGAGAACTGGAAGAGCGTAGCCGGCCACGCCGGCATGAGCATGAACTTCTTCGAACCGGCCGACTCGACCTGGAACCAGATCTTCGTCGACAACACCGGCGCCCCGTCGAGCTGGCCTCCGCTCAAGGGGAAGTTCGTCGACGGGAAGATGGTCCTCTCGAGTCCCGCCGGCGTCGCCCCCGCGGCGCGATGGACCTGGTGGAAGCTCGACGACGGGCGCGTCCGCCAGAAGGCCGAGCAGCTCGGCGACGATGGCAAGACGTGGACAGTGACCTGGGATTCGTACTACGGGAAGGGGAAGTAACGCGAAACGCGAAACGCGGCGCGTGAAACACGGAGCGGGAAGTGCGGAGTGCGAACTGCGGAGTGTGGACCGGGCCACGCGACCTGAAGTGCGTCTTCTCGTCCCGATTCCGTGAAGCGGAAGAGGGACCTCTCAGGCTCGTTCCCGCGGGCCACGGGCCCGCGCTGCTCGGACGACATCGTATGTACCAGCCTGAGAGATCCCTCGCTTCGCTCGGGATGACAATTGTCGGTTGTCCAGTCCGCGTACCCTGACTTGCGTCCGGCTTCCTTCGCCGCGTTTCGCATTCCGCACTCCTCATTCCGCGTTCCTCCTTTCGCGTTCCTCCTTTCGCGTGCCGCGTTCCGCACTCCGCGTTTCGAGTTCCGCGTTATCCTCCTCGCTGCCCATGTCCCCCAGCGCGCGAACGACGTTCCTCCTCTCCGCTGCGATCTTCGTCGCCGCGTTCTTCGGTTTCGCTCTCCTCTTCCTCCGCTTCCCGATTCTCTACGACGCTGACTCGTACATGCACCTCGCGATCGCGCGACTCTACGCGGCGCAGGGACTCGCGGTCGACACGCTTCCCTGGGCACGGATGAGCGTGATGCACGATGGTTATGGCGACAAGGAGCTTCTCTTCCATCTGCTGCTTGCTCCATTCACGAGCCTGACCGATGCCGCAGTCGGCGGCCGCCTGGCGCTCGCCCTCCTCAACGCGACGCTGGTGGCGCTCCTCGCAGCCCTCGGGCACCGCGCGATCGGCGCGTGGGGGATCGCCGTACCGGCAATCGTCTACCTCACCGCTGCCGGGTTTCTCCCGCGCGCGATCCGGCTCCGGCCCGAGCTCGTGGCGCTGATGCTCCTCCTCGCCGCGACGGGGCTCGCCGCGACGCGCCGCTACCGATGGCTCGCACTCGTCGCGTTCGCGATGGCGCTCTCATACACGGCATTCCACGTGCTGTTCGGTCTCGCGCTGATCTGGCTCGCCGTCGAGTACCGCGTGTCGCGCCGGCTCGAGTGGCGCCTGCTCGCCTGGCCGCTGCTAGGCCTTCTGCTGGGCGTCGTTGCGCATCCGCAGTTTCCGAAAAACCTCGACATCTGGTGGATCCAGAATGCGCTCTTCTTCGTCGAGAAGGGGCGGCTCGGCGTCGGCAACGAGATCTTCGCGCCGTCACTCGAAGCAGTCCTCCTTGGGAATCTCGGCATCGCGATCGCCCTCGCGGCACTCTTCCGATCGGGTGAACCGACGGGCGAGCCCGCGCCCGAACGCCGCCATGCGCCCTACTTCGTGGCCGCCGCCGCGCTCTTCACGCTCCTCTACTTCTTCATGGCGCGGATGATCACGTACGCCGCCCCCTTCGCAGCGCTCGCCGTCGTCTTCGCGATGCGCGACGCGCGCCTTCGCCCCTCGCGCTTCATCGCCGCCGGCATGCGCGTGCCGCTCGTCGTTGCGATGCTCCTCGCCCTCGGTGTCAGCGTGCCCAGGCTGACCGATCCGATGCTCCTCACCCTGATTCGCGCCGATCCGAACCTGGTCGCGGAAGCCGAGCTCGAGCAGTTCGGAAAGGCGATGCCGAAGGGCGCGCGCGTGGCGGCGACCTGGGAACAGGCCGAGCTCTATTGCTTCTGGGCACCGCAGGCGACCTACCTCAACCTCTTCGATCCGATCTTCATGGCGCTGCCGTTCCCGGAAGAGTTCGAGCTGCAGCGCCGCATCTTCGCGGGCCAGGAGCCCGACTCCCCGTTCGCGATCGCCTCGCGCCTCGGCAGCACACACGTCGCGTTCGACCGAGGGCTTGCGCCCCAGCTCCTCGACCGGATCTCCGGCGATCCCAGAACCTATCCCGTCTACATGAGCTTCAATGTCATCGCCGGGCTTCGTCCCGCGCCGCGCGCGTTCTTCGTCGACTGGCGCGTGGCGCTGGCGGAGACGACCTCGCCCTCCGTTCCCGAAGACGGCGGTGCATCGTGGCCCGCGTACCCGCTCGCAGCTGAACCGGGCCTGCGCGCGCTCGAGGGTTACGTCGACCTCGGCCGCGTCGCGAAGGCGCCCGCCTGCGGCACGTTCGTACACCGGCTCGAGGTGACGTCTCGTTCGATCGAGACGTGGGAGTTCTCGCCATGGGGGCCCGCACGGGTCATGCTCGACGGCCAACCTCTCGCCGAGGCGCGCTCTTCGCGCGGTGCGATCCTCGGCCGCGGCCTCGAAATCCCCGTGGAGCTCGATAAGGGGCCGCACACGCTCGCCGTCGAGACATGCACCGACGCGCAGCTCCGCGGCGGATTCTATCTAGTTAGGCGAGTATCGAAGGGCGATGAGCCGATAAGCGGGCGGTGAGCTCCGCGGGCGAGAGACTTCAGGGAGCATCGGTTCTCCCTTCCTCTCCCTTCGCCCCTCGCCTAGTTCGTAGCATGCTACGATCTCGCTCTCATGGAACCAAAAGGCGCGCGGCGCGAGAGCATCCTCGACCTCTTGCACGACGCGGGCGGCTTGCGCCCGGGTGCGGTCGGAAAGGTCCACCTCGAGTCGAAGGTACCGGAAGCCGACATCTACGGAGTCGCGACCTTCTACCATCTGCTCGCCGACACGACGACCGACGTCTTCGTCTGCGACGGCCTGACCTGTCGCATCGCGGGCTGTGGATCGACGATGAAGGAGCTCGAGGCGCGAGGTGAGAAGGCTCGCTTCGTCTCATGCGTGGGGCGCTGCGATGCCGCGCCCGCGACATGGGACCGCCGCGGTCGACCCGAGACGCTCTCCCCCGCGTACTCGCCGTCGAGTGACCAGCATGCGATCGACCTTGCCGCCCGCGACGACCAACGTTACGACGCGTTAGGCCTCGCGCGCGACAAGGGAGGGCCGTGGGTCATCTCGGAGATGGACGCGTCGGGCATCCAGGGGCGCGGCGGCGCCGGGTTCCCCGCGGCGGTGAAATGGAAGGGCGTGATCGCACAGCCTGTGAAGGAGCGTTACGTCGTCCTCAATGCGGATGAAGGGGAGCCAGGTACGTTCAAGGACCGCGAGGTCATGCTCCGGCGCCCCCACCTCGTCATCGAGGGTCTCGCGATCGCCGCGTTCGCGGTCGAGGCGCAGGAGATCTACCTCTACGTCCGTGGTGAGTTCGGCGCGGCAAAGGCGTCGCTCATCGGCGCGCTCGACGAGGCGCGCGCCCGCGGAGACGTCGACGACCGCGTTCGCTGGCACTTCGTCGATGGACACGGTGCGTACATTTGCGGCGAGGAGACCGCGCTGCTCGAGGCGCTCGAAGGGCGGCGCGGCATGCCACGGATGAAGCCTCCGTTCCCGGTCGAATCGGGCTTCCGAGGGAAGCCGACGCTCATCCAGAACGTCGAGACGCTCGCCTGCGTCCCGGCGATTCTGAAGAACGGCGGCGCCTGGTTCCGCACATTGGGGCGAACGGCTCCCGGTTCGAAGCTCTATTGCATGTCGGGGCACGTGGCGCGCCCCGGCGTGTACGAAGCGCCGCTCGGCATCACGATGCGCGAGCTGCTCGACCTGGCGGGCGGCGCGGTCGGAACGCTCAAGGCCTTCTCGCCCGGCGGCGCGTCGAGCGGCTTCCTGCCGGCATCGAAGCTCGATGTCGCGATGGACTTTCGTGCCCTCGCGGTCGAGGGATCGATGTTAGGCTCCGCCGGTGTCGTCGTACTCGACGACACGGTCGACATGGTCGAGGCGTCGCTCGCTCAGGCGGTCTTCTTCGAACAGGAATCGTGCGGCCAGTGCTCACCCTGCCGCATCGGCACGCAGCTCATCCGACAGACGCTCGACCGCTACCTCACCTCCGGGCGCGATCCGAAGACGCTCGAGATCATCCCCGAGGTCTCCTGGGGGATGTCGGAGGCGAGCATCTGTGGGTTAGGGCTCGCCGCCGCGCTCCCCGTCAAGAGCGCGATGACCTGGTTCCCGGAGGAGTTCGGGATCGATTAGTGGCAAAATTCGCCTCACACGCGATCAAGGAGGTTTCCCGGATGCGCATCACCCGACTCGCATTGTCTGCCGTAGCTCTTGTCGTCACGCTCGTCGGCCTCACCGCCGGCGCGCAAGGCCGCTACGATCCTGCCGCCGCCGTCGTTGCGCAAAAGGAGGCGCTGAAGGTGCTCGCTTTCCTCGACGGCACCTGGCGCGGGAGCGCCTGGACGGCGACGCCCGACGGCGGCAAGCACACGCCCATACAAACCGAACGTGTCGGGCCGCTTCTCGACGGCGCGGTCAGGGTGATCGAAGGGCGCGGCTACGACGCTGAGGGTAAGGTTGCATTTAACGCCTTCGCGACCGTGAGTTTCGACCCTGCAACGAAGGGTTACACGATGCACTCGTATGCGATGGGCCGCTCCGGCGACTACGTTCTCACCCCCTCGGCAGACGGCTTCGTCTGGGAGGTTCCGGCGGGCCCGATGACGATCCGCTACACGGCAACCGTCAAAGACGGAAAATGGCACGAGGTCGGCGACCGCATAATGCCCGGAAAAGAGCCGGTTCGCTTCTTCGAGATGGCGCTCGAGCGGATCGGCGACACCGACTGGCCTGCAGGCGGCGCGGTGCCAATGAAGTAAAATTGCCGAATGTCCGGGTCGAAGTTCGTGGTGATCGACGGTAACGAGGTCGAGTTTCGCGAGGGCGAGACGATCCTCCACGCCGCGCGCCGGTTAGGCATCGAGATCCCCACGCTCTGCCACGACGACCGGCTCGAGCCGGCGGGCGCTTGTCGCATCTGCCTCGTCGAGGTCGAGGGCTCACGCCTCATGCAGCCGGCGTGCGCGTTCCGCACCGCACCCGGCATGGTGGTGAGGACGAACACGACGCGGGTCGACCGCAATCGCCAGTTCATCATCTCGCTTCACCTCGCCGATACGGTCGCCGACCGCGACGAAGCCGAAGACGTCTCGCGCTCGAAGCTGCATGACTACGCAGCGCAGTACGGAATCTCGGAAGGCGACTGGCCTCACGTCGAATCGCCGCGCGAGGGGCGAGCCGATGACGAAAATCCGTTCATCGCCTTTCGCCCCGACCGCTGCATCGTCTGTGCGGCGTGCGTTCGCTACTGCGACGAGGTCGAAGGCGTCAGCGCGATCACGCTCGCGAACCGCGGCGGCCGTACGACGATCGCGACCGCCGACCTCCGCTCGCTCGACCACACGACGTGCGAGATGTGCGGCGGCTGCATCGCTGTCTGCCCCACGGGCGCCATGACCGAGAAGCCGGCACTCTTTTACGGCAAGCCGGAACGCGAGCTCGAGAGGGTCCGCTCGACCTGCAACTTCTGTGGCGTCGGCTGCCAGATCGACATCAACGTCGATCGCGAGGCCAACCGCATCGTCAAGGTCACGAGCCCGCCACCCGGCACGACCGTCAACGATGGCAACCTCTGCGTCAAGGGGCGCTTCGCGAACGACTTCGTCCACCACCCTGACCGCCTAACTGTACCGCTGGTTCGTGAAGTCGACGGTCAGCTTCGCGAGGCGTCGTGGGACGAAGCGCTCGATCGCGCCGTTCGCGGGCTGCAGAGTGTCAGGGAGACGCACGGCTCCGATTCGCTCGCTTTCATCAGCTCCAGCCGGTGTACCGGCGAAGAGAACTACCTCATCCAGAAACTTGCGCGCGCTGGGTTCGGAACGCAGAACATCCACCAGTGCGCGGCAACGTGACACGCCCCGACAGTCGCCGGTCTGGTGACAACGTACGGAGCAGGCGCGATGACGAACTCGATCCCGGAGATCCGGGACGCCGATCTCCTCTTCGTCATCGGCTCGAACACGACTGAGGCACACCCGATCATCGCGATGGAGATGAAGCGCGCGGTGGGGCGCGGTGCGCGGCTCGCGGTCGCCGACCCGCGAAAGATCTGGCTCACGGAGATCGCCGACTGGCACCTGCAGATCAAGCCGGGCTCCGACGTCTGGCTCCTCAACGCGATGGCGAACGTCATCGTGACCGAGGGACTCGAGAATCGCGCGTGGATCGCGGAGAACACCGAGGACTTCGAGAAGGTCCGTGAGTCGGTCCTCAAATACACACCGAACGAGGCAGAGGCGTTCACCGGCGTCCCGGCGAGGACGATCCGCGAGGTTGCTCGCGCATATGCGACGACGAAGAATGCCGGCATCTTCTACACGCTCGGCATCACCGAGCACACGACCGGCACCGACAACGTCTACGCCCTCTCGAACCTGGTACTCATGACCGGGCACCTCGGCATCCGTTCGGCCGGGATGAATCCGCTGCGCGGGCAGAACAACGTGCAGGGGGCGAACGACGCGGGGGCGACCCCGGTCTTCTACCCCGGCTACCAGCGCGCTGCCGAACCGGACGTTCGCGCGAAGTTCGCCGAGGCGTGGGGCGTGCCTCAGAACGAGAAACGCGGGCTCAATCTCAACGAGATGATGAAGGCGATGCAGCGGGGCGAGATTCGCGGGATGTACCTCATGGGCGAAGACATCGTCATCTCTGAGCCTAACGTCTGCAAAGTCGAGGCAGCGATGAACGAGCTCGACTTCGTCGTCGTCCAGGACATCTTCTTCAACGAGAGCTGCAGGTTCGCCGACGTCATCCTTCCGGCAGCGTGTTTCGCGGAGAAGGACGGTGTCTTCACGAACTCCGACCGGCGCGTGCAGCGGGTGCGAAAGGCGGTGGAGCCACCGGGAGAGGCGCGTGCCGATTGGGAGATCCTCGTTGAGATCATGCGCCGTGCCGGCGTGAAGCAGCCCGACTACACGGGGCCGGGCGAGATCTACGCCGAGATGGCGGCGCTGGCCCCGAAGTTCGCGGGAATCTCACACGATCGCATCGATCGCGAGGGAGGGTTGCAGTGGCCTGTCGCGAGTGCCGACGCGCCGGGCACGGAGTACCTGCACAAAGGAGGGGTTCTCCGGGGCAAGGGGCTCTTCATGCCGGTCGAGTACCGCGCGCCGTTCGAAGAGGCCGACATCGAATTCCCTCTGATTCTCTCGACGGGGCGCACCCTCTATCACTACAACGCGGCGACGCAGACGAGGCGCTCGGAGGGACTCTCGAAAAAGCAGCCCGAGGCTTTCGTCGAGGTGCATCCCAAGACAGCGCGGGAGCTCGGGATCGGTGACGGTCAGCTCGTCGACGTCGTCACGCGACGTGGACGCGTACGCTGCCGCGCGATGCATTCGAAGCAGGTGAAGCGCAATACGATCTGGATGCCGTTCCACTTCCCCACCGCGCGGACAAACGAGCTCACGACCGACGCTGGAGATGCGGTAACCGGCACGGGTGAGTACAAGGTTTGCGCCGCAAAACTCGAGGCGGTGGACGAGCACTCGCGGCACGTATTTCCGGGCTCGTACCTCACGCCGATGGAGGCAGGGGAGTAACTTTTTGTTATTCGTCATTCGTCACTCCTCCCGCGGGAATGACAAAAGACGAATGACAACCGACCAAAGCTGAGCTTGGAGGCGCGCCGCGTCCCGTCCATGAACGCTCCCGGGCCCGCACCCGGCCTTTCCGGGTCCCCTAGCGATCGGCGTCCCTACTTCCGCATTCCTACTCCACCTTCCAGATTTCCCGGTGTCCACCGGTGACGTGCTCCATATAGCCAGCCATGGCGCCCTGGATCGCGGGGTCGCTGCCGTACTTCTGAAACGCCTGCTCCCACGCGGTGAGCGAATCCGATTCGGTCTCGAAGATGACGGTCCAGAACGGAGCCGACATGTCGGTCATGACGCGCGCATTTGAGACGACGCTCGCTCCCGTCATGGCCGCGCCCGCGGCTTTCAGCTTCGTTACCAGATTCTTCGCCTGGCCAGGATGGCAGTGAAACACGTTTCGAACGACGATCATGACGACCTCCTTCGGTTGTTGGGGACGGCGATATTGTGACATGGGGAATCGGAGAAAGAACGTACCGACACGGAGAGTGATTGCGCAGCGCCGGCGAGGATCGCGCGAGACGGGCCCGGCCGCGCGAGCGGCCGTTTCTGATTAGCCACGGGCGTGAGGCCGGAGTCGAGCGGTGAATCCTTCGGCGTCGCCTCTCGGCCGCGCGAGCGGCCGTTTCTGGTTAGCCCCGGGCGTCAGGCCGGAGTCGAGCGGTGAATCCTCCGGCGTCGCCTCCCGGCCGCGCGAGCGGCCGTTTCCGACGTCGACGTACCGCACCGATCCGCCTAACGCAACCCCCCCGCAAAGTACTCGGCCTTGCCTCCCGGCCGCGCGAGCGGCCGTTTCTGACTAGCCCCGGCGTCAGCCCGGGGATCGACGTCGAAGAGAGGGATCCGCACCCCGGAGGGGTGCCGGATTCGTCGCGCATCGCGTGTCGCGCTCACGCGCGACACATCAAACGGCGCCGCTGCCGCGGCGCTGAGAAGACACATACGCACGCGACCCCGCGCTGACGCGCGGGGCTACCCAGACGCGGCCGCTGCCGCGGCCGTTTCCGACGTCGACGTACCGTGCCGATCCGCCTAACGCACCTCTCCATAAAGTCTTCGGCCTTGCCTCCCGGCCGCGCGAGCGGCCGTTTCTGGCTAGCCCCGGGCGTCAGGCCGGAGTCGAGCGGTGAATCCTCCGGCGTCGCCTCCCGGCCGCGCGAGCGGCCGTTTCTGGTTAGCCCCGGGCGTCAGCCCGGGGATCGACGTCGAAGAGAGAAATCCGCACCCCGGAGGGGTGCCGGATTCGTCGCGCATCGCGTGTCGCGCTCACGCGCGACACATCAAACGGCGCCGCTGCCGCGGCCGCTTCCGACGTCGACGTACCGCACTGACCCGCCTAACGTCACCCTCCTCGCAGCCGTCGGCGTCGTCTCGCTGCCGTCCTGCTCGACGATGCCGACGACGTCAGACGGCATCGCAATCTCCGGCGATCCCGTCACCGCCCAGACCGCGTACCGCTCGCCACCTCCGTCATCGACGAAGCGTAGCGCGTGCGCGCCCGCCGAACCCGTTGCGAGCGGGCCGGTGCATTTCCACCCCACGAGCATTCGCGTCATCGTCGCAAACGCCGCATACGACTTTCGCGGTGTCAGCTCCCCTCCGGAGGGGAGCCACATGAGGCCGTAGCCTCTCGCGACGAGCTGCCACCAGTAGACACGTTCAGCGGCGCCGCTCGCGAGCGTGGAGAGATAGAAGCGGACGAGGTAGTCTGCCTGGCGCTGCTCGTCCACCGACACCTTCGGCCCCGCGGGCGAGTGCGGCCCTTCCCAGAGCGGCCAGTTCACCTCGGTGATCCACGAGTGGGGCCCACACCACTCGGCCGTTTCCGCGACGGCACGCGCCAGGAGCGCCTTGCCGAGCGAGTCGAACCCCGCCTGGGTATTCTCCGGCGCGCCGCGACGATCGACGTAGAGGAGGCTCGCGAGCGCTTCGAACGTGACGCCTAACCTCGGCCGGTTCAGCAGCGCGGCGCTCGCGTGCATCTCGAAGTCGATCACCGCCGGACCGATGAGTTTCGCCCCGAACGGTCGTAGAGCTTCCGCCGCAACCTGCGCGAGCCTCACCCACTCCCTCTCGCTCCAGACGCCCCACTTGCTTCGGTTTACCGCCTGGCCAATCTGGAACCGCGTTCCCCACCGGGAAAACCGCTGGCCTAACGCAGCCACCGATCGCTGCCACCGCGCCGAGTCGCGCACGAGCTCGCGATTCTGCGGCAGCGCGAACGTGAGGTCGCAGCCGCGCACGGCGAGCGCCTCGGCGAGCGCGGCTTCCGCGTCGTGCGACCCCTGCCACGGGTTGAGCCGCATGAGCACATTCTTCGCCCCGAGGCCGTCGAACGCGCGCAGCAGTGCCTCGGGGTTCTCCGGCGACGGGCTGATCGCGATGCCGATCCCGTCAAACGCCACGGGCTCGCGCCATAGCGCGGAACGAAGCTCCTTGTAACGCGACCAGACACGCGGCGCCAGCCTAACACCGCGCGCGAGACCCCGGATCAGCCCCGGAGCATCGGTGATGCGCGCCATCGTCTTCGTAAAGCGGCCGGCGTGTTGGTAAGGCTGGTCGGAGAGATGGTCCCAGACGACCCGGTCTTTCGCTCCCGCGCCGCTCTCCGGTAGCGGAATGTGCGCGTGCAGGCCGTGAGGACGCGACGCGGCAAGCGGCCCTGCCGAGATCCTCTTCGTCCCCTGCTTGAGCGACGTCTTCAGGCGGAATGCGCGCTGCGCGAGCCGGCCAAGCGACATCTGCCGAGACGTCGCGTCAGCTCCCCAGTAGGCCCGCAGGAATCGATCGTGGTCCTCGCTACGAAGGATGTTGAGCCGCGAGAGGTCGCGAAGGCGGTCGAGGAGCCCGATCCGCTCCCGCTTCCTCGCACGGTTGAGGTCGATCACGGCAACGTCGTCCGCGGTGACATGTCCATCGGGCGGAACGCGAAGGAAGACGTTTCCAACGGAAAAATCGCGATGGAAGAGGTTCGCCGCGTGCATCCGCGCCGCGGTGACGCCAACCGCCTCGAGCGCCGTCGCAGTATCGAGCCCGGGAAAATCGGCAGCCGCGGTTCCCGCGTTGAGAGAGCGTGCGAGGTAACGGAATTCGAGCCTCCCGCCGAGCTGCTCGCAAACGAAATACGACGGCCCCTTCGGGTCGATCGTGACGGCTAGAATCACGGGCCGAGCGGTGGAGATGCCCGCCGCCTCGAACGCGTGAGCCATGCGCCACGCCTTCTCCGCCTTCGTCTCGTCGAAACGGCGCCGGAGCCGATCGCGAAGGCCGCGGTTACGGAATTGCTTCACGACGACATCGACGGGCCCAGTTTTCGTCTCGAGCACGGCACGATAGAGATAGTTGCGCGCCCAGTGGACCGTCTCGATCGCATTCGCGGGATCGAGGACAAAGCGGACTCCTTTCTCGACATCGACCGGTTCGAAGCGCGGATCGACAAAGACCTTCATCCCGTCGATCACGATCGGCTCGTCGCCACCCGATTTCGTCTCGTCCGCCATTCCGGCGCCATCATGTCCAACGAAGGGCGATTTGGGAAGAGCGCGTCGTTCGCGCCCGCGTCGCGCACGCACGCTCGCCGGCAGGACGCACGCGAGCCCGTATTTGCCTGGGAACTCGCTGGCGAGACGCCAGCGGTCCTGCCGGCGAGGAGCCGGCGCTACGAACGCTTGCACCTCGCTTTTCGTCTCTCCCCTGCCTTACCCCCCTTGCCTGCGTCCAAGGAATTCCAACTGATCCGGTCCGATTAAGGGTGTTGTTCCGCGAAAACGGCCCCGATACCGGTCGCGGACCGCCTCGACTCACAACAAAAAAAGGAGACATCCACACGATGCCGACCACGCTGGAAACCACCCATCCGTTCGCTGCGGCAAAAGAAGCAGGCCGCGTTCCGTTCAAGGTCAGGGACCTCGCCCTCGCCGAGCTGGGCCGCAAGGAGATCACCCTTGCCGAGCACGAGATGCCCGGCCTCATGTCGCTTCGCGAGAAGTTCGGCAAGGAGAAGCCGCTCGCGGGCGCGCGCGTCATGGGCTCGCTTCACATGACGGTGCAGACCGCCGTCCTCATCGAGACCCTCGTCCACCTAGGCGCCGACGTCCGCTGGGTCTCGTGCAACAGCTTCTCGACGCAGGACCACGCCGCCTCAGCGGTCGTCGTTGGACGCCCCGAGACCGGCGGCACCGTCGACGAACCAAAAGGCACTCCGGTCTTCGCCTGGAAAGGGGAGACGCTCGAGGAGTACTGGTGGTGCACGGAGCAGGCGCTCGTCTGGCCTGACGGCTCCGGCCCCTCGCTGATCGTCGACGACGGTGGCGACGCGACGCTGCTCATCCACAAGGGCGCCGAATTCGAAAAGGCGGGCACGATCCCCGCGTTCGATGAAGCGAATGACCCCGAGGAGTGGGGCGTGATTCTCGACGTCCTCCGTCGTTCGATCAAGGCCGACGGCCAGACCTGGACGAAGGTCGCGAAGGGCGTCCGCGGCGTATCCGAGGAAACGACCACCGGCGTGCACCGCCTCTACCAGATGCAGGAAGCGGGCGCGCTCCTTTTCCCTGCGATCAACGTCAACGACTCGGTGACGAAGTCGAAGTTCGACAACATCTACGGCTGCCGTCACTCGGTGATCGACGGCCTCAATCGCGCCACCGACGTGATGATGGGCGGCAAGGTCGCCGTTGTCTGCGGCTTCGGCGAAGTCGGCAAGGGCTGCGCCGAGGCGCTGCGCGGCCAGGGCGCGCGTGTGATCGTGACCGAGATCGATCCGATCTGCGCGCTGCAGGCGGCGATGCAGGGCTACGAAGTGAAGGCGCTCGAGTCGGTTCTCGAGCTCGCCGACATCTTCATCACGGCGACAGGAAACAAGGACATCATCACCGCCGCGCACATGGCGAAGATGAAGCACAACGCGATCGTCGGAAACATCGGCCACTTCGACAACGAGATCGACATGGCCGGTCTCAAGAAGTTCGCCGGCGTGAAGCACAAGAACATCAAGCCGCAGTATGACGAGTGGACCTTCCCCGACGGCCACAGTGTGCTGATCCTCGCCGAAGGACGCCTCATGAACCTCGGTTGTGCCACGGGCCATCCCTCGTTCGTCATGTCGACGTCATTCACGAATCAGGTGCTCGCACAGATCGATCTGCAGAAGAACGCCGACAAGTACGAGAAGAAGGTATTCGTACTTCCGAAGGCGCTCGACGAGGAAGTCGCCCGCCTTCACCTTCCGCACCTCGGTGTCGAGCTGACGAAGCTGACCGAGTCGCAAGCGAAGTACCTCGGAATCCCGGCCGAAGGGCCCTACAAGCCGGAGAACTATCGCTATTAACGCGATCGAGATTTCGGAGTGAGAAAAGGCCGCCTTACGGCGGCCTTTTTCGTTGCACGCGAATCGGGAGTTTCAGTTCTCACCCCGCGCGATGCGGCGCGCGGCGCGGGCCTGCGCAACGAGGCCGACGACGCTGCCACCTACGATCAGCGCCGCACCGCCGGCAATACGCGGCGTGAGCGGCTCTCCGAGGATGGTCACGCTGAGCGCGATCGCGATCGGTACATTGCCGTAGTAGATGATGCTCGTCGTCGACGGCTTGAGTCGCGTCGTCACCGCGACCCAGAGGCCGTGGCCGACGAACGTCGAGCCGATACCGAGGAACGCGAGCCCGGCCCAGTCGATCGGGCGCAGATCCCAGCGCGCCATCGGCAGAGTAACGAGGAAGAGGACGAGGGCGACGGCAAACTGGCCAAACGCGCGTATCGACGACGACATGTGCGACCAGCGCTGGTGGAGAATCGGCAGCGTCGCGTAGAAGAAGCCGGCGAGGATGGCGAGGAGCAGACCGAGCGTCGAGTCGTTCTCGAGCGACAGCTCGGGCACGGTGAGTGTCGCGCCCGCGATTGCGAGCGCGACCGCGAATACATCGACGACGCCGAAGCGTGAACGGCCGAAGATCGCCCCAAGGATCAGAAGATGAATCCCAAAGGTCGAGATGCCGATCGTTCCGATCGAAGCCGACGATGCCTTGATGGCGAAGAAGTAGGCGAGCCAATGGGCAGCGAAGGCGATCCCGATGATCACGAGACGCCCGATATCGGCACGCGGGAGCGCGCGGAGCGCCGCGCGATCACGCATCACGAGCCCGATCCCTGTCGTCGCGATCGCGAGACGGACAATGCCAATCGTGAACGGATTTGCCGATACGTAGCGAATGACAACCGGAATACAGGCAAACAGGACCAGCGCGATCGCGGCCTCGCCAAACGTCTTCGACGTCACCTCGCGCCTGTTCACGCGCGCGATTCTAACGGAGCGCGCGGCTCGCGCGGCAATCCGCGGGAGCGATGGCGAATGACGCGCGAGCTCCCAATTCGCGCCAGGCGAACGAAAGGGGCAACCGATCGCACCCGACCGGTCGATGGCATAACCGATGCCCGTTGGTCAAAGGTTCCGCGTTCCGTCAGGATCGACGGTTTCAGCCCATCCTGTGCAGCAGCCACAACGCGTTCCCTGCGATGACGGCAGCGGGAAGAACCAGACGCAGGACTGCACCCGGCAGATTCGCTCGGAATCCGCCAGCCTCGTCGAGAGCGGGAAGTGGTTTGATGTTGTCAACCGGAACGCCACGCCTGGGGTGCACAGGATCGTACAGAAGCAGCTCCTCCTGCTCGTCGGCTATCGAATCGACGTCGGTCGTCTTCGTCGACGCCTGGCAGAGCTCACCGTCGAGCGTCCGGTATTCGTGGATCACTTCGTAGACTGGGCGTCTGTTCACTTGCGTGTTCGTCGCTCGCATTTCCTTGAACTTCGCGAAGACAGCTATGCCTCGCACGAAGATCATCGCCCGGCGTGCACCCCACGCAAGTGCGGCCAAGGTGAAGATCAAGCCGATGATCGGGAAGATCAGAACGAAGAGAACGAACGGGCCGAACATCCCGCGCCGCATTCCCTCGATGCGTGAGACCGAGGGGTCGCGCGCCAGGTACTCGACGATGACGATGCTTCCCGGTTCGAGGTCGGTCCCGCCGGTTTCGTAGGAAACTCCATCGTGGGCTCGTGCGCTCACCGAGTACCGGTAGTGCACGCCCCAGATCCGGCGTTTGTTCTCACTCGCGAGCGTGTCCTCGATCTCCACGACTCTTCCGTTGGTACGCATCGTTTCACCGCGAAACGTGATCGCGGGAAGATCGGCGTTCCCGACAAAGAGCCAGAAGAAGGGAGTCGAGAAGGCGAGCACGAAGAAGCCGATCTGCACACCAACATTGAGCAGGAGCACGAGAAGCGACGATAGCGGCACCTGACGCGGTGGTGCCATCATCCTCAGGGCGACCTGGTACGACGACTTGTTCATTGCGACGACCATTGTGCCCTCGAACGGCGCGCCGTTGCGAGGCATTCGGCACCGCATTGCGGTCGTCTGCAGGCAGATCACTCGCTCCCGGGTTTCGGGCATTGCAAGGGTAGGATTCCTCGCGCGATTCCAACTCGGCTTCGCGTGTCGCGTTTCACGCTTCGCGTTTACACTTCCTGGCAATGACCATCGCCTTCGTCCGTCCCGTCAGCACGTCGATCGAGCGCTGCGAGCTCACGCACGTCGAACGACAATCGACCGATTACTCGACCGCCGCGACGCAGCATGTCGAATATACCCGTGCGCTCGAGTCGCTCGGCTGCAGAGTCGAGCATCTTCCAGCACTCCACGAACATCCCGATGCGGTATTCGTCGAGGACTGCGCGCTCGTGCTCGACGA
>JACPDH010000092.1 GCA_016184115.1 Acidobacteriota bacterium | reverse complement strand
CGCCGAGTTCGGTCTCCGTCACCCCCAGGGATTCGCGGATCTGGTCGTCCGAGCTATCGAACGCGAGCCGTAACGCCTCCTCCATCGTTCGCTCAGCCTGCGTCACTTGCATGTACTCCTCGATGAGCGCAGCCTTCGCCGTACGCGGCGACTCCGAAGCCGTGGTCGGAAGCGCGATAGCGAGCGCCAAAGACGTCCCAACGATTACAGCGCGAAGACGCATGAAAACCTCCGTGGTCGAATTGCGAATGGAAGCCGCGGAAACATGATCCGGGCGTGTCGACGCTACCGTCGGCTCATCGCAGTCTAACACCCCTCCAGCCAGCCTTCGGCGCGAAGGGAGCGCGCGCCCGCAGCGCCAATTCGCGGGCGCCGCGATTGTGCAGTTTCGCGACCAGCGCCCCATCGTAGATACAGCCGCGATGTGCTCGAGCGATCAGAGAAGGCGCAGCCCCCTTCGTCTGCTACGATCGCTCGACGCGGGGCGGCAACCAACTGTCGCACGCTTCGTAGAGTCCATTGAGCGCAGGAATGGCCGACCCGACCATGGAATCCACCGACGACGAACGGCGCCACCTCGCGCGCCGCAAGCTGTTGCTTCTCGCCTGCACGATCGCGATCGTTGCGGGAAGCGTCGCGCTGCTCGTTTCGCGTCGCGTCGCGTGGAGAGAGCGTGGCACCACAGGCATCCTCTACAACGCGCCAATGCGCGCCGGCGCGAATTCGCGAATCCCCGCATTCGTCAGGAAGAACAGCAAGAGCCGTATCGTCATGGTCGCTCCCGGCTCGACGGGAGAGCGGGCCGGACTTCGCCACGGCGACGTCATCGTCGCCGTCGACGGCATTCCGGTCGCCGAGCTCACCTCGCCCGATCGCGAGATAACGATCGGGAAGTCGGCCACGTATCGCGTCGTGCGCGACGGCCGTGAGCTCGTCGCGCGTGTTCCGCTCGAAGATCCGCTCCGCCTTGCCGGGATGCGCTTCAGCATGTGGAGCAGCCTCCTCACCGCGTTCGTCTTCCTCGCGATCAGCGGTCTAGTGTTCTGGACGAAGCCGCGCTCCGAGCGCGCGATGGTCTTCTACTTCATGTGCGCATCAGCCGCAATTGTGTTCGTCCTTTACGCGATCTACGAGATCGAAGCGATGGGGAGCGGCGTCAAGCCGGTCGGTTTCTCGGTTTCGTTCTGGCTCACATGGACGGCTTACACATGCCTCGCGATCCTGATGCTTTGCCTTCTGCTGCACCTCGCGCTCATCTTCCCGCGTGAGCGACCGGTCATCGCGCGCTTCCCGCGACTCCGCGGGTGGATTTACGTCGCCGGATTCGCAGGGCTGATTCTGCCGACGGCGACGATCGGCACCGCAACCCTCTCCGACGGGATGCATGGATGGCTCGTGAGCGCGGCGCTGCTCGCCGCCACCGCTGCGCTCGTACTGCTCGGCCGGCGCGGGACGCGCCCCGGATCGACGCGGCAGTTCGTCGGCGAGCACCCATTGCTTTTCGCCGTCGCCTCGCTGCTCGCCGCGGCGTCGTTAGGCCCGATACTGGACAGAATGCCGAAGGGTTACGGCATAGTCGTCGGCCTTGTCTTCGTACTCATCATCCTCGTCTACCTCATCGTCGTGATCGGCGGCTACTCGATCGCGACCTGCGTGTTTCTGTATCGAGGCTACCGCGACGCGGACGTCGAAGAGAAACGACAGGTGAAGTGGCCACTCTGGGGAACCATTCTGTCGATCAGCGCCGTGAGCGCGGTCACCCTGGGTATCGTCGTATGGAGTCTTTGGTGCGACGCGCCGACACCGTCGATGCACTACGCAGGTGCTGCGGTCAAACTCCTCTACGTGATCATCCCCGTCTCGTTCGCGTTCGGAATCCTCCGCTATCGCGTGATGGACATCGACGTGATCATCAGGAAGACCTTCGTCTACGGCGCCGCGACCGGCATCATCGTCATCGCGTACCTGGCACTCGTCGGCGGAGCGGGCGCGCTGCTCGTTCGCGTGTCAGGAGTCACGAGCCAGCTGGCGACGATCGCCGGAACGCTCGTAATCGCGGCGCTTTTCATCCCTCTGCGCAATGGCCTGCAGACATTCGTCGACCGGCGTTTTTTCCGGACGAAGTACGACTACCCGAAGGCGCTCGACGCCATCGGCGAGGCTACGTCCGCGGGCGGCGACCTGCCTGGCGTCCTCCGCGCGATTGCGGCAGCACTGCAGCAGGCTCTCCAGAACCGCTCGGTGACGATCTACGCGCGTGGGGAAGGGTCGCAGGCCCTCATGCCCGGCGCGTCGATCGGCGTGCCGCACGAGATCTTCGAGAAAATCCGGCTCGCTCCGCGTCGCAGCTACGCGGAGCCCGAGCCATCCGTCGTCCCGCTTGCCGATGCCGAGCTTTCAGAGGCCGAGCGCGCAAAGTACCGTAAGTTAGGCGCCGCGATGATCGTCCCGGTGCGGCACAATGAAACGACGATTGGCGTCGTCACACTCGGCGCAAAACTCGGCGAGGACCGATGGGGTGACGACGACGGCGAGCTCCTCGCCGCGGCCGCAAGGCAAATCGCCATCGCCCTCGAGGCGTCCCGCGCCCGGGTCGACGACACGGAGCTTCGTGCGGCGCGAGAGATCCAGGAGACGTTGTTGCCGAAGTCGATCGCACAGATTCCAGGCTTCTCGATCTCGGGAGTCTGGCTCCCGGCACGAACGATGGGAGGCGACTATTTCGACGTCCTCCCTCTCGATCGATCCCGCGCGGGCGTCTGCATCGCGGACGTCGTCGGCAAGGGGATGAGTGCTGCGATCCTGATGTCGGGACTCCAGGCGTCAGTGCGCGCGCTCGCTCCGGAGGCGACGTCGACTGCAGAGCTCTGCACGAAGGTGCGGCGACTCGTATCGGGAAACCTTTCAGGAGGCAAGTTCATCACCTTCTTCTATGGCGAGATCGACGCCACCCGGCGGACGTTCCGCTATTCGAATGCGGGACACAACCCTCCGCTGCTGGTGCGCGGCGACGCGAGTACGACTCGATCGTTGCACGAGGGAGGCCACGCGATCGCCCGGCTCTTCGCCGGATCGGCGATCGAGTCAGCCGAGGTCGCGCTCGAGCGCGGCGACGCGATCGTCCTTTACACCGACGGCGTGACCGAGGCGACGAATGCGGACGGCGAGCAATTCGGCGAAGAGCGGCTTGCGCTGCTCGCGCGGGAGCATCTCGCGCGCGACGCCGCGGGCATTCAGGCATCGATCCTCGACGCGCTTCGTTCGTGGGGCGACGGTGAGGCTCAGGACGACATCACGCTCCTCGTCGTGAAAGCGGAGTAGGCCTGGGGCAAAAGCTTCCGTTCTCTTCGGGCGCGTCTTCTCTTCTCAGTCGACCCTAACGTGCCCTGCTCGCGCGAGTGCCGCGAGCGCCGCATCGAGTGAGGCGCGCTTGACGAGCACGACGTCGGTGTCGAAGGTCGATATCGCGAAAATCCCGATCTTCGCTTCGGCCAGCGGCGCGAGGAACGACGCGAGGATGCCGGTCAGCTCGAACGCGAACGGCCCTTCGAGCTCGAGCATCGCCCAGCCGCGTTCGTGGCGCACCTCCCCCGGCACGCGCTCCGCGAGGCAGACGATCGAGAGCTCGCGAAACGTTCGCGTCACCGAGGCGAAGGCGCCGCCCCAAGCCCATGCCGGAATCGCGGCGTCGGGCTCGAGGCGCGCGATGGCGAGCTCGGTTTCGCGTGTGCGGAAGCGGAGGGTCACGGTTCGCCGTCGATCGTTTTCGGTCAGTCGCTACGCCTTCCTGTGCTCCGCGCGGACGATCGTCTTGATGCCACCGCGGACGTAGAAATCCCCTTCGACTAGCATCCATCGCGGGTCGACGGCGCCAACGAGGTCGTCGAGGATCCGGTTCGTCACCGCCTCGTGGAACGCCCCTTCGTCGCGGAACGACCAGAGATAGAGCTTGAGCGATTTCAACTCGATGCACTTCTGGTCCGGGGTGTAGCGGATCCGAATCGTGGCGAAGTCGGGCTGGCCCGTCTTCGGGCAGAGGCAGGTGAACTCCGGTGCTTCGAACCCGATCTCGTAGTCGCGTCCAGCGCGCGGATTCGGGAACGTTTCGATTTCTTTCGACTTGGGCATGTTCAATTGCTTGGTTGTTGCCCCGGAGGCATTGGGCACTGCGACTCGCAGGGCTGCGTACTCGTGGCGGCGAGGCGCCGGCGCTACGCGAATTACTTCTTCACCTGACCCATCAGCTTCTGGTTCAGTTCCTTGATCCGTTCCTGCATCTGGTTGAGCTTCTGCTGGGCCTCGGCGCGAAGTCGCTCGTTCTCGCCTCGAAGCTTTGCGATTTCCTGATCCTTCTCGGCGCTGTCGCTGCCGCCTTCGCGCGCCCGCTGGAGCTGCCATTCGAAATCGTGTTTGAGGTTCTCGATTTCCTGGTCCTTCTCCATCATCCGGATGCGGAACTTATCTTCCTGCTCTTCATGGAGCTTCTTGATGTCCATCAACTCCATGATCTGCGAGAAATCAGAGTAGCTCGGCACGTCTTCACCTCCCTGGCGCACGCGATCCTCGATCGCGGGGAACATCTTTCGGAGCTTGAGCGAGAGATCCTCGGGGTCGCTCGAGATCTCCATCGCGTGCTTGTATGTGACCTTCTGATGAACCAGCAGCGCCAGAAGCGACTGGTTCATCGTCTGCATCTTGTAGTAGCCGACGGAGTTCTCCATCTCCTCGAGAATCTCCTTCGTGTTTCCTTCCTCGATCAGCTTCGCGATCTTCGGCGAATTGCGTAGGATCTCGACGACGGCCGTCAGCCTTCCTTCGATCGTCTTCACGAGCTTGAGGGAGATGATCCCGCGCAGCACGAGAGACAGTTGTGAGCGGATCTGCTTGTGCTGCTCGGGCGGGAACGCGTCGATCAGACGATCGATCGTCTGCGCGGCGTTGTTCGTGTGGAGAGTCGAGAAGACGAGATGCCCGGTCTCGGCCGCCGTGAGGACGGTCTGCATCGTTTCGCGATCGCGCATCCCGCCGACCATGACCACGTCGGGATCCTGGCGCATCGCGTTCTTGAGCGCTTCGGCGAAGCTCGGCGTATCGGTGCCGACCTCGCGCTGTGAGACCGCGGCGACACGGTCTGTGAAGAGGAACTCGATCGGATCCTCGACCGTGACGATGTGAATCGGCTCGTGTGCCGCGATCTCGAAGATCATCGCCGCGAGTGTCGTCGACTTGCCCGAGCCGGTCGGTCCCGTGACGAGCACGAGCCCGTCGGGTTGTTGCGATAGATCGCGCACGGCGTTCGGGAGCTCGAGATCGTCGATGCCGATGATCTGGATCGGGATGCGGCGGAAGACTCCCGCGACCGTGCCACGCTGACGGTAGATGTTCCCGCGGAACCGAGCCACCCCGGGCACGCCGTACCCGAGATCGAGTGCCTGGTGCTTCTCGAACTTCTCCTGCTGCGCCGCGTTGAGGAGCGGAAGGAGCATTCGCTCGAGGTCGGCAGGCTTGAGTGGCTCCGCCTTGACGGGAACGAGCTTGCCGCCGATACGGAGCAGAGGTGGACGCATCGGCTTGAGGTGCAGGTCGGACGCCTTCTGCTGTTCCATGAAGATCAGCAGGTCGTTCAGCGTGAGCTGTGCGGCCGGCGCTGCGCCGGACTGGCTCGTGTCTGTCAAGTTGATCTCCGGCTCTCGTGCGCTACGCCCGGAGGACGGGCGCCCTTCATATGTTGCACGTCAGCGAAACGACATGCAAGGAGTCACTTGCGCATGACCGAGTCGAGGATCATCAGGAACGCCTCCTGCTGCTTCGGCTCGGTCTTGTTGATCACCGCGATCGTATCGCCGATGCGAAAGCGCTCATGGAGCTCTTTGGCGTCGTGTGAGGAGGTCACGATGATCTTCTTTGCCGGAAGCCCTTTCTGGCGCGCGAATGCAACGAACTTCTGTCCGTCCATCCCCGGCATCTCGAGGTCGACGATCAACAAGTCGATCGATTCGTCGATGTGTGGAAGGGCATCGTAGGGGTGTGTGTACTTCTCGACCCTCGCCGCGCCACCGTAACGTTCTCCGAGAATGTTCTCCCAGAGATCGCAGAAGGCGCAGGAATCGTCGACGATGACGACCCGCTTCGGCATGAGACTAGCGGCGAGCGGTTCGGGCCTTCGCGGCCTTCGGGCGCGCCTTCTCCCCTTCCTTCGCATCCGCACGCGCGTCGTGGCGAACGACGCCGCCGACGACCGTCGCGACGACGCGCGTCGGCAGTGTGCGACCGCGCCACGGCGAGTTCATCGACCGTGAACGGAACGATGCGAACTCGGTCGAACCGTCGACGTCGATCACCGCCACGTCGCCAGCGCTTCCCGGCTTGAGCGTTCCACCCGGGAGGTTGAAGATCTTCGCCGGACGGCACGACATGAGGTCGACGAGTTGCGCCAGCTTGATCGCTTTCGACTTCACGAGGATTTCGTAACACACCGCGAAGGCGGTCTCGAGCCCGATGATGCCGAACGGCGCGAGGTCGAACTCGACCCGCTTTTCGTCGGGATGGTGAGGCGCATGATCGGTTGCGATCGCGTCGATCGTCCCGTCCTTGATCGCCTCGATCAGCGCGAGACGATGAGACTCCGAGCGAAGCGGCGGATTCATCTTGAGGCTCGTCGAGAATGACTGCACCGCCTCGTCGGTCAACGCCAGATGATGCGGGGTGACCTCGCATGTCACCGGGAGCCCGCGCGACTTCGCTCGTCGAACCGCCTCGACGGCGCCATGCGTCGACAGGTGTGCGACGTGAAGTTTTCCTCCCGTCAGCTCGACGAGATGAATGTCGCGCGATGTAAGGATCTCTTCTCCCGCTGCGGGGACCCCCTTCATGCCGAGCAGCGTCGAGTAGTACCCCTCGTGCATGACTGCCCCCTCGGCGAGGTGGCAATCCTCCTCGTGGGCGACGACCGGGACTCCGAGCATGCGTGCGTAATCGAGCGCGGCGCGCATCAGCTTCGAATTGGTGACCGGCTTACCGTCGTCGCTGAACGCGACGCAGCCAGCGCCGCGCAGGTCGGCCATCTCGGCGAGCTCTCCGCCGGCGAGACCCTTCGAGACCGCACCGATCGGGTAGACCCTGCAGACGCCGTTCCGCTGCGCCTCGGCGACGATCATCTCCGTGACCGGGCGCTCGTCGTTAGGCGGCGTCGTGTTGGCCATCGCACACACCGAGGTGTAACCGCCGGCGACGGCGGCGGTCGTACCGGTTCGAATCGTCTCCTTGTGCTCCTGCCCAGGCTCGCGCAGGTGCGTGTGAAGGTCGACGAGCCCCGGAACAACGACGCAGCCGGAGGCATCGATCGTCTCGACTCCTTTGGCAGCCTTGAGACCAGGACCGACCTTCGCGACGATGCCGTCCTCGATGAGGACGTCAGCCACGCGGTCGATGTTCTGTGACGGGTCGACGACCCTTCCGTTCGCGATCAGCAAGTTCATCGGATTCGCCTCACGATTCCTGCAGGTGCCCGCCCGCGAGCAGGTAGAGAACCGCCATCCGAACGGCAACACCGTTCGTGACCTGATCGAGGATCACCGAGCAGGGGCCGTCGGCGACGTCGGAAGAGATCTCCACGCCGCGGTTCATCGGCCCAGGGTGCATGACGATCGCGCCTCCGTTTGCACGGCGCAGGCGCTCGGGGGTGAGCCCGAAGGTGTTGAAGTACTCGCGCAGCGACGGGAACGTCATCTTGCTCTGCCGCTCGAGCTGAATGCGCAACATCATCACGACGTCGGCCCCTTCGAGCGCCTCGTCGAGCGAGTGGACGACGCGGACACCCATCTTCTCGATCTCTGCGGGCATCAGCGTCGGCGGCGAGGCGAGCGTCACGTTCGCTTTCATCTTCGTGAGCAGGTGGATGTTCGACCGGACGACGCGCGAGTGCGCGATGTCCCCAATGATCGAGACGTTCACCCCGGAGAGTCGACCGAGCCGTTCGCGAATCGTGAAGGCGTCGAGCAACGCCTGCGTCGGATGCTCGTGCGCGCCGTCGCCCGCATTGATGATCGACGCAGGCAGGAGGTCGGCGAGCATCTTCGGCGAGCCAGGGTGCTTGTGACGGATGACGATCATGTCGGGCTGCATCGCCATCAGATTCTCCGCCGTGTCGATCAGCGTCTCGCCCTTCTCGACGGATGAGCCCGATGCGGAGAAGTTGAGCGTATCGGCGGAAAGACGCTTCTCGGCAATCTCGAACGAGACCCGCGTGCGAGTCGACGCTTCCATGAAGAGATTGATCACGAGCTGCCCGCGGAGCGTCGGAACCTTCTTGATCGGACGCTCGCTGACTTCGCGGAATCCCTCGGCCGTGTCGAGGATCAACGAGATCTCTTCGGGAGTGAGCTGTTCGATGCCGAGGAGATCCTTCGAACGGAGCGCGGTGGCCTGAGATCGCATCGTCGCTTACTTCTCCATCAGGAGGACTTCATCCTCGCCGTCGGTCTCCTGCAGCTTGACCTTGATGACTTCCGAGCGATCGGTCGGGATGACCTGTCCGGTGAAGTCGGCGTGAATCGGCAACTCGCGATGACCGCGGTCGATCAGTGCGGCGAGCTGGATCGCGCGCGGCCGGCCGTAGTCGATCAACGCGTCGAGTGCCGCACGCACCGTGCGACCGGTGTAGAGCACGTCGTCGATCAGAATCACCGTCTTGTTCTCGATCGCGCAGGGAAAGTGGCTCGGCTTGACGAGCGGCTGCGGCGCAACCGTGGTTAGGTCGTCGCGATAGAGGGTGATGTCGAGAATGCCGAGCGGCACCTCAACCCCTTCCGCTTCCTGGATGTGCTTCACGATCCGTTCAGCAATCGGAACTCCACGACTCCGGATGCCGGTGATGACGAGATTCTCGGTCCCCTTGTTGCGCTCGACGATCTCGATCGCAAGGCGGCGGATGGTGCGGGCGAGCCGCGCTCCGTCGAGGAGTCGCTTCTTCATCTTCATAGTTGTGGTCTCCGGATGGTGATCGGGCGGGATCGCACGACGGCCGCGAGAATATACAGATGACGTTCAACAGTCAAAGGCGTCCGCGCTCGCTTCCGCGCCGCCTCGAAGGCTCTCCGCCGCGACTCCACACGCCTCCGAACAGTCCTCACGTTCGTTTGTGATTTACGTCATTGTCGCTCATCAGCCAGAGGCGGAGGATACGCGAATCAACCGACTGAGCGCGCAAGACTTATGCCGTAATCACATATTTATCCTTAATTAGGAATTTTTCTAACAAGGAATCATCTAAATCAAGTCCAATCAGTTGGTTAGCGTACAAATATTCCATTACTGATCGATGCGACTCTAACTTTTGATTGACACGATCAGGTCGTTCCATAGAATAACGCGGTCCTTACGGGTTTTCGGGGATCCTATCGAATGAAATCAAAGTACGCGACGCTCATCTTCGTGCCGCATGCGCGGGCGAAGTTCAGGAAGCTGGTGGTTTCTCACCGGCTCCTCTGGGGCGCCGTCGGACTCGCGGGGATGTCGCTGCTCTTTTCGAGCTTCTTCGCCATCCAGTATTTCTCTTCGATCTCTCACTCGCGCGAGCTCACAAGGCTGAAGCAGGAGAACCGCGATCTTCAGCTCGCGAACGAGGACTTCAGTAAGTCGGTCGACACGCTTCGGTCGCAACTGAAGTCGGTCGAAGAGAAGACGCGAAAGCTCGCGATCATTGCAGGCGTCAATGCGATCGACGACGGAGCGACGGGCGGCGTCGGCGGCCTTCGCGACTCCTCCGCTCCGGGAAGCCCTTACCGCGATGAAGTCGACACGATGCGTTTCCGCTCGCGTCGTCTCGCCAGCGAGCTCTCGCTGCTCGAAGACAAACTCACCGAGCGCTCACAGATGCTTTCGTCGACGCCTTCGATCGCGCCCGTACACGGCGTGCTGACCGATGGCTTTGGAGGCCGCTCCGATCCGTTCACCGGCGAGAAGGGGCAGCACAGCGCGGTCGACATCTCCTCGGCACCCGGGCAAGCGGTTCGCGCCCCCGCCGATGGCATCGTCGTCAAGGCGGAGTGGGCGAACGGCTACGGCAACGTGATCTTCATCTCGCATGGCTTCGGATACTCGACGCGCTACGGCCACCTGCAGGGCTTTGCGGTCAAGGCAGGGCAGAAGGTCAAGCGTGGCGACATGATCGGCACCGTCGGCAGCACCGGCCGTTCGACCGGCCCCCACCTCCATTACGAAGTCCGCCTCAACGACCAGCCGGTCAACCCCCTCGCCTACATCCTCAACGCGTACTAGATCTCACGAGGCCCTGCGACGACGAGTTGCGGGGCCTTGGTGTATTCGGGCAGCTTCGTTAGACGTGGGTGCGTCATCGAACACCTTGAAGTGAGAGCGTAGAACGCTGAATTGAGAATCCAGAAAGGAGAACCTGCAGGGTGCCTCCTTCTGGCTTCTAAATTCAGCGTTCTACGCTCTCACTTCAAAGCCTCTCAACAGCCAAAGGCCCCTTTCCGCTCTCGCGGAAAGGGGCCGAGAATTCACGAATGACTCTGGCTAGAACAGCCGGTTCCCAACCATTCCAGAGGCGTCCGACTCGTTGGCCAGCAGCCAGCCGACAACTTCGCCGGGGATGAAATCGTCGGGCATGTAGCTGGGCCGGTCAAATGCCGCGGAACCGCCAGCGGCGATGTCGGCTTTCGAGGTGACGAGTCGTGCGATTCGCTCCGACCACGCAACGAAGTTCGCCGGGCGCAGGTCGACCCAACCCTGGAACGCGTACTTCTCGACCGCCGCGGCGTCCATTTCGTTAGGCTTCGCGTCGGGGCGCGGGACCGGAATATTGAGCCGCGGACCGCGAGTGATCCTCGCCGCACCATCGCCATCGCGGAGAATCGGGATGCCGATTGTCGTGACGAGGCTCGTGACCTTCGGATTCACCGCGAGCCAGGCCTCGACCGACTTCCTGAGCTCTTCCGCCGGACGCTTTGCGAGTGCCTCCGCCGACGCCGTTCCGGTTGCGGCGCGGATGAGGTAAGCCTCGAAGAGGAGCTTGGAGAGGCGCGGAGGCCCCAGCTGGCCGATCGCAACCGAAGGAAGAAAGTCTTTCTCTGCGGCAAGGGCGAGCTCGAGCGCCTCGAGCTGCCGACACGCATGATCGCGGAGCACGCCTGCGCGATAGCTCGGCTCGGTAATCGCGCCGTCGATCGCGGCAAGGACATCGCGCCCGGTCGACGCCCCGAGGATCTCGAGGATGACCGTGCGCGCTACCTCCTCCGGCGTCACGTACTCCATCTGACGCGGATAGGTAATCGCGTGAAACTCGCCGATGCAGAAGAAGCCATTCTCGCCCGTGTCGGCGCCGACGATCGTCACCGGCACATCGCGGTTCTCGAATTTCGCGTAGCTTGCAAAGTCAGCGCGCGGCTGGAGCGTCGCTCCGATCGTTTCGTCCTTCGACTCGACGAGGAAACCAGGCTCCCGCGCACCGGTCGCGCCTGCGAGCTTCACATGACTCGAGCGAAGCTTCCGGAAGCCGATCATCGCCCCCGGCTTTACTTCCTTGATCAAGGTTCCCATGTTCTCGCTCCCCTTCGCAGCGGCGCCTGGGGTTCGCGCGAGCAGGAAGAGGAGGCCGGTGTGGGCGAAGCCGATCGCTGACTTAGAGATCAACGTCGCACTCGGCTTGTCTTCGCTGTGGGTGTAGGGGATGTTGAGGCCCATGCCGCCCGTGCCCGTCGTTCCGACCTTCACATAGATTCTGACGGCGGTGTCCTTGAGCGTGTTGTGCAGGTAAAGGATGTGGCGCGTGATTTGCGGTACGCCTTGCGCGATCATTAGCTCGCGCACCCCGAGGATGAATCTGTCGAGGTCGGCCTTGTCGAGCGATCCCGCGTCTTCGAGACGATCGAGCATCACCTTCACGCGGCGTGACGTCGTGTAGACGTCTTGATAGCTGATTGCCGTCGCGGTGTTGATGCAGTCGACGACGACGTCGGGACGGTGCGTGTCGATCAGTTTGAAGAGCTTCGACCCTTTGTACGCCTCGGGGTTCGACGAGAAGATGTCATCGAACAGCTCGTCGAACAGCTTCCGGTCGGCGACGAGCTTACCGCGTCCGTGCCCCTGCAGTGAGGCGGGGATGAAGATGTCACCCGGCTCGGGAGTGAATTTCGTCGTCCAGCCGAGTCGACCGGCATCGGCGCGCAGCTCGGCGACGGCTTCGTCGACCTCGCCCGCCGTTAGGGCCGAGATGATGATCTCGTCCGGCTGGAGCTCGCGAACCGCCTCGCGCGCGACCTCCACGCCGACCATACCGCCGCCGCCAAGAATCAGAACCTTTTGCGCCGCTCTGTGACGCGTCATTGACCTCTCCTTCGTGCGGTCCCGATGATCCGGCTATTCGTGACCGCTCAGCCAGCGCTCGCAGTCGAGCGCCGCCATGCAGCCCGTTCCAGCCGCCGTGACCGCCTGCCTGTAGACGTGGTCTGCCACGTCGCCGCAAGCGAAAATGCCTTCGATGTTCGTGTAGGTCGATCCCGTCTTCGTGACGAGGTACCCCTTGTCGTCCATGTCGAGCAACCCCTTGAACGATTGCGTGTTCGGGGTGTGCCCAATCGCCACGAAGAGACCCTGCGTCGCCAGCTCGCGAGCCTCATTCGTGATGACGTTGCGAAGTTTCAGCGCCGTGACGCCGCCGTTCTTGCTCCCGATCACATCCTCGACCACCGTGTCGAAGATGAACTCGATTTTGGGGTTCTCCTGCGCGCGCCTCACCATGATCTTCGACGCGCGCATCTCCTTCCGGCGATGGACGATCGTCACCTTGCTCGCGAACTTGGTGAGGAACGTTGCTTCCTCCATCGCGGAGTCTCCGCCGCCAACGACGACGATCTCCTTCCCTTTGAAGAAGAAGCCGTCGCACGTCGCGCAGTAGGAAACGCCGAATCCCTGGAGCTGCTTCTCCGACTCGAGGCCGATCTGCATCGCCGTCGCGCCCGACGCAACGATCAACGCGTCGCACTCGTACTCGCGATCTTCCGTGACGACCACGAACGGGCGCTTCCCCGCCTCGACCTTCACCACCTGCTCCATCTTGAAGTCGGCGCCGAATCTCTCCGCCTGCTTTCGCATCAGGTCCATGAGCTGAGGCCCGAGTATCCCCTCCGGAAAGCCCGGGTAGTTCTCGACCTCCGTCGTAATCGTCAACTGACCGCCCGGCTGAAGCCCCTCGAGCACGACCGCCTTGAGATTCGCGCGGGACAGGTAGAGTGCCGCGGTGCATCCCGCGGGACCGGAGCCGATGATTACGACGCGATACTCGCTGATTCTCTCCATGGAGCGATGCTTCCTTTCTCGAATGACGGGCGCCCGTCAGGGCGCTCATACGGTCACGCTCACAACCGTTTCCCGATTGCAGCTCTTCCGGACGAGCTGCGCCCACTCGAGCCTCGCGGATTGTATGCGATGGGCTATGCGGCGCAAGGACGGCAACACCGCGGCCGGGTGCGCTCCGCCACGTCAAAGTGTGGGCTGGATCGCAGCGACGAGGCGCTCGCCGGCGACATCGATCTGCCAACGTCGCATCGCCGGAATTGACGCGAGTGCCGAAGCCTGCGACGGCCGGTCCGTGGCGATCGCCGTGAGCACATGGCGCGGAGCAAGCACTCCTGGCTCGATCTCGAGATCCTTCGCAAGCTCGTCGCGGACCGCCCGCAGGAGGTCAATTCTCTGTTCGAGCATCTTGTCGCGAATCCACTGCTTCTTCGCGACCAGCTCCGGGAGCTCGCTCTCGGGAAGCGCGAGCGCTTCGGACACCGCGAGGAGGATCCCCGTGCCGTGGCGTCCCCCCTGCCCTGCAGTCATTCCTCGAATCAGCTTGAGCTCACGCACCGACTGCGGCAGCGCCTCCGCAATTGCGACGAGCGTGTCGTTCCCGACGACCTTGAACGGGGGCCGGTCGACCTTACGGGCGACGCCGTCGCGCCAGGCGTGAATGCGCGCAAGGGCAGCGAGCTGGCGCCTGTTGAAGCGTCCGATGTTCTTCAACTTTCGGAACGCTTCGGGGTCGGGCACACTTTCGGCGTGACGGATCTGCTCAAGCCGCGCGAACTCCTCGAGCGCCCACTCCCATCGCCCCTTTTCGCGCAGTTCGACTTCGAGCTTCGCAACGAGCTCCGCGAGATAATGCGTGTCGGTCGCCGCGTAGCGCAACATGTCGGGAGTGAGAGGACGCTGCGACCAGTCGGCTCGCTGGTGCGTCTTGTCGAGCTTCAACCCGAAATGCCTGTCCAGCAGGGCCGCGAGGCCGATCGCCTCGTAGCCGAGAAGCTGCGCACAAACCATCGTGTCGCGCAGGTTGCGGATCTCGAAACCGAAGTCGCGATTGAGAATGCGAAGGTCGTAGTCGGCGCCGTGGAATACCTTCACGCACGTCTCGCTGGCGAGCACTTCGCCGATTGGCGCAATCGGGAAACCTGCAAGTGGATCGACGATCCAGTCTTCGCCCGCCGCCGTGATCTGCATGAGACAGACCTTGTCGAAATAGCTATGGAGCGAATCGGCCTCGGTGTCGATGGCAACGAGGTCGGCGCGGGAAATCACTTCGAGCAGTCTTCCAAGCCCCTCCGCGGAGTCGATCCAGATCAATGCACGTCCACCTTTCCTGCAAGCCCGATCGAGCGGAGCGTCTCCTCGAACCGCGTGCGGTCGAATGCGTGACCCGATCGAACGGCGAGCTCGTCGACCGTGACGTCGTCGCGATCGGAGAGAGTGAGCATCAGCGCGAGATCTTCGACATGAACGACGCGGAGCATCGACTCGCCGAGCCTCGCGTCGACCGCGCGGTTGAGCATCGCCGCATAAAGCGCGTTCGTCGCCATCAGAACATGCACGCGAGGCGCGCTCGTTCCCTTGCCCCATCGCATTGGAATGAGGTCGAGCTCGCGTGCGCTCTCGACATCCGCTTCGTCGACGCGGAACCCACGGTGGCTCGCCATCATCGGAATCTGCTGGCATCGATCAGGCGACACGAGCGCGAGCACGTCGACCGAACCCGTCTCGACACACCGGCCCGTCCACGCGCCGATCGCGACCTCGCCGACGAACGCATGGACGACCTGCTGCCGCGCCAAAAGCTCGTCGATCGCACACGTTGCCGCTAGCCTGGGTTCAACAATCTCGAGACGAAGCTGTGTCATAGGCGCTGACGGTGGAGCGTAACACCGATCGATCGCGAGTGCGAAAGAGGCGGAGAGCCGAGGGGTCAGACCCAGAGAGCCGAGGGGTCAAGAGCCGAGGGGTCAGACCCACAGTTTAAAGCGGAGGAGCCGAGGGGTCACGTCGGAAGGGCCGACGAGCCGAGGGGTCAGACCCACGGTTTAAAGTCGTCGGAAGGGCCGAGGGGTCGGACCCACAGTTTGAAGTCGTCGGAAGTCCCCTTCCGACGACTTTAAACTGTGGGTCTGACCCCAATGACCTCAATGACCTCAAGCGGCCTGAAGTCAAGAAACGAGGGCCGCAGTGAGAACGAAGAATGCTGGATTTCGAACCCAGAAACCTCCGTCCAGGGTCCATTTCTGGGTTCAACTTTCGCCGTTCTACGATCTCACTTCAGGGTTAACTTCCTAACTCAAGGCCACTGGGCCAGACCCCCACGGCTCCCTCCGCACTATCGGATGAACTCCTTCAGGCGGTCAACGTGCTCATGGGTCGTGGCGCCGTTGCCGATCGCAACGCGCAGTACGTATTTTCCGCGCAGTCGCGTCTGCGAGACGAAGGCCCGCCCCGACTCGTTGATCGCAATCATCAACGCCTCGTTCGCCCGCTCCGACGCATCCTCGTCGACGTCGCCGTCCGCGCGCTTCACGACCTTGCGGAAGACGACTACCGAAAACGACTGCGGTGCAGCAAGCTCGTAGCCTGACGTCGCGGTGATGTGTCGCGCGAGGCCCTCCGCGAGGTCGACATGCGACGCAATCACGTCACCGAGCCTGGCGGTGCCATAGTGCGAGAGCACGAGCCAGAGCTTGAGCGCACGGAATCGTCGCCCCAACTGGAGCCCGTAGTCCATGTAGTTGATCACCTCACTCTCCGACGTCTTCAGGTAGTCGGGAACGAGCGAGAAGGTCTCTTTCAGCATGTCAGGGCGTTTCGTGTAGAGCACACTGCAGTCAACCGGGGTGAAGAGCCATTTGTGTGGGTTCACGACGATCGAGTCGGCGTGCTCGATGCCATTCCAGATCCAACGAAAGCGTGGGTGGATCGTCGCCGGCCCCGCATACGCCCCGTCGACATGAAGCCAGATCCCGTGACGCCTCGTGATCGCGGCGATCTCCGCGACCGGGTCGACCGAGGCGGTCGACGTCGTCCCGACCGTGCACGAAACCGCCACCGGCCTCACACCTGCCGCGATGTCTTCCTCAATCGCGTGGTTGAGCGCGGACACGTCCATTCGAAACGCCTCGTCGGCAAGAATCTTGCGGACGCCGCGCGCGCCGAACCCGAGCGCGAGTGCCGCCTTTTCAATCGACGAGTGCGACTGGTCGCTGCAGTAGACGCGCATCTGCGGCAACTCGCGTCCCGTCATCCCGAGCTCGCGGATGTTGAACCCGGTCGCTTCGCGCGCGGCGGCGAGCGCCAGGTACGAATTGATGGACGCCGTGTCGTTGATGATCCCGAAGAGCCCGTCGGGAAGGCCCATCGCCTTTCGCAGCCACTCGAGCACCGTCATCTCGAGCTCCGTGACAGCCGGCGACGTTTTCCAGAGCATGCCGTTGAGGTTCAGCGCCGCGGAAAGCATCTCGCCGACGACGCCCGCACGGGAGCCAGTGATCGCGAAGTAGGCGAAGAAGGCGGGATGGTTCCAGTGCGTCACGCCGGGGAGGATCTTTTCCTCGAACTCGACGAGGAGTTCCTCGAGCGCCCGCCCCTCGCGCGGCGCATCGTCAGCGAACGCCGCCGCGATCTCGCCCGGCTTCGAGCGCGAGAGAACCGGGTACTTCCCGACGTTGTCGAGGTAATCGGCCATCCAGTCGACCGCGCGGTGCGCGGCGGTGCGGAACTCGCCGCTGTCGTCGTCGAGAACCGGGTCAGCGTTCGTGTCCAACGTCTACCTTCCCTTCCACAACAACTGCATGATCCGTCTTCAACATCGCTCCGATCGCAAGGATCGCGACGATTCCGACGAGTGGCGCGAGATGACTCGTCACCCTCCCGAATGAGCTCTGCACGTGTGACGCTAAATCATTCAACGTTCCAGCGTAAACCGCGATGTAGGAAAGCGCCTGCAGCAAAGCGACGCCGATGAGGAAGCGCTGACGCTTCGCGGCAGGAGGATGCAGCATGAGCGCAACCAGCGCAATCAGCCAGAAGAGAGGCCGCTCGAACCGCCCACCGGCGAGCGTTTCAAAGAACGCCGAAGGACTGGAGAGGCGCTCCGTGAACCGCGCCACGAATCCCCCCTCGAAGACGTCGGTCGTTGCCGCGATCATCACCCGAGCCACGAGCCACGGTGCCACCACCGCCGCTGCCGGCAGCGCGGCAAGCAGCACCCTACGGCGCGAGACGATGACCGTGACCACCGCTGTCGCGACGACGAAACTCAGTCCTTCATTCTTCGTGAGCGCCGAGAGGCCGAGGAGGACGCTCCCCGCCGCAATCGCCCTCGGCGCGTCGTCACGCAGCCCGCGCGACATGATGACGAGCCCCGAGGACGCAAGCGCGACGAGCGGCCCTTCGCCGAGCCCCACCCATGCGCTGCAGGCGACACCCGAAAGCGCCAGCGTGCCGGCCGCTCCGATAACCGGCGATCCACTCTGCCGCTCGAGCTCCTCGCGCATGACGGCGAGCATCGCCACCGCGAACGCGACGCTCAGCACGCCCATCCAACGGTCATCCCACCTTCCTTCGAGAATCGCGACGAAGTCGTACACGAGGGAGAGGAGCGGAGGGTAGTCGGGATGCGCAAAGAAGTTGTCAGGCCGCGCCAGGAACTCGAAGCTCACCCCGCGCGCGAGAAAGAACTCCTTCGCCTTCAGCCCCCAAATCGCCCAGAAGTCCCATTCCCAGGGCCGCGCAAGCGTCGCGAAAACTGCATAGCCTCCGAGAGAGAGAAACGTCGCAGCATCCGCGCCTAACGATAGCGGCGTCGCACGGAGCGTCGTCGATGATTCGCCCCGTGCTCGCCTCGCCAACGGAACACACGCGCAGGCGACGAGCGCAACTCCGCCTAGAACGACCGCGGGCGACCATGAGATGCCGACGAGGCTCAGAGATAGCATCAGGAGCGTTGAAACGCCGGCTCCGAGCATGAACGAAACTCCCGTTCGAGCACGCCAGCCTAACGACGGCTCGAGCCACGTCGCGAGCGGCAACCCGGCCACGGTGAGAATCGAAATCGCGAGAAGCGCGGCGGTCACCGGATCCTCCTCGCGACTTCACCGTCTCCGTTCTGAAAGAGGCGCTCCCACCGGCCCGAGGGACGGCCCGCGCCATAGACAACGATGTACTCGGCTTCCGCGATCCTCTCGGGGGCCGGCCCGTCCCACCATGACAGCGGTACGATGACACGCCCGGCAAGCAGGTACTCTGCGCGGAAGAAGGCATACGAGTATCCCCGTGGCCATTCGAGTGTCGGGAACACGATGGCGACGCGCTCACCTCGGGGGATTCTCGCGTCAGCTTCGCGTAACAGTTCGCGGTAGCCGGGAGCGCGACGATCGGGAAACTGCTCCAGAAGCGAGTGCCATTTCACCCGATCGTCTACGAGAAAAGTCACGTAGTACGGCATGACTCCGAAAACGACGAGCGCGGCGAGCAGGAGCACTCCGGCGACGACGCGCCATGAGATCGATCGGGAGCTTGCCTCGGACACGCGCCGACATTATCGCAGGGGCAGCGGCGAAGAACTTCGAATTTCGAATTTCGAATTTGAGTTGCCCAAAGAGTCGATCGATCGGGATTCGGCGCCGGAGGCGGTACCCTGAGATTCGAAATCCGAAATTCGAAATCGCCTTCGAACTCGCCTACGACGCACCGCGGCCGGAGAGAACCGCGGGGATCGTTCGAAGCATGATCTTGAAGTCGAGCGCCGGCGACCAATTGTCGATGTACTGGAGATCGAGCTCCATCCAACGGTTGAAGTCGAGCTCGTTGCGGCCGCTGATTTGCCAGAGGCAGGTGAGCCCCGGCTTCATCGACAAGCGCCGCTTCTGCCAGCGCTCGTACAGGATGACTTCCTCCGGGATCGGCGGGCGTGGCCCCACGAGGCTCATGTCTCCCTTGAGAACGTTCCAGAGTTGAGGCAGCTCGTCGAGAGAGAACTTCCGCAGAAGGCGGCCGATTCGCGTGACGCGCGGATCAGCCTTGACCTTGAAGACCGGCCCGTTCATTTCGTTGAGGTGCTCGATCTCGGTACGGCGTCGATGCGCATCCTCGATCATCGTGCGGAACTTGTAGATGGTGAAGATGCGCCCGTTGAGCCCCATCCGCTCCTGTTTGAAAAAGACCGATCCGGGAGACGATAGCTTGATCCCAATCGCTGCAATGAGCACGAGGGGTGCGGAGAGTCCGATGAGGAGCAGCGAGATGGCGACGTCGAGGAGCCTCTTCGTCGCGAGCTGCGCCACGTTCGACGGGGTCGTGGTGAAGCTGATGAGCGGAACGCCGTCGAGCTCCTCGAACTCCACACGCGCATTGCGCATCGGGAAGAAGCTCATTGCGACGCGCGTGCGCACACCCAACTCCTCGCAGAGACGGAAAATCCCGCGGCTCGCCTCGAGCCTTCGACGCGTCACGGCAAAGATCACCTCGTCGATCGCCATGTCCGCGACGCCCGTTCCTTCCTCGAGCAGAACGCGAAGCCGCGCGAGATCGCCTAACACCGGGTAGCGCGACAGCTCGGATGGAAGCCGGTGGCCATCGGAGATGAAGCCGAGAATCCGATAGCCCCAGTACTTATGCTCTTCGATGAGGCTCACGATCTCCCGCGCGCGGCGCCCCGTGCCGACGATCACGATCGTCCGGTAGTTCATCCCGCGCTCGCGCACCCACCGCGCAATGAGCCGGAGACCCAGCCTCACCGAAACGAGAAGCAGTGCGTCGAGTACGAAGAAGATCGCGAACCAGGTACGGGAAAGCTCCGTCAGCCGGAACAACCATGCCATCGTCGCGAAGATCACGGTGCCGACCGCGACCACTTCGAGCGTCTGCAGCGCCTCGGCCCGGATTGGCGTCGTCCGATGACTTCGATAGCTTCGATGCCGGAAGAGGATGAAGGACCAGATCACGACCACGAGCGGGTAGATCTTCAGATACTCGGTGACGGGGTAGAGTCCGGTCGGGAAGCGGCCTGGGAAGAGGAACGGAAGGAAATCGTCGCGAATCCAAAAGCCTGCGAAGAATGCCACCGTCGTGAGGACGATGTCGGCCAGGTACACCGTCCTGGCCACCAGCTTCGCCTGTTGTTTGAGCATCCGCCCCTCGAATTCGCACCGGCTCGATCGTCTCGAGCCCTCGACCCCGCCAACTTCAGGCTCGGCAGGATCTTACCAGCTGCCTCGCCCCCGTCCATAGCCATGGCTGCTTGCCGGGATTGTGGCTTCGAAGGGTAAGTACGGGGCGTGCGTTGAGGCCGTCTAGGGAGATTTCGCCGGAATTCGAGAATTGCGAACAAGGTCGGACCGAAAGCGTTTCTGCGTCCCGACGACGTTCTGCACCCCTGCCCCCCTCCTTTAGTCCTCGATTCTCCATTCTCGGGGTCGATCGGGTCTGGTGAGCGTTCCGTCCGCGAATCCGACGCGGTTCACGGACGGAACGCCAGAGCCCGGAACAGTGCTTCATAGGCGTCAGTCACCGCATCCCAGTTGAACATCCGCGCGCGGGCGCGAGCCTTCGCTCGCCACGCGTCGAGAGCGGCCGGATCGGCGAGCGCCGAGGAGACGACCTCGGCGAAGGGGGTGCGGTCACCGAACGTGAAGTAGCAGATCGCGTCGCCGCCGACTTCGCGATTTTCCGGAGTGTCGTACGCGACCACTGCGCCCCCCGACCCCATCGCCTCGATGAGCGCCGGATGCGTCCCGCCGACGGCCGTCGCCTGCACATAAAGGAGCGCGTTCCGCTGCAACGTACGGTAATCGGCGTCGTAGAGTCCACCCGTCAGCATCACACGCGGATCGTTCGCTGCGACCTCGCGCAGTTCGGCGATCAATCCGGCCGAGTACGGCGCGTCGCCCACGAGCACGAGGGGACGCGGCGAGTCGACGTCCCGATACCCTCGCGCCACTTCGAGCGGGTGGTTCTCCGGCTCGAGTCGCGATACGTAGAGCAGATAGTCGCGCGCCGTCAGACCGAGCCGAGCGAGCACCTCGCTGTCGGGCTCGTCAGGGAATCCCGCACCGTAGGCGATCACTTCCGAGGCCGTCTGATGCGTCTCGCGGTAGTAATCCGCGATCACCTGTGCATCGGCGACGATGCGGTCGGCGAACCCCACCGAGAGCGCTTCGCCAGCCATGTAGACGAACCGCCCTAGCGCGTTCCACTTCGTCCGCATCCGCTCGATGCCGTCGACGTTGATTGCGACCGGGATCCTCGCCGCGGCGAGCAGCGGCAGCACGTAGGCGTTCGCCGCGTTACAGACGAGCACCGCGTCGAAGCTCCGTGCGAGCGCGTCGAGCGCGGAGAGCCCCGCGTGGCTCACCGTCTCAAAGTACTTCGATCGCGCAGCGGGGAGGTCGATCCGCCTCACACCGTTCCATTCGCGTGCCTCCCCTCGATAGAGCGACGAACGACAGTAGACGGTCACCCGATGGCCGCGTGCAACGAGCCGTTTCCCGAGCTCGCCCGCGAACGTCTCGAATCCTCCGTAGCGCGGTGGCACACCCCGCGTTCCGAGTATCGCGACCGAGAGGCTTCTATCGTCGTTGCGCATCAATCGAACCAGCGGACGAGGTCTCGATCCTCGACGCGGCGGCGACGCTGAATCTCGGCCCGCTTCGCGAGGATCGAGGCGCGATTCTTCCACAACCACGAGAACGCAGGAAGCGAGCTTCGTTCGATCGTCAGCGCTGCCCCGACGACCGCCGCATCGCGCACGAGCTCGAACGCGCCGTTGCGCAGCGCGAGCCCGATCCCTTCGTTCTTGATCCGAAGGAGGAAACGATTCTTGACCGAGTGCATATTGATTTCGGGAGGGAGACTCGCGCGTACCTCCGGGGTCACGCGACGGACGTGCCATGCGGTGGCCGCCGTGACGAGGAGCGCCTTCCAACCGAAGACCCTCGAACGCCAGGCGAGATCGGCGTCCTCGCGATAGGCGAAAAAGTCGACGTCGAAAACTTCGCCGAAGACTCTGCAGTCGTCGAGCATCGTGCGCCGGTAGACCGCGGCCGCTCCTGACACGCCGAACACCTCGACATCGCGGTCCGGGCCTCTGTCCGGCTCCCCCGCTCCGGCGTCGAGGTGCCTTCCATTCCGGGTCATCCTGATCCCGAGAGAGTCGACGACTCCCGTCGGCACGATCGCATCGCCTTCGCCGCGGAGAAGCCTGCCGGTCGCGGCACCGAATTCGCTCCCCGCTCGCGCGAGCGCCGCGACGATCTCCTCGCAGTAGCGCTCGCCTAACATGACGTCGGGATTGAGGAGCAGAACGAGCTCCGCCGTCGTCGCTGCGATTCCCTGGTTTGCCGCGACGGAGAAGCCTCTGTTCGTCGCATTGCGAATCACCGTTGCGCCGGGAAGCAGCGACCCGGCGAGCTCGGCACTGCCGTCTGCCGAAGCATTGTCGATGACGACGACCTCCGCGGGCGCGAGGCTTTGCGAGGCGATCCCCTCGGCACAGCGGCGCAGGTAGCGCGCGCTGTTCCAGGTGATCACGACGATCGCGAATCGCTCTGCCATCTCGTCCATGCCGATCGTACGACGCCCGCATAGGCCGCGAGTAACTTCCGCCGGCCGCCATCCGGGCCAATTCCGGCGGCCACGGCCGCGGCGCGCATCAAGCTCCCCACGATCATGCAAACCCTCAGGATCTCCCGATCGTCGGCTGACATCCACTTTTCCGCATAACGCCAGAGATTCCCGTACCAGATGCCGACGAACTCGCCGGGCAGCATTGCATCGAGAGACGAGCCGCCGTGATGAACGGCGCGCGCCGAGGGGACAAAGAGAAGCTCGAGCCCAGCCGCTGCGATTCGCTTGCAATAGTCGACGTCCTCGAACCATGCAGGCGCGAAGCGCTCGTCGAACGGTCCAAGCGATTCGAGCACCTCGCGACGCAGGAGCAGCGCGGCACCGGCTGGCTGCTCGACTGGCTGTTCCTCGCTGAGGTCGAGATCGCGGCAACGATAGCGCTCGATCGCTCGATCGCGCCCGAAGAAGCGCTCGAACATCAGCAACTCGGCCACGAACGTTCGCAGCGTCGGAAAGCGGCGAAGCTGAAATTCGCGCTGCGGCGTGCCATCGGTTCCGACGAGAAGCGGCGCGGCCCCTGCGGAGCAGGCGCGCGCATCGAGGCGACGAACGAGCGTTTCGACGCAGCGCGGCTCGAGCTCGCAGTCGGGATTCAGCAGAAGCACGAAGCGGCCTCGTGAACGCGCGACCGCGCGATTGACGCCTCCCGCAAACCCGTCGTTCGCGACCGACTCGATCACTTCGCCGGGCGCGGAGCCCAATGCCGCACGGGCCATCGCGGCAGTGCCGTCTGACGATGCGTTGTCGTAAACGATCACCTCGTGCCGGAGGGCACCGCATCCCATGGCGATCGAAGCGATGCAGCGCTCGATCCACGCCGCGCTGTTCCATGCGACGACGATGACGCTGACGTCAGCCTCCATCCGGCGCTCCGTCACAGCCACGGAACGATCCGTTCGAGGAGAGGCGCGGTGACGCGGTTCCAGCTGAAGCGCTCGCGCATCCGCTCGAGGTTCGCAACGCATGAAGCATGGAACGCGGCGTCACCAAGAATGCGTCCGATCGCGGCCGCGACGTCCGCGACATCGCCTGGCGCGACGACGCAGCCAAGTCCTTCTCGTTCCACGAGCTCTGCGGCAAAACCGCCGCGCGTCGCAACGACCGGGATGCCGCACCAGATCGCGTCGAAGAGACGGGTACGGATGGCGAACTCCGCCTCGAGGCTCTCGCGGTGGAGCATGATCGCCACGCTGCAGGCACGCAGCCAGCGCGCCCGCTCGCGATACGGAATCCACTCGCGATTGCGAAGCACGGCCACCGAAGCGTTCGTGTCCATCGTGCGCGCCCAACCGCTCGTCGCCGCCTCGGCGACCCCCTCGTTCGGGCGACGTCCGCCTAACATCAGCAACTTCACCTTCGTTCCCGACGCCCGCAGCCGCTCGACCGCCTCCAACGCCGTCTCCGGGTCGAGCCACGGCCACGATCCACCGCCCCACACGACGAGCGGCTCGTCACCGAGCTGCTCCACCGGTCCGTCGTCCGCCGTGTCGCGGCTCTCGACGCCGAACGGCACGGTGAGCCACTTCTCCCGCCAGCCGTCGCTCTCGCCTCCCGCGGAAAGGTGCACGCCCGCGTAAAACGAGAACTGCTGCGGCGTCGCGCAGACGAGGAGATCGCCTTCCCTCATCGCACGCTGTAACCGTTGCCATTCGATCCACTGGTGTGCGCGTCCGCGAATCCCCGTGCGCCCGGCGTAGATCACCGGTAGCTCGAGAACAACCGGGTCGAACAGATCGAACACCACGCGCGTTGGGCGCCGCGTGAGGCGCAGCAGCTCGCGCGTCGGCTGGCCGATCACGACACGAGCCGTGCGTAACGCATCGAGCGCATCCCCTGTGCCGCGCTGCAACGCCTTGAAGCGACCGAGTCCTTCGAAGCCGGCAAGCTCGGCAACGAGCGTCACCGGCGCCTTGTGCGCGATCTCGTCAGCCAGATGGAACGCGCGGATTCCCGGACCGGCCATCCGCCGCCCGACCACGTCCCTCGTGTAGACCACAACCTCGCTTCGCATCCGCTCCGACGCATTCTCACCGCGCCGGCGCGCACTGTCCAGCCGGCGCACCTGTTACGCCGGAGTCAAGGTTCCGGGTCGATTCTCGAAACCGGCTAACTTTTCGTCGTCTGAAGCGTCATCTTGTCGTAGCCAGCGATCGAGATGAAAGGCTGAGACGGCGATGAAACTCCAGCTTGCGCTTCCGGCGTCTGCCCTCCTCGTCGCGTTCTCGGCTGCTGCCTGGATACACGCACCCAAACCTCGCGCTTCTTCACCCCGCAGCCTCGTCGCGCGCGCTGGGATCGGTGCGATCAGTGCGATCGCGTCGGCGGGCAAGGCGAAGCTCACCCCCGAGGCGACGGAGTCCGCCGCTCCTCTGACACTGTCCGCGTCGCGTCCTGACGAGGTCGCACCCGCCGACGGCGCGAGCGACATCTCGGCGATCGAGCACTACCACGAGCAGGCGATCGTGTCGGCTCGAGCTCGCACGGCGACCGTCGTCGTCGATCCAAACAGTGGACGGCTCCCACGTGCTTCGGTCGTCGTCGAGTTCGAGCGGAAGTGCGAGCGCTCCGCGGACGGCACGCCGAAGCCGGAGTGCACGTCGAGCGCGCTCGAGCTCCCGATCGTCGGCTGCTACCTTCAGCAGGCTGCCGCCGCAATGCTCGGCTGAGTGAAACGTCTCTCCGGTTGAGCGAGCGGATGTTCTCGACCGCGACGCCCGGCTCGCGTTCAACCGGTTGCGGAGGTCGTCGCCGCCGGACCGAATCGCGCCTTGACGTCTTCCTTCGTCAGAGTAAGTAGCGTGAACACGCCGAGCACCGTGCCGAAGGGCACAAACATGCACTCGAGCCCCGCCATCACGAGACAGAATGTATAGCGGACCCTCCTTGCGAGACTCCGACCCGCGAGAATCAGACACGCCGCGAAGCTGAGGCCCATCAGGATCCAGAGGCTCGCGAACGCGACGAAGAAGCCGCCAACCCACTTGAGGTCGTCGGCCCCGGAACCCTTCGGAAACGCCCCGCTCAGCATCGCTACACCGATCACGAGGTGAATGATCGGGAAGCAGGCGAAGAGCGCGGCGAGCGCCGCCACCACATAGTGGAAGATGGAGATCAACCGGAGATGCTCGTCGTATTGGTCCATCGGCATTCCGCGGCTCGCTGCCGCCTCCTCAGAACGTCTGCCCGATCCAGAACTCGCGCGTGGTGTCGTCGAGGATCTCGTTCAGGTTCGTGCGACGCGCCCAATCAAAGTGAAGCTCGAGCCCGAGGAAATTGAACGCAATCCCCCATCCGACCGACGCGACGCCATTCTTGAGCTGTCCATCCTCCCAGAATTTCCAGTCGGTCTGATCTTCGAAATAGGCGCCGCCGACGTCGAAGAAGAAGTGCGCGCGGATGTCGGAGAAATTCAGGTGGATCGGCGTGTCGATCCGGTCGACGATCGGGAAACGGAGCTCGAAGTTCGCGTAAAACGCCCTCGAGCCGACGATACCGTTGTACTCGTAGCCTCGGAGGGTGTTGAGCCCCCCGAAGTAGTAGAAGTTAGGCCGATTCCCGTCCGACCAGGCGGCCCAGATGCGCGATGCGAAGAGCGACCGCTGCGTGAGCTGACGATAGTTGCGCATGTCGAGAATCACGTCGGCCGACTTCGTCCCGCCATCCTCCACGTCGTAGGAATACTGGGTGATGAGGTTGTACCTGCGCCCCGAGATCGGTCCGAACGAGCGGAAGTGCGTGTTGTCGCCCGAGAACTGCGCAAAGACGATCGGGAGGTTGTCGCTGAACTTCAGATACTGCGTGGTCGGGCCGTTCTCCCCCACCACGAGCACGGGGTATGAAATGTTCCTCCAGATGTACCCACCACCCCACTCGACTCGCCGGTAGCGATCGAACGGATAGCTGAGGAAGCCGATGAGCCCCGTCTGCCCATACGCCTCTTCCTCACGCTCGACCCGCCCGCTCTGCGGATCGACGACCGTGTAGTACTCGTTGTCGTCGAACAGCCGCACGCCCCAGCTCGTCCGCTTGCGCTGGTCGAGATAGATGAAGTCGAAGTTCGCGAAGCTCGACACCGAATCGAGCGACGCGATGAACCGCCGCCCACCGAGCATGTCGCTCATCCAGATCACCGAGCGCGAGACGAATCGCTGGTCGGACGTGACACCTGCATTGACCGACACGTCGTCGATGAAGAGACGGAACTTCCCTTCGTCGCGGTAATTCTCCTCGTCGAGCGAGACCTCGACGGGAGGGACGAACGCGGTTCTCTCGCCTTCGAGCATCGGCGCCGTCGGCGCGACGTCCTGGACGACGCGGAACGGCTTCGACGTGTCGGTGACGTAGAGGCTGTTCCTCCCGCGGTAGTACGACGTGAAGACGAGTTTCTCCGTTCCCTTCTCCCCGATGAACACCTGCGGCACGGTGCAGCCGCCGACGACGTCGGTGTACTGGAGCAGCTCGCCCGTCTCGATGTCTTTCGAGTAGATGTTGAACGCGGCGAAGACCGTCGGGTCGGGGGGAGGCACCACGTCGCCTGCGGCCTCGCTCGCTTCGGTGCCGGCCGCGGGACGTGTCTCGTCGTTGCGGCCCGTCTGCCGGTCGGACGCGAAGAAGACCCGCTTGCCATCAGGAGCGAAGACACCGTCGATATCGTTCCACTCGCCTCGCGTCACCTGAACGCGGGACTTCGGGTCGTTGAGGTCGAGACGGAAGAGCTTCGCGTAGCCGTCCACGACGGATGAATAGAGCAGCCACCTGCCGTCAGGAGAAAACGAAGGCGACGCATCGAAAAAATCGTCATTCGTCACGTTCGTCAGCTCGCCGCTCTCCAGGTCGTACGTGAAGATGTCGGCCTTGTTGCCAAGGATGCCGTGGAATGCGATCGTCTTTCCGTCGGGAGAGAACGCGGGATTGAGCTGCTGTTCGACTTCCATGCCGATCGAGCGCTCGATCCTTGCCGTGGCGGCATTCACGAGCACGAGGTGGCGACCCCGTTCCTTCTTCGCGAAGAAGGCGATCTGGTCGCCGCTCGGGCTGAACGCGAGGTCGCGCCCCATCACCGGTCCCGTCGTCAGGAACTGGCCGATGATGTACTCATACTCTTCCGGCAGCCCTTTCGTCAGATTGCGGATCAGCGAGCGCTTCGGAACGTTGAAGAGTGCGACATCGACATCCTGTTTGTACGTCGTGAGCGCGACAGCGAGGTCGCCCGAGGGCGAGATCGCCGGCGAAATCTCGGTGCTGCGGGTGCCCTCGACCACGCTGAACGGCTCGCCATACTCCTCGGGCTCCCCTTTCGCCACGAGAACGGGCAGATAGCGCTTGCGCAGCCAGGTGCGGAACTTACGGTCGAACTCGCTGGGAGTCAGGTTGAACGCGCGTTTGAGCGCGCGATCGACTGTCGGCCCGAGAGCGTTGCGGTACTCGAAGATGAAATCGCGTACGCCTTCCTCGCCCCATTCGATCTCGATGAATTTGAAGACGGCGTGGCCGAAGCGGTAAGCGAAGAAGCCGCCGAACCCGGAGCGTACCGACGGAATCATGTCGTTGACGACTGCGTCGCGCAGCACCATCCGGTCGAACGTGTCCTCGTCCTCCGCCATGTACGACGCGAGCCCTTCCATCAGCCAGGTCGGCGGCCGGGATCGCACCGCGCGATCGTAGCGGCCTCGGAAGAGGATCTCGTACTCGAAGATGTGCGTCAGTTCATGCTTGATCAGCGCGTAGACCTTCTCGTCCGGCAGGTCGATCGGAAGGACCATCCGATTCCGCACCGGCTCGGCGAAAGCTCCGACCCCCTCGGGGATGAAGTTGAGCATGACGTTCGTCTGCTCGAACTGGGAGTGGGTTGCGTAGAACATCAGCGGGATCCGCTTGGAGATCTGAAAGTTGAACTTCCGCGAGAGCTCGTCATAGGCGCTCTCGGAGAAGTTCACGACCTTCTGGAGCGACGCTCGCTCCTCTTCGTAGAAGTAGATCTCGAAGTGGGTCGACTGGTAGATCTTCCAGTCGAACTCGTCGTACATGATCTTGTTCTTGCCGAACGCGTGTGCGCAAACGGGAAGAACGAGCACGAAAAGGACAGCCACCAGCCGAGACGAAAATCGGATCACGCGAGCCCTCCCGAAACGGTGCGCCTAACCGCCCACGGATCCGCCCTGCCGCGAATCAGTCGAACAGATAACGGGTCGACGTCGTTTCCTGCGAAACGAATATGCTGAGGATCTGCTTTTCCATCGAGCGAAGATTTTCGAAGAGCCCCATGAGCTCGTCGTAGTTGCGCCCGTCGAACTGCTTGAAGTCGCGGAAATTCTCCTCGGCGACTTTCTCTCCCGTGTCGCCGTCGAAAACGGCGAGAACGATGTCGAAGACGAACCCCGTGCTCTCGACCAGCACCTGCCGGTAGTAAGTCCGGCCATCGACGGGTGACGTGTACTCCTCCGTCTTGTAGCCGGCCTTGTCTTCGATGTCGAAGTCGATCGCGCCGGTCAGTACATAGTCCGCACCGTTCTTCGCGGCAATGCTTTTCCAGAAGTCGCGGTTCGCCGCGAGCTCGCGAACGTCGGACGTCGGGAGATCCGCGCTCGACGCGTCGATGATCTCGAGCTCCGTTTCTTTCTCGAGCTTCTTCTTCAGATACCGTGAGAACTCTTCCTGGACGTCGACCCTCGAAGCACGATCGATGCGGTCCTCCGCGGCGACCACGATCACGAACGGTGCGATCGCCAGGTGCGTCCCCTCGGTGAGCGCGAGACGAGGGCGCACAGGAAGAGTCAGCGTGGCCTCGAACACCCCCGCGAAGAGCGGGACCGGAGCGAGGAGCAGAGCCGCGGCAATGGCGAATCGTCTCACGGCTTCTTCTCCTCCGGCACGGCCGGCGGCTTCGGCGTTTCTGTCGCCGGCGCCTGCTCCGTTCCCTGCTCGCCGTCGAGCACCTTCGGCTCGCGCTTCTTGTACTTCTGATAGAACTCCGAGAACCGGCTGTAGTTCTTCTGGATGTACGGGTTCGCGCGATCGCTCTGAAGCGCTTTCAGATACGCCTCGCGCGCATTCTCGAAATCGCCTTCACTCTCGTACGCAACGCCGAGGTTGCTGAGAGCCATCGCATTGGCCGGCTCGATCTGCACAGCCTTCCGGTATCGGAACATCGCCTCGCGCCAGAGCCCCTGGCGCGCGGCGCGCGAGCCGATCGTCATTTGCCCCTGCGCGGTGGTCGTGTCGGGGCCCGACGCGCAACCCGCGAGCGCAAGCGTCAGCGCGAAGGTCGAAATCATGGTTCTCACTGCCAGGTGACGCCGTGCCCAGCTCGGGCGAGTCGCGGTTTCTTGGATACTTGCCATCGGGAATGCCGCCATTATAATTACGCCGCACACACACCCACAACGGCTCTCCGTCTCTCCTTCAACACGAACCCGTGAACATCCGGACAACGTGGACTTCCCGCGATCGGGTACTTGCCTGGTCGCTCAGCGAACGACTTTCCAATAGACAGATACGATCCCTCATCGACGCGGGTCTTGCAGAGGACGCCGTCGAAGTCGCCTCAGACGCGACGTTGTTCGAGGTCGCAGGCATCAAGCCCGCGCTCGCGCGATTCGTACGATCGGCGACGCGCCTCGCGCCGCTGATGCGCGCCGTCGCGCTCGCTTCGCCGCGAACGACGGCGCTCGTCGACAGCGACTACCCCGCGATGCTGCGGCGCAGCTCTGATCCTCCCGTACGTCTCTTCGTCGACGGCGACCGTACACTGCTCTCTCGTCCAGCTGTCGCCGTCGTCGGCTCGCGCCGCGCGACTCCGTACGGCGGCAACGTCGCCGCGCGGATCGCGCGCGAGCTCGCGAGTGCGGGAGTCGTCGTCGTCTCGGGGCTCGCACGCGGCATCGATACCGCCGCGCACGCGGCCGCGCTCGATGCAGGCGGCGCAACGATCGCGGTACTCGGCACAGGGATCGACATCGCCTACCCGCGCAGCAATCGGGGACTCCAGGAGCGCGTCGCGGAACGCGGCCTCATCCTCTCCGAGCTCGTCGACGGCACGGCGCCTCGCCCGCAGAACTTCCCCGTGCGCAACCGGATCATCGCCGGGCTCTCGCTCGGCGTCGTCGTCATCGAGGCGGGCGAGCGAAGCGGCTCGCTGATCACGGCACGCCTCGCGGCCGAGGAAGGACGTGAGGTCTTTGCCGTTCCCGGCTCGATCTTCTCGCCTGCAACGACAGGCACGCACCGGCTGATCCAGGACGGAGCCAAGCTGCTGCACGACCTCGACGACCTCTGGGAGGAGTTGCCAGCTCTCCGTCCTCCGGGTGCTTCGCAAACGGCTCCCGCGCCTCCATCAGAGCCTGCGCTGGCGGCTCTCTGGTCCAGGGTGCCGAGCGATGAAGCAATCCACCCCGACTTCCTCACCGATGAGGCGACGCCGCTCCCGCGCGTGCTCGAGCTCCTCCTTGCGCTGGAAGTCGCAGGGCTCGTACGGAGACTCGGTGGAGGGAGGTATGTTAGGCGCGAGTGATCGCGAATCGTGGATCGCGCACGCTGCCTTACTGCGAACTCTGCAGCTTGTCGTCCACGCTTTCCAGTTCGTCGTCTGCGCACCCGGCACGCTCGGCGATCTTACGCGCGATCACGGTGGCGAGGCCGGCGACCGCAGCAACCTCGAGCACGAGGCGGAGCGGCTTCGGCAGGGAGTAGCCGAGGACGATGCCCGCGGCGACACCGGCGGCGACGAGTTGAGGGGCGTTCTCCGCTGCGACGCGGTTGACGTCGATCTCGGTGCGAAGGCTGTCGACTTTCCCCCGAATCTTCCCTTCGATCGCCGCGACGCGCGCCGCCGCTTCCTTTCGCGCTCTCTCGATCGAGCCTTCGATCTGCGTCCTCGTTTCGCTCGTGATTCTCATCGGCGGCCTCCTGGGCTCGGTTGCGTTGCGGGTGAAATCTGGGCCGGCGCTGCGGGAGTCCTCGCTTCTGGAGGCGCGGGGAGCGCGCCCGGATCGAGCTTCTTCTTCGCAAGGCTCGCGGTCAGTGCCGCGGCAACGAAGAGCAGCACGGTCTCGATGGCGGCCGCCCAGCCGCTGCCGACGAGCGGCGACAGCAGAAGCATCATCGCAAGCAGGAGGAAGACGATTCCTGCCATCGCGAGGAACGCCGCGACCAGGAAGAGCGCGAATGCCGCGCCGGAGCGGCCGATCGCGTCCTTGATCTCCAGTTTCGCGAGCGCGATCTCGCCGCGGACGATCGTCGATGCGAGCTCCGCGATCTCATGCACGAGCTCGCCGATCGAGGGCTCGCGATGTTCCGTTTCGTTCGTCTCCAACATGCCGTTTCCACCCGTGGAATCACGGCAATCATAACCGAGTTATCGCGCTGTCGGACGGCGCCCAACGGCGTCCAACGATCGGAGCACTCCCGCCATGCAGGTCGAGCTCGTCAAGGAATTCCGTTTCGAAGCGGCGCACTACCTCCCCAACGTTCCGGAAGGCCACAAGTGCCGCAGGATGCACGGTCACTCGTTTCGCGGCGAAGTTGCGGTTCGTGGAGACGTCGACACAACGACGGGATGGCTCATCGACTTCGCCGACCTGCAGAAAATCGTCCGCCCGATCGTCGACCGCCTCGACCACTATCTACTCAATGAGATCCCGGGGCTCGAAAACCCCACGTCCGAAATTCTCGCCGCCTGGATCTGGAGCGAGCTCAAGCCGAAGCTCCCGATCCTCGAACGGATCACCATCCAGGAAACCTGCACCTCGCGCTGCCACTATTTCGGCGGATAACACCCGCACCTCTGTTGCAGAATGGACGCGTGCCTGCTCCCGCATCCGACCGGGACCGAGTCCTCGTACTGCTGAAACGGCACGGCTGGAACTCGACGTCGTTTCAGCTGCTCGAGCCGGAGTTTCAGTACTGGTTCGCCGACGACGACGCGGCGGTTGCATACACGGAGACGCGAGGCGCGTGGGTCGTCGGCGGCGGACCGATCTGCGCGGAAGCGCGTCTTGCCGCGGTGTCGCACGCATTCGTCGAGCACGCCCGGAGCCGCGGCCGACGTGTCGTCTTCTTCGGCGTTGAAGAGCGGCTGCTTTCCGCAGCGCCTCTGCGGGCGCTCGAGATAGGGCAGCAACCCTGGTGGGACCCGCGACGCTGGCACGAGGTGCTCGCCGCGCGCCGATCACTCCGCGCGCAGCTCCGCCGGGCACGCGCGAAGGGGGTGAGCGTCGAGCTGCTCGAACCCGAACGAATCGAGTCCGCTGCGAGCCCACTTCGGAAGGAGATCGAGGCACTCATCCGAGCATGGCTGGCCTCGCGGGAGATGCCTCCGATGGCGTTCCTCGTGGCGCTCGCGCCATTTGGCCATCCGCGCGAGCGCATCTACGTCGCGGCGCGCGCCGGCGGAACGCTCGTCGGGCTCCTCGTCGCGGTGCCGGTCTACGACCGCGCCGGCTGGTTCTTCGAGGACCTGCTGCGCGACCCGTCCGCGCCTAACGGGACCTCGGAGCTCCTCGTCGATGCCGCCATGCGCGAAGTCGCGTCGCGAGGAAGTGGCTACGTGACGCTCGGGCTCGCGCCGCTCGCGGGCGTCGGCGGGCCGCTCGAGCTTGCGCGCCGGATGATGGCGGGCTTCTACTCATTCGACGGCGTACGCGCCTTCAAGGCGAAGCTCGGCCCCGACGGCTGGAGCCCGATCTCGCTTGCCGTACCCGCCGACGCGAGTCGCTGGCTCGCGATCGTCGATGCACTCGACGCATTCGCGGGAGGGTCGTCAGTTCGCTTCGGATTGCGCGCGATCGTCCGCGCGCCATCGTTTCTCCTCCTCTGGACGGCATTCGCGGCGCTCGCCTGGGCCACGCTTCTCGCCCTCCCGTTCGCCTCCCGCTGGTTCCCATCCGAGGCGGCGCGCTGGGTATGGGTCGCGTTCGACCTTGCGGTTGCCCTGGGACTCCACCGCCTCTCGCGCTCCTGGAGCCGTGGCCTTGGGGTGACGCTCGCGTCGCTCCTTTCGCTCGACGCCGTCGCCACCTTCGCGCAGGCAGCAATGCACAACGCGCCGCGCGCGACGCGACCGGGCGATTGGCTCGCGATCGCGATTGGCTGTACCGCCCCGGCGCTCGTCTCGGCGATTCTCTGGGGCGGGGTCGCTCGCCACGGCATCAAATAGCACACGGAATCGCCTGCGATCCTGCTAGAGTCCGCGCCGGAGGTTACCCATGTCGAAGAGCAATGGTGAGAGGTCGCTGGCTGACATCAGCCGCAAACGTCGTACTGCGCAGCGCGTGAAAGATCGTGCGCTTCGTGCTCAGCTCGGCCTGAAGGGCGCGGCGCCCGCAGCAGCGCAGGCAAAGCCCGCGGCGAAGCCCGCGAAGTCCTGATGCTTGCGGGAGGGCATTCCGGCCCGAGCCGTTAGGGCCGTGTGCCGCGAAACTCGTTCGTGGCGGAGGCCTCCGGCCTCCGCGCAACGGCCGGAGCCCTTGCCACTGATTCAGCCTCTTTCCCTTTACTTGGGGCCATTCCCTCTGACCTCCGACCCGCCTCCGCGCCTCATTGCTACAATGCTCGCATCCCATGTCACGCCGTCAGCTCCATGAAGATGTCCTGAAGCTACTTCGCGAGCGCGGCGCGCGATACGCCGACCTGCGTGAGTCGACGACGACCGACGAGTCGGTCAAGGTGCGCAACGGAAGCGTCGAGACGCTCGCTTCCGGTGTCGACCGCGCCGTCGGCGTCCGGGTCCTCGTCGGCAACGGCTGGGGCTTCGCCGCCGACTCCGACACGTCAGAGGAATCGCTTCGCGCCACCGCGCTCCGCGCGCTCGACGTTGCGGCGGCGAGCAACATCGCGGCGCGTGGCACCGTGACACTGAGCCCCGTCGAGCCGGTGACCGGCCGCTGGTCGACGAGCTACGACATCGATCCATTCTCCGTCCCGATCGACAAGAAGCTCGAGCGCCTCTTCGATGCGACCGAGCCGCTGCGCAGCGACGACCGGATCCATCAGGTCTCTGGAGAGATCACGTCGTACCGCCTCGAGAAAGTGTTCGCCTCGACCGAGGGGAGCTGGATCGAGCAGTCGTCGACCGAGATGGGGTGCGGGCTCGAAGTGATCGCACTAGACGGCGACGAGTTCCAGAAACGCTCGTATCCCAATTCGGCCGGAGGCGACTTCCAGGCGCGCGGCTGGGAGCACGTCGAGTCGCTCGATCTCGGCACGAACGGCCTCCGCATTCGCGACGAAGTTCTCGCCCTGCTCGCTGCGCCGAAGGCTCCCGCGGGCATCTTCGACCTCGTCGTCGGCTCCTCGCAGCTATCCCTCCAGGTCCACGAGTCGTGCGGCCATCCGACGGAGCTCGATCGCGCGTTAGGCTGGGAGATCTCGCTCGCCGGCGGTTCGTTCCTCCAGCCCGACATGCTCGGCCACTTCCGCTACGGCTCGCCGATCGTCAATCTCACCGCCGACGCGACGATCCCCGGCGCGATCGGCTCATTCGGCTGGGACGACGAGGGAGTCGCCGGCCAACGCTTCCATCTCGTCGAGAACGGCATCTTCGTGAACTACCTCACCGGGCGCGATACCGCGCCCACCGTCGGCAAGGTCTCGAACGGCACGGTCCGCGGCGAAGATGCGTCGTCGCTCCCGATCATCCGGATGACGAACATCAGCCTCGAGCCGGGCGACGCCTCGCTCGACGAGATTCTCGCCGGCGTCACGCGCGGCATCTTCGTCGAAACGAACAAGTCGTGGTCGATCGACGACCTCCGCCTCAACTTCCAGTTCGGCTGCGAGCTCGCGTACGAAATCGAGAACGGCAAGCTCGGCAGAATGCTGAAGAACCCGCTCTACACCGGCTCGACGCCGAAGTTCTGGGGCGCATGCGACGCGATCGGCGACCGCTCGACCTGGCGCGTATGGGGGCTCCCCAATTGCGGGAAGGGCGATCCGATGCAGACGATGCGCGTCGCGCACGGCGCTGCCGTCGCGCGATTTCGCAAGGTGGAGATGGGATGAACGCGGATTGCGGAACGCGAAACGCGGAATGCGGAATGCGGAATGAAAGGCAGGCGGGTTGCGCCCAATGAGCGAGGTTAAGCCGAATTGTTCGGGCGCGATCGACACCGTCGAGCGCGCGCTACGCGTCGCCGAAGGAGACGAGGCCGATGCGGTCGTGTTCCTCTCTGACGGCAACCTCACCCGATTCGCAAGCTCGTCGGTCCACCAGAATCTCTCGGAACGGAGCGGGAGCCTGACGATCCGCGTCGTCGCCGACGGCGGAAAGATCGGCGTCGCATCGACGAGCTCGCTCGACGACGACGGGATTCGTCGCGCCGCGGAGCTCGCACTCGAGCTCGCCCGGCGGAGCGAGCCGGCCGAAGGCTTCGCGGGACTCTCGCGCGACCTTGCGCCCTCCCCCGCCGTCGCGACTCTCGACGAGGAAACGGCCGCGCTCGACCTCTCAGCAAAGACGCGCGCATTGAAGGCGGTGTTCGACGAAGGCGCGCGCGTCGGCGTCGCGTTCGCCGGCAACTTCTCGACCGGAGTCACGACCGCTGCCGCCGGGAACTCGCACGGCGTCCGCCACGAGGCGCGCACGACGAGCGCTGACGCACTCGTCATCGCGCTCGGCGCAAAGTATTCCGGCTACGCCACTCGCTGTTCTCGCCGAGTCGCTGGAGTCGACCTTCGGTCGTTAGGCGCCGAAGCGATCGAGAAGGCGACATTGCTCGCCGGCACGGAGGAGACGTTCCCTCCCGGCGAGTACACGGTGATCCTCGAGCCTGCGGCACTCGCCGAGGCCTTCGAGTGGATGAACATGATCAGCCTGTCGGGACAGGCCTACGAAGACGGCTCCTCCTTCTTCGTCGGGAAGCTCGGCGAGAAGCTCCTGGGCGAGAACGTCACCCTGACCGACGACGCGCTCGATCGGGACTTCATGCCCTTTCCGTTCGACATGGAAGGGCTGCCGAAGCGGCGCGTCGCGCTCGTCGACCGCGGCGTCTTGCGTACTCCTGCGCTCGACACGATCGCTGCCGCGCGGCTCGGGCTCGTGCCGACGGCGAGCGCCGTCTCGCTCGAATCGGCGGAACATGGGATGGCGATGCACCTCGCGATGGCGGGAGGGGACGCGACGCGCGAGGAGATGATCGCTTCGACGGAGCTCGGCATCTGGGTAACGCGCTTCAACTATGTCAACGGGCTTCTCGATCCGAAGACGGCGCTGATGACCGGGATGACGCGCGACGGCACGTTTCTCATCCGCGACGGCCGCGTCGCGGCACGCCTTCCGAATCTCCGTTGGACGCAGTCAATGGTCGTCGCGCTCTCGAACGTCGACTCACTCTCCCGCGAGCGCCGCGCGATTGCGACATGGTGGAATCCGATCGGAGCGACCCTCGCACCGACGATCAGGGTGCGGTCGTGGGGCATCACCGGGGTTCAGGGGTAATGGCGACCCGAGGTAAGAACCCGAAGTGAGAACGTAGAAGTGAGAACGCTGAATCCGGAAACGAGGCAGTCCTCTTTCTGGGTTCTTCGTTCTAACTTCTACGTTCTCACTTCGGGTTTTCGGGGCAGAATCAAGAGGCCGCCTTCCAAGGGGACTCCGATTCGCACCGTTCGGCTAACATGCCGCCTGCTTCTTCGCACGCACGATGACCAACTATTTGTTGCGCCGCCTAGCCCAGGTCGTCCCGATCGCGCTCGGGATCATGACGCTCGTCTTCAGCCTCGCGCACATCATCCCGGGTGATCCGGCGGTGCAACTCGCGGGAGAGAATGCGCAGCCGGAAGACATCGCGCGGGTGAGGACGCAACTCGGGCTCGACGACCCCCTCCATGAACAGTATTTTCATTATCTCGGCAGTCTCGCCCGATTCGACCTCGGCACGTCGTTCCGGAGCGGCGAGCCGGTATCGGCGCAAATCGCCACGCGTTATCCGGCGACGATCATCCTCGCAATCGCGGGGATGTTCGTCGCACTCAGCGTCGCGTTGCCGCTCGGCATCGTCGCTGCCGTCTTTCGCAACTCATGGATCGACAACGTCGCGCGCTTCTTCGCGCTCATCGGCGTATCGATGCCATCGTTCTGGCTCGGCCCGTTGCTCATCATCGCCTTCGCGATCCACCTCGAGTGGCTTCCCGTCTCCGGACGTGGTGAAGGACTGAAGTCGATCGTCCTCCCCGCGCTCACGTTAGGCCTACCGCTCGCGGCGATTCTGACGCGCATGATCCGCGTCAGTCTCGCCGACGAGCTCGGCAACCTCTATTTCACCGCGGCGATGTCGAAGGGCCTCTCGCGCCGCGCCGCGATCCTCCGCCACGCGCTTCGCAACGCGCTCATCCCCGTGATCACGATCGTCGGCCTGCAGATCGGCTCGCTCCTCACCGGGGCGATCATCACGGAGCAGATCTTCTCGTGGCCAGGGCTCGGGCGGCTGCTCATTCAGTCGATCGGCGCGCGCGACTACCCGCAGATGCAGGCGTCGGTACTCCTCATCGCCCTCACCTACATTCTCGTCAACCTTCTCACCGACGTCGTCTACGCCGTTGTCGATCCGCGGATCGAGCTGGAGTGACGATGCGGAAGCTGCACACATTCGGTTTCCTCGCGGGAGCGCTGCTGACGCTGCTGCTGTTTGCCTGTGCGATCGCGGCCCCGTTCATCGCGCCGCACGACCCTTCGGCGCAGGACTCCTCGCGCCGCCTCGAGGGGCCGTCGCCGGACCATCTCTTTGGCCTCGACGACCTGGGGCGCGACGTCTTGTCGCGTATCGTCTGGGGGGCACGGGTCTCGCTTCGAGTCGGGCTCTCGGTCGTGCTCGTATCGTCGCTCGCCGGCGTTGCGCTCGGTGCGCTCGCCGGCTACTTCGGCGGCGCCGTCGAGACCGCGGTCATGCGCGTCTGCGACACGCTCCTCGCGTTCCCCGGAATCCTCCTCGCGATCGCGCTCGTCGCGATGCTCGGTCCGAACCTCGACAACGTCATCATCGCGCTCTCGATCATCGGCTGGGTCGGCTATGCCCGCCTGACGCGCGGCCAGGTGCTGAAAGTACGACAGATGGACTACGTCGTCGCCGCACGGGCGCTCGGCTCGCGCAGCGGCCGCGTGATCGCGCGGCACGTCCTCCCTAACGTGATCAACCCCGTAATCGTGATGGCTACGCTCGGGCTCGCTGGAGCGATACTCGCCGAGGCCTCGTTGTCGTTCCTCGGGTTAGGCGTGCAGCCGCCCACGCCGTCGTGGGGAGCGATGCTGACGGCCGGCAGGCGCTATATCGGACAGGCCGACCACCTCGCGATCTTTCCGGGCCTCGCGATCATGCTCGCCGTCATGGGACTCAACTTCCTCGGTGACGGCCTCATCGACGCCCTCGACCCGAAGTATCGGAGAGAAACGAAGGAGTGACCCCCAACGCTCCCCGCAGATACCGCAGCCCCTTCACGGTCCTCGTTCCGTGCCACGTCGCGAGGTGTCCCGGGAACGGGCCGATGATCCTCGCGGGGATGTGCCCGCCGATCGCGATGGCGTCGTCGCCCCTGAAGGCGTACGGCTCGTCGGGAAGCAGAATGACGTCGGGTGCAAGCTCCGCGACCTCGCCTAACTCGACGGACGGATAGCGTGAACGGTCGCCGAGCGCATTCGTTCCGCCGAGCGACTCGACGAGTGCGGAAACGTAGGTGTCGCCTCCGCACCACATCCAGGGCGCCCTCCAGATCGGAACGACGAACGTGAATGACGGGAGTGCCGGACGCGCGAGCTCGCGCTCGAGCTCCGCGGCGGCACGCTCCGCCGCGTCAGCCACACCGTGGATCGCGCCAAGTTGACGGAGAAGGCCGGCGACGTCGCCCGGCGACTTCGGTTCGGTGACGAAGACGGGAGCGAACTCTTCGATCGCGCGCGCGTGGCGCTCGAGATTCTCCTCGAGGTTCATGTGGACGAGGTCTGGCTGAAGTTCGCGGATCTCGTCGACTCTCGGGTTCTTCGTTCCCCCGAGGCGCGTCGCGCCGATTCGCTCAGGATAGATGCACCAGTCGGTCACGCCGACGACATCCGCTCCCGCGCCGATGTCGAAGAGCGTTTCCGTGATGGACGGGACGAGCGAGACGACGCGGCGCGGCGGACGCGGAATCGCGACCTCCTTTCCTCTCACATCATTCACGCCAGAACGATAGCCGAATTCAGACCCCAAACGCCGTCTGCCATGTTGCGGCGCTAAGCTTGTCGCGCGATTCCACCCGAACGGCTCGTCCCGGCCCTTTCCGACTTGCCCATCGCACACGTTACGGGTACAAGGGTGACTTCGTCGAGGAGGACGGACGTGACTTCGTCGCACGACTCTCGCCTTACGCTGATACTCAACCTCGCGCAGTCAACCGATTCCCTTGCGGTCGCCGAGCTCGCGATCCAGCGAGAACGATGAGTCGCGCATGAGCGAACCGCGCTTCTCGGGCGTCGTCGTCGCCGGAAATCAGCGCAAACGCGCGGCCCGCGCGCTTGCCTCACTGACAGCGCAGGAGGGGGTGACGGAGGTCGAGATCATCCTCGTCGATCGCGCGGAGGATCCAGCCGACCTCCCCGGATCCGACCATCCGTCAGTGCGCATCGTGCGCGTCGCAAAGGACACATCGTTCGCCGCGGCCCGGGTGACCGCTGTCAAGCTCGCGCGCTCTCCCTACGTTGGCTTTCTGGAGGAGCACTGTCGCGCCAGGCAAGGGTGGTTCAGGGCGCTTCTCCGCGCCCACGAGTCGGGGCCATGGGCCGCAGTCGGCGGCGAAGTTCATCACGGCAATGGCAGCTTCGGCATCAGCCGACTCATCGGAATCATGAACTACTACCAGTGGCTCGCACCCACTCCTTCCGGCGAGCGCACGTTGCTGCCTGGCCACAACTCGTCGTTCCGCCGTGACGTGCTGCTCTCGTACGGGGGCGAGCTCGAAACTCTGATGCGCGCAGACGTCGCCTTCTTCCAGAAACTCGTGGCGGACGGTCACCGGCTCTACCTCGAGTCGGACGCGAAGTTCGAGCATCTCAACGAGACGCGACTCCTGAGCATTGCGAAGGGGTACTTCTACTGGCATCGCGGCTACGGTGTCGAGCGCGCGGCAGTCCATCGCTGGTCGTTCGCGAAGCGAGCGTTTTACGTCGTCGCTACGCCGCTCATTCCGTTTTACTTCCTTGCGAAGCTCGCGCTGCGGCTGCGGGCGATCCGCCCCGATCTCCTCGGCCAGGCGCTTCGCGGGACGCCTCAGATCCTGTTCGCGCAGCTCGCGTCGGCATCGGGCCAGGCAATTGGGCTCCTCTTCGGCCCAGGCGACGGTGAGACGCGGTTCTCCGACTACGAGCTCAACGAGCACCGCGACTTCGACCCGCGGGAGGCCTGAGATGACGCCGTCGCCCCGCGTCGCCGTGGTCGTGCCCGCATACCGCTCGAACGCGACGATCGTCCGCTGCCTCGAGGCGCTCGAGGCACAAACCTACGCGGACTTCGAGACGATCGTCGTCGACAGCAGTCCGGACGACGAGACCGCGCTCCTCGTTCCCAACCGCTTCCCCTCGGTCGTCTACTGGCATTCGCCGACGAGGCTCTATCCCCACGCGGCGCGCAATGAAGGCGTGAAGCGGGCAATGGCACCGATTCTCGTCTTCACCGACCCCGACATTTACCCCGCGCCCGACTGGCTCGAGCGGATGATGGCAGCGCACGAAGACACTGGAGAGGCGGTCGTCGGCGCCATCGAATGTCACGGCGGCCGCTGGCTCGACCGCGGCATCCACATCTGCAAGTTCTCGAAATGGCTGCCGGGCGGGGCGCGGCGCGAGGTCGACATGGGTCCGACGGCGGCGCTCCTCGTCCGTCGATCCGATTTCGACGCAACGGGCGGATTCGAGAACGACCTCTTTCTCGGAGACGTGGGGTTCTCGTATGCGCTCCGCGCCCGAGGGAGGGGACTCTTTCTCGAGCCAGGCGCCGTCGTGGAGCACCATCACACGCAGTCGTTAGGCGAGTTCGTGTACGAACGCTGGACTCGGGGCGTGTTGTACGCACGCCTGCAGGCGGCGCACCGCGGCAACGACCGCCTCGAGCTCGCCGCATGGCTGATCGCCACGGCGTTGCCCGTCCGATTCGCGCGCAATGCGATGCTCGTCCTCTCGCAGTGCCTGAGCGCGGGGCGCACCGCGGAGCTGATCTCGACTGCCCCAGTCGTCGCCCTGGGCTACGCAGCATCGCTCGGGGGTGAAGCGTTAGGCTACGCGCGACTCCTGCTCGCGAAGGGACGATGAGCGCTCGTGACGCCCGCGAGCCCGATCCGCACGCTGACGCGCGACGCGGCACTCAACCTCGCGGGGCAGCTCACACCGTTCGCGATCGCTTTCCTCGCCATGCCGGCGACGATTCGCGCTCTCGGGCCAGAGCGATTCGGGATTCTCGGTCTCGCCTGGACGATTCTCGGAAGCGCCGGGCTCGTCGACCTCGCGGCAGGTCGCGCGGTCACGAAGTTCGCCTCGGCAGCGCTGGCGCAGGGCGACCGTCGTCACGCCGCGGTCGCTACGAAAGGCGCAGCGCGGTCACAGCTCGTCGCCGGCGTCGCGGCGACGCTCGCGCTCGCCGCGTTTACGCCTCTCGCCGTTGGCCGACTGCTCGACGTCCCCGAATCGCTCGCGCACGACGCACGGATCGTGTTCCTGATGGTCGCCGTTGCACTCCCGGCCGTGCTCGTGACGGGTTGCTATCGCGGTCTGCTCGAGGCGTCAGGTCGCTTCGATCTCGTGAACGCGCAGAGGGTCGTCTGGGGCTCGATGACCTTCGCGCTTCCCTGGCTGGGCGTCAGTCTGGGGTGGAGCCTCCCGCAGATCGCGGCAACGCTCGTCGCGGCGCGATTCGTGTCGGCTCTCGTCCATGCGGCGCTGGCGTACAGGCAGCTTCCGGAGTTAGGCCACGTTCGTGCCTCAGGCTTCTTCGGCGACGTTGTCGTATTTGGCGGGCACATCACAATCGCCAGCCTGATCCTGAGCCTCCACCGCATGGCCGATCAGTTTCTGCTGGGAGCGCTCTCGACACTCGCGGCGGTCGGCCACTACTCGATTGCCGCGGAGATGGCACTGCGGTTGAGCGTCATTCAGACGAGCATCATCGGCGCATCGTTTCCGTCGCTCGTCGCAGCACGTGCGGCGCGCGACGGTCGGGCGGCGAGGGCCGTCGTCGGAAGGATGGCAACGTTCGTCGCGACTCTGCTCGGACCACCTTGCGCGCTGCTCGTCGCTCTGGCGCATCCGATCCTCGGCTGGTGGCTCGACGGCGAAACCGCCGACGCCGTCGCGACACCTCTGCGCCTACTCGTCACGGGCGCGTTCATCTCATCGTTCGCCGGAATCGCGATCGCCTCGCTCCAGGCCTACGGCCGTCCGGAAGTCGTCACGCGCCTTCGAATGTGGCTGCTGGCGCCGCTGCTTCTCGGGCAGGCGTGGGCGATTGCGAACTTCGGAATCGAAGGTGCGGCGTGGGGCGCTCTCGCGCGAAGCGCATTCGAGACGACGTTACTCACCGCCGCGGCGCGGATCGTGGCGACGACCCCGCCGGACTCAGCCACCGCAGCGTGAACTGCTGCACTGCGCCGCCGCGAAGGCGGGGCGCTTTCGCGACCAATGAAGCCGGCGACGAATCGCGTCGCCCTACGCAGCCCGTGCAGTCTCCCAAACTCGTTGCATGCTTCGGACTCTGGTCTCGGGCCTGTTTTCACGGCCGCCGGCCTGCCTTACATCAACTCCTTCATGATCTGCTCGAGGGCCGCCCGTCCGGGGCGTGTCCGCTCCGCCGGAAGCGTGGCGAGCGGCTCGTCGACGACGTGCAGGAGGTCCATGAAGCTCTCCTTCTCGGGACGCAGGTGTACGAGCCCCGTGAGGATCTCGCCTCGATCGTGTGCTTCGTGCAGCCGTTGCAGCGCCTGGATTGCGTTCGCCGGATCGTAGTCTTCCTCGAGCCGGCGAAGGAGGACGCGCGAGCCGTCGTGCATCTCGACTTCCTTCACTTCGCCAGGCCCAACTTCGACCTCGATCTGCTCGAACGACGGGACGAATCCGATCTGGTGAAGAAGCTCCTGGTGCTCCTTCGAATATTGATAGCCCTTCGTCGAACCTTCGTGGTTGTTGAACGTCACGCAGGGCGAGACGACGTCGATCACGCAGAGACCGTTGTGTGCGATGGCTGCCTTGAGGATATTCACCATCTGCTTCGGATCGCCCGCGAAGCCGCGCGCGACGAAGCCGCACCCGAGCTCGACCGCGAGCGCGCAGAGATCCATCGGGTGGAGATCGTTGACCACCCCTGTCTTGAGCTTCGAGCCTTCGTCCGCCGTGGCGGAAAACTGCCCTTTCGTCAGCCCGTATACGCCGTTGTTCTCGATGATGTAGATCGTCGGAACGTTGCGGCGAATCATGTGCATGAACTGGCCGAGGCCGATCGAAGCGGTGTCGCCATCACCCGAGACGCCGACGGAAACGAGGGTCCTGTTCGCCAGTACCGCGCCTGTCGCGACCGCGGGCATCCTCCCGTGGACCGCATTGAACCCATGCGCGCGGGAGAGAAAGTAGGCCGGTGTCTTTGAAGAGCAGCCGATCCCCGACAACTTGATGACCTTATCGGGATTCACTCCCATCTCGTAAAACGCACGGACGATCTGGTTCGAGATCGCGTCGTGACCACAGCCGGCGCATAGCGTCGACTTGCCACCCTGATAGTCGGCAGGCTTGAGACCGAGGCGATTCTCTTTTGGTGCTTCGGACTTGGTTTTGAGTGTGCTTTCAGCCATTTTCTTAGTTGTTCGTCCCTGATCGAAGCTGTCAGTTCGCCGCCAACAACTGCTGAGTGCTGAGTGCTGCTTGCTGAGCAGACGCCACGCGGCTCTCTCTCACGGCACAGCAATCCGCCTTCAGGCATCCATCCATCGACGACTTGTATCTCGCTCGCACCATCCAAAATCCTCAGCACTCAGCACTCAGCACTCAGCACTCAGCACTCAGCACTCAGCACTCCAGCTCACAAACAACGTCCGTCACAAATCGCGCATCGATCGGCAGTCCGTCGTAGTGCAACACCTTACGCAACTTGAGCGCCTCTTCGGCAAGCTCGAGGCGGAGCAGGTCGCACATCTGGCCGTCTCGGTTCTGCTCGATGACGTAGATCCGATCGTGCGTACGAATGAATTCGAACACCTCATCCGTGAACGGCAACGCGCGGAGCCGGAGGTAGCTGACGTCGATTCCCTTCTCTCTCTTCATCTGCTGCTGCGACTCGAGCGTCGCAAGATGGCTCGAGCCGAATGCGATGTAGCCGATCTTCGCCCCCGGCTTGCGGTCAACTTCGGGCCTTGGCACGTATTGCTTCGCCGTGGCGTACTTCTTCTTCAACCTGTCGACCGTCGCCACATAGTCCGCCGGGCGCTCGGAATAGCGTGCCTGCGCGTCGTGCCCCGAGCCACGGGTGAAATACGACGCCATCGGGTGCTCCGTTCCGGGAAGCGTCCGATACGGAATCCCGTCACCATCGACGTCAGCGTAACGCCCCCACTGCCCTTTCAGCTCCTCGAGCTTCTCCTGCGACAGCACTTTGCCACGTCGAATCGGCGCCTCGGGATAGGCAAACGGTTCTGACATCCAATTGTTCATTCCTAGGTCGAGATCGGAGAGAACGAAGATCGGCGTCTGGAAGATCTCCGCGAGATCGAGCGCCTGAATCGCGAACTCGAAGCATTCGGCGACCGAACCGGGAATCAGGGCGATGTGTTGCGTGTCGCCGTGCGAGAGCGTCGCCACTTCCAGGATGTCACCCTGCGCGGTGCGCGTCGGGAGGCCGGTCGACGGGCCGACGCGCTGGATGTCCCAGATGACTCCCGGGATCTCCGCGAAGTAGCCCAGTCCCGCGAATTCCGACATGAGCGAAATGCCTGGCCCCGAGGTTGCGGTCATCGACCGCGCCCCGGCCCAGCCGGCGCCGAGAACCATGCCGACTGCGGCAAGCTCGTCTTCAGCCTGGACGATCGCGAACGTCGCCTTGCCGTCGGGCTCGACACGGAAGCGTTTCGCGTAGCCGATGATCGCCTCGCAGAGCGACGACGACGGAGTAATCGGGTACCAGGTCACCACGGTGACTCCGCCGAAAACGGCGCCGAGCGCCGCAGCGGAGTTGCCGTCGATGATGATCTTGCCGGCCGTTTCGTTCATCCGTTCGAGGCGAAAGAGAGACTGCGGCGAGAGATTCGCCTTCGCGAACTCGAGTCCCTTGTCGATCGCGGCGACGTTGAGCTCGGCCGCCTTCTTCTTCCCCTTGAACTGCTTGTCGAGCGCGACCTCGAGCTCCGCCCGCTCGATACCGAGGAGCTCGGCCGCGACGCCGACATAGACCATGTTGGTGAGTAGCTTGCGGAGCCGCGAGTCGTCCGACACCTCTGCGGCGAGCTTTGCGAACGGAACGGGATAGAAGCGGAGGTCATCCCGGTACTGCGCGCAGTTGAGCGGCTCGTCGTACATGCAGATCGCGCCCGGGTCGAGCGCCATCACGTCGTCCTTCGCGGTCTGCGCGTTCATGCAGATCATGAAGTCGACTTCCTTCTTGCGGCCGACCCAACCGTCCTTGTTTGCGCGGATGGTGAACCAGGTCGGAAGACCCGCGATGTTCGACGGGAAGAGATTCTTTCCGCTGACCGGAATCCCCATCTGGAAGATCGCGCGCATCAGGACGTTGTTCGACGACTGCGAGCCCGAACCGTTGACGGTCGCGACGTGAATCGTCAGGTCGTTGACGCTCGCCGCGCGTGCGACCGGTGCCTCGAGAGTTGCTGCCTGCTCGGTCAACTCCGTACCTCCGTGGTTCAGTTCAAAAGGATGCCGCCGATTGTAGCAAGCTCGGACGCCACGAGCCTTGGAACCAGCGCTCGATCTGCTGCGACCGCGTCCCGGATTCGTTACGTTTCGCCGGGCGATCGCCTTCGCCAGCATTTCGCCCTTCTGCTGCGGTTGGAGGCCGTCGGTTCGCCTCCGCTGGCCTTTGGCCTAGGACCTTTGGCCTGCAGTTCGATAGAATTCGGCGGCTTTGCCCCGGCCTGTCGCGGGCCGGCACGTACCTCCCCAAGGAGACACCTGTGAACATTGCAGTCATCGGAACCGGCTACGTCGGCCTCGTGACCGGAACCGGCCTGGCCGACTTCGGAAACGACGTCGTCTGTGTCGACATCGACGAATCGAAGATCAACGCTCTCAACGCCGGCAAGATCCCGATCTACGAGCCTGGCCTCGATGCGCTCGTCGCAAACAACGTCAAGGAGGGACGTCTCCGCTTCTCGACGAACCTCGAAGAGGCGATCCGAGTTGCTCGCGCGATCTTCATCGCCGTCGGCACGCCTCCAATGCCCGATGGTTCGCCCGATCTCCGCTACGTGCAGGACGTCGCGCACGCGATCGCGAAGCACATGGACGGGCCAAAGCTGATCATCACGAAGTCGACCGTGCCGATCGGCACGGGAAGGATGATCGAGCGGATCGTCGCCGAGCATGGCAAGGAACACCTCGCTTCCGTCGTCTCGAACCCCGAGTTTCTCCGCGAGGGCTCGGCGATCGAAGACTTCATGAAGCCTGATCGCGTGGTGATCGGCGCCTCCGACGAGGAAGCGATCGAGCTGATGAAGGAGATCTACGCACCGCTTCATGCGATCGAGTGCCCATTCGTGATTACGAGCGTCGAGTCGTCAGAGTTGATCAAGTACGCAGCGAATGGCTTCCTCGCAACGAAGATCTCGTTCATCAATGAGATCGCAGTCCTCTGCGAGATCCTCGGTGCCGACGTGCAGCACGTCGCTCGTGGCATCGGTCTCGACAACCGGATCGGGCCGAAGTTCCTGCAAGCGGGCCCTGGGTACGGTGGCTCCTGTTTTCCGAAGGACACCCATGGACTTGCCGACACGGCTCGCCGCGCGGGCTACGACTTTCAGATCATCGAGTCGGTGATCCGGGTCAATGACGAGATCAAGGCAAGGATGGTCGACAAGGTCGATGCCGCGATGAAGGGCGTCTCGGGTAAGACGGTCGCCATCCTCGGGCTCGCGTTCAAGCCCGAGACCGACGACATGCGCGAATCGCCTTCACTTCCTCTGATCGAGGGATTGCAGCAGCGTGGCGCGAAGATCCGGGCCTTTGATCCCGCAGCGATCGAGAACGCGAAGACGATGTTCGCGGGTGTCGAGTTCTGCCACGACGCCTACGAGACCTGTCAGGGCGCCGACTCGGTCGTCATCGTGACGGAGTGGAACGAGTTCCGCGCGCTCAACATGGAGAAGATCAAGAAGGCGCTGCTCGCGCCGGTGATGGTCGACCTCCGGAACGTCTACGACCACAAGCGCATGAAAGCCGCAGGCTTCGAGTACACCTCGATTGGCCGCGGCGACGTCCGTGAACCGAAGCCGCGCGAGGAGACCCGCTGATGGGACGTGTACTGATCACCGGCGGCGCCGGTTTCCTCGGGTCGCACCTCAGCGACCTGTTCCTGTCGCGCGGTCACGAAGTCGTCTGCATGGACAACTTCATCACCGGCTCGCCCGACAACGTGGCGCATCTGTTTGGCCGCAAGGGATTCGAGTTCGTCGAGTACGACGTGACGAACTACCTCCACGTCGACGGACAGCTCGACTACGTCCTCCACTTCGCATCGCCGGCGAGTCCGATCGACTATCTCGAGAAGCCGATTCAGACGCTCAAAGTCGGGTCCCTCGGAACGCACAAGACGTTAGGCCTGGCGCTGGAGAAGAAGGCCCGCTACCTCATCGCATCGACATCCGAAGTCTACGGCGATCCGCTCGTGCATCCACAGAAGGAAGACTACTGGGGCAACGTGAACCCGGTCGGCCCGCGCGGCGTCTACGACGAAGCGAAGCGTTTCGCCGAGGCGATGACGATGGCGTACCACCGCTTTCATGGCGTCGAGACGCGAATCGTTCGGATCTTCAACACCTATGGAGAGCGGATGCGGCTTCGCGATGGCCGCGTCGTCCCCGCGTTCGTCAGCCAGGCGTTGCGAGGAGAGCCGATGACCGTATTCGGCGACGGCCAGCAGACGCGCTCGTTCTGCTACGTCTCGGACCTCATCGAAGGAATCTACCGGCTCCTCATGTCGGACGAGCAGGAGCCGACAAACATCGGCAATCCGGTCGAGATGACCATCCTCGAGTTCGCCGAAACGATCAAGAGGATCACCAGCTCGAAGTCGGAGATCGTCTTCAAGCCGTTGCCGATCGACGACCCGAAGATCCGCAAGCCCGACATCTCGAAAGCGAGAGCCGTGCTGGGCGGCTGGGAGCCGAAGGTCACACTCGACGAGGGGATCACCCGGACCATCGACTACTTCCGCGGAAGGATCTAACGGGAGCTCGATCACTTCTTCATCGACGTCGCGGGCTTGACCTGTCCGCGGTGGCAAGTCGTGCAGTTGACGATCGGCTTCTCGGGGTTCGACTTGAGCCCTTCGATCGACGCGAGGAGGTCGGCATTGATCGTCTTCGTCATCTTCGACATGTCGCGGGCGATCTGCTTGCCCGGAACGTCGTCGGACTCCCATTTGCCCGGGATGTGACAGTGATCGCAGCTGACGCCCAGCGATCCCGCCCAGCCCAGCTCCATGATTCGCAGGAGCCTCCCCGCCGGCACGTCACCGAGAATCTGGATGTTCTTGAAGACGGCGGAGGACTTCTCCTCTTCGCGCCCCTCGATCGTCGTGCGCAACGCGTCGAGCGCAGCGGCCTGGTCGAAGGCAGGTTTGGGAGGGCGCTCGGTGACCGGCTCGTCGGCCATCGATGAGCCGACGGAAACTGTTAGGCAGGCCACGAGAGCCAGCAAGCCATTTCGGAGCATCGAAATCCTCCTCGATTCGTGCACGGGCGCCCGACGGCCGTCGAGCCGCCCGCTCCCAGCATGTTCGATCTTCAGGGTAGCGGTGATGATACGCGAGGGAGCCGGGCTGCGTCACGCGAGCGGGCCATCCATCGCATGCCCAACATCCAAAACGAAGCGTTGAGCCATTTCTCGGCGTGGGTCGTCCAATCGGGAGCCGTGCAACGCACGACCGACGGAGCGGCGATTCAGGCGCTCTGGCGGTCGTCCGGCGTCAGCGACGCCGCGACGTGGTTCGCGCTTGCGACTTCGCGACGGATCGAGCCTGCGTTCGGCGCGCCTCATGGCGCGGTCTCAGATGACGGACCTGCACCTCGGTATCGGGCTCGTCCCAGCTGCAGGCTGCATCGAACTCATCGTAGGCGGCGTCGACTGACTCGAGCGCGAAGGTCAGCTGGTCCTCCGCAGCGATGAGCTCGGCCTCGGCCGCTCTCAAGCTCGTTTCGAGTTTCGCACAGCCCGCTGCGCTTCTTCCGCGTCCCTTGCGGCAGCTCTCGAGCTTCGTTCCGAGCTCGCCTACCTTCGCCACCAGCCCGTCGGCAGTCTCGGTCGCGAGCACCGCGGCGTGCGCCGAGACCGCGAGCTCGTTCAACGCCGTCTTGCAGCCCTGGACCTCTCCATCGGATTGCACGAGCGGCGTGACCAGAAGGACCGCGACTATCGCGATGACGTTCATCCACGTGCCTCCGACCAAATCATAGCCGAATGTGCGAGACAGTCATCGCTGGACGAAACCTGCGGAGGATCGTACGCGCGCGATCGGAAGTAGAGGAAAGGCGCGCCACATTGTGACGCGCAGAGCACAAAGCCTAGTGTAGTGTTTCGTTAATCCCTTGCCTTTCGTTGCGGCGGAATGGAGCCGCCTTCTTTGTCGCGCCTCCTCGCCGATGTACCACATCGACTCGTCGGCGCTTCGCGAATTCGGCTCCATTCCGCCGCAACGAAAGGCAAGGGATTAACGAAACACTACACTAGCGAACGACCGTTTCCTCCCGGCGTGGGCCTGTCGAAACGATCGACACGCGACACTCGAGCTCATCCTCGACGAACCGGACGTAGTCCCTGGCTGCCTGCGGAAGCTCCTCGTACGACCGGATGCCAATCGTGCTCGACTTCCAACCCTTGAGCGTCTTGTACGTCGGCTTGTACGTCCCATGCGCCACGGCCGAACGCGGATAGTGACGTGCGGTGCCATCCGCGAGTGCGTACTCGGTGCAGACGGGGATCTCGTCGAAGTCGTCGAGGACGTCGAGCTTGGTGAGCGCAATCGAGTCGATGCCGTTGAGCATGATCGCAGTGCGGAGTACCACGAGGTCGAGCCAACCGATGCGTCGCGGGCGACCCGTGACCGTGCCGAACTCGTTCCCGCGCGTCCTGACTCGGTCGCCCACGTCGTCGAGCAGCTCGGTCGGAAACGGACCGGAGCCCACACGAGTGGTGTACGCCTTCACCACGCCCATCACCTCGTGGATTTGCTTCGGCGGCACGCCCAGGCCCGTGCAGATTCCACCGACGACCGTGTTCGAGGAGGTGACGAACGGATACGTGCCGTGATCGACGTCGAGCAGAGTCCCTTGCGCGCCTTCGAACATCACCCGCTTACCCGCTTTGATCTGCGCGTGGGCAAGAAGCGTGACGTCGGTGATTCGCGAGCGGAAGATCTCGCCATAGCGCAGGTATTCGTCGATGATCGCGCCCGCATCGTGCGCAGGCTTGCCGTAGAACCCGGTGAGGATCGAGTTCTTCTCGCGACAGGCGGCCTCCACCTTCCGGCGCAGCACCGCCTCGTCGAGCAACTCACCCATCAGCACGCCGTGGCGGCTGACTTTCATTTCGTACGCGGGACCGATGCCGCGTCCCGTCGTGCCGATCTTCGCGTCGCCAGCGGCCTCTTCGCGCGCGAGGTCGATCGCTTTGTGCACTGGGAGGATCACGTGCGCGGTCTCGGAGATCTTCAGGTTCTCGTCGATGACCGCTCCCGCGGCGCGAAGCTGCTCGATCTCGTCGAGGAGCGCCTTCGGGTCGATGACCATCCCGTTTCCGAGCAGGCAGAGCTTACCTGGGTGGAGAATGCCGGAGGGAATCAGCCGGAGGGCGAAGTGCCGGTCGGCGAACTTCACCGTGTGACCGGCGTTGTGTCCTCCCTGGTAGCGCGCGACGACGTCAAAGTCTTCGCAAAGCAGGTCGACGATCTTTCCTTTGCCCTCGTCGCCCCACTGGGCGCCAAGAACCGCGAGGTTCTGTTTCTGTGCCATTTCGGGGGAAATCTAGCACATACGGGAGAGCGCGGCGACTTGACTCGAGGAAGAATGGGGAGTGCGGAGTTCGGAGTACGAAATGCCATTGGGGAACCGGAAAAGCCGGGCGCGGGCCCAGGCGCGTTCACGCGGAAGGCAGCGCAGCGCCTGAGCGAGTCATACACGATCCGCCAGCGGGAGAAGTCAACGGCCGGGCGCGGGCGCGGGCCCGGGCGCGTTCTCGGGGAACCCCGCGAATTGTCGGGCTGCTGCCCTGCCGTTCCGGTCCATTCTCCCAGCCCCGTTCGCGATCGCGCCGTACGAAATGCCCCGGGTTTCCCGTGAACGTGAACGCGCCCGCGCCCGGCTTCTGACGCCCGCGTCCGCGCCCGACGCCACGTTCCGCAATTCGCATTCCGCAATCCACATTCCGCAATCCGCATTCCGCAATCCGCATTTCGCAATCCACATTCCGCAATCCGCATTGCCCTTATATGATTCGCCCGCTATGAACACGATCCAGCTCGATGGGGAGAGCCTCCGCATTCATGACGTCGTTTCGGTCGCTCAAGGGGGGGCGCAGGCGGCATTGACCGACGCGGCCCGCGAACGGATGCGCGCCTCGCGCGCGCTCGTCGACCGCTTCGTGGCCGAAGAGCGAACGGTCTATGGCATCACGACAGGGTTTGGCGTCTTCAGTGAGGTTTCGATCCCGCGAGACAAAGTTCTCGAGTTGCAGCGAAGGCTGATCCTGTCGCACTGCGCCGGAATCGGCGATCCGTTTCCCGACGACGTCTCGAGAGCGATGATGCTGCTTCGCGCCAACGCACTTGCGAAGGGCTGCTCGGGGATCCGGGTCGAAGTCGTCGAGACACTCCTCGCAATGCTGAACGCCGGATACGCCCCCGTCATCCCCTCGCAGGGCTCGGTCGGTGCGTCGGGCGATCTCGCGCCGCTCGCGCACCTCGCGTCGACGCTGATCGGAGAGGGCTTCGTCCGTGCTGGCGGAGTGAACGTCACGGCGAAGGAGGCGCTCGCCGCGATCGGACGGACTCCGGTGGCTCTCGAGGCGAAGGAAGGGTTGGCGCTGATCAACGGGACGCAGGCGATCTGCGCGATGGCGTCACTCGCTCTCGATCGAGCCGTGATGCTCCTCGACGTCGCCGACCTCGTCGCGACGATGACTCTCGATGCGCTGTTAGGCACCGATGCGGCATTCGATCCGAGGATTCACGAGGCGCGGCCGCATCCGGGGCAGAAGCTCGTCGCGCGGAGGATGAAGGAGCTTCTAGTCGGTTCCGAGATGCGCGAATCGCACCGCGCGTGCAAGAGGGTGCAGGACGCCTATTCGCTTCGCTGCGTTCCCCAGGTGCACGGCGCCGTGCGCGACGCCGTCGACTTCGCATCGGGCAAGATCGCGATCGAGATCAACTCGGCAACCGACAATCCGCTAATCTTCGTCGAGGACGAGACGGTGGTGTCGGGAGGAAACTTCCACGGTGCACCGGTGGCGATGGCCTGCGACGTCGCTACGCTCGCGCTCACCGACCTCGGGTCGATCAGCGAACGGCGCATCGAGCGACTCGTCAACCCGCAGCTCTCCGAGCTTCCTCCGTTTCTCGTCCGGGAAGGAGGGCTCAACAGCGGCTTCATGATCGCGCAGGTGACGGCGGCGGCACTGGTGTCGGAGTCGAAGACGCTCTCCCACCCCGCGTCGGTCGACTCGATCCCGACGTCGGCCAACAAGGAAGATCACGTATCGATGGGGCCGACGGCCGCCTGGAAACTCGGCCGCGTCGTGGAGAACGTGGCGACGGTGCTCGCGATTGAGGCGATGGCGGCGGCGCAGGCGATCGAATTCCGGCGCCCGCTCAAGTCGTCGCCCAGGGTCGAAGGCGCGGTCGCGACGCTCCGCTCGAAGATCGCGCATTGGGAGAGTGATCGCTATCTCCATGACGATCTGGTCTCGGCAGTCGCCCTCTTGCCGGAATTGCACGCGTTCGCAACGACGCCATAAGGAGCGGCGAAAGGCGGCGCCCGTTCGCTCGCGGCGCGGCCGTCCGATTGAACACGGCTCCGTGGGGCGCTATATTGCTCGAAAATCCGCTGACGAGAGTGAGCCCTTCGATGGAATCGAGTTCCGCGCATCAAACCTCTGTCGTGCCGTTCGGGGAGACGGTCTCGCTCGATGAATACGTCCGCGAGATCGAGAGCCTCTCGAAAGGGCTGATCACCAAGCAGGCGATTGCGGACCTGGTGCTGCGCTATCGGATCCGCGACGAAGACCTCGCGCGGTTCAAGAGTTGGAACCCTTCCAAACACACGCGGAACCTGATTTTCCGCAACCAGATGATCGAGTTGATGCTCATCTGCTGGAACGCCGGGACGGTGACGCCGCTTCATACGCACAATGGCCAGCTCGGTTGGATGGTCGTCGTCGAAGGAACGCTCGTCGTCGAGAACTACCGGATGAATCGATGTAACAAGCCCGAGAATCAACAGGTCGTCGGCATCGACTGCGTCGCAGGCGCGACCGAGATCGAGATGGAACTGATCAACACCGAGACGGTGCCTCCCTGGAGCGCGCTGAACACCGTCGACAAGACGCAGACGATTCACCGGATCGTGAACCCTCCCGAGAATGGCCCCGCCGTCAGCCTCCACATCTACTCCCAGCCGATCGACTCCTGTGTCGTCTTCGACATGGAGCAGCAGCGCTGCGCGCGGCGTGAGCTGTCGTACGACACGAAGCCGGAGTGAGAGGCGATTTCGGATTTCGGATTTCGAAATTCGAAATTCGAAATTCTCCCCTGTATGATCCCCCCGCAGTTCACGCCCAACCCGGGAGGGATACCGATGAACCTCATCCAGCAGCTGGCAACCGAAGTCGAGTCGATGCGCTCGGCCGGCACGTTCAAGACCGAGCTCGAGCTCGAAGGACCGCAAGGCGCGATCGTCAAGGTCAAAGGCAAAGGCGAGGTGGTGATGCTCACCTCGAACAACTACCTTGGATTGGCAAACCACCCCGAGGTGGTCGAGGCAGCGGAAAAGGCGGAGCACGATTACGGCTATGGCCTCGCCTCGGTGCGCTTCATCTGCGGGACGCAGGATATCCACAAGAAGCTCGAAGCGCGGATCGCGAAGTTCTTCGGCACCGAAGACACGATTCTCTACGGTTCGTGTTGGAACGCGAACGAAGGATTGTTCCAGGCAGTCTGCGAAGAGCCGGACGGCATCTTCTCGGACGAGTTGAACCACGCATCGATCATCGACGGAATCCGGCTGTCGAAAGCGAAGAGGCTCCGCTACAAGAATCTCGATGCGGATGGCCTCGACGCGCTGCTTTCCGAGAATCCCGACGTTAGGCGGAAACTGATCATGACCGACGGCGTCTTCTCGATGGAAGGATCGCTGGCGCCGTTGCCACGCCTCGTCGAGATCGCGCGCAAGCATGACGGATTCCTCGTCGTCGACGAGTCGCACGGAACCGGAGTGCTCGGCGCGACGGGTCGCGGTACCGCGGAGGAGCTCGGCGTCTTCGGACAGATCGATGCCTACACGTCGACGCTCGGCAAGGCGCTCGGCGGCTCGCACGGTGGCTTCACGACCGGCCCTAAGGCGCTCGTCGAGTTCCTCAGGCAGAAGTCTCGCCCCTACCTCTTCTCGAACACGCTGCCACCCGCGGTCGTAATGGGTTCGCTCGCCGCGTTCGACGTGCTCGAGCGCGATGCCTCATTCGTGACGAAGCTGCACGAGAACACGAAGTACTTCCGGGCGAGACTGACCGAGCTCGGACTCAACATCAGGCCGGGCGTTCATCCGATCGTCCCCGTGATCATCGGCGACACGGCGAAGGCGATCGCGATGTCGAAGCAGTTGCTCGATCGAGGGGTTTACGTCTCCGGTTTCGGCTATCCGGTCGTACCGCAGGGACAGGCGCGGCTCCGTTGCCAGATCAGCGCGGCGCATGAGCGCGAGCACCTCGACCGCGCGATCGACGCGATCCGCATGGTGGCGAGCGAACACGGGATCGTCTGACCTCACTCGAGCGACGTAGAGCGGAGAACCTTGTGAGCGACACGACCGATACGACAGAACGGACCGGAAGGACGGCCCGCACGATTCTCGTCGAGTGCGGCATGTTTCTCCTTTTCGTCCTGCTTGCCGCGGCGATGACCTGGCCGTTGATTGCGCACATCGATCGCGCCGTCTCCGACCCGGGCGACCCGCTGCTCAACGCCTGGATCATGGACTGGACGTGGCATGCCATCACCACGCCGGGAGCGCAGTTCTGGCATGCGCCGATCTTTCATCCCCTCCGCTACACGATCGCGTTCAGTGAAAACCTGATCGGCATCACCGTCTTCTTTCTGCCGCTCTACGCTGCAGGAGTCGAGCCGCTCACGATCTACAACATCGCATTGCTCCTCGGCTTTGCGTTCAGTGGCTACGCGGCGTACGTGCTCGGGCGTCTCGTCACCGGTTCGCGCGCCGGAGGGCTGATCGCCGGAGTCTTCTACGCGTTCATGCCGTTCCGATTCGATCACCTGCCGCACTTGCAGCACGTCTGGTCGGGATGGCTTCCGCTCGCCCTCGCGGGCCTCATCTGGTACGGGCGAAAACCATCGTGGCAACGCGCATCTCTGTTAGGTCTCCCGCTCATTCTGAACGGACTCTCGAACGGTCACTGGCTACTTTTCGGTGGAGTTGCGACTGGTCTCGGTGCGATGCTCCTCGCGATACTGTCGCGGCGGACTTTCGACCGTCGTTTCTGGATACCGCTGATCGTATCGCTCGCGATCGCGCATGGAATCCTCTTCGTCGCACTGAGGCCATACGGCATCGCCGCCGACCTCTACGGGATGCGCCGATGGGCGGGAGAGGCGAAGGCCTACTCGGCGAAGCTCTCTGACTGGATGATTGCGAGCTCGCGCAATCGGTTCTACGGAGGAAACACGTCGTACAGCCATCCGGAGACGTGCCTCTTCCCCGGTGCCGTCGTCCTCCTGCTTTCATCGTTCAGCCTGCTCCTCCTTCGCAGAGGAGAGCTG
>JACPDH010000091.1 GCA_016184115.1 Acidobacteriota bacterium | reverse complement strand
TTACGGCTCCAGGAACAGCATCCCGCAGACGTCGTCGAGCTTGTCCGGCGGTATCACCGAGGCGAGATCGTCGACGGGCACGCCGCCGTCTGCAAGCGCGGCGCCGACGAGATCGGTCGCGAGCGCGAGCTGAAGACGTTCGACCTCGCGGAGCATCCAGGGGCGCGCTTCCGCCGCGCTCAGCAGGTGACGCGTGTCGGCGCGTTCCCCTTCCGGACGGAGCCTGAGGATCCAGTCGTCGCCCTCACCGCCGATCGCGAGAAGTTCTCCTTCGATCGGAGACATCACCCGCACGGTCACGTCTCGCTTCGTCGCCTTCCACGCGGTACCGTTTGCAACGAGCCTCGCGCCAATCCGAGGGAGCTCGGCTGCATCGGGGGCGCCCATGAGGTGCGCCCCGAGGTCGTCGAGGCCGATCGTCAGCGTTCCGTCCGCTTCCTCTCGAACCCACGTGTGCCCTCGGTGGTAGAGGCGATCGGACGGAAGCGCGAACCCGGCGACGGTGTCGCTCTGCGGAGCCGTCGCTGCAACTGCTGAGGCAGCCGCCGCGACGAAATGCGGATGATCTGCGCAATGCCTGCAGTCGAAGCAGTTCTCGCATGCACGCGAGGCGACCTCGCCGGTCAGTTCATACCGGCAGCGCCGGTCGCGCGCAGGCAGATCTTCGAAGTCGGCGTGCCAGAGCGCGAGCTCGGCGTTGCGCGTTCGTGCGTGACGGATCGCGCGAAGCAGCGCGATGACGACCGTGGTCAGGACGACGATGACAACTGAATAGAAGATTCCGAGGAAGATGATGTGGCCTTCGTCCCAGGCGAACTCGTAGATTCCGGGCAGCACGGTTGAACCTCCTCAGTACTTCTGAAGCTCGCGCTCCTGCGGGAAGAGTCTCAGGTAGCGGAACGAGAGCGAGTAGAGAATGACGCCGTACGCGATGACGAAGAGAAACGTGGCGACTTCCTGCCAGCTCGGCCAGTAGGTCATGAACGGTTCGAACTTGAACGTTGGCAGCGCGAGCGTCTGGATCGTCATGACGAGCCGGTTGGTCGCAACGCCCAGGCTTGCGAGCACTGACGCGGTGACGAGCCAGGGAAGGCTGCGGCGCCGCGTTGGGGAGATGAAGATCAGCGCAGGCACGAGACCGAGGATGACGATCTCGACGACGAGAACCCAGCTGCCGAACGGCTGCCACGCATAGAACTGGCTCGGGTTCACGCCGCTCCGCGGTGCGGTTTGGTTGAGCCAGACGATCGTATCGACACTCTTGAAACCGACGTAGACGATGAGGAGCCATCCCGAGACCTTCGCGAGAAGCTCATAGACGACATGGCGAACGAGTCGCGTGCCCGACACTTTCGAGACGATCGACGTCGTCAGCAGGACGAACGCCGGCCCCGTCGCAATCGCGGAGAGGATGAAGAGGAAGAAGGTCGTCGGCCAGATTGCAAAGCCGTCGCGAAAGGCGAACGGCCGCCCCTGCAGGACGCCGTAGAGTCCGCCTAACGATCCCTGGTGGAAGAACGAGAGGAACGTGCCGACGGCCGCGAGGACCGGCATCACCTTGTGTAACTCTCCTTCGAACACGAGAAACGAAGGCACTTTGCGGAGCTGGCGGTTGCGCAGGACGATCGGGAGGTACTCGATCGCGAGTACCGTCAGATAGACGGTGATGCAGAACGTCACCTCGGTCAGCATCGAGTGGACGTTGGGGTGCCAGAAGGTAAACCAGGCGCGCAGAGGCTGCCCGACGTCGACGGCGAGGACGAGCACTGCGCCGGAGTAGCAGATGAAGCCGATCACGACTGCGCTGTTGATGACCGCGCGGAGCTCGTCGCGTCGGAGGATGTAGAGAAGGAAACCGGTGAAGAACGCGCCGGCGCCGAGCGCGATGACCGCGAGATCGAGGAAGATCCAGAGGCCGAACGCGAATCGGTTGTCCATATTCGTCTGGTTCAGCCCCTTGACGAGGCAGAGACCGATCGCCAGAACGCCGAGAACGGCCATCGCAGCCCAGGGAGCGAGCCACGTCAGGAACCGTTTCGTCGAGCAGCGCCTCGCGCCGCGGAGGATGAGGGGTTTATCCACGACTCGCCTCGCTTTCTCTCGCCGTCACGTCGGCGTCGGCGAGGCGCCTGACCCAGGCGCGATCGGAACGGTAGTAGACCTTCGGATCGGTGCCGAGTTTCTCGAGGAAGCGGAAGGCGTTCGCGCTCTTCGACGCGCGTGCGGCATCGCTTCGGGGGTCGTCGAGGTTGCCGAAGGTGATCGCCTTCTCGGGGCACGCATCGACGCATGCCGGAACGTAGTCGGCCGGGTCGATGTCGCGCGCTCCATTTGCCGCCGCCTTCGCCTTTGCCGCCTGCCAGCGGCCATGGCAGAAGTTGCACTTCTCGACGACGCCGCGCATGCGGATCGAAACGTCGGGATTGAGCGTCGCCTCCATCCCATCGGGCCACTTCGGATCGAACCAGTTGAAGTAGCGAGCGTGAAACGGGCACGCGGCCATGCAGTAGCGACAACCTAGGCATCGCGCCGGAACCTGGCTCACGACGCCCGTTTCGGGATTGACGTCGACCGCATTCTGCGGGCAGACGCTCACGCATGGGGTGTGCTCGCCGCACTGCTGGCAGGAGATTGGGATATAGACCGCTCGATTCTGCGGAAACTGCCGGCCGTTCGAGACGCGCTGAACGCGGAGCCAGGTGAGGCCGGTCCGCTCGGTCGCAGATGTGTTCGCGGGAGGAACGTTGTTCTCGACCGCGCAGGCGGTTGCACATGCGCCGCAGCCGTTGCAGCGGTCGAGGTCGATGACCATGCCGTAGCGAGCCAGAGTCGTTTCAGCGGATTCCATTCATCCCTCCACGAGCTCTGCGTCGATCGAGCTCCAGGAGCCATCGGCAGCGGGGGTTAGAAGGTCGATTGCCATACGGTGATCGGCGCGAGCCGCATCGCCGAGCGCGATGAGGTCGGGGGCGACGGTGAGCTCGACGACGCCTGCCATCACGCCTTCGTCGAGCGAGAGGGAGACGTGCGCGGAACCGCCGGCCGTGAGGATGCGGGCAGCCCGCACATTGCGCAGGCCTAACGCCGCGGCGGTGCGCGGGCTCAGCGTCGCGCTGCCGGGCGAGCGGCGGAGTTGCGACTCGCGATAGAGCTTCGAGAGGACCGGAGAGACGACGGCGGTGAGCGTGGTCTCGCGCGCGGCGCGTGGCACGAGCTTCAGCGTGCGATCGCTCGCCTGCGCGGCGCCTACCTCACGTGTGAGGTCGACGCCGAGCCCCGCGGCGAGTTCGACGCGTCGTTCCGGATTCGCAGCTGCGCGATCTCCAGTCCATCGACCTCCCTTCGCGAGCGCATCCCAGAGCTCGTCGGCGGAGGCAAGAGAGGCGACCGGCAGGCTCGCACTTTCCGACGGCTGCGCCACGCTGCCGATTGCTGCGGCGTGGATCCGCGCGACACGCTCGCGTGCGAGCGACTCGGTCGAGCTCCAGTCACCGCCGAGATCGATCTGCCCTGCGCTGGCGAGCATCCGCACGAAGGCGACCGGGTCGATCGCTCCTTCGCGCGCCGGGAGAAGCGGTGCGGAGATCGAGAGTGCCGGAGCAGCCTCGGTGCGCGATGAGGGGATCTCATGGATCGCCTCGAGAAAGGGTGCGGTGGGGACGACGAAGTCGGCGTGTCGCGCGGTTCCCGCGAGATAGGGAGACAGCGCGACGACGAGGGCACTGCTCGCCAGTTTGCGATCGACCACGTGCCACGGGAACGCGACGTCGCCGGCGGATGCGTCGATGACGAGGAGGGCCACGGAGCGGCCGGGCAGCGATTCGAGCCTTGCGACGGGCGCGAGCGGCTCGCCGGCGCGAGGCGAGAGGAGCTCAGCCCGGTCGACGATGCGTCCGGCGGAGCCTAACAGCGCATTCAGCCCGAGAATCGCGACACGATCGGAGCGGCGAAGCGGCCCTCCGCCCGGTTGCTCGCCCGCGACGACGACTGTCGGTCCGTTCGCGGCGAGCTCGCGCGCGGTCAACGCGATGTCATCGGCCGCGAGTCCGGTGATCGCGGCGACGCGGGCGAGAGGAAAGCGCGCGACGATGTCTGTGTAGGCTGCGAAGTCGGCGATCGACTCGGTGACGCTGGAGGGGACGAGACTCGCGGAGATCAGGGTGTTCGCGATGCCAAGTGCGAGAACACCCTCTGTGCCCGGCCTCGCGGGGAGCCAGTGATCGGAGAGCTCGGCACTGCGCGAGCGCATCGGCTCGACTTGCACGAGGGTGACGTCTCCGGGACAGCACTCGCTGAGTCGTCCCCAGCCTTCGGCGACCGGCGCGCCGAAGCTGAGAATCGTGCGGGCGCCGGCGAGATCGAGCGTCGTGAGTCGCGTAGCGTCGGACGAGAGAGCATCGAGCGCATCGAGGCTCGATCCTTCGGTTCCCGGAGTGGCGACGACGACGGCTCCTTCGATCGAGGCGAGCAGACGTTGCCATGCCCAGGAGCCGCTGCGGTCCGGGCGGCTGTCGAGAACCACGACCGATCCCGATCCCGAGCGCGCAGCGGCCATGGCCCGCGCAGTCTCGCGCACGACGGCTTCGATGCTGACGCTCGCAGGTCGCGCCGCTCCGCGCTCGATGCGCTGCGGGCGCGTGATCCGCGCCGGATGCCAGGGAAGGTGATGGCCGGTTAGGCCAAGAGAACAGAGTGGCTGCGCGCCGCCTGCGGCACGCAGGGCGATCGGCGACTTACCGACGCAATTCGCTTCGAGCGGGCATGCGGCCGCGCAGAGAGCGCAAGCCGTAGTCGCCGTCGACCGCTCTCCTTTGGACGGCCTCGGGATCCAGCGCCAATTCTGCGTCCAGATCGCGAGATCGTCGGTCAGAGTCCACGGCATCGGAGAGAGAGCCGCTCCGATCGCCGCGCCTCCGGCGAACCGCATCACGTCACGGCGTGTGACCTCGAATCTCATCGCTAACTCCCGTCTCACTTGTGGCAGGTCAAACAGCTTTCGCGTACGCCGTGCGCTTCGTGGCACGCCGAGCAGTCGGTCATCTTCATTCCCTCCCACTCCGCCCGCGCAAGGCGAGTGGCGGAGGGTCCCCAGATGTCGCGGCTGTACGAGCTGAGCCGGTTTTCCTGGTATGGACGAAGTTGGTCGGAGCCGCCGTGGGGTCCGTGGCACCGCTCGCAGGGGAGATGCGCGAGCCCGATGTGCGGCGCGTGGGCGAAGTAGACGTTCTCGGGCTGGCGCGCATAGACGAGCCACGGCACCTCGCGTCCCTTCGTCACGTACTGCTCGACGAAGTGCTTCTCGTTTTTCGTCGTCCCCTGCGTCTCGGTGTGGCACGGCTCGCACGTGGCGATCGACGGGAGCCCGGCGAACCGGCCGTCGTCGCCTAACGGATGGCACTCGGCGCAGGTCATGCCCACCGACTCGCCGGTGTGGATCTTGTGGCTGAACTGAATCGGTTGCTCGACGCTGCGGTACTGCAGGCGCGGGTATGCGACCCAGCCGAGCGCGAGCGCCGACGCCAGCCCGAGTGCGAACGTCAGGGGTCCCCTTGGATTCATCACGAGCTCCGTCCTATGACGTGAAGCGAGAAGAACTGGTTGAAGAGGTCGAGTAGCTCGCCGCGCTCGAGCTGGGCCGCGAGTTTCGCGCACGGGATCCCACCGTCGGCCATGAAGCGTGCTCCCTCGCTTCCGCGGCGCGCGAGCGTGTCGTGAACGTGTAGCGCGAGCCTCGCCGACTCGGTGAGCATCCAGCGCGCCGCGTCGTCTCCGTGCCGGAGACCAGAGGCCGGCGGATCGGCCTGTGCGCCGCTCGGCTCGACGCTCGCGAAGAGCCAGCCGGCGCCGTACGGATCCGACGTCAGCTTCGCGGGGCTCGTGCGCAGATAGACGTTCGCCACGGCACGACGGAGTGGCGCGGGAGAAACGAGCTGCAGATCGACACCGTGAACGGTGAGGATGGCGACGGGCCGCCCGTCACCCCTTGGGACGACGAAGCTGATCTCGTCGACATCGCCGATTACGCGGGCGAGAAACGCATCGATGCCGACGTGGCGACAGCCGTCGTCGCCGACATCGAGCCACATGTGGTTAGGCGAGTAGGCGAGTCCCGCGGGCACCGGCAGCCCGTCGACGATCGGCGTTCCAGCGGCCGGAGCCGGCCGCAGCTCGCGGTCGACGGAGGCGACGAGCCGTTCGCCGGTGGGGTCGGCATGCGCGAGGTAGACCTCACAGAATCTGTGGGCGTCGGAGTTGCAGTGCGAAAGAAGCGCGTCGCTCGCAGGGATGAAGCGGGGGACGGCGGCTCCGCCGCAGTATTCGACCCTGGCATCGTGCAACCACGGGCAGCTATCGGACTCGTCGGGAGTCACGGCATGACGGGCGGCGGCGGGGCACGAATGCCAGGAGGAAGACGAACAGCGTTCGTGCCCCGCGTCGCGAGCGGCATCGACGATCATCTTGCGATACGCCGACGCCTGGCAGTACTTCACGAGCTCTTCCCTGAGAAACGGGCATCGCATCGCCGACTCCTCGCCGCTCGCCTGCTTACTTGGTCTCGGGCTCGTCGTGCTTTTCGCCGCCGTCGGCCATCGTGAGGCCGAGGCCGGGCACGGCGAACGCGTGATCGTCGCGCTCGACCGCAGCGCGCGACTTCGCCGCGATGCGCTCGAGGATCTCGACTGCGGCGCCCCAGGCGACGGCCGCGATGCAGACGAACGTGACGATACCGAGTCCGATATTCGTGATGTTCAGCCACATCGTCTGTGGCTCGAAAACGTCGATTCCAAACATGTGCACCTCCCGCTTCCGTTTCGGACCTCACCGTGTGCCGGTATGGTCCGACCATGAGAGAGGCAAGGAACGTGCCGACGGAACGCATCGAGCGGATGACGACGGGTTAGTCGTGCCGGAAGAGTGGGTTAGGCGTGGCGGAGCCTCAGGAAAGGCCTGCTCGGAAATGTCGCCCGTGTGGGATATCCCAACACGCAAGTCGGGAATCCCGACAGCGCGACGGGATTCCCGACACGGGTCTCGCCCCTACCGCAGCTTGATCGAGATCGCCGCGATGAGCATCAGAAGGATCGAGACGATCCAGTAGCGCACGACGACCTTCGGCTCGGCGATGCCCTTGTACGCGTGCGCGTGGTGCAACGGCGCACGCACGAGCACGCGCCGCCCCAGGCGCATGCCGATCTTCTCCTGCACGAGCGACGTGAAGATCGATGCGACAAACACACCGCCGACGATCGGGAAGAGCAATTCCTGGCGCGTGAGGAACGCGAGCGAGGAGAGCGCAGCGCCAATCGACATCGACCCGGTGTCGCCCATGAACAGCTCCGCCGGATAGGCGTTGAACCAGAGAAATCCGAAGAGCCCGCCGGCGAGCGCGCCCGCGAAGATCGTCAGTTCGCCCGCACCTGGGAGGAACGTGAATAGGAGGTACTTCGATAAAACCGCATTGCTGAGGATGTAGCCGAAAATGCCGTAGAGCGTTGCAGTCAGCACCGCGGGGCCCGTGACGAGTCCGTCCATTCCGTCGGTGATGTTCACCGCGTTCACGATCGAAAAGAACGTGAAGACGACGAATGCACCGAACACCCACGGCCCGAGGTCGAGAGCGAAGTCCTTCACGAACGGGAGAAAGAAGGTGTGCCGATGCGACGCGGGCAGCGGACTCATCGTGACGAACCACGCGGCGAACGGGACGATGTAGGCGAGTTGAAGCAGTGTCTTCGCGATCTGGCTGAGTCCGTAGAGCGAGGATTTCAGGCGCACCTTCTGCCAATCGTCGAAGAGCCCGACGACGCCGAAGTAGAAGAACGACGATGCCGCGGCGAGGAGGTATGGATTCGTCAGCCTTCCCCAGATGAGAAGCGACACGCCGACGACGATCATGATGAGGAGCCCGCCTCCGGTGGGTGTGCCGCGCTTGTCGCTCGTCTTGAGTGAAAGGTAGTCGCCGCCGGTGTCGCGGAAGCGCGCCCTGTAAAGAAAAACGATGAAGGTGTGGCCGAACGCGACCTCGAGCACGAGCGCGGTCACTGCCGCCATCAGCATCCGGAAGGTGATGTAGTCGAAGATGCGCAGAAACCCGGGATGGATTCCGTGCTCGCGGAGAATGTCGATGAGGAGCCCGATCACTTCGGGCCCTCCCTGTGGTCGTCATTCGAAAGCTGCTTGTAGAGCTGGATGAAGCTCTCGCGGATCGTGAATTGCGGCGTGAAGTCGCTCGTCGTCACTGGCATTTCGTCGATGAAGCGGCGCGTCGTCTCGCGTTCGTTTGCGCCGATGATGCCGGCGTCGAGTGCGCGACGCAGCCCGTCGAGGATCGCCTGCCGCAGCCGCGTGTTCTCGGCGAACCGGTAGCGGTCGGCAAACGCGAAGTACTCCTCGAGCGGAACGAAGAGCGGCAGCACGCGAAGCTGTTGATAGCGGACGTCGAAGTGCTGGAATCGTGGCGTCGACGTGGCACGCAGCCGCGCGATGAAAGCAGCGTCGCCTCGCAGCACTTCGTGGTGGCGCCCGGCAATCTCGAGCGCGGCGGCGCGCGCTTCGAAATAACTATCGTCGAGAGCCGCGCCGAGGAGCGCGCCAAGATCGGGCACCGGGGCACCGAGGTGGTCGATGGCGCGAAGAGAGTTGCGGCGCATGAAGCCGTTTCCTTCGCGCAGCCACCTGCGAAGATCGTCGAGCCTGTCGAAGCGGCCGAGCGCGCCTGCGAGTTTGATTCCGGTGTTGATCTTCGTCCAGTCGGAGGAGGCGAGGCTCTCCTCCATCTTGATCCCATAGAGGCGGCGGTAGGTGCTCCCGGCAGGTTGCCTGCGCAGGAACTGCACGAGGACGTCGACTTGTCGAAGGATGCGGCTGCCGGCCGGCTCGACGATGCTCGACGTAAACTCGGGGTTCCTTCGCGCGAGGACGTCACGCGTCGTCGCGGCGATCTTGTCGCGGAAGTGTGAGTGGAAATGAGCACGCGCATTCGTCTCGAGCTCGGCGCGCCTCTCGGGCGATGTCACGAGCGAGCGGACGATCGATGCAAGCTCCTCGGCGACGACGTAGTCGACTCCGTTCTCGCCGCGCCGCTCGAAGACGACCTCACAGCCATGTCCTTCGCCCAGATGGAGCGCGTTGAGCTCCTGATGATCGCCCGGGAGGCCTCGCTTTGGGATCACGACCGCGGCACGTCCGGCGGCGCAGAGCTCGGTGATCGCGCCGGCGCCGCCTCGGCAGATGACGACGTCCGCGGCCGCAAGGCAATCGGCCATCTCGTGAACGTACGATTGCAGACGGTAGATGACGCGACCTCGCCCGATTCTCGCCTGCAACACGCGCTCGGATTCTTCGAGCTCGGTGCCTTCCGGGCACGCCTTCTTCAGATGCGCAAGCGTGTCGCTCCAGGCGTCGTAGTCGCCGCGAGCGAGGCCCGTTGAGTGGATGATCTGCAAGTCATGGCCGAGCGACGCGAGAAGGGGCACGAGTGCCGTGACCGAGCGGTTGATTGAACGCGAACCAAGCGAGCCACCGTGGACGAGGATCATCGTGCGATCGGGATCGAGCCCGAGCTTCATGCGCATCGCGCGCCGTTCGCGCTCGCGCAGGATGTCGTCGCGCACCGGGTAGCCGGTGAAGACGCAGCGGTTGTTCCAGAGGAAGTAGGGGCTCTCGGGAAAGCTGACCATCATCACGTCGGCGAAGAGCGACGCGACTTTGTTCATCAACCCGGGCATGACGTTCTGCTCGTTGATGACGAGTGGAGCGCGAAGGAACGGTTTCAAGAGGAAGGTCGCGAAGCAGACCGGCGCGCTCACATAGCCACCTGATGCGACGACGAGATTGGGACGGAACTTGAGCAGCATGACGGCGGCCTGGATCGTGCCGACGAAGTTGCGCCACGCGGCAGGGATGAGCTTCCAGGGGGCGCTGCCTGCAACCGGCGCGGTCTGGACGAAGCGGAGCGGCAGCCCGTACCGCGGCACGATCTGCTCCTCGGCGCGCCCTTTCGATCCGACGTAGAGCGCCTCGCTCACGCCGATCTCGTCTGCAAGGATCGAATGAATCGAGAGGATCGGGTAAACGTGTCCGCCGGTACCGCCGCCGGTGAGCAGGAGGCGGATGTTCTCTTTCGGTCGTCGCGTCATTTCATTACGTCGAGAGGGGAATTCGTCGCGAACGATTTACCACAAGGAGGGCGTTAACGGGAGGGAAATGCGGAACGCGGAGTGCGGAACGCGGAACTGGAATCCGAATCGCGGAATGCGGAATGCGGAGTGCGGAAGGCGGAAGGCGAAGTGGGGAACGCGGAGTGCGGAGTGCGGAACGCGGAGTGCGGAACGCGGAATGCGGAACGCGGACTGCGGAACGCGGAGTGCGGAATGCGGAGTGCGGAACGCGGAACGCGGAGTGCGGAGTGGGGAATGCGGAGTGCGGAGTGGGGAGCGGGACCGGAGGATCAGAACCGAAATGGAGAATGTCGAATTGAGAATGGGGAATTGAGAGATTCAATCCGACGACGCCGGTAATCGAATCGCGCTCTCCCCTTCATCGGTCTTCATTCCTCATTCGACATTCTTCATTTCGGTTTTCAATCCGCAGTCCGCAATCCGCAATCCGCATTTCGCGTTCCGCGTTCCCCACTTCGCGTTTCGCGTTTCGCATTCCGCATTCTCACTGCTCCCCCCGCAGCAACCTTTTCGTCTCCGGGTGTTGCGGAGCCTCGAGAATCTCTGACGGTGGGCCCTGTTCGACGATCTCGCCTTTTGCGAGGACGACGATGCGCGAGGCGAAATCGCGAGCGAAGTCGACGTCGTGCGTCGAAACGACGAGCGTCCTTCCCTGCGCGGCCAGCGTGCGAAGCAGCACGGCGAGCTCGCTGCGACGCGCAGGGTCGAGCGAGGCGGTCGGCTCGTCCATCAGAAGCAGCGGCGGGTCGACCGCGAGGGCGCGGGCGATCGCGACGCGTTGCGCCTCGCCGCCCGAGAGCTCGCAGGGGAGGGCGTCGTGCCGGTGACCCGCGCCGAGCGAATCGAGAAGCTCGTGCGCCCGGGCCTCGGCGGCCGCTCGATCGCGACCGAAGACGTGAACGGGAGCGAGCGTGACGTTGCCGAGCGCGGTGAGGTGCTCGAACAAGCAGTGCATTTGAAAGACCATGCCCACCTTCGCGCGCAGCGCGCGAAGCTCCGATTCGCGCGGCACACGACCGGGCCGGAGAGCGACGCCGTCGACGTCGATCGAACCGCCATCGAAGGCTTCGAGCGCGACGATGGCGCGAAGCACCGTCGTCTTGCCTCCTCCCGAGAGCCCCATCAGCGCGACTCGTTCGCCGCGCCCGACTTCGAGATCGACGTCATGAAGCACGGTGCGGGCCCCGCGACGGAGCTGCAGGGAGTCGACGCTCAGGACCGGCGCGCTCATGCCCGCACCCTCCATCGATCCTCGAGCTTCCGTGCGAGGCTCGAGAGCGGCAGCGACATCGCGAGGTAGATCGCGGCGCAGAGAAGTCCAGGTACGAGCCAGCTCCCGACGTTCGAGGCGAGGATCGATGTCTGTTTCGTCAGCTCCACGACGGTGATCACCGATACGAGCGAAGAATCTTTGAGGAGCGCCACGAAGTCGTTCGTCATCGGTGCGAGCGCCAACCGGAGCGCCTGCGGCGCGCGCACCAGCCGAAATACCTGGCCCTCGGTTAGGCCTAACGTGCGTGCTGCTTCGAGCTGCCCGCGCGGGATCGCCTCGAGCGCGCCGCGGTAGATCTCGCTCTCGAACGCCGCGTAGTTCATCCCGAGCCCGAGGAGCGCTGCGATGAATGCAGGGAGCTTAACCACCGCGGAGAGACCGTAGTAGATGACGAAGAGCTGCAGCAGGAGCGGCGTCCCTCGCATCACTTCGACATACAGGGTCAGGAGCGCGCGCGTGACGGCTCCGCCGTAGATGCGGCCGCTGGCGATCGCGACACCGAAGGCGACAGCGAGTGCCATCGCGAGGCAGGAGAGGACGATCGTGATCAGCGCGGCGCGGAACAGCGAGGGGAGATAGTTGAGAATGCGCGCCTTGTTAGGTCGCTGCGTTGTCGCCGTCGCTGGCGCCGGCGCGCCTTCGATCTCGAACGGAGGACGTACGTCGCCCTTCGCGACCCTCTCGTAGAGAATGCGCTGGTCGTCGTCCCAGCAGTCCCACTCGCGGAAGATCCGTTCCAGCGTCCCGTCGGCCATCATCGCGCGCAGCGCGTCGTCGACCTCGTCGCGAAGCGCCTTGTCCGAGCTCGCAAGGACGGCGACGTAGTGTCCGCGTGCGACGGCGGCTTCGAGCGTCGCGAGTCCGCTCATCCGCCGCTGGGACCGCGCCGCGATGACATGGTCGAGAAGCACCGCGTCGAGACGTCCCTGGAGCAGATCCTCGTAAGGGTGAACGTCGTCATCGTAGGAGACGACGTCCAGAGCGAGCTCGTCCTTGCGCGTCATCAGGATGTCGTAGGCGAGCGTGCCGCCGAGCGTGCCGACGCGGCGTCCGCGAAGGTCGTCGAGGCGGCTCGCCTTCCGACGATCGGCAAGGCGCTGCGTCAGCACTTCACGGAACTCGAAATACGGGAGCGTCGTCGCCCGGCTCGCGCGTCGCGCCGGCGTATCTTCGACACCAGAGAGGCCGATCTCGAAGTCACCGCGCTCGACCGACTGGTCGATTGCCGCGTAGCCGACCTGGACGAATCGCGGACGCCGGCCGAGACGCCGCGCTATCTCGCCGGCGATCTCCACGTCGAAGCCGCGGACGACCGAAGGATCCGTCGGATCCGATTCGACGAATGGCGCGCCCCCTTCGGCATCGCCGCCCCAGCGAAGGACGCCGTTCTCGGGCGCAGCGACGAGCGGCAGCGCGAGCGCTGCGACGAGCGCGACGAACGCGAGCAGTCTGGGGAGCACGCGCATAGTGTAGCGATCGAAGGGCGAAAGGCGAGAGACGGGTTGACGACGCGTTGCATCAGCATCCACCATGAAGCGTGCGTAGAAGCGCGCCACTGCTCACGCTGCTGGCGTTCGCGACCGTGTTGTCGTCGTGCGCGAGCAGTGCGTCAGTCTTCGACGACTCCGCCGCCGACTCCTTCTCCGTCGCCAACGATCACTATCGGGTGATGTTTCGCAAATCCGACGGCGCAATCGCGGAGATCACAGACGCAGCAACGGGACAGATGCTCGCGCGGGGTGCGCGCGACGGCTGTCTCTGGCGCGCCTCGGATCAGGCGTCGAGCTGTGCCTTCCGTGCGGGAAGCGCGGACGCCTTCACCTACTCCTGGTCCGAGGCGTCGCAGACGCTGACAATGGACTACACCCCGTCCGCGGGAAAGCCGGCCGCTGTGAAGGCGCGAGTGATCGTCGTTGTGCACGACGACGCGTTCCTCGACTTCGCGATCGAGATCGAGAGCAGCTCGGCGACGCCGATCGACGACATCGCGTTTCCGGGAGGGATCGCGCTGCGCGACGCCGATGTGAAGCGAGCTCTCCTTCCACTCATCCCTGGGCTCGTGCTGCGCCCAGGATTCTTCGACGCGAGCAGGAGCTACGTCGCGAAGTACCCGGGAGAAGGGATGTTCGCCGACTTCGTCGCATTCGAGACGACGGTCGGGAGCCTTGCGCTCTACGAGATTTCCGACGGTACGCTCCACCCTGCGTGGCTCGGTATCGCGCACGAAGGCGAATCGGTGGCCGGTGAAGCGGTCATCAGGCATTCGTTCGCGCCGCGCCTCGCGAATGGTCGGCGATGGGCTTCGCCGAGGATGCGGCTGCGCATCGGTGCAGGACTCGTGGGAAGCGTACTCGCATGGCGCAACGACAACGGGATTGCGGCGATCACGCCGCTCGAGACGAGAGCGGGGGTGCTTCTCCCGCGCCTCGTTCGCGCTCCCTTTCTGAAGCTCGACATGCAGGAGATGCGGCGCGCCTTTGTCGAGTTCGAGCCGGTGATTCGGGCGCTCGCGGTCCCCTCGGTACTCCATTTCACCGGCTATGGCATTCGCGGTTTCGACGAGGACTATCCCGATTTCCTCCCGCCTAACCCAGCGCATGGGACTACGGAGGAGTTTGCGACGCTCGTCGCGAGCGCCAAGGGACTCGGGCACATCACGATTCCCTACACGAATCCGACGTGGTGGGACGACGAGGGGCCGACGCTCGGATCGTTGCCGTCGCCGCTCACAATCCCCGCAATCGCAGTGATTGATGATGGGGCGCCGCGTTGGGAGACCTACGGCGTGCGCGGCGGCTATGCAGTCTCGCCGTGGCATCCCTTCGTGACGAAGCGTGTCGACGAGGCGGTGACCGAGGTGATCGAGTCGCTTGGCTGCGACATGCTCTTTGAGGACCAGATCGGCGCGCGTCCCTGGCTCTTCGACGCGAATCCCGCCGCGCCGTCGCCCACGTCGTATATCGACGGCTGGGTCGATCACGCGCGCCGCCATGCGTCGGCGATGCTCGGCACCGAGTCGGGATTCGACCGGCTTCTCGGCTACGAGCTCGCCTTCTTCGGCTGCATCACCCCTGATGGTGACGGCTGGGCGACGGAGCGCTTCGGCGAAGGAAACTGGGAGATCTTCCCGTTCGTCGCGCTCGCCGCCCGCGACAAGGCGCTCTTCTATTTTCACAACATGGGCGCCAATCCCGTGACGACCGCGAATCTCACGATGAGTCTCGCGACGGGGCAGTTTCCCGTCTTCCCTCTCTACAACCCTCCGGGAAGTATCTTCAATACAGGACGTGGTGGCGGGCTCGACCGTGACGACTTGCGCGTTGTCTCGCTCCTCCAGCGTTACGTGCTCTCACGGTACGCGACGGAGCGGCCAACGGCATTCACATGGGTCACGCCTCATGTGACGAAGACGAGATTCCCGTCGGTCGAGATCGTCGCGAACGGTGACGATACGCCACTCGACATGCCGGAAGGGAGCGTGGTACCGGGAGGGGCGATCGCGCGCGCCCTCGATGGAAGTATGGTCGCGGGGCTCTTCACGACCTGGAGCGGCGTCCGGCTCGCGAATGGCGAGCACTGGATCATCGAGGAGCGCGATGCTCAGGGCGTGACGATTCGCAAGCCCTCAGGAGCCGACACCGCGATCGTCATCCGCCCACTCGCTGGATGGAGCGCCTCGACACAGCTCGAGGTACGCGCAATCGACGCGCGGGGAGAGCTCGTCCGCACTCTCCCGTTCAGCTGGACGACGTACGGCCCACTATTCGCCGCCGCGCGCTGGATCGACGGGCGCGAGATTACCGAGTGGCGCGTCGTCGACCCGACGAAGAGCCCCAGGCGGAGAGGAGCGCGGGCTGGAGTGCCGAACTGAAACGCGCGAATTGTCGTGTTGAGACTGTGGGCTCGCAAATCTCGCTGGCGACTCCGCGAGAGTTCGATTCTCAGACCACTCACTCGCTCCTGAATCCTGCCGGCACCTGGAACAGGCTCCTCGGCAAACGGCTCCGCTCGACCGAGACGAGGCGCGTCTCTACCGCCATCGCGCCTCCCTCGTACGCGATCTCGTTGCGATCTGCGAGCAGCGTTCCTGTCTTCGAGACGATCGCGGGCATTAGATCGCGGATGACGCCCGCGTACTCCGGCTCGATCGGATCGGTCGTCCATTTCATGACGGATGCGGGGGCGGGGAGGAGCGACGCAGTCGAATAGACGAGCGTTCGTTTGTATCCCCCCGCGACGATCGTCACGCGCGTCGCCTCACGGCCGTCGACAATCCCAGCGGGCTCTTCGGAGACGACTGCGCGCGGCGCTCCCTCGGGTAGTGAGGCGGCGAGAAGCCGCTCCCGCGAGGCGAGAGCGTCTTCGAAGGTGACGGTGCGTTGCGTGCGCCGCGTGTCGTCGATGAAGACGATCGTCCGTGCGCGCGTATCGAAGAGTCGCCAGCGATCAGCGTCGTCTCCGAAGCGCACCCGTTCGCCATCGGTCACGACCTGCCAGCGGAAAAGGCGGTTCTCATGTCCGACGACCGTCTCGTAAACGAGAACTGTCGCCGCCACCGTCGGAGGTGGTGGTGGAGAGGGGGACTCGGGCTCGCGACATGCGAGAGCGAAGGCGAGCGCGAGGATTGCGACGGCGACACGCCGGCGAATCAGAGTTTCGCGTCGTACCACGTGCGTCCCCAGCCGGCATCAACCGAGAGCGGCACGCTCAGCTCGCGCACTCCCTCCATCGTCTCCGTTACGACCTTCGCGAGTTTTTCGGCGCGCGATTCGGGCACCTCGATCACGATTTCATCGTGGACCGTCAGCAGCATTCGTGCCTCCGGTTCCGCGTCCGCGATCGCGCGGTCGAGCTCGATCATCGCGAGCTTCAGGATGTCGGCAGCGGTTCCCTGCATCGGCGCGTTCGTCGCCATCCGCTCGGCGTTCGACCGGATCGGGAATGCCTTGTTGTTGATCTCCGGAATGTAACGAACGCGCCCGAACATCGTCGTGACTTTGCCGGTCGTGCGCGCTTCGTCGAGAGTGCGGTCGAGCAGCTCGCGGATCTTCGGATAGCGGCCGAAGTAGTTGTCGATGAATTTCTTTGCGTCACCTTGAGAGATGCCGAGCTCCGACGCGAGACGGAAGGCGGACATGCCGTAGAGCACGCCGAAGTTGATCGTCTTCGCCGCGCGTCGTTGCTCCGAGTTCACGAGCGCCTCGGCGACGCCAAACATCGCGGCAGCGGTCGCCCGGTGGATGTCGGCGCCGCGGCGAAATGCGTCGATCAGTCCCTCGTCGCCGCACATGTGCGCCAGAACGCGGAGCTCGATCTGCGAGTAGTCGGCCGCCAGCAGCACGAATCCGTCAGCTGCGCGGAACGCCTTGCGAATCTCTCGCCCCTGCGCCGTGCGGACCGGGATGTTCTGCAGATTGGGATCGGACGACGAGAGTCGTCCCGTCGCTGCGACCGCCTGATTGAAGCTCGTGTGAATGCGCCCGTTGTCGTCGACGAGCGTTGGAAGCGCATCGACGTAGGTCGACTTGAGCTTGTGCAGCTCGCGGTGCTCGATGATGAGGCGTGGCACAGCGAAGCCCATACCGGCGAGCTCCTCGAGCACTTCCTGGCCCGTCGACCAGCTCTTCGTCTTCGCCGTCTTCTTCAGCACCGGATACTTCAGCTTCTCGAAGAGGATCGTTCCGAGCTGCGCAGGGGAGTTGATGTTGAACTTCTCCCCGGCCTCCTTGTAGATCTGCGTTTCGAGCGTTTCGAGCTGGGCGCCCATCGTCGCCGACATTCCCAGAAGGAATTCCGAGTCGACGAGGATGCCGTGGGCCTCCATCTTCTGCAGAACAGGGACGAGTGGCAGCTCGAGCGTGCGATAGACCTCTGCGAGCGACGGTTCCTTCTCGAGCTCCGGCATCTGCAGCGCGTGGAGCCTCGCCGCGACCGACGCAGAATCTCCGGCGCGGCGATCGAGCGACTGCTCGAAGCCGATCTCGTCGCGATGCTTGAAGATCTCCTTGCGTTCGGTGACGTTCGCGGCGAGTTTTTCGCGCGAGAGCGTCCCGAGGTCGTGCGCGAAGGCGCCTGGGTTGAGGACATACGACTCGAGCATCGTATCGTCGAGGTGCGAAGGCTGCGTTAGGCCGTGGCGCGCACAGGCGTGCAGGAGACGCTTCGCGTCATGGGTGACGAAAGCGTGGTGTCCGCCGAGGACTTTGGAGATCGCGCCATGCAGTTCAGGGACCGCGGCGACGAGCGTGCGCCCCGAGCCGGTCGAGAACGAGATTAGGTCGAGTGCACGGTCCGCGTCGTCCGTCGATTCGACGCCGATGGCGACGAGCTTCGCTCCTTTGCAGAGCTCTTCGATCTCCGAGGCGGACGAGGTACGGACGATGTCGGTAGGCGTTTCCGGTTCCTTCGGCAGGTACTCTTGAAGGAGCGTACCGAATTCGAGGCGCGAGAAGAGGTCGTGCAGCTTCTCGCGGTCGGGTTCCCCGATCGCGAGCGCGTCGATGTCGAGGCCGGTGTCGATCTCGGTACGGATCGTTGCGAGGTCGCGCGAGAGGAAGGCGTTGTCCTTCGATTCCTCGAGCTTCTTCCGCTGCGCCGGCTTCTTCACCTCGTCGAGCCGGGCGTAGATCGCGTCGAGCGATCCGAACTCCTTGATCAGCTCTTTGGCTCCCTTTTCGCCGATCCCGGCGACGCCCGGAATACCGTCGATCGCGTCGCCCATGATCGCCATCACGTCGACGACTTTCTCGGGAGGCAGACCGTAGTCCTCCTCGACCAGCTTCGCGTCATAGACCTTGTCGCGGCCGGTATGGAACATCGTGACGCCGTCGCCGACGAGCTGGAAGTAATCCTTGTCCGATGTCGCGAGGACGACGTTCCAGCCCTTTGCCGCGGCCTGCTTCGCGAGTGCGCCTAACAGGTCGTCTGCCTCGTATTCCTCGCTCGTGAGGATCGGGAAGCCGAACGCGGCACAGAGCTCGTGGATGAGAGGCACCTGCGGACGCAGGTCTTCCGGCATCGGCTTCCGATCCTTCTTGTAGGCTTCGAACTGGCGATGGCGGAAAGTCTTGCGGCCGATGTCGAAGGCGACGCCGACTGCATCGGGCTTGTAGTCCTTCAGGATCTTCCGAAGCATCAGCGCGAAGCCGTAGACGGCGTTCGTCGCAAGCCCCGCCGAGTTCGTCAGCGCGCGGATGGCGTAGTACGAACGGAAGAGGTTGTTCGAGCCGTCGATGAGGAGAAGCGTTTTGGCCATGGAACGTATTAAAGGCAGGTCAAAGGTCAAAGGTCAAAGGTCCAAGGTTCCAGCCCAGCGGGGAGGCGGGCCGAGGGCCTTCTCATAGAGGGACGACATCCGGTCCCGGTGTAGCGAACTGTTAGCCACTTTCGCAGCAGAAACCCCCGCCCAGAATGCACTTCTGGGTTCGAAATTCATCGTTCTACGTTCTAACTTCAGGGTTCTCTCCTTAACTTGAGGCTATTGGCTTTGACCTCAAACTTGTCGTGTCCCCCTTGACGCTGACTTCGCCCGCGCCTAGCGTCGAGTCGTGGAAAGCCGGCTCTGGCGCGTGACCGTCTCGTTTTGCGCGGGTGCGGTGGTGGCGAGCGTTTCGGCTGCAGGGTTTCTCGACTCGTTCGAGCTTCCGGCACGCGACGCGCTGCTGCGGCTTCGCTCGCCACGACCGGTGGTGGCAACCGCGGTCGTCGCGATCGACGAGGAATCGCTGCGCGTCTCCGGCTCGTGGCCCTGGCCTCGCGAGCGCGTCGCCGCGCTCGTCGATCGCGTCGCGGCGTCAGGAGCACGCACAGTCGCAGTCGACATCCTCCTGGCCGAACCGCGCCCGGGAGACGATGAGCTTGCATTGAGCCTCGAGGGCGCCGGGGCGACGCTCGTCTCGGGACTCGACGGCGAGGGGAAGTGGGTAGTGCCTCCTCCGGCGCTTTCAAGGAGTGCGCGTCTTGCGCACGGCATGATCGAGCTCGACCGCGATGGCGTAATGCGGCGGCTATCGATGACGAAGCAGGCGGGGGAGATGAGCCTTCCTGCGCTCTCGATCGCGATGGCGTCCGCGCTGAGAGATGCCGTCGTCGTGACGCCTGGGAGCGTCCTCGAACCGGGCTTTCGCGCGCGCACGGTCGATGTTCCCGTCGTGAGCGCCGCAGGACTTCTCGAAGGAAGGACGAGCGAGGCGCTTCGAGGTCGCGTCGTCTTCATCGGCCTTACCGCACTCGCGCTCGGTGATCGAGCGGTCACGCCAACCACCGTGGAGGGGCGTCCCGATGCGGGAGTCGTCGTTCATGCGGCTGCGACCGAGGCTCTCGTTTCGGGCGATGTCGTTCACGAGGTTCCTCCCGTCGTCAGCGGCCTTCTCGCTGCCGCGTTCGTTGCGCTCACGTTCGCCTGGCGGCCAAGGCGAATGTCGCGCCGCGTCGCGGTCGGCATCGCGCTGCTCGCGACGCCGTTGGTGGCGGGAATCGCGCTGCTTTTCACGGCGAAGCTCCTCCTGCCGATTGTCGCGCTCGCGCTCGCAACGGGCGCCGCGGTCGGCGTCATGGAGACGCTCGCGGCGTGGCGGCTTCAGCGCAGCGGCAGCGAGGCAGTCGCGCGGATCGCGAGCGGCCTGGGCGACGCGAATCTCGCGAACGATGCGGGACTCGTCGAGCGGCTCGACGAGCTCGGTGCGCTACTCGATCGCCGGCGGCGGAGCGACGTCGAGTCGCGCCGCGTGCTCGCACACGAACTGAAAACGCCACTTGCATCGGTGCGCGGCCTCACGCAGCTGCTGTCGGGATACAAGCTCGGCGAAGACGAGACGAGGCGCGTCGTGGCGCTCATCGAGAAGGAGACCGACAAGCTGCAGGCGATGGTCGGGAGTCTCCTCGAGATCGAGCGGCTCGCGCTGCGCGAGCTCGAAGCGACCGCAACGACCGTCGATCTTTCATCGCTCGGTCGCGACCGCGCCGAACTGCTTCGTGCCGGCGTCGCGCCGTCACTCGTCGCGGAGATCGAGCCGGGAGTCCGCGTGCGCGGAGATGCCGCGCTGCTCGAGCGCGCGATCGACAACCTCGTCGGGAATGCAGTGAAGTACTCGCCCGTGGGATCGAAGGTGAGCTTGCGGGTCATGACCGCGCACGTCGGCGCCGTCGTCGAGGTCGGCGACGAAGGGCCGGGAATCTCCGCAGAGGAACGCGCCACGATCTTTCAGCGTTTCAAGCGAGGGAGCTCGGCCGGCGAGACCGAAGGGCTCGGCCTGGGGCTCGCGCTCGTCGCCGAGGTTGTGAAGTGGCACCGAGGCGAAGTCGATGTGAGGGAAGGGGTGCGAAGCGGGAGCATCTTCAGGATCGTGCTACCGCTGACGACGTGATCCATTGATGGAGAATTGCTGATGGCACGAGTACTCGTCGTCGACGACGACGCCGGCATTCGCGAGAGTGTCGCGATCGCGGCCGAAAAGTCGGGACATGCGGTGTTCCGTGCCGCCAGCGTCGCAAGTGCGCGGGCGCTTCTCGCCACGGAGAGAGTCGATGTCGTCGTCAGCGACATCTACATGCCGGGAGACACGGGGCTCGTTCTGCTCGACGAGATCCGCGAGCTCGACCCACGACCTGCGACGATTCTGATGACTGCTCGCGGAAGCCTCGAAACTGCTGCGCTCGCGGAGCGTGGCGAAGCGTTCGACTACATCGCGAAGCCATTCGACCTCGTGGAGATGATGGCGAGGATCGCCGCCGCGGTCGCGCCGGTGAGGCACGAGATTCTCGAGATCGAGCCGGCGCCGCCGTCGATGATGGTGGGCGCGCACCCGTCGATGATCGCCCTCTACCGCGCGATCTCGAAGATCGCGCCGCTCGCCGTCCCGGTGCTCGTGCGCGGCGAGAGTGGCACAGGGAAGGAGCTCGTGGCGCGTGCGCTTCACTCGTTAGGCTCCCGGCCTGACGGACCGTTCGTCGCGCTCAATTGCGGCGCGGTTCCCGACACGCTCCTCGAGAGCGAGCTATTCGGCCACATCCGAGGAGCCTTCACCGATGCGAGGCAGGACCGGCGCGGCGCGCTCGTCCGCGCCGACGGCGGGACGCTCTTCCTCGATGAGATCGGCGACGTGTCACCGGCGTTCCAGGTGCGACTGCTGCGATTCCTTCAGGAAGGAACCGTAACGCCACTCGGAAGCGAAAAGGAGCTGCGGGTCGCGGTGCGCGTGATCGCGGCGACCCATCGCGACCTGCGCGCAATGGTCGCGGCGGGGCGGTTCCGCGAGGATCTCTACTTCCGCCTTGCCGGCTACGAGATCGGCGTGCCGGCGCTGCGCGAGCGCGCGAGTGACATCCCGCTCCTCGTCGATCACTTCCGCCGGAAGCTGGCGGGCGAGCTCGGCCGCGCAGAAATCGAGGGCCCGTCACGAGCGCTCATCGAGCGGCTCACGCTGCACCCGTGGCAAGGCAACATTCGTGAGCTCGAACAGGCCGTGAGGCGCATCGCGATCGATACCGGCGCACTTACGGACGCAGTGGCGGCCGGCCGCGTACTTCGCGAGATGTCGGGCCCGAGCTCGCCCTCCCTGGAAATCGCGCCCGCGGTTGCGGACGCGAGCGAGCCGGAGGCTGGCGCGGAGCTCGGATCGCTCGACGACGCGGAGAAGCGCCACATCCTCGCGGTGCTCGAAGCGGCCCGAGGCAATCAGACGCAGGCCGCGTTCATCCTCGGGATCGAGCGAAAGACTCTGGCACGGAAGATGAAACGGTATGGGATCGAGGCCCGAGGCCGGGACTGAGAGGTGTGTCATGAAAAAGGCGACGTTCGGATCAATTGTGCTTGCCGCTGCCCTCGCCGCGTCGGCGACCGGACCCGCGGGTGAGCCGGTGTCGTACCGGTTCGACAAAGTCCGGAGCAAGGTGATCCTTGTGAGCCAGGGGCGCGAAGTTCGTGTGAGTGAGGGAGCGGATGCGACGGGTGGCGACGTCGTCAAGACGGGCTGGCTCGGCTCGACGCTCGTCGCCGCGCCGCGCTGGAACGCACGCTTCGAGATTTCATCGTCGAGCGAGGTTTCGCTTGGAAGCGACCAGCCGGGTGTGATTCTCAAGCTGCAGCAAGGACGTCTGAAAGCGATCTTCGACGCATTCACCGGCGACGAGCCGCGCGTCGTCGCGACTCCGGGCGCGCTACTCGCCGTGCGCGGCACGCGATACGGCGTCGATGTCGACGGGCATGGGAACACCTCGGTCGTCGTCTTCGAAGGAACGGTCCAGATCGACTCGTTCGATCATTCGTTCGAGCCGATCGCCGTGCACGCGGGAGAGATGGCCGAGTACGGTCGCGGTCGGCGTCCTGAAATGCACCAGTCGCCTTCAGGGATGAACGAGACGATGTGGGAGCAGCGCGGGTCGAGAATGCCCGACGGGAGTCGCACGTCGGGAGGAGGTCAGTCAGGATCCGAGGGTGGAATGATGGGCCAGCCGGGCTCGCAGTCAGGCCAGCCGGGAGGGATGGGGCACAGTGGCGGAGGAACGAAGCGTCCGTGAGTCGATCTGACTCTCGTCGGGTCGAATCGACGCGGAGGCAGAGTCGGTTTGACCCAGGATTCGTGAGTGAGCGCTCCGAAAACCGGGCATGACGCTTGCGATATCGATCCTGTACGAGGAGCCGGCGAGCTCCCGCGAAGACAGGAGAACGAATCATGAAACTGAATACATTGGCAGTGGCAGTCCTGACCCTCTCGATGGCCGGCGCGGCTTTCGCTCAGAGTGCGACCGTCGAGCGCGGAGGCATGGGTGGTGGGAACGGCTCGGGCAGTGGAATGGGAATGGGGAACGGTAGCGGAGCGGGGAGCGGAATGGGTCCGCGCGGCGAAGGAATGGGAGGCTTCCCCAGCGTCGTCGTCGGCACCGATGGCAGCGCGTATCTGCTTCGCCACCTCGAGGCCGATGCGACCGGACAGTTCGAGGTCGTCTCGATCCGCGCGACAGGCGTGACGGGCTGGACTTACAAACTTCCTGCGCTCGGCATGGCGGATCTCGTTCTTTCGGGAACGAACGTTGTGGCGATTCAAGTCGCGGGTGGGTACGGTCAGAATGGAACGGCGACGGCAGCGATCACCTCGAAGCTCATCGGTCTATCGCAGGCTTCGGGAAGCGCGCTCTGGACTCGCGACATCGAGGGCCATGTTTCGAGCGCGACGGCGTTCAGCGGCGGACTCTACCTGACGGTCGTCAAGCCGGCGACCGATGCAACCGGAACGCCGGCGCCGGGAAGCGGCACTGGCGTCAGGTCGCTCGTCGCCGTGTCGAACGATGGCGCGATCCTCTGGACGATCACGCTGAATTGATCGGCGATCGCGTTTCCGAATGACGACGGCTCCGTTCCCTGCGGACGGAGCCGTTTCGTCATTCGCGGAATCTTGCTGCAGCCGATACGATTGTCTTCGACGATGAAAGTCCGACTCCTTCTCTTTGCCGTACTGCGCGATATCGTCGGTACCGACGAACGCGAGCTCGAGGTCGCTGACGGGTCGCGCGCGATCGACGTATGGAACGGGCTGCGTGCCGCGCATCCACGGATCGCATCGTACGAGCGGCCGCCGTTTACCGCCGTGAATCAGGACTATGTCCAGCCCGAGACCATGCTGCGCGACGGCGACGAACTGGCGTTCATCCCGCCGGTGTCGGGGGGGTAGGTTGGGCGGAATCAATTCGAGCGCAGCGATGAGCTACCTGACCGACTCTCCCATCGACCAGCCCGCTCTCGTTGCCCGCGTCATGCGCTCGTCCGACGGCGCACTCGCACTCTTCGCCGGTGTCGTACGGAATCACCACCAGGGAAAGAGCGTCGAATCGATCTTCTACGAATGCTGGAGGCCGATGGCGGAAAAGGAGATGGCGAAGATCGAGGCGGACGTCGCAGCCGCGTACCCCGACGTCGCGATCGCGTTCATCCACCGCCTAGGGCTACTTCAAGTCGGCGAGGCGTCGATCGTGATCGCCTGCACGTCGCCTCACCGCGACGAAGCCTTTGCCGCGTGCCGCGAGATCATCGAACGGGTGAAACAGACCGTGCCGATCTGGAAGCGCGAGAAAGGTCCGGACGGCGAGGAGTGGGTCGGGTGGCAGGGGAACTGACGCGAGGGCTGTCGCCGTACGAGGGAAAGCGATGAATTTTGAACGCAGAACGATGATCGTTGAATCCAGAAAGGGAGGTCGTCTACGAACGCCGTTTCTGGGTTCAGCATTCATCGTTCTGCGTTCTCACTTCAAGATGAATGGACGGAGGTGCCGGTGAGCCGCACCAGGGTCACCGACGCGATGCTTCCCCGAGGAGCCGGCGCAGCCGGCGAGGTGGTTCCTGTTCCCGCTGCGAGCGTGATTCTGCTTCGCGGAGAGCCGTTCGAGGTGTTGATGATGCGACGGCACGAGTCGAGCACGTTCGTGCCTGGAGCCTGGGTTTTTCCTGGTGGAGCGCTCGACGCGGCCGACACGGAGATCGCGGGAGAGAAGGGCGAAGAGGCCGCGCTGGCGATCTGCGCCGTGCGCGAGCTGCTCGAGGAGGCCGGGATTTGGTTAGGCGGAGGCGACGCCGATGCCGCGTCGCGCCGTGCCGCGCTCGCAGGCGATCCGTCGCTCTTTCGCACGATGGCCGAAGACGCTCGAGCCGCGTTGCCCAGGCTCGTTCCGTTCGAGCGCTGGATTACACCAGCGGGCATCCCGAAACGCTACGACACGCTCTTCGTTCTCGCGCGTACGGACGACGATTCCGAGGGATCGCCGGACGAACTCGAGGGAGTGGAGCTCGCGTGGATTCGCCCTGCCGACGCGCTCGCGCGACAAAATGATGGATCGATGCAGCTCGTTTTCGCGACGATCAGGATTCTCGAAACGCTCACGTCGTTTGCAAGCGCCGCAGAGCTCGTCGCCGCCTGCGGCGCGCGCGCGCTTCCCGTTCGCCGCCCCATGCTCGTCATCGCCGACGGACGCAAATCGATCGTTCTCCAGGAGGGCGAATGATCCGCTCGGTGCTTGCGCCCAATCCCGCGCCGTTCACGCTCGATGGCACACGCAGCTGGCTCGTCGGCGAGACGCTGATGATCGATCCCGGACCCGCGATCGACACCCACGTCGAAGCGCTCCTCGAAACGCAGCCGCGCGTCGCCACGATCCTCGTCACGCATCGGCATGCAGACCACGCGCCTGCTGCAGCGTTCGTCGCGGCCCGGAGCGGGGCGCGGATCCTCGCACCGGAGGGTGTTCTCGATGACGCGATCGTCGCCGAGCGCCTTACAGACGGTGCGACGATCGAGTGTGAAGGCTTCGTCATCACCGCGGTTGCCACGCCAGGCCATACCGCGGAACATTTTTGCTTCCTCACTGACGGTGGTGACCTCTTTACCGGGGACACGATCCTTGGCGAGGGAACGACCGCGATCTTCCCTCCTGACGGGGTGATGGCCGATTACATGGCGTCATTGAGGAAACTAAGGGCACTGCAGCCACGCGCGATCTATCCCGGGCACGGTCCGGTACGATCCGACGCCGTCGCGTGGATCGACTACTACATTGCGCATCGCGAGGAGCGGGAACGTCAGATTCTGGAAGAGCTCGCCGAGGGGCCGCTCGGCGTTGCCGAGCTCCGGGCGAGGATTTACCCCGAACTGCAGGCGGGACTCCGTTCGGCCGCGGAGATGCAATTGCTGGCGCATGCGCGGCACCTCGCCGATCGCGGGCTCGTCGTTCCCAACGGAGCCCGGCTTTCCCTGGTTCGATAGCTTCCTGTTTCCCTGCCGTTGGGCTTAAGATCCGTAATAGCTGGAGGTGTCGGCATGAGTCAGTGCGTGATGTGCGGGGCGCAGATTTCGCAGGGAATCCTCTGCGAGAAGTGCGACCGTCCGCGCACAAGAAAGCCGGCAGCACCCGCGCAGCCGGCCGCCTCGAAGCCTGCGCCGCCTCCGGAGGCTCCCAAAGCGCCTCCAGCGGCGTCTCCCGCGACGGCACCTCCAGCGGCTGCAGCAGGAGTGAAGCAGGCGGTTCTCGCGACGAAGCCGGCGGCCGAACCGTTCCCGAAGGCTCCCATCGTGCCGTTTCCGGTCGAGTCGACTTCGTTCGCGCCATCGAGTATCTGCGACGTTCTGACGGCGGCGAAGCTGCCGGCTCTGCTCATCGGTTCGGATCGCGCGGTGAAGTACTGCTCGGGTGAGGCGCACGTCCTCCTCTCGCTCGAACTGTCGTCGCGGCCTTCGATCGACGTGCTCGAGAAGCAACTCGGCTTCACGGTGCCGCCCCTCAGTGTGCCGTTCACGAAAGACGTCTCGATCGGTTCGCACAAAGTCGCATTCTCCGTCGTTCCACTCTCAGGGGGCACGGGGGGCGCGGTGCTGATCCTTCGTCCCACCGATCCCGCGGTCGCGATGCAGAGCGCGTTCGTGAACTACGCGCAGGAGACGATCGTCCATCCGCTGCGCGCGCTTCGTGAGGCGCTGACGACGGCGGCGAAGAATCGCAAACAGGATCCTCTGCTCACCGACGCCGCGGGAACGATCGAACAGATTCTCACCGCGTTCGAGCTGGCGCCTGGTGTCGAAGAGACCGAGTCGCTGACGGCGACGAGTGCGCCCAAGGTCGACGACGTCGTGCGCCGAGTCGGTGATCGCTTCACGCCGGTCGCGGCGAGGAAGGGCGTCCTCCTTCAACTCGACGCACAGGAAGGCGACGAAACGTTCCGGAACCATCACGAGCTCGAAGAAGTGCTCGTCCTCCTGATGGAGAACTCGCTTCACTACACGCCCGAAGGGGGGCAGATCGTTCTCGGGCTCCGTTCGCTCGAGCACAAGGGGAAGCCGCTCCTCCTCTTCTTCGTGATGGACAGCGGCGCGCACGTACCGGAGCACCTGCGCGAGGTGATCTTTGGCGCCGGGTTCAACCCCGATGCGCGATCCGACGAGCGGAGCGGCCGAGGCCTCGCGCGCTGCAAGGACTTCGCGACGCAGCATGGCGGCTCGGTCTGGGTCGAGTCGAAAACGGGTAAGGCCTGCACGTTTTTCATGCGCGTCCGGCCCGACGGGTAGAACGAAACCGGCGGACGGCGGTCTACAGGGGCATGAAGAGAGGGCCTGGGCCCTCGTTTGATTTCACTGCCCCTTCGTTTCGGTGGCAGTCCTGCAGTTCTCAATTCTCAATTCCGTTTCATCCCTTCTGCCTTTTCGCGGCGTACTCTCAGCGTGACGAGCACGGCAAATGAAATGGATGGCCACGTTCACTTTCCTTCTCGCGCTTGCAGTGGCGCCTCCCATTGACGCCTCGGGGATCACTGCGGAGGCGCTGGTCGCCGAGATGAACCGTTACCGGAGCGCCGAAGGCCTCGGGCCGCTCTTCATCGATGAGCGTCTTCAAGCCGCGGCGGCAGACCGCATGCGCGACATGGAGGAGAGCGGAGAGTGGCGGCATGAGCCGTCGGGCGGCGGCTCCCCGTTCGATGCGATCCGGCACCACGGCTTCGAGTTTGCGCTTGCCGGGGAGAACCTCGCGACGGGATTCGAGACGGTCGAAGTGCTCGTGGAGAGCTGGATGCTCTCGCCCGGCCACAGGCGAAACGTACTGGGGGCAGAGTTCGGCAGTGTCGGGATCGCAATCATCGACGGGCACGTCGCGCGTCGCGCGGAAGGGCGATCGGTCGTCGCCGTCTTCGCACGCGAGAGGGTTAGGCCGGTGTCGAGGAAGAAGTAGGCACGCTGAGCGCGAGACCGAAGCGCTGTGAGGAATGCGGGCTAGTGGCAACGGCCTCCGGCCGTTGTGGCGGTGCGAAGCGCCGCATGGATTGGGGGAGGCAGCGCCGGATGCGCCGTGTCGTCCCGAGAAGCGACCCCGCGAAGCGGGGGAGCGACGAGGGACCTCGCAGGCTTGTACTCTCGAGCCACGAGCGCAGGGCTGAAGACCTCAATTGCACCAGCCTGCGAGGTCCCTCTCCCGCTTCGCGGGATCGGGACGACAACCGGCGCGTTTCGCGTTGCGCTTTCCGCGTTCCGCATTGCGCGTTTCGCGTTCCGCATTGCGCGTTTCGCGTTCCGCGTTCCGCGTTACTTCTTCTTCTTTTTCGCCTTCTTCATCTTCTTCCGGAATGAGCCGGGCTCGAAGATCGTCTGCTCGTACGGTCCGAAGCTGTAGGCCTCGCTGCGGGCCGTTTCGATGAAGCGCTGCTGGCTGCGAAGCGGGGAGGTGCCGGGTGTGCGCCGGCGGTACGCGCCGTCCGAGCCGAGCTCCCATCCCTTCACGTCGTCGGCGAAGCAGCTGCCGATGATCTCGTCGACGATGCGCGCCTGAAGCGCCTTGGCGCGGATCGGGAACGTCAGCTCGACGCGACGGAAGAAGTTGCGCGGCATCCAGTCGCCGCTCGAGACGTAGACCTCGCGTTCGCCTCCATTTCCGAAGCAGAAGGCGCGCGAATGCTCGAGGAATCGGTCGATGACCGCGATGACGCGGATGTTGTCGCTGATTCCAGGAAGGCCGGGGATGAGGCAGCAGACGCCGCGGATGTTGAGGTCGATCTTCACGCCGGCGCGACTCGCTTCGTAAAGCGTGCTAATCACCGTGCGGTCGACGAGTGCGTTCAGCTTTGCCTTGATCGAGCCACCGCGTCCCGCCTTCGCGTGGTCGATCTCGCGGCGAATCAACGCGACGACGCGCCGGTGGTAGTCCATCGGCGACACGGTGAAGCGTTTCCACTCGAGCCCGGCATCGCGACCATCGAAGACGTCCTGGACGCTGGCGATCGAAAAGCCGGTGAGGATGTTCATCACCTGCGCCGCATCGTCGCCGAAGTCGTCGTCGGAGGTGAAGAGGTCGATGTCGGTGTACAGCGCGGCGGTACGGGCGTTGTAGTTGCCGGTCGACAGGTGCACGTAGCGGCGGAGGTCGTCCCCTTCCCGGCGGACCACGAGGCAGATCTTGCAGTGCGTCTTGATGCCGACGAGCCCGTAGACGACCTGGACGCCGGCGAGCTCGAGCTGGCGAGCCCACTCGATGTTTTTCGATTCGTCGAAACGCGCCTGAAGCTCGACGATCGCCGTCACCTGCTTGCCCGAACGCGCGGCCCGCGCGAGCGCCGCGACGATCGGCGAGTCGCGATCGGTCCTGTAAAGCGTCATTTTGATCGCGAGGACGTCGGCGTCGTCCGCCGCAGACTGAACGAACTCGACGACGGCGCCGAACGAGTCGTAAGGACGGTGGAGCAGGATGTCGCCGCGACGAACGATCGAGAAGATGTCCTCGCTCGACGCGAAGGGCGCCGGAATGCGCGGGTTGAACGGCTCGTCGCGAAGCGACGACTTTCCCTTCACGAAGACGAGCTGCATCAGGTCGGAGACCTTGAGCATCCCGCTCGCGACGTAGATGTCGTCGGTCGGTGTCCCGGTCGCTTCCGCGAGCAGATCGACGAGCGCGGGGTCCGCCCCTTCGCCGATCTCCATCCAGACCGTCTCCTTCCGATCGCGGCGGCGAAGCTCCGACTCGACCGACTTCAAGAGGTCGAGCACCTCGTCTTCGCGCAGTGCGATGTCGGCGTTGCGAATGACGCGCAACGGAACCGTGGCGCCGACCTGGAGCCCTGGAAAGAGACGCCCGGCGAAATGGCCGATCAGCTGCTCGACCGGGATCAGCTTGCCGTCACCCGGAACGTCGATGAACCGCGGCACCGAAGGGGGAACTTTGAGGAAGGCCCATGACTCCTCTCCCTTCGGCGTGGAGATCTGTACCGCGAGCGATACGAAGAGATTCGCGAGGAATGGGAAAGGGTGCCCCGGATCGGTCGCAAGCGGAGTGAGAAGCGGCTCGACCTGGCGGGCGAAGTACTTCTCGAGCTCGGCCGATTCCTTGTTGCTCAGCTCCTTCGCGCTGACGACGCGGAGCCCTTCCTTCGCGAGTTTCGGGAGTAGCTCCTTCTGCAGCAGCGCGTACATGTCATCGAGCAGGGCGCGCGCCTTCTTGCGCACGCCGCGCCACTGCTGCTTCGGCAACATGCCGTCCGTCGACGGGCCTTGCAGCCCCGCGCGCATCAGCGCTTTGATTCCGCCGCCGCGCACCATGAAGAACTCGTCGAGGTTGTTCGACGTGATCGCCGCGAACTTGACCCGTTCGAGGAGCGGCACTGCCGCGTTCTCCGCCTCGGCGAGAACGCGGCGGTTGAAGTCGAGCCAGCTCAGCTCGCGGTTGATCAGCGGCGATGCCGGGAGATCGCCCGGTTCGCTCGGCGCACTCTTCGTGGGTTCGACGGTCATGACTCGATTCTGATCGCGAGAATACTACCGCGTCGGATTCTCGAGGCACAGCCGGGCGTCGCGGCGCCAGGGCCTGAGGCGCGCGTGGACGATTCGGTCGCGATGTCGATGTTCCGTGCGGTTGCGATCTCTGTTTTCCAATCGCTGCGTGATTCGGTACGATCCCGCAGCGCATGACCGTGAGAGAAGGAGCCTCCGTGGACGAGAGACGACGAGCTGAACGACTTCCCGTGAGGATCCCGATCGAACTGCGCGGCGGCACCGGAATCACGCGCGACCTCAGCGGACTCGGTGTCTTTTTTACCGCTGCGTTTCCATTCGAGGGAGGCGAGCAGATCGAGTTCGTACTTCGCGTTCCCGATTCGATCAACGTTCGCTGCACGGGGCGCGTCGTTCGATCCGATTTCGACCGCGAAGGAATGAGCTACGGCGTCGCCGTCACGATCGACGAGTACACCGCGGCCGAAGGTGATCTCGGGGAGTCGCGCGACGCGGAGATCCTGCTGCGAGAATTGCGGCGGCATCACGGCTAGGAAAACCGCTTCCCTAGCGGTGGCCTCGTCGCCCCCCCGCGTTGCCTTCCGCGCGCTCGGCCCGCTCCCGAGTTCGTTCCGCACGCAGTCGCGTGATTCGCGACACTTCGAGGCTTCGCCGGCCGGCTTACGTTATTTCGGGATCTTCCGAAATGACGCTCATGCCTGACAGCATCGATGCAGCGAGTCGTGGGAGTCGTCGTCTGGCGAATGCGGCCATGTGGTCGATCGCAGCCATGGCCGCAGTCGTCGTCTACACGCAACTCGCGCGCATCGCGGCGTTCGCGACTTACAGTCTGTTGCCGCTCGAGCGCGACACCCACCTCGGCGCGTCGATGGAGTTCTTTCTTTTCGAAGTGCCGAAGGTGCTCCTGCTTCTCGTCGCGGTCGTCTTCGTCGTCGGCGTGCTGCGGACCTACCTCACGCCGGAGCGCGCGCGCCGGCTTCTCGCCGGCCGGCGAGAGGCGGGTGGGAACGTCCTCGCCGCCGTCTTCGGTGTCGCGACGCCGTTCTGCTCCTGCTCGGCCGTGCCGCTCTTCATCGGCTTCGTCACCGCGGGTGTCCCGCTCGGCGTGACGCTGTCGTTTCTCATTTCAGCGCCGATGGTGAACGAGGTGGCCCTCGTCCTCCTCTTCGGTCTGTTTGGCTGGAGGGTCGCCGCGCTCTACCTCGGCACAGGGCTCGCGATCGCAATCGTTGCCGGGTGGACGATTGGCCGGCTGAAGCTCGAGCGGCGCGTCGAGCCCTGGGTCTATGCGATGGCCAGGGGAGACACGAGAGAGGAACTGCCGCCACGCTGGAGCGAGCGGCTTGCCGCAGGACGCGTGGCGGTGCGTGAGATCGTCGGGAAGGTCTGGCCGTACGTCGTACTCGGGATCGCGGTGGGCGCGGGAATCCATGGCTACGTGCCGACGAACTTCCTCGCATCGTTCATGGGGCGCGACGCCTGGTGGGCAGTGCCGCTCGCGGTTCTGTTAGGTGTACCGATGTACTCGAACGCAGCGGCGATCATCCCCGTCGTCCAGGCACTCCTTGGCAAAGGAGCTGCGTTAGGTACGGTGCTCGCGTTCATGATGTCGGTGATCGCGCTGTCGCTTCCCGAGATCATCATCCTGCGCAAGGTTCTGAGGCCTGTCCTCATCGCCACATTCGTCGCGACCGTAGCCGTCGGCATCCTCGCCGTCGGCGTGCTGTTCAACGCGGTTCTTTGATTCACGGAGACAACTCATGCATCGCATCGAAGTTCTCGGTCCCGGCTGCACTCGTTGTAAGGAAACGCTGCGCGTCGTTCAGCACGTCGTCGAGTCGGCGGGTATTCAGGTCGAGCTCGTGAAGGAGGAGTCGTACGCGCGGATGGCCACCCTCGGCATCATGTCAACGCCAGCCGTCGTCGTCGACGGAATCATCGTCATTGCGGGGAGGATCCCGAAGGCGCAGGAGATCAGGGAGCTGTTGGGGATTTCGTAGGGCGCGCCGACCGGCGTTCGACTGGGCGAGAACGCGTCATGCGCGAGTCAATCGTCGAACTTCTTCGAGCTCGCAGTGGCGACGGCAATCGCGCTCTACGGGCCCGGCTCGGGCGCGGCGCTCGCGACGGTTGTCGGCGTTCTCGTCGAAGTGCCGGTGATGCTCTCGGTTTGTTCGCTGTGTCTCGCGACGCGCGGGTGGTACGAGGCGGGAATCGGCTGCGAGGAAGGCGAGGTCGTGCGATGATGCGGCCCTCGAGAGGCGGGGTGAAACGATGACGGTGACACCACTCGCGCGGGCAGTCCAGACTCATAAGGCGATCGGTCACCCGGCGCGCCTTCGAATCCTTCTCATGCTTCGCGACGGGCCGCTCTGCGGCTGCCAGATCGGCGCGGTGGTGAAGCTCGCGGCGTCAACGGTGTCGGAGCACCTCTCGGAATTGAAGAAGGCGGGGCTCGTCGTCGAGAAGAAGGATGGACGATGGGTCGAGTACCGTCTCGTCGATGGCACGGCGAATCGGGCTCTCCTCGACGCGATCGCCGAAAGCTCTGCGCGCGATGCGACTGTTCGCGCGGACGCCGTGCTGATCAAGTCGATTCGGCGTGTTCCGCTCGAGGAGCTCTGCGGCGTGGGACTCGATCTCACACGACTCGACCAGCCTGCGGTGGCGATCGCGATCGAGAAAGCGGAAAAGCTTCTCTCGGCCGGTTAGGGCGCGATTGCGATGACGGTTTCAAAACGCCGTGCTGCGTGGGGGGCTGGTGTCAACGGCTGCTGGCCGTCACGGCGGCGCGAAGCGGTGCATGAATCGAACGGTCCGCGAGTCTCTGCGGCGCTGAGCGTTTCGATCGCCTGGCGGGACAGGAATAACTCCGGACGACTGGAGCTTCAGCCAGCCGCACGATGAGCAACGATCAAACAGCAGCTGCGCTGGTCCGGGAGGTCGCGAGGCGACGCACGTTCGCGATCATCTCGCACCCCGACGCCGGCAAGACGACCCTGACCGAGAAGCTTCTCCTTTACGGCGGCGCGATCGAAGAGGCAGGGTCGGTCCGTGCGCGCAAGAACCAGCGGCGTGCGACCTCCGACTACATGTCGATGGAGCAGAGCCGCGGCATCTCGATCAACTCGACCGTCTTGCAGTTCGAGTACGACGGCCATTGCCTCAACCTCCTCGACACCCCAGGTCACCAGGACTTCAGCGAGGACACCTACCGCACGCTTCACGCGGCCGACTGCGCGGTCATGGTGCTCGACGCGGCAAAGGGGATCGAGCCGCAGACGCGCAAGCTTTTCCACGTCTGCCGAAACCGAGGCATTCCAATCCTCGGGTTCATCAACAAGATGGATCAGCCGAGCCTCGATCCCTTCGAGCTTCTCGATCAAATCGAGAAGGAGCTGCTCATCGACGTCGTCGCGATGAACTGGCCGATCGGCAGTGGACCCGACTTTCAAGGCGTGTACGACATTCCGGCGCAGATGGTCCACAGCTTCGAACGGAGCTCGAACGCGAGACGGGCGCCGTCGAAGGTGAGTGGAATCGACGATCCCGCGCTCGGCGCGACAATCGGCACGCGCGCGTGGGACGAGCTCAAGGAAGCGGGAGAGCTTCTTGGTGCAGTTGGCGCCGGCTTCGATCGCGGCCGATTCCTCGACGGCAATCTCGTGCCGCTCTACTTCGGCAGCGCGATCAACAACTTTGGCGTGGAGCCGTTCCTCCGTGCAGTGCTCGAGCACGCGCCGGCACCGACGCCCAAGCGGACGCCGGGAGGCATGATCGAGCCGGCGAATGAGGAGTTCACCGGCTTCGTCTTCAAGATTCAGGCGAACATGGATCCGCGCCATCGCGACAGACTCGCGTTCCTCCGCGTCGTTTCGGGGAAGTTCGAAAAGGACATGGAGCTGTTCCATCCGCGCCTGGGGCGCAAGGTGCGCATGACGCGGCCTCACCGCCTATTCGCGCGCGATCGCGAGACGGTCGAGGTCGCCTACCCTGGCGACGTTCTCGGCTTCGTCAACCCGGGCCTCTTCCGCATCGGCGATTCAGTTGCGGAGAGCGCCGAAGTCCGCTTCGACGCGATTCCGCGCTTCAACCCCGAGCATTTCGCGCGGCTCCGCCCGTCGCGCGTCGACCGTCGCAAGCAGTTCGAGAAGGGAATCCACCAGCTCGAAGAAGAAGGTGTCGTCCAGCTCCTCTTCGACACGGACGGGCGGCGGAGTGAACCGATTCTCGCCGTCGTCGGTGAGCTGCAGTTCGATGTGCTCGCGACGAGGTTGCGCGATGAATACAACGTCGAGACGGTGCTCCACCGCCTGCCGCACAAGATGGTGCGCTGGCTGAGCAGCGAAGGAAAAACGCCGGAGAACCTCCACTACGCCGGCAGCTCAATGCTGGTCGAAGACCTGCACGGGCATCGCGCGATCATCTTCTCCGACAAGTGGGAGCTCGACTACCTGCTGAAGAACAGCCCTGGGCTGCACCTCAGCGAGACGCAGCCGGAGAGCTAATCCGGGTTAGGGCGCGTCGACGAAACGCTGGAGCGCAGCCGGCTCGAGCGCGGCAGGTCGCAAATGAGGCAGGCAACGCATTGCGTCGCCTGCCTCGCGGAACCGTCAGATGCTCGTCCTGCGCGTCAACCCTCGGTCGCCTTGACGCTGATCTCGACGCGGCGGTTGAGCTGCCGCCCCTCGGCGGTTGCGTTCGACGCACGCGGCTCGGTCTCGCCGTAGCCGACTGCGTAGATGCGCGCGTCGCTCACGCCTCGCGTTGCGAGGTAGTTCTGCACGGCCTCCGCGCGCCGGTCCGACAGACGCTGGTTGTGGGCGTACGTGCCTGTCGAGTCGGCATGACCTTCGATCCGGAGCGTCGTGTCGGGGTACTTCTTGAATACGTCGGCAAGCTCGTCGAGCGTCGCCCGCGCACGCGGACGGAGCGTCGCCGAGTCGACGTCGAAGAGGATCTCGTTACGAATGGCGAGGTCGATCCTGTCTTCAGCCGGTCGCGTCACCTCGACGCCCTGGAGCTGCTCGAGCTCCTGCTGCTGCTTGTCCATCTTCCGGCCGATGAGGGCGCCAATGCCTGCGCCCGCCACCGCACCGATGGCGGCGCCTTCGGTCTTCTTGTCCTTCTGATGGCCCACCACGGCACCGACCACCGCGCCGGTCGCAGCACCGACCGCCGCTCCCTGTTTCGTCCGCTTGTTCGGATCGTCGCTCGAAATACAGGCGGCGGCGATGAGACTCGCGAGCGCGACGGTTGAGATCGATTTCTTCAGCATGACGGCCTCCTTTGTCCCTGGCGCAGGGTGGCGAGCCACGCCCGCGTCCTGCCCGGAACTCATATCAATGCCCGTGCCACGAGGTTTCACGACTGTGAGCGGGCGCACCAATTCGGGCGACCGTGAAGCCCGCGATCGAAAGCTGGCGCCACTGAGCCGCGGGAAGTCACTGATTGCGCGGGAGATGTGCGGAGCCGCCGGGCCGTGTCAACGTTCTGTGAGGGAGGGGCGAGTAAGGCCGCGACGGTCGATATGGGTAAGCCGCCCGAGCGGGACAAGGCCCCGTTTTCAACGTCGATTGTCGATATGTCGCCCCCGAGGACACTTCGTCCGCGCTGGCGGACGGCGCGGTGAGGCTGCAGTTTTGGTAAGCGTGCGCTTGCTCTGCGGTGAGGCTGGTCCTATGCTCGTGGAGAGAGCGCAGGAAGCGCCCGCGAGAGGGAGTGCACGTTGACGACGCACCTCGAGGTTTCACTTCAACGCGACCTGGAACAAATCAGGTCGAAGATTACCGAGATGGGAGAGCTCGCCGCCAAGGCGATCGAGGCGAGTGTGCGTGCGGTCGCGGAGCGCGACCGCCAACTTGCGTTCGCGGTCATTCTGCGCGACCAGTTCATCGACGAGATGGAAAAGCAGCTCGACCGTCTCTGTCTCGAATTTCTCGTGCGGCACCAACCGGCAGCCAGCCTTCTGCGGTTCGCCTACTCCGCGATCAAGGTCAATCTCGAGCTCGAGCGGGTTGGCGACTACGCCGAGAGCATCGCGCGCGAAGCGCTCCGGCTGACGAAGGTCGAGGTTCCGGTGCAGGTCGACAACTTGAAGCAGATCGCGGGACTCGCGGTTCCGATGCTTCGCGACGCGATCCGCGCGTTCGTGAGCGAGGATCCGGAGCTCGCGCGCCGCACGATCGAGACCGACGAGGCGGTCGACTTGATGCGTGACAAGGTGACGGCGGACCTCACGCTCGCCTTTACCGAGGGCCGCTTGCCGTTCGACGCACTGAATCCGCTCGTGCAGGCGACACGCCGGCTCGAGCGCGTCTCCGATCAGGCGCGCAACATCGGGATGGAAACGCTTTACATGTGCACCGGCGAATACGCCAAGCACCCTGGATCGGAGGCGTTCCGAATCCTCTTCGTCGACTCACATAACTCAACGCTCAGTCTCATGGCCGAAGCCATCGGTACGGCGATGGGGGAGCAAGGTTTCATCTTCTCGAGCGCGGGGCTCGACCCGGCTCCGGTCGATCGGCGCGTCGCCGCGCACATGGCATCGAAAGGACTCGACATCGCGCGATCGATTCCGAAGGCGATCATCCAGGTTCCTAACCTCGATCACTACCACGTCATCGTGCTGCTGTCGCCGGAAGTTCGCAGTGCATTTCCGCGGCGACCGCGTCGCGCCGTGCTGCTCGAGTGGGCGGTCGGTACCATGCCTGGGGCGGACGCGAGCGACGAAGCGCTCGCCGCCGCCTGCGATTCGGCGTATACGTCGATCGAATCCGAGATTCGCGATCTCGTATCGGCAATCCGCGATACGAACAGCTGATCGCATCCTGGCTGGCAACAAGCACCTAAGTCGTCTCTTTACATCGTCTTGACGCAGCAGTACTGAGCGTGGGGATACCTGCCTGCCGGACGTCTGCCGTGTGCCCGGAGCCGTTCTGCTAGAATTTCGCCGGTTTTGCGCGATACGGTTCCGGCATGCCTGCCGGGATACGCGTTTCCGGATCAGCCCTCAAGGAGAAACAGAAAGTGAACCTTACCTCGGGTACTTCACGCTCCCTTTACGCTCTGACGGCCACTCTCACGCTCGCGGTTGCACTCATCACCGGCTGCGGCGGTGGCGAACAGGCGACCTCGACCACCGCCGCGGCGGAGGTGACGCCGATCCAGGTGAAGGGCTCCGACACGATGGTCAACGTCGCGCAGGCGTGGGCCGAGGAGTACAAGAAGGTCGAGCCTTCGGCTGACGTCGAGGTTTCCGGTGGCGGTTCCGGCGTTGGGATCGCCGCGCTCGAAAAGGGCACGATCGACATCGCCAACGCGAGTCGCGAAATGAAGCCGGAAGAGATCGAGCTCACGAAGAAGAACACGGGCAAGGAGCCGAAGGAATTCACCGTCGGATTCGACGGTCTTGCCGTGTTCGTGAACAAGGACAATCCGCTGAGCGAGATCAGCATCGGGGATCTCGCGACGATCTACAGCGAGAGCGGCACCGTCACGAAGTGGTCGCAGCTCGGCGTGCAGATCCCGGGTGTCAAGGACGACACGATCGTTCGTGTCAGCCGTCAGTCGAGCTCAGGGACGTACGAGTTCTTTCGCGAGCATGTCCTCGACAAGCACGATTTCAAGCTTGGGTCGCGCGACATGAATGGCTCGAAAGAAGTCGTCGAGCTCGTCGGCACGACGAAGACGGCCATCGGTTACAGCGGCATGGGCTACGCGACTGGCGAGGTCAAGATGCTCAGGATCGCGTCGAAGAAGGGCGAGCCTGCCGTCGAGCCGACCGTGGAGAACACGCTCAGCAAGGCGTACCCGCTCGCTCGTTCGCTCCATCTGTACACGCTTGGCGAACCGGAAGGCGCCGTGAAGGCGTACATCGACTGGATTCTCTCCTCGGCGGGGCAGAAGGTCCTGCAGGACAACGGCTACGTTCCGGTTGGCACGGCGCCTGCTGCCACGTCGGCCGGTGAGGCGACGACGGCAGCAGCGACGACCCCCGCTCCAGCGACGAATTAGCATCGACGGAAGCGAACGAATGACGGCGATACCCGCAAGCGGGGAGCGAGTGCGGACCCGGCTCCCGGGCCGCAGGCCCCTCACGATTCTCGGCGAGCGCGCGCTCGAGATTCTGATCCGCCTCAGCGGGTTCAGCGCGATCTTCTTCGTCCTGGCGATTTTCTTCTTCGTGTTCCGCGAAGCGGCGCCGGTGCTCTTCACTTCTGAATTCGATCCGAAGGAGTTTCTCTTCAGCACGCAGTGGTATCCGACCTCGGAGCGCAACGTCCGCTACGGAACCTGGGCTCTGACATTCGGGTCGGTCGCCGTGACGGCGCTTGCGATGGTGATCGCCGTGCCATTCGGACTCGGCGCCGCGATCTACATTTCCGAGTTCTCGGGAAAGAAGCAGAAGGAGATCCTGAAGATCGTCATCGAGCTTCTCGCGGCGATTCCCTCGGTCGTCTGGGGCTTCATCGGCCTCACGGTAATGAGCAAACTGATCGTCACGCTGACGGGTGCACCGGTCGGCGTGAACCTGCTCAACGGCGGGATCATCCTCGCCTTGATGAGCATTCCGATCATCGTTTCGATCGGCGAGGATGCGCTCAAGGCCGTTCCCGACTCGTACCGCGAGGCGGCGGAAGCGCTCGGCGCGACGAAACTGCAGATGATCCGTCGCGTGCTCCTCCCCGCCGCGCGCAACGGTCTGCTCGCCGCGGTCCTGTTAGGCGTCGGGCGCGCCGTCGGCGAGACGATGGCCGTTCTGATGGCGACGGGGCACGCCGTGCAGATTCCGCACGGTCCGCTCGATTCGGTGCGAACGCTCACGGCGAACATCGCGGCGGAGCTCGGCGAGGCGGCAGCAGGCTCCCCGCACTACCGCGTCTTGTTCCTTACGGGCGTGCTCCTCTTCTGCATCACGTTCGCCGTGAACCTGACGGCGGACATGGCGATTCGCGGGCTGCGGAGGAAGTAAGCGATGACGACCGCGATCGCCCCGAGCCAGCGCTTCATCCGTACGCGACACGTCGCACGGAAGGAGCGACAGCAATCGCTGGCGAAGTGGCTCTTCTTCTCGATGACGGTCGCGATGATCATCCCGCTCGTCGCGATCGTTGCGTTCCTCCTCTGGAAGGCGGCGCCGTCTCTCGACTGGCAGTTCATCGTCGACGTGCCGAAGCGAGGCATGCGCGAGGGGGGGATCTGGCCCGCCTTCACCGGGACGCTCTACCTCGTTGTCATTTCGCTCGCCGTCTCGGCTCCGATCGGCGTTCTCGCCGCGATCTATCTCAACGAATACGCGAAAGACAACTGGCTCAACCGGTTGATCAATCTTGCGGTCATCAACCTCGCCGGTGTGCCGAGCATCGTTCACGCCCTCTTCGGCCTGGGGGCATTCGTCTACGCGGCGAAGCTCGGCTACTCGATCCTCGCGGCGTCGCTGACGCTCGCAATCATGACGCTGCCCGTCATCATCGCGTCGACGCGCGAAGCGCTTTCGTCCGTGCCGCGATCGTTCCGTGAAGCGTGTTGGAACGTCGGCGCGACGCGCTGGCAGACGATCCGCTCGATCGTCCTGCCTAACTCGATCAGCGGAATCCTCACCGGCGTCATTCTGCAGGTGAGCCGTGCTGCTGGCGAGACGGCGCCAGTCATGTTTACGGGAGCGGTATTCTTCAAGGCGGTCGAGAAAGGCACGCTCTTCTCGTACGGTCTGAACGATCAGTGCATGGCGCTGTCGATGCATCTCTACACAGTTTCGACGCAAGTGCCCAACGTGAAGGAGTCGATCCCCTTCGCGACCGCGGTGGTCCTTCTCGCCACGGTCCTTCTCGTCAACGTGAGCGCGATCGGACTTCGAGTCTGGCTGCGCAACAGGAAGAAGTGGTGATGGCGGCATCGACCGAAAAGACGATCGTCGTCGACGACCTGCGCCTTGCCTACAGCACTCGCGAGGTCATTCACGGCATCTCGTTCGACGTCGGACGAAACGAGATCTTTGCGATCATCGGCCCCGCGCAATCAGGGAAGACGTCGCTGCTCCGCTGCCTCAACAGGACGATCGATTTCGTTGCGGATGCGAGCATGACGGGGACGGTGCTGTTCGAGGGCGAGGATGTGCGGAGAACACGCGACGTCTTCGCGCTCCGGCGCAAGATCGGCATGGTGGCGCCGCTCCCGGTCGGACTTCCGCTCTCGATCTACGACAACGTCGCATTCGCACCGCGCTGCGCCGGGATGCACGATCGTGAGGAGCTCGACGGGCTCGTCGAGCGTTGTCTCCGGCAGGCCGCGCTATGGGACGAGGTGAAGGACCGCCTCAACAGCCTCGGCACCGCGCTCTCCGGGGGACAGCAGCAGCGCCTCACGATCGCGCGCGCTCTCTCGCACCAGCCCGACGTGCTCTGCCTCGACGAGTTCTCGATCGCAATCGACCCGGTGACGACGATGCGAATCGAGGACGTCCTCAAGGAGCTGAGCCGCGAGATCACGATCGTTCTCGTCACGAATCTCGTCCAGCAGGCGCGACGCCTCGCGAAGCGGACGATGTTCATGTGGAAAGGGGAGATCGTCGAGCTCGGTGTTACCGAGGTCGTCTTCTCCGACGAGCCGGCCGACCGGCGGACCTACGACTACGTACACGGGATCTTCGGATGAGCGCCGCGCACCAGATCGCCATCTCCACGCGCGCGCTCGACCTCTGGTACGGAGCGTTTCAGGCGCTGCGAAACATCAATGTCAGCATCAAGGACGGCATCATCACGTCGCTGATCGGCCCATCGGGCTGCGGCAAGACGACGCTGCTTCGCTGCTTCAATCGCGTGAACGAGCGATATGGCAACGTCCGGACGAGCGGCACGATCGAGCTTCTCGGGAAGAACATCTACGACCCCGATATCTCGCTCATCGAGCTTCGGAAGTCGGTTGGCATGGTGTTTCAGCGGCCTAACCCGCTGCCGATCTCGGTCTATGAGAACGTCGTTTTCGGTCTCCGCATCCACGCCGCCGGCGGACGGCCGCACAAAGCGGAGCTCGACATGGCAGTCGAGAAGTCGCTCACGGAAGTTGGCCTCTGGAAGGATCTCAAGGATCGGCTGAATGATCGTGCGACGTCACTGCAGCTCGAACAACAGCAGAAGCTCTGCATCGCGCGGCTCCTGCCGCTCAAGCCCGAGATCATCCTGATGGATGAGCCGTGCTCCGCACTCGACGTTGAAGGGACGCGCGGGATCGAGGAGCTGATGTTCGCGCTCAGGGGGCGCTACACGATCGTCATCGTGACGCACAACATGGCGCAAGCGCGACGCGCGAGCGACGAGTGCATCTTCATGCTCCTCGGCGAGCTCGTCGAGCACACCCGCACCAACGACCTGTTTCTCAACCCGAAGAACCCGAAGACCGAAGAGTACATCGAAGGTCGTTACGGTTAGGTCGCTCGCCGCCGCCGGTGGCAGGCACCGGACTTCTCTCCAACGGAGCTCACATCAGAATGACGAGCTGCTGCGGGATCGCGGTTCTTCCCTTGCGGACCCCGCCCTGACGGGCGGGGCTAATCAGACGGCGCCGCTGGCGCGGCGCGTCGTCGTTCTTCCCCTTGCGGACCCCGCCCTTACGGGCGGGGCTAATCAGACGGTGCCGCTGGCGCGGCTCGTCGTGCCGTGATTTGTTAGGGCGCCACATTCGGCAACGAAACAATCGACCGAACGCCGCGGCAGCGGCGTCCGTCTGGATAGCCCAGCGCGTAAGCGCTGGGTCCCTCGATGTCTCTCCCAAAAAGCCGCGGCAGCGGCGACGTTTGGATGGCCCCGCCCGTGAGGGCGGGGATCGCGGCTCGCCAGTGCCGATAGGATCGCGGCTGAGTCGGCGGGGTTGGCGTGCACGCGAACGTGTGCGGGCGCCTCTTTACCTCGAATTTACGGGGAGTTCCGCGCGTCCTTCCGCGGTGCGGGTAGATTGACGCCTGATCGAGCGGTCCACCGAGTCTGAGGAATCGGCGGAGAGTACCGCATACTAGGGGCCTGGATTGGCGGCGACACCAGTTCCTCCCATCCAGGTCCCTACGCGCAAAACCGCAACCAGGGAGAGTTCCGGGCAGATGCACAGGCATTTCGACGATGACATCGGCCAGCTGATGGAGCAGCTGCTCCGGATGGGGGCAGAAGCCGAAGAGGCTGTCATGAGCTCGATCCGAGCGTTCGAGGAGCGTGACGTAGCGCTCGCGGAGAGAGTGATCTCTCGCGACGACGAGGTCGACCGCCACGAGCTCGAGGTCGACCAGCATGCGCTTGAACTGATTGCGAGAATGCAGCCGACGGCGAGCGATCTGCGCGTAATCCTGACGATCATGAAGGCGGCGCCGGAGATCGAGCGGATCGCCGACCTCGCACAGGACGTCTGCGAGCGAGTCGTGGAGCTCGGTGCCGAGCCGGCGCAGAAGAAGCCCGACGTGTTGCCGCTCGCGCGCGCTGCTCAGAAGATGTTGCACGATGCACTCGAAGCACTCTCGTCAGGCGACGCGACGCTAGCGCGCGAGGTCATCGCGCGCGACGACCTCGTCGACCGCCTGACCGAGCAATCATTCCGCGAGCATCTGACGTTCATGCTCGAGGATGCACGCAACATCTCGCGCTCGATTCGCTGCACATTCGTGGCAAAGTACTTTGAGCGCATTGCCGACGGCGCCACTAACATCAGCGAGCTCGTCGTGTGGCTCGTGGAAGGAAACGTCGTCAAGCACGCTGGGGCGGGTGACGCCCCGGCGCAGTGACCGGAAGCGCAAATCATGAGCAGAATCGCATTGATCGAGGATGACGCGGATCTCGCGTACACCATCAAGCTGAACCTCGATCGCGAAGGGCACCGGGTCGAGCACTTCGCGAACGGCCAGGAGGGACTGCTGGAAGTCCAGCGCTCCGGCTTCGATTTCCTGATTCTCGACCTGAATCTCCCCGATCTCGATGGATTCACGATCTGCCGCGAGCTCAGGCGCGAGCCGGCGACCCGCGGACTGCCGATTCTGATGTTGACGGCGCGAACCTCCGAGCGTGATCGCGTGACGGGTCTCGAGCTCGGCGCTGACGACTACCTAACGAAGCCGTTCAGCGTTCGCGAGCTCGTCGCGAGGATCCAGGCGATCCTTCGACGCAGCCGCGGCTACGAAGACTCGACCTCGAGCTACGACGACGGCGAGCTTTCCGTCGACGGGAAGACGTTTCGCGTCCATCTCCACGGCGAGGAGGTCCGTCTCGCAAAGAAGGAGTTCGAGCTGCTCTGGATGCTGATCCGGAGCCGTCCGGCGGTCGTGTCGCGCGAGAGGATTCTCTCCGAGGTGTGGCAGATGTCGGAGGATGTGGAGACGCGCACCGTCGATGCTCACATTCGAAACCTGCGTAAGAAGATCGGCAGGGACCGGATCACGACCGTGATCGGGACCGGCTATCGGTTCGAGCCGGCGGTACGCGCCGGCGCCGCGGTGTGAGGCGCCCGCCGCGATGCGCTCAACAGCGTCAATCCTCAAGTTCTACTCATTCGTAGGATTGCTCGCGATCATTTTCACGATCGGGCTCGCGCTGTTTCTGACGCACGATGCGGGCCTGGCGCCTCGGCGGGGCGTCGTCGCCGCGATCTTCGTCGTTCTTGATCTCTTCGCGCTCCCGTGCTCGATCCTCTTCTTCATATGGCAGCGGAGGCTGCGGCAGATTGGACGGCTCGCTGACAGCGCGCGCGCGATCATCGGCCGCGAAACAGAGTCGGAGATACTCCAGGACGGCCTGTTTACCGAGCTCGCAGACCTCGCGCGGATGCTCGAGGAGTGGCGGCGCCGGACGAGGCAGCTTCACGAGCGCTACGACCAGAACCGCGCGCTGACGGTCGAGATCCTCGACTCGATCGGCGAGGGGCTGCTCGCCGTCGGTCGCGATCGCAAGATCGTGCTTGCGAACCGTAGACTCGCCGAGCTCGTCGATGTCCGGAGCTCGCTGCTCGGGAAACCGCTGCTCGAAGTCGTGCGAAGCGCCCAGTTGGCGACCGCGGTCGATCGCGCGCTCGAGGGGTCGACATCGACGTACCGCGACACCGTCGATGTGGGAGGACGGAGACGCTCGATCGAAGTTCGCGTCTTTCCAGTCCAGAAGCTCTCGGAAGCCGCGGCGGTCGCCTTGTTCATCGACATTACACTCATCGAGCGACTCGAGAGCATCCGACGCGACTTCATTTCCGACTTCTCGCACGAAGTGCGCACGCCGATGGCGGGCCTCCGCTCGGCGATCGAGACGTTCGAAATGGGAGGGCTCTCCGCGGCCGAAGAGGCGCAGCTGCGCAGTATCGTGACTCGGCAACTCGATCGGCTCGAGCGGCTGGTGCGCGATCTCTCGGAGCTCAACGCGATCGAGGCGGGCGACCTCGTACTTCGCCCGGAGCGGATCGAACTGCGCGAGGTGCTCGTCCACGTTGCACAGGAGTTTGGCGCGAAGACCGCGCCCGGCGTCCGCGTCGAGGGCGACGAGGTCGAGGTGGTTGCCGATCGCGTCCGCGTCGAGCAGATCTTTGCGAATCTCATCGATAACGCGTTGAAGTACGGCGATGGATCGAGCTCCGTGGTCGTCGAAGTGTGCCGGAGCGAAGACGACGCGGTCATTCGCGTCACGGACCGCGGTCCCGGGATCCCCGAGCGCGACCTCGAGCGGATCTTCAACCGCTTCTACCGCGTCGACCGGAGTCGGTCGCAGGTTCCAGGATCGGGACTTGGTCTCGCGATCACGAAGCATCTCGTTCAACTCCACCGTGGAACGATCAAAGCGAAGAGCAGCCTAGGTGAAGGGTCTACGTTCGAAGTGCGAATTCCTCTCGATCGCGCGGCGTGAGGCGAGGCGCGAGGCGAGGGG
>JACPDH010000095.1 GCA_016184115.1 Acidobacteriota bacterium | reverse complement strand
TTCACGCTGGCAGGGATCTGCTCCGGCGCGGCCTTGAGCTCCTGCAGACAGATGACGTCGGGGGCGACCGTCGTCGCGAACTCGATGAACTGAGCCTCGCGCGCACGGATGCCGTTCACGTTCCAGGTGGCGACTTTCATGGGCTGGAAGGATACACAAGGTGCGTCCCCAACTCGCTCAACTTCCTGACACGGGCCGGAATGGTAAACTCGCTCCTGATGAACGATCCCCTCCGGCGTCTGCTTGCGCTGGATCTTGGGCGGGGTCCCTTGCTCGTGTTGACGCACGACAACCCCGATCCCGATTCGATCGCCAGCGCCGCCGGCCTTGCACTCCTCCTCAGCGAGGTCCGCGGCATCGACGCGACGGTCGGCTATAGCGGGATCATCGGCCGCGCCGAGAACCGCGCGATGGTCGAGATGCTCCACCTTCCGGTCCGCCACATCGCCGAGCTCGATCTCGACGGTTACCAGCATTTCGCACTTATCGATGCGCAGCCTAACACAGGCAACAGCGTCGTCGACGACGGGCATATCCCCGACATCGTGATCGATCACCATCCGCTTCGGGAGGCGACGCGGCGCGCGCGCTTTTTCGACGTGCGCGAAGCACTCGGTGCTTCGGCGACGATCGTCACCGGGTACCTCCGCGAGGCTGGCATCGCCATTCCGCGTGACCTCGCCACCGCGCTGCTCTACGGCATTCGTTCCGAGACGCAGGACCTCGGCCGCGAGGCGTCCGACGACGACTTCGACGCATACATCTATCTCTTCCATCTTGCCGACACGCAGAAGCTCGCGGCGATCTCGCGGCCCGCCCTCGACCCGCGCTACTTCACGCAGCTCGCGACAGCGCTCGATTCGCTGATGGTCGGCGAGCGCGTCTCGGTCTGTCAGCTCGACAATGTGATGGATCCCGACTTCGTGCCGGAGATGGCCGACTTTGCCGTCCGCCTTACCGGCATCGAGTGGAGCCTCGTCACGGGGCAGTACGCCCACCGACTGCACCTCTCGATTCGCAGCAACGTGATCGAGGCCAACGCGGGTGAGTTGATGCAGCTCCTGCTCGAAGGGCTCGGCCGCGGCGGAGGGCACGGGATGCGCGGAGGAGGCAACATCGATCTCACGACCGTCGAGCTGACGTTGCATGAACTGCAGGAGCGGCTCTGCGAGCGCTTTCTCCGCCTCACGGGGCGCGATGCGGAAACTCTCGTTCCGATGCGCGCGCATCCCCGCGGCCGGATCGAGCCGCCGTCCAGTGTCGTGGTCGAGCGCGGCACGAAGCCCTGAGGGCGACACGGCGCCAACCGACCGATTAGAATCGACGATCGGGCAATGCGGAACAACCGGTGCTTCATCGCAGGAAGCGCGGCGGCACATGCGTCGGGCTGGTAGCAGACGAGGTGATGGCATGAACTTCCGGGTATTCGATACGGTCGACGACCTCGTTTCGGGCGTAGTGGCCACGATCGTCGCTCGCGCGGAAGCCGGCGACCGCGCAGTGATTGCGCTCTCGGGCGGCACGACCCCGGAAGTCGTCTATCGACGCTTGGGGAGTGGTGAGGCGCTCGAGCGGCTCGCGAAGCGGCGCGTGCTTTGGGTCATGGGGGACGAGCGATGCGTACCTCCCGATCACGAGATGTCGAACTCACGCATGGTCTCGCGCTCGCTTTTCGCCGCGGGACTCCCCGAGGAGCACGAGTTCCTCCGCTTCCGTACGGAGCTCGACGACCCGGCGGCAATTGCCAACGACTTCGAGGAGCGATGGAACACGCTGCGCGTCGAGCGACTCGACGTTGCAATGCTCGGCGTCGGCGAAGACGGGCACACGGCCTCGCTCTTTCCGGGCACCGACGTCCTTTCGGTCGAGGACCGTATCGCGAAGCAAGTCTGGGTCGAGGCGATGAAGAGCTGGCGCGTCACGTTGACGATGCCCGCGTTGCGCGCTGCACGAATGCGGATCGTGATCGCGAACGGTGCAAAGAAACGGGCGATTCTCACCGAACTGCGTGACGGAGCGGCGTTCCCGGTTGCCGACGCGATGCGGGGCGGAGAGAATGCCTGGTGGTTCGTCGATCTCGACGCCTATCCCGGGGAGCCTTCCTGATCACATGAGAGCCATTGCCGCCGATGTAGGTGGAACGAAGACGCTCCTCGAGCTCTTCGAAATCACGGATTCCCAGAGTCGTCTCCTCCGCGAGGATCGTCTCGAAAGCGCTAGCTTCGAGACGTTCACTGACCTCGTACGCGCGTTCCTGCGCGATGGTGAGGCACCGGTCGATGCCGCCTGCTTCGCAATCGCCGGACCCGCCGAAGATCGCCACGCGCTGATGACGAACCTCGGCTGGTCGATCGACGCCGAGACGCTCGAGCGCGAGCTCGGAATCGGGCGCGTGATGCTGATCAACGACTTTCACGCCGTTGCGGCGGCGATCGCCGTCGTCGACGATCGCGACCTCTCCGTCCTCAACCCGCGGGCGCGCGATCCGCGAGGAACGGTGGCCGTGCTCGGAGCCGGCACGGGACTCGGCGAGGCGATTCTCGTGCGCGGGGAAGGAACCACGCTTCACGTCATCTCCTCTGAAGGAGGGCACGCGAGCTTTGCGCCGCGCACCGAGCTTCAGGGAAGGCTCCTGCTCTTCCTCGCGGAGAAATACGGAGGACACGTCAGCTACGAGCGCCTCCTTTCGGGTCCCGGAATCGTCAACATCTTCACCTTCCTCTGCGAGAAGGTCTACCACGTCAGCCCCGAGGAGATCGGCGTCGACAGCGCGCGAGGCCACGTCGCCAGCCAGGTTGCCGAGCTCGCGGCGCAGGGGCTCGAAGTCGCCCGAAAGACAGTCGAGATCTTCGTCGACATCTACGGTGCCGAAGCCGGGAACCTGGCGCTCAAGACGCTGCCGCGCGGAGGCGTCTTCATCGCGGGAGGCATCGCCGCGAAGAATCTCGGATGGTTCCGCGACGGACGCTTCATGGAGGCTTACGCCGACAAGGGGCGCATGCGCGGCCTCCTGCTGGATATCCCCGTAGCCGTCGTCTCCAACCCACGCCTCGGCCTCAACGGCGCGAAACAGGTCGTGATCGAGGCGACGATGCAGTAGTCGTCTACGTCGCGCAGAGCAGGATCGTCAGCACCTGGGCGACGAGAATGCGAAGGAGCATCGTCGCCGGGTAGACCGTCGCATAGGCCACGTTAGGCGTGTCCGACTTGTTGAGGTCGGTCGCGAAGGCGAGGGCGGGCGGATCGGTGTGGCTTCCCGCGAGAATGCCGGAGAGGCTGGCGAAATCGAGCTTGAGCGCGAGCCTGCCGACGATCCCCCCGAGGAGCACGGGGATCATCGTGATTGCGACGCCGCAGGCCATCCAGAGGAGCCCGCCGCCGGTCGAGAGCGTCTCCACGAATCGCTCGCCCGACTTCAAGCCAACGCATGCGAGAAACAGAGTAAGGCCGAGCTCGCGAAACGCGATGTTCGCATTGAGCGGCATGTGCCAGATGATCGGTCCGATGTGTCCCAGGCGGCTGATGAGGATCGCGACGATGAGCGGGCCTCCCGCCAGCCCGAGCCTCAACGGAACTGGCAGACCGGAAATCTCGAACGGCACGAGGCCGGCGAAGACCCCGAGCGCGATCCCGACGAAGATCGCGAGGATGTTCGTCTGGTTGAGCGCACGAGCGGAATTGCCGAGGAGCTCGGCGCCACGCGCGACATCCTCCTCGCGCCCGACGAGCTGGAGCATGTCGCCAAACTGCAGCCTCAGATCGGCAACCGCCGTCATCTCGAGGTCGGCGCGCGTCACGCGCGTGACCGTCACTCCATACTTCTGGCGCAGGGCGAGCTCCGTGAGCGTCTTTCCCAGCGCCGACTGGTGCGTCACCACAACGCGGCGACTCGAGACTGCGCTCGGCAGTTGCACGAGATCCTGCTCGATCTCGCTGCCGACGATGAGCTCGAAGCTGTCGAGGTTTGTCCGCGTGCCGACCGCGAGGAGGACGTCGCCTTTCGCGAGCGTCGTCTCATCGCGCGCGAGGATGACCTCGCTCGAGCCGGCGGGGCGCACGCGCGTGATCGTAATCTCGAGCTCCGCCATACCTGGAATCGCCGCGAGCTTCAGCCCGACGAGATTCTCGTTTTCGACGCGAATGCTTGCACGCTCGGGAGGCTGGGCCGCCTCCGCCTGCCGTTTCTCTCGCTCTTCGCGCTCGCGGTCGACGTCGATCCGGAAGATGATCCGAAGCAGGATCAGACCAACGATCAGCCCCGCGATCGCTCCAGGGTAGGCGACCGCGTAACCGAGCCCAGGCATCGCGAGTGCCTCGCCCGAAACACCCGGCACTGACCGGAGCGTGTCCTGAATCGCGCCGAGAGACGGGGTGTTCGTCGTCGCGCCTGCGAGCACGCCGAGGATCGCAGGCATTGGAATCCGGAAGACGAGTCCGAATCCGATTGCGGTGACCGACCCGGCGACGATGATCCCAGCGGCCAGGAGGTTCATTGGCAGCCCCTGCGCCCGAAGCGATGCGAAGAAGCCTCGGCCGACCTGCATGCCGATGGTGTAGACGAAGAGGATGAGGCCGAACTCGCGCACGAACTCGAGGATCGACGGGTCGAGGCGCAGGCCGGCGTGACCGAAAAAGATGCCGGCGAAGAGAACGCACGCCACGCCGAGCGAGATCCCGCGGACACGGATGTTTCCGAGTGCCAGGCCGAGGATCGCGACGACCGACAGCACCGACACGGAGTACGCGATCTCGTGCGAGCTTTGGATCTGGATGAGCCAGTTCATCGTTGCACCGACGCAACGCTACGCGCGCGGCGGATTCTATCGCGCGGCGGGGCTTGACGGGAGCGGCGGCGAACGTTGCGGATGAGAATCGCCATCTGCCTTTGCCTGGCGCGTCGCATCGATCGTTCCGATCTCGCCTCTCCGTGCGATTTGTGGTATCTCGGAAGCTTCAACCTCCTGGGTTTGAGAGGATTCGTGTCGATGACCGATGTCAGCAACCCCCCGACGAGCCAGCAGTTCACCCGCGAGAGCATCCTCGCGGACTACCGACTCGCCTACAGGAGCCGGCAGGCCAGCCTCATCGGCCGCCGCGAGGTGCTGACCGGAAAGGCGAAGTTCGGCATTTTTGGCGACGGCAAAGAGGTCGCGCAGCTCGCGATGGCGCGCGCATTCCGACCAGGCGACTTCCGTTCCGGCTACTACCGCGACCAGACCTTCATGTTTGCGACCGGGATGGTCTCGCTCGAGGAGTTCTTCGCCCAGCTCTACGCCGACGCCGATGTCGAGCACGATCCGTCGTCCGCGGGGCGTTCGATGAATTGCCACTTCGGTTCCCGCGCGCTCAATCCTGACGGGAGCTGGCGCGCGATCGGCGACATCCCGAATTCGTCGGCCGACATGTCGCCCACCGCCTCACAGATGCCGCGACTCGTCGGTCTGGGCTACGCCTCGCGCCTCTATCGTGAGCTCCCCGAACTCGCGCAACTGACGCAGTTCTCGCACCAGGGGAACGAGATCGCCTTCGGTACGATCGGCAATGCGAGCTGTGCCGAAGGGATGTTCTGGGAGTCGGTCGACGCGATCGGCGTGCTCCAGGCGCCGGTGCTCCTCTCGATTTGGGACGACGGCTACGGCATCTCGGTGCCGAATGAGTTCCAGCACACCGGCGATCTTTCCGACCTACTCAGCGGCTTCCAGAGAAAGTCGGGGGAGCGACGCGGCTACGATATCTATCGAGTTCGCGGCTGGGACTACCCGGCGCTCTGCGAGACCTACCTCAACGCGGCATCGATCGTTCGGATGGAGCACGTGCCGGCGATCATTCACGTCGTCGAAGTGACGCAGCCGCAGGGGCACTCGACGTCTGGCAGCCACGAGCGCTACAAATCAAAAGAGCGACTCGACTGGGAGACCGAGTACTGCTGCAACGTGCAGATGCGGCAGTGGATGATCGCGCAAGGCATCACGACCGCGACCGAGCTCGACGCCTTGGAGGCGGAGGATCTCGATGCCGTGCGGAAGGCGCAGCGAGACGCGTGGGACGCGGCAAGGGCGCCGATCGAGGCGGAGAAGCACACGTTCGTAGCGATGGCGCGCGAGGTTGCGGCGAGCTCACCCGCGCGGGTCGAGATCGAGCAAGTGATCGCTTCGCTCGACCGGATGTCGGTGGCCCTTCGTCGCGACATGATGCGCGCTGCGTCGGACGTGCTGCTGCTCGCGCGCGGTGAATCGCATCCATCGATCGCGGCACTCGCCGCATGGCGACGCAGCGAGATCGCGACGAACCTCGATCGCTACGGTTCCGACCTCTACTGTGAGGGGGAGCGCTCGGCGATCCAGGTCCCGGTCGTCCCTCCGGTCTACTCCGACGCATCGCAGACGATGGATGGCTTCCGGATCGTCAATCAGTGCTTCGACAAGGCGCTCGAGCGCTATCCGAATCTCGTCGCATTCGGTGAAGACGTTGGCAAGCTTGGCGATGTGAACCAGGGCTTCGCGGGAATGCAGGAGAAGTACGGCGTGCTCCGGGTGAGCGATACCGGGATTCGCGAGTGCACGATCGTCGGCCAGGCGATCGGCCTCGCGCTCCGCGGCATCCGACCGATCGCCGACATCCAGTATCTCGATTACCTCCTCTACGGACTCCAGCTCGTTTCCGACGATCTCGCGACGCTCCGGTGGAGGACGAAAGCGGGGCAGATGGCGCCGGTGATCCTCCGTACGCGCGGGCATCGGCTCGAGGGAACGTGGCATTCCGGCTCGCCGATGGGGGGCGTGACCAACCTCATCCGCGGCCTCTACGTCTGCGTGCCGCGAAACATGGTGCAGGCGGCCGGCTTCTACAATACGTTGCTGCAATCGGACGACCCGGCGCTCGTGATCGAAGTACTGAACGGATACCGAGTGAAGGAGAAGCTCCCCGATAACATCGGCGAGTTCACGGTCCCGTTAGGCGTCCCCGATGTTCTGCGCGAGGGGAGCGATGTGACGCTCGTGACCTACGGGTCGACGACGAGAATCGTCATGGAGGCGGCGGAAATGCTCGCCCGCGCCGGGATCGAGGCCGAAGTAATCGACGTGCAGACGCTTCTTCCGTTCGACATTCACGGGCGGATCGCGGAGTCGCTGAAGAAAACGAGCCGCGTCGTCTTCGTCGACGAAGACGTGCCGGGCGGCGGCACCGCCTACATGATGCAGGAAGTGCTCGAACGGCAGAAAGGCTACACGCTCCTCGATTCCGAGCCGCGCACCGTCGCCGCGAAGGCGCATCGCCCTGCCTACGGCTCCGACGGCGACTATGCTTCGAAGCCTAACCGCGAGGAGATCTTCGAGTCCGCCTACGGGCTGATGCACGAGAGCGATCCTCGGCGGTGGCCGATGTTCTACTGAGCGGGCCATTGCTCCCCCGGCTGAAGCCGGGGGCTACCGATCCTTCGCCGCTGACGCGGCGCGATGCGATTGTGGGGCATGCAATCCCCCGGCCGAGGCCGGGGGCTACCGATCCTCCGCCGCTGACGCGGCGGTGTGCGCTGACGCGGCCGTGTGCGGCGCGGTGGTGTTCTCGCCGATAGCGCGGCGGTGCGCAGCTCGCTCTCGTCGCCACCGAGGGCGATTCGATCGGAGAGCGCCTCACGCAGTGCAAGGAGCATCTCGGTACCACCGGTCGAGCGGAGGGCGCGAATCCAGTCGACCGCACTCTCGACGAGGAGTGGGCCGGTGTCGACGTCGTCGAGCCTCACGAGCCTGGGTTGTGAGGCCGCCGTGCCGGTCTCCTGTCCGTCTGCGAAGATCGGAAGAAGAAAAAGAAGGCCGAGGAAGATGGCGAGCCAGCGTTCGAGCGTGTAATCGCTGCAGGGTTGCTTCATGTCCATGGTGCCGCGCCTCCATGAGCTCCGTGACAACTCAATGAGGCGCCCGATTCGAGGCGCGAGCGGGTCGGGTGCAAGGCAATGCGGAGGAATCATTGCGGCAGGATTGTGGCGAAGGCATGTGGCCACGGCCTCTGGCACGACGCGCGATCGGCATAGTGGCCACGGCCTCTGGCCGTGGCGCGGAGGCGGGACGCCTCCGCCACCAAGCGGGACGCCTCCACCGCTGCGCCTCCGCCACGACGTGCGCTGCGCATGTAGAATCGACACATGGGACGCATCGCGGTCGTTGACGATGAGGAGAACATCCGCGAGACCGTGGCGTTCGCGCTGAAGCGTGAAGGCTGGACGGTCGAGCTTCACGCTGACGGCTTCGATGCGTGGGAGGCGTTCCGGAAGTCACCGCCCGACCTCGTGATCCTTGACATCATCATGCCGCGCGTCGACGGGCTCGAGCTTTGCCGGCGCATACGACAGACCTCGGAATCGCTGCCGATCATCTTCCTCACCTCGCGCGACGACGAGTTCGATCGCGTGCTCGGGCTCGAGCTCGGTGCTGACGATTACCTCTGCAAGCCCTTCTCGATGCGCGAGCTCGTCGCGCGCGTGAAAGTGCTTTTCCGCCGGATCGCGGCGACGAAGGCGAAGCGCGAGACCGAGCCGGGAGACCGGATCCGTGCCGGGCAACTCGAGCTCGACCTGCAGCGTTACGAGGTGACGTGGAAAGGGGAGCGCGTCGCCCTCACAGTCACTGAGTTCATGATGCTGCGAGCGCTCGTCCGGCACCCAGGGCACGTCAAGACGCGCGAACAGCTGATGCGCGAGGGTTATCCGTACGATACGTACGTGAGCGATCGGACAGTCGACAGTCACGTGAAGCGTCTCCGGCGGAAGTTCGAGGCGGCCGATCCGTCGTTCGACGCGATCGAGACCGTCTACGGACTCGGATACCGCTACGGGAGTGGTGAGGAGTCATGACGCGCGCCGGTCGCGTCGCCTGAGGAGCGCGCAATGGCGCTGCGACAATTCGTCTCGCGGATCTCGGTAAGGCTCCTTGCATTCAACGTCCTTCTCGTCTTCCTCCCGCTCTTTGGCGTCTTCTTCCTCGACGAATACGAGCGACGGCTGGAGGACTCGCTCGATCGTTCGCTCGTCGGTGAGGCCGAAGTACTCGCGGCAGCGCTGTCGGGTGACGGCGCGATCGACCAGGAGGAGGCGCGGCGGGTGATCGCGAGGTTCGGGCCGGAGAGACTCGCGAGACTCCGCGTCGTAGACGCCGACCGCGTCGTCATCGCCGACTCGCGCCCCGCGGATGTCCATGCTCCTTCGGACAGCGTAGATAGGGAGACGCGGGGGAGTGTCCTCTACAAGTTAGGCGCGGCTCTGACCTGGATACCGCGGACGATGTTTGGCTCGACGGAGCTGCTCCTGCAACCGGCCGACTACTACGAGGCATCGACGCGGATGCAGGGGCCGGAGGTGCAGGCGGCGTTCCGCGGCGAGCTCGGACGGAAGAACCGGACGACGGCGGGCGGGGCGCGCTCGGTCACGCTCTACCGCGCCGCGCCGGTGCGCCGAGGCGACGAAGTCGTCGGCGTCGTGCTTGCCACGCAGACGACGCAGCGGATGCTCCAGGATCTCTACGTCGTGCGGCTCGGAATCGCGCGCGTCACCGTCATCTCGCTCACTGTCGCGGCTGTACTCAGCCTCTGGATCGCGGCGACGATGGTTAGGCCGATCTCGAGATTGCGGCGCGAGGCGGGGGAGATCGTCGACCGTCGCGGCAGACTCCGCGGCAAATTCACCGGCTCCGACCGTCTCGACGAGCTCGGCGACCTGTCGCGTGCGCTCGAGACTCTCACGAGCTCGCTCGAGCGGCACATCCGCTTCATCGAGAGCTTCTCCGCCGACGTCTCACACGAGTTCAAGAATCCACTCGCGTCGATCAGGACGGCAACGGAGATGTTGCAGCTCGGCGACGACCAGGCGTCGCGCGAGCGGTTCCTTCGTATCATCCAGCAGGAAGTCGCGAGGATGGAGGGTCTCCTCTCCGGAATCCGCGAAGTGACGCAGCTCGATGCAGAGCTTCCCGGGGAAGCACGAGAGGAAGTCGCTGTCGGCGACGTCGTGGGGCAGGTCGTCGATGGGATCGGCCTGCGCGCTGGTGACCGGGTGACGATCCGATATCAACGACCCGACCCCGATCCGCGCATCCGCGTGGCGCGCGATCGCCTCGCGCAGGTCGTCGAGAACCTCCTCGACAACGCAGCAGGCTTCTCGACGCCGGGCGGCGCGATCGACGTCAATGTCGCGGCGGAAGACGCGACGGTCGTGATCACGGTCGCCGACTCCGGACCAGGGATCCCGGACGAGCATCTTGGACGGATCTTCGAGCGCTTCTTCAGCTACCGGCCAGGAGAGCCGCGCGGCACCGGCCGCCACGTCGGCCTTGGACTGTCGATCGTCAAGACGATCGTCGACGGCTACGGCGGAACGATCGCGGTGAGCAACCGCGCCGAGGGAGGAGCGACGTTCGAGGTTAGGCTTCCGAAAGCGAAGTAGCAACACCACGACGGGCATTCCAATCCCACCGAGCTCGGCATCGTCCGCGCACCACATTCGTCGCCTCGCGCTGCCTTACATTGTGACAATCGCGCTGCGTACTGGACGCTACACGCGTCGCACCCGTATCTCACGCAGACGAGCGAAACACCGCGCTCCTGAGTACTGCTCCCCGGAAATAGGTGGCCAGTCGCTGGTAGCGCTTGCCTGCGAGATCGAGGAGCGAGGAGGAGGCGATGCGGGGCCATCGCTGACGACGAGCGACGATGAGATCGCGGGGCAACCACTACCAGCCCGGAGGGTTGTGGCGCAACGGCCTCGCTCGCATTGTCGCTCCTCCTCGACGATGTCCCAGCATCGCCTCGTCGTCGCTTCGCGCGATCGAGGCCGTCGCGCTCACAACGACTGGCCACTTATTTCCGGGGAGCAGTACTAAGCGTCACTCGGAGCGCCTCACGACTCTCGACGAGAGCTCACGGTGACCGCCTCGAGAGCTCGATCTGCCATTCGCGTACGAGGGGAGAGCTGCGCCATGAGATTCGCCGAGCCGATGCTTCGCAACACCGCGCGCGCGTTGCGCCGCCAATGGTGGCGCCTTCGTCAGGCGGTCGATCGCGCTCCGTTTGACGAGCACTTCTATCTTGCGGCGTACAGCGATGTCGCGGCCGCCGTCGAAGAAGGCCGCGTCTCGACCGCCTACCAGCACTTTCATGAATCGGGCGCCTCGGAGGGACGGCTCGCCTTCGGCTCACTCGAGCCTGACCTCGAAGAGATGCTGCTGATGGCTCCCACCACTGCCATGGTCTACCTCGAGCTGACGAGCCGCTGCAATCTGCGCTGCGTCTACTGTCCCGTCAGCCAGCCCGGCTATGTCGGCGCCGACCTCGTTCTCGCGAACTTCGACCGCTTCGTCGAGGTGATGCACGCGCGTCGCGTGCAGATCGTCGTGATGAACGGCCACGGCGAAAGCTCGATCGTCAAGGATTGGGATGCGATCGCCGACCGGCTCGCCGACGAAGGCTTCCGCTTGCACATCACGACGAATCTCGCGAAGCGCCTAACGGCGTCGGAAGTTTCGGCGCTGTCGCGATTCGACATGATCCTCGTCAGCGTCGACACCGTCGATGCGAGCCTGCTCGCCGAGTTGCGGCGCGGCGCGAATCTCGACACGATTCTCCGGAACCTCGAGGCTGTGATCGGTCACGCCGCGAGGCGTCATCGCGATCCGGAGATCGCCGTGAGCTGCGTCGTGAGCGATCGGTCGGCACTTGGCATCGCGGCGCTCGTCGACACGCTGCTCGCGGTGGGCGTGAGGAAGTTCAGGTTTGGCGACCTCGTCGAGTATCCGGCGGTCGACGGGGCGATGACGGTGCGACACGTCTCGACGTTGTCGGCCGACGAGCTCGCCGACGCGCGCGCTCAGTTTCGCCATGCGCTCGATGCTATCGGAGCGCGCGGTGCGATCGTGAACGTCGATCCCCCCGTTGCGGCCATTCTCGAAAGAATCGGGGAGACGAGGCTGGAGGTCGACGTGCGAACGCCTGACACCGCGACGAAGATCGTCCGCTTCGACCGGCCCCTGGCGCTCGAGACGCGCGACTGTCTCGACCCGTGGCGAATCGCATTCGTTCACGCGTCGGGCGAAGTGAGGCCGTGCTGCTTCTACGAGGAGACGCTAGGGCAGCTCGATGCGGAGCCTCTGCCCGATATCGTCAACGGCGCTCGGTTCCGCGAGCTGCGGCGCGGGCTCCTCTCCGGCGAGCTGTCGCGAAGCTGCGCGAGCTGCAATGCGCGTTCGTTGATCGGCATCGATCTCCTGCGGGCGAAAGTGGAGGAGTACGTCGAGTATGAGGCGAACCGCACGGCCGACGCTCCGCGCTAAGTGCCCCGTTCGCTACGGTGTCAAACTAATGAAAGTCGTGGCTCCGCACTTCGGCCGCCATCCCTAACGGCCAGATCTTCTCGGTGCGAACCGACGGCGGACAGTCGCGGTTCTGCAGAATCCCCTCGACGACGAGTCCGGGTGAGGTCACGATCATCGTCCGGGATTCGCGGTAGAGGTCGGGGCTGACGATCGCCTGTGACATCCCGGTCTCGTCCTCGAGTGTGAGGAAGACGAACCCCTTCGCCGTGCCGGGTCTCTGCCGTACGATCACCGCTCCAGCCGTCACCACACGTGACCCGTGCGGCAGCCGCTCGAGCTCCACCGCCGTTCTCACGTTGTGGCTCCGCAGCTCCTCGCGAATGTGCTCGACGATGTGAGGGCCCGTGGTCAGTTCCATCGTCTGGTAATCGGTCAGCGTCTCTTCGAAGGGCGACATCTCGGGAAGGGGAGAGTCCTGAACACATTGAAGGTCGAACGCAGAATGCAGAACGGAAGAATGTAGAAGGTCCGGCTGCGCGGTCTGCGCCGCATCGATTTCTTCATTCTTCCGTTCTGCGTTGTGCACTCTGCGTTCGATGTGTTCACCCCCAGGCGACGCCACTGCGTTTTGCGTTCTGCATTGACTGTCTTCCCCGGCCAGCGCCGCAACCCGTGCCAAAAGCGGTCCCGCGGGTCGCGCGACCCGCGCCGCCTGCCACAGCGACTCCCTCCGTTTCATCCCGAATGACGCGAGCGCGCCAGCCTCGGCGAGTTTCGTCACCTGGTCTCCGCGCAGGCGACAGCGGAGGGTCAGGTCATCGATATCGGAGAACGGCCCGCGCGCGCGCTCCGCCTCGATACGCCTTCCAGTCGCCTCGCGAACGCCCTTCACGTAGCGGATGCCGAGCCGTACGCCGCCATCCTCCCAGCGGCACTCCCAGCCAGAGCGCTGCACGTCGACCGGAAAGACTTTCACGCCATGGCGCTGCGCATCCTTGATCAGCGTCGCCGGGTGATAGAAGCCCATTGGCCATGCGTTGAGGAGGCAGGCGAAGAACACGGCGGGATGGTGTGCCTTGAGGTACGCGCTCGCGTAGGCGATGAGCGCGAAGCTCGCCGCGTGCGACTCGGGGAAGCCATAGAGCGCGAACGACGTGATCGACTTCACGATCTGGTCCTGCGCCGAGCCTTCAATGCCATTGCGCGACATTCCCTCGCGCAGCCGCGTCTCGATCTGCTCCATCCGCTCGACGCTCCGCTTGAAGCCCATCGCACGCCGCAATTCTTCGGCCTCGCCTCCCGTGAACCCGGCCGCCACCATCGCGATGCGGAGTAACTGCTCCTGGAAGAGTGGTACGCCTAACGTGCGTGCGAGGATCGGCTCGAGGCACGGATGCGGGTACTCGACCGGCTTCTTCCCCTGCCGCCGGTCGAAGAAGGGGTTGACCATGCCGCCGACGATCGGGCCCGGGCGGATGATCGCCACCTGCACGACGATGTCGTAGAAGCACTTCGGCTTGTGCCGAGGAAGACTCGACATCTGCGCGCGGCTCTCGACCTGAAACAGGCCGACGGTGTCGGCCTCGTTGAGCATCCTGTAGACCTTCGGGTCGTCGGGCGGGAGGTGTGCCAGGTCGACGTCGGTCTTCTCGTGCTCGGCGATCATCGGAATCATCTTCTCGATCGCGTTCAGCATTCCGAGCCCTAACAGATCCACCTTGATGATGCCGAGGTCCGCGCAGTCGTCCTTGTCCCACTGGATGACGACGCGGCCCGGCATCGAAGCGGGTTCGAGCGGGACGACTTCGTCGAGCCGGCCGCGCGCCATGACCATCCCGCCGGAGTGCTGCCCGAGGTGGCGGGGAAGGTTGAGCATCTTCATCCAGATGCGGAGGAAGTGGCCGACGCGCGGCTCGTCGGGATCGAGCCCCGCGGCGCGGAGGTCGTCGTGCAGCTTCTCCCTCTCGCGGATCTCGCCGAAGGTCCACTGTCCGACCTGCTTCGCGATCCTGTCGATCTGCTCGGGAGAGAAGCCTAACGCTTTGCCCGCCTCGCGCGCGGACGAGCGCTCACGGTAGGTGATGACGTTCGCCGTCATCGCGGCACCGCGCGAGCCGTAGGTCTCATAAACGTGCTGGATGACCTTCTCGCGCTGATCGCCCGACGGAAGGTCGAGGTCGATGTCGGGCCACTCGCCCCGCTCCTCCGAGAGGAAGCGCTCGAAGAGGAGCTCCATCTTCACCGGATCGACCGCGGTGATCGATAGGGCGTAACAGACGGCGCTGTTTGCCGCCGAACCGCGCCCCTGCACGAGGATCCGCTCCCGCTTGCAGAACTGTACGATGTCGCGGACGATCAGGAAGTAGCCGGCGAGATCGAGCTTCTCGATCATGTTCAGCTCCTTCTCGAGCTGCGATTGGGCCCTCGCCGTGAGCGGCCGGAAGCGCGCCCTCGCTTCGTTCCATGTCAGCTGCCGGAGGTAGCTGATCGGACTCTCTCCCTCGGGGAGGGGGCAGTCGGGGAACTGATATCCGAGGTCCTTCAACGTGAACTCGAGACCTGACCCCAGTGCGACGGCGTGATCGACCGCTTCGGGGAGGTCGGCGAACAGGTCGCGCATCTCGGCGGCGGACTTGACGTGCCGCTCGGCGTTAGGCGCCAGAAGGCGGCCGGCGGAGTCGAGCGTCGTGTGGTGGCGGATGCAGGAGAGAACGTCGAGGAGATCCTTGTCCGAGGGACGCGCCTGGCGTACGCCGTTCGTCGCGACGAACGGGAGCCCCATCGAGCGGGCGATCGCGACGAGCGCCTGGTTCCGGTGCTCCTGGTCGCGGCGGCGGTGGCGCTGCAGCTCGACGTGAAGGCGATCGCGAAAGATCCAACGGAGGCGATCGAGGACGCGTCGCGCCTCCTCTTCGCCTCCCGTGAGGAGCGCGTGCGCGAGCGGTCCTTCGTCGCCACCGGTGATGCAGTGCAGTCCGTTTGCATGGCTCGCGATCAGCTCCCAGTCGTAGCGGGGGTCGCCCTTCGGCCGCCCCAGCGCTCCCGCGGTGAGGAGCTTGCAGAGATTCCGATAGCCGTCGCGGCTCTCGACGAGGAGTGTCAGGCGAGGCGCGAAACGGGGGATGCGCGACGCGGGCGGGTCGGGGACGGGACGGAGTCCTGAGTGCTGAGTCCTGAGTGCTGAGTGGAGAGAGTGCTGAGTGCTGAGTGCTGGGTGCTGAGTGAGGGGAGCGTCGGCGACGCGGAGAGTGGATTGAGAGTCGGGAGATCTCCCCATTCTCAATTCTTCATTCTCAATTCGTCGCGTGGCGCTGTCGAGGAATGGGATCGCGAGCGGTCCCTGCGCGACGACGACCTCCGCGCCGACGATCGCGCGCAGCCCCGCTTTCTTTGCGGCGCCGTAGAAACGAGGCGCGCCGTAGACGCCATTCGTGTCGACGAGCGCCATCGCGGAGATGCCGCACGCCGCGGCGGCGTCGACGAGATCCTCGGGGGCCGAGGCTGCTTCGAGAAACGAGAATGCGGAGGCGGTGCGTAGCTCGAGGTACGGTTTGTCGGCGCGCGACGAGTGCTTCCAGTCGCGCTGGCGCTGCTTCTCCTTCTTCGCGCCGGGACCGGTGCGCGGGAGGGAGTAGCCGAGGTCGCGGCTGGGGGGGGAGTTCGAAGGCGGCGTAGCGGCTCGTTTCATTTGAAGTTAGAACGTAGAACGATGAAGTGCGAACCCAGAAAGAGGTCAGCGCACGGACGTGCGTTTCACGATCGTCGTCAAGATTGCGACAATCTCGTTCGCCTCATTCACGAGCGGACGGATGCTCTGAAGAGGAAGAATCCCGCATGCATCCACGATGCGGAGCCAGTAGTGGGACTCTCTCGCCTCTTTCAACGCGATACAACACTTGCTGGCAAAATCGGCGCGGCTCTGCCCACCCCGAGCCTCTTCGAGGTTTGCTCCGATGGACGTGCCGGATTTCAGCAACTGAGTCGATATCGCACGGCCTGGCCCTGCTTTCCTGCGCAGCGCCTCGTACAGTCGAACGATCCGGCATGCGAAATCGAAGGTGCGGTCGTGAATGTCAGGTGCTGCCTTCGGTTCCTCTTTCTGGGTTCTCAATTCATCGTTCATCGTTCTAACTTCAGCTTCTTCGTTCATGACAGCCTCCTGTCTTTCCTCTCAGTCGTACGTCCCATCCAGGAACCATCCCGCGATTTGCCTCTCCCGAAATACCCGCGCCGAGGTCAATCCCCTGATCTCGATGTCCCAGTAGTCCCGCTCGACTGCGTTGTCGCTCCACCATCCATCGGAGATGGTCCACGGCCCCGACGCCACCCGAACGTCTCCAGTTAGGCGCAGCGCCTTGGCTCGCGGATCGTCAGGATTCGTGGGACGGATGGAGAGGATGCGGAGGTGGCGCGACGGCGCCGCACCGGGAGCGAGCGGCGGGCCGTCGGTCACGACCTCGAGCGGAATCGGAGGGCGGAGGACGCGAACGGCAAGCAGTCCGCGTCCGCGGCGCGGAGCGCGCCTCACGCGCGGCGGAGGAGGCGGGTCGTACGGTGCGATGGCAAAACGCTCCGGCGCCCAGCCGTCGACAGTGCGCGGCGCTCCGACGCGCTCTGCGCCGACGATCGAGCCGATTCGCGCGATCGCCGCCATCAGCTTGTCAGGCGACATCTCCGGCGGCCCGAAGAGCGACAGCTGCCCTTTGCGCGGCTGGTCGGGATGCGCGATAAAGAGAAAGCCGGCGACTGGCGCGCCGGGAGGCTTTGCCTCGATGTCGAGCTTCACGAGCGCGAGCAATGTTTTCACGTCGCGCGTTGGCGCGGGAAGCGCGATCGACCGGGCATCCCATCCGTCGGGCTCGAGCCGAAGGGTCAGGTCGAGGATTTTGCACGCATAGCCGCGCGCGGCGAGACGCGCGGTGAGGCGCTCGAGTGCCGCGCGCGCGACAAAGAGCAGCGGCTCGAGCTCGACCACCGGCCATTCGAGCTCCAGCCCCTCTTCGAAGACGGGAGGGGGCTGGAAGGGGATGATCGGGCTCGGGTCGATCCCGCGCGCGGTCCAGTGCAGCTGACGTCCCGCCTCTCCGAGCCGCGTCGCGACCTCGCCCTCGGGAAGGCGCGCGAGTGCGCCAATCGAATCGATCCCCCAGCGCGCGAGCGTCGCCGCGGCGTCGAGCTCCGGCGAGAGGCGCGAGAGCGGCAGCGGTGCAAGGAACTCCCGCTCGCGTCCCTCGGGAACGATCGTCGGCGTGTCGGGAAGCTCCGCGGCGACGCGCGCCGCGAGCTTGCTCGATGCGATCCCGACCCGGGCCGGCAACCACGCCGCCTCGAGGCGCTGTAAGGCCGCGTTCGCGAACCGGGGCTCGTCCATCACCGAGTGCTGAGTGCTGAGTCCTAAGTCCTGAGTACGGAGTCCGGAGTCATGAGTATCGAGTCCTAAGTCCTGAGTCCTGAGTCCTGAGTCCTGAGTCCTGAGCCCTGAGTCCTGAGTATCGAGTCCTAAGTCCTGAGTCCTGAGTCCTGAGTATTGAGGACTGAGGGCCGACGACTGAGGACTGAGGACTGAGGACTCAGGACTCATGACTGAGGACTGAGGACTTAGAACTGAGGACTGAGGACTTAGGACTGAGGACTCAGGACTGAGGACTTAGGACTGAGGACCCAGGACTAGCTTCACCCTTCCACGGGCAATGCCGGCAGCC
>JACPDH010000098.1 GCA_016184115.1 Acidobacteriota bacterium | reverse complement strand
GCGTTCGCGAACCGGGGCTCGTCCATCACCGAGTGCTGAGTGCTGAGTCCTAAGTCCTGAGTACGGAGTACTAAGTCCTGAGTCCTGAGTGCTGAGTACTTAGGACTGAGGGCCGACGATTGAGGACTTACGACTGAGGACTTCGGACTGAGGACTGAGGACTCAGGACTTCGGACTGAGGACTCAGGACTTCGGACTGAGGACTGAGGACTCAGGACTGAGGACTCCGGACTGAGGAACGAAGACTTAGGACTTAGGACTGAGGACTCAGGACTCCATAGCAGTTCGAGTCCGGTGAGGTCGAGGAAGACGAGGCCGTCGCCCGCGTCCTCGACACGCGGGGTGAAGCTCTCGGCGAGCTCGAGCAGCGCCTGCTGCGCACTCCGCTCGCACGCCTCGTCACGCGAACGTGCGACGAGGCGTGGCAGGATTGCTCGCGCCTGCGGCAACGACATGCCGGCACGGATTCCCGCCTTACGCGCACGCTTCGTCGCCGCGACCACCCGCGCCGCGGTTCCGTTCCCCTCGGTGACGGCCGCCGCCTCACCACGCAGCTCCGGCTCACTCCGCAAGCGGGCGGCGAGAGGAAAGAGCGGAATCAGAAAACAGGCGATTCGCATGGCGGTGATGTCGGTGCGCGTCCCCTCCGGGGCGCCGGAGAGTAGCCGGTGGCAAGCGGCGCAGCCGCGCCGCCACCGGATGCGGGTGTGATGCGGCGGATGATGTGTTCCCCGCGCCCCTCCGGGGCGCCGGAGAGTAGCCGGTGGCAAGCGGCGCAGCCGCGCCGCCACCGGAGCACGACGTTGCCACAAAACGCGCCCCGGAGGGGCGCCGGAGGCTCACCAGAGAAAGCGCTCGTCAAACGACACGCCATGTTTCCGAAGTAGGTCGTGATACTCGTCTTGAAACGACCTCCGGCGATGGTGTTCCTCCTGGCGATCGATGTATCCCTTCACCGCATCGATGGCTGACTCGCTCACGGTGAATGCGCCGTACCCCTCCTGCCACGCGAAATTCCGATCGCCAATCTCCTCGTGAATCCACTGGGACGATGCATGCTTGATCTCCCGCATGACGTCAGCGATTGCATGAACGGGTTTGAGGCTGGCGAGCAGATGAACGTGATCAGCGACACCTCCAACGTTGAGCGCGATACCGTCGAGCTTCCGCAACACGCCGCCAAGCCATGCATGTAATCGTGGCCTCCATTCGTCGCGGATCAAAGGGCGTCGCTCCTTCGTGCTGAACACGATGTGATAACGAAGACACGAGAACGTCGAGGCCATCGGACCCTCCGGCACCCCTCCGGGGTGCGAACTCATCTCGATCAACGGTTCCGGTGGCGGCGTCCCGCTTCGCGGGCCTTGCCACCGGCTACTCTCCAGCGCCCCTGCGGGGCGCGTGGGGACCACATCACCTGCGGGGCGCGCGGGGTTCACCTCGCCCGCCACATCACCCGCGCCACATCACCTGCGGGGCGCGCGGGGTTCACCTCGCCCGACACATCACCCGCGACGCGCGGAGTTCACATCGCCCGCCACATCCGGTGGCGGCGTCCCGCTTCGCGGGCTTTGCCACCGGCTACTCTCCGGCGCCCCTGCGGGGCGCGGGGGGATCACATCACCCGCGACGCGCGGAGTTCACATCGCCCGACACATCACCCGCGACGCGCGGGGTTCACATCACCCGTCACATCCGGTGGCGGCGTCCCGCTTCGCGGGCCTTGCCACCGGCTACTCTCCGGCGCCCCTGCGGGGCGCTTGGGGACCGCATCACCCGCCGCACGCACACGTCATTTCGCCACGAGGCGCCTCCAGTTCGTCAGGTGTGCGCTTCCTGCAATTCGCGGGAGGGTCCGTAACCGCGGCAGCGGTGGTGTCTGATTAGCCCCGCGCGTTAGCGCGGGGTCCGCGACGCTCTCGCGGATCGCGATCTCGTCCACATTTCGTACCGTCATCGCCGCGAGCCGTCCCGCGCGGACGTCGCTCTGCATCCCCTTGGAATGAAGCAGGCTGAGGCGTGCCGCGATCCCTGTGATGAGTCGTGGCGACTCTCCTTCGCCGCGCCACGCGACGCGGCGATCGGGAATCGAGAGCGACATCATGGCCGCGGTGCCGCAGAGAGGCCAGGGTGTCGAGACGAGGAGTGCCGCGCCGTGCGTCTCCGCCGCGCGTGCGAGGCGGATCCACGACGCGTCGGCGACCCTCGCGCCGCGAGGGCGGAGCCCGAGGTCGATGACGACGAGAGGGAACCCCGTCGCGACGAGGATCTCGGCCGACATCACCGCCTCCTTCGTCGTGTTAGGGCGGACCCAGAGAACCCGCGGCAGCTCCGCGCCTGCGTCATCGAGCTCCTGCGGGTCGAGATGATCGCCGAGATCGACGAGCGCGGCGGCTTCACCCGCCGAGGTCGCCGAGGCGATGGTTTGTAAGACGATGGAGAAGCGCCCCGCCGAGCGGCGCGCCGAGAGCTCGACGAGCGACCCCTTCGGCAACCCTCCGCCGAGAAGCTCGTCGACTGCGCCGACTGTCGTCGGCATCGTGGCGCGGCGTCGCCGCCGCGCGTGCTGGGCAAGCTCCAGCCCGCTCGACATCGTCGCCGCGAGCTGGGCTGGAAGCGATGCGCGCAACCGCGCGGGCGCCGGGGTGGGTTGGTGGGGGGGAGCGGTCTCCCCGGCGCCCGCGGGTGCGTCCCCGTAATGGGGAATGCGAAGAAGTGGTTCTGCCGCCATTTTGGTTCCTGCGAAGTTCCTGCTGGCAGGGAAAAATATATGGCGGTAATGGGGCGTAAGTCAAGAGGTTTGTTGTTACAAATGCTTGATCTACAAGGAGTAGAGTGAGTCAAAGAATTGCGCTCGAGGTCACGACCCCGAGCGCTTCGTCATGCCGATTCGTCAGCAGGCTGCATGCGGGTCGTGCCGCCCCAGTCGATTCGCGCGGTCATCTGCATCACTACGAAGAGCGACACGATCGCCCCGATTGTGATGGCGAGCCCGGTGAATCCTTCGAAGAAGAAGGCGTAGGAGAAGCCGACGAGGTAGATCAACTGGGCGAGCCCTGCCTCGACGAATGCGAAGCGCGGTCCGGTGACGATCCGGAGATAACTGATGACGAGGAAGATCGAGACCGCCGAGGAGATGGCGAACGCGGCGTGGACCGAGACGTGATCGACGAGATAGGCGAGGAGGAGATGGAACGCAAAGAACGACGTGGCGAGGAAGAAGTAGTGCATCGGATGGAGCGGGATTCGACGCATCGTCGTGATGATGAACATCAGGAAAAAGAAGAAGAGGAGTGAGACCGGAGCGAAGTAGCTGATCCTGCCGGCGAGCGGGCCGGGCTGGATCCGCTCGGGCATCACCATGCCGATACGGTAGCCGGTGACAAGGTTGCTGTACTTCCAGTTGAGCAACCAGCCTCGGCTGTCGCGCGTCTTCGTCGTTGGCGACACGGTGCCGTTAGGGAAGTCGATCGCGTCGAAGTCGGTCTTCATGTCGAGCTGGAAGTCGCGTACCTGCATTACCCCTTCGCCGAACGAGTAGTGCCAGGTGTCCATCCCCTGGGAGCGATAGCCGGTCTCGAGGCGCACGACTCCGCCCTGCGGGACCGTCACGAGCGCGCTCACGCTGCCGTTTGCCGTCGTCGTCCTTACGGGGCGGCCGTCGACGCGGAACACGAGGTCGTCGTAGATCGCGTCGGGCGACGGGAAGGCGAGCGTTAGGCGTACCTGATCGGACGGGGTGTCGTTCCGGAAGACGTAATCTCCACCGAAGGCGACGCGATACGTGGTGAACCAGAGGAGCCCCTTTTGCCGCTGCTCGAGATCGAGACCGACGCGGAGGCGGCTCCGCTCGAGAGGCAGAGGATCGGTGACGTTCTCCTCGACGACGCGCTTGACGATCTGCCCGTTGACGGTCTCCTCGACGCTCTTCGTGACGATGCGCGAGGTCGAAGCTGATGGCGGGGTCTGTTGCTGTGGCCCGCCCCAGGTTGATGCGACTCTCGGTTCGAGCCCCGAGCCCGCCGAGTAGGTCCGGGCGAGGATTGTCGTGCCGAGGATTGCCCAGGCAGCGGAGGTGCAGAGGAAGATGGCAGTGATCGCGAGTACGGTTCGTGTCATGGCGTTGTGTGCTCTCCCTGGGGGGAGTATTCGCCCGCGAACCGGCGGCATGAGGGCTGAATTGTGGCGAGGTGAAGGCGATTGCCGGGGGCGCGCCTCGACCTCCTCGGCGGTCGATCTGCCGGCCACGAATCGTTGGTCGTTTCTGCTGAGCATTGATGAAACCGGTTCCACGAATTTGCCCGGTTCAACCGGTCCAAAAAACGACCAGACGCTCGGTTTTTCTTAGTCAAGGCAGCTCAGTAGTTTCCGAGATCGCATTCCATAATTGGCTACTATCGTTCGATTCAAGCGACTCAAAACATGCCACTTAGTGCACTGTTACGGAATTGTTGCCTCCCGGTAGCGGTTGGATGCGCCGTTATTGCAGGATCTATGAACATCGAACCCCCTCATTGGAGTATCGAATGCGCGCAAGCCACGCCCCGGGCCGCGTTCTCATTCTCGGACTGCTTCTGAGCCTCACGCCGCTCGTAACGGCCGCGCAAGCGCCGGCACGTCCACTTTTTGTCGAGCCGCTTCATTTGACGCGGCAGCTCTCCGATCCGATCTCGGGAACGACGTCGACGCTTGACGAGTACTGTCACGGCGACCGCGTCGTTTCGATTCGAGACTCCCGAGCCTCGATCGCGGATTACGCGAAGAGCACGCTGACCGAGATCGACCACGCGAAGGGTACCTACAGCGTGACGAGCTTCGATGCGATCGCGCGTGCGCTCCCCGACGCTTCGGGCGCTTCGGCGCGCACGTCGGCGACCGCACAGCGTCCCGAGTTGACCGATGTCGGTGTCCGGCCGGTCGGCAACCGAGGAGGGCGCGCATTCCAGGCGCGCATCGCCGACCCGCAAGGCTCACGCACGATCGACGTCGTCGTCGACCAGCAGCTCAAGCTCACGCGTGAGGCGGTCGAGGTGCTCGTTGGCGCCGCGTTTCCGCTCCGTCGCTCGATCGAAGGCGATGTCGCGATCGCTGCAGCCGGCCGCGACCGTGCAGCTGGGAAGTCAGGGTCAGGTCTTGCAGGAGACCATGCGCTTCCGCTCGAGCAGACGGTGACGTGGGAGATCGACGGCGAGACGCTCCGCATCGAGAACCGCATCGTCCGCGTCGGGAACGAGCTTCCCCCTCCAGATCTGATCGCCATTCCTCCTGGCGCGCAGCTGGTGGAGTCCGACATCGTCCTTCGCAAGACGATGCTCGAGGAGCTCGACCGCCTCCCGTCCGCCGCCCCGTCCGTCGCGCCGTAATCCGTTTCGCCGAATCTCCGAGGTAGAAGATGACGTCGTTCACCGCCGCCCGTGTGATCACCCTGTCCCTGCTCCTTGCGCTCCCGGCATCGGTCGCTCTCTCTCAGCCGATTGCGTCCGACATCCTCGAGATTCGGGGCATGGCACTGGAGATCGTCAACGCCGACGTTCAGGCCAATCTCGACACTCCGTCGTTCGTACAGACGAAGTTTGGCGGGCAGATCAACGATGAAGTCGCCGAGCTTCCTGCGGGTCTCGTCGCGAAGGGCGAGCTTACGGGGCCAGGTCTTGCAGTTCCGATCACGCTCCAGACGTTGCCGGGCCGCGCGTTTCAGCTTCCTGGCCTTTCGCCCGAAGGGACCTACTACCTTCAGAACATCCGGCTCGAGCGCGATGGCCAGTTCGTTCAGTCGGCGTTCCCGTCGCTCGCGGTCATTCGAGTGTCCAACGTATTCAAAACTGAGGTGAAGGTCAGGCAGCTCACTCCCGACGAGCTTCGAAGCAGAGGGATTCTCGTCGACTCGAGCAACGTCGACGTCTACGAGTACACCTTCGCGGTCGTGATCGACGGGGAGACGGTCGAGATCCCGTTTCCGGTCATCGTCGATCCGCGCACGCATGAGATGCGGCCGGTCACGACGGAGAGGGGGTACTCCCTTCCGCCTAACAATGGCTCCACGCCTCCGCGCTGGGCTCCTCCCGCGACGATCGTTTTCGAGTTGCCCCCGGTACCGCCGAACGATGGCGAACTGCCGCTCCCTCCGCCGGAGCCGAAGGACGACGAGCCGGTCCGTCCTCGGCCGAGCATTCCGGCCGCGATCGTGATTCCGAGCGACTTCGCGGTGCTGCACCAGTTCTTCGCGGTCGCGCTCATGGTGCAGAACGGTGGTGAAGGCGAAGTCCGGCTCGATTCGATCACCGCGAACATCCGGCCCCCCTCGCCGCTGCGCGTTGCCGCCTCGAACCCTCCGGTCGCGTTCGGACAACCGATCACGATCACCGACGAGAGAACGGGTGCGACGTTCCTCGTCGCCAAGGCGCAAGGAAACGCCGAATGGACGCTGGAGGCGCTGAAGGCCGGGACGCATACGTTCGACATCGACGTCCGAGCCACCTTTCTCTCTCCTGGCCAACCCGACATCCCTCTCCGCGCGATACCGAAGGCGACGATCATCGTCCACGATCCGAGCTTCAATGTGACCTTCTCGCATCCCGACACGGTTCGGAAGGACGAGCCGTACTCCACGTTCGCCTTCGTGACGAACATGAGCGCGAGCGAGCAGACGGTGACGGTCTCCAGCGGTCTGCAGTCGTGCCAGCAGAGTCCCTCGGCCAACGTTTGTCTGCTCGACGGGAGCGAGGCGACGCACGAACTTCAGCGACTCTTCCCCGGGGAGACGCGCACGCTCGAGTATCGCCTCCGGCCGAGCGCCACGGGCTCCGTCATCGCAACGGCGGCCGCCTCCGACGGCGTTGGCTTCAGCGCGGGCGTGCAGCTGACGATGGGAGTCAGCGAAGGAGGCATCCCGCTGTCGCCCGCGACGCTCGTGATGCCGTACTACGCGCGCTTCCTCGACGAGGAGCTCATTCGCGGAAACATGCGCCTGTTCGGTCTGGGCTTCAGCCTTGCCACTGCGCCGGTCAATCAGCGAACTGCGGAGTTCCCTCGCGTGATCCGGTCGGACGTGTTCCGTCGCGCGGTCGACATCGCACGCGCAGGCCAGCGTGTGTTCATCACCGACGGACGGGGGACCGAGGCTGCGCTCGCGAACCTCGCGCTCGATCTACTTGGTAATGGTGGCGGCAACGATCTCCAGGAGTGGGATCAGTTGAGGCGGGAGCAGACGGCGGGCCGAGTCGCGTGGGAGTCGCTCGCGCGCGCGCTCGAGTCGGCGGTCGACCCGACGGATCGCACGATGCGCCATTTCTTCGACGGCTTCGTCGAGGCGACTTCGCATCGAGCGCCGTACTTTGCGGCGCTCGTTCACGGGCAGCCTGGCGCCGCCGAACGGCCGTATGCGATCACCGTGTATCCCGAGAACAGCCTCGGCGCGAGGCAAGGTGTCGTCGACGTTCCGAACGAGGCCGCCGGAGGCTGGCGCCGCTCCGCCGCGTGGGGCGAGCTCTCCACGCTCGCCATTCGTGAGGCAAACCCGCCGAGCGGCCAGACTCCTGCCGTCCTCGAGACCGGCGAGCTTGCACTGATCGGTCGCGCCGCGCCTAACTACCACGTCGAGATCATCGCCGCGAAGGCTGGTCCGTTCACGCTCGACATCGTCTGGCCTGGCGCGAGCGGGGTCGAGAAATATCGCTCGACCATCGCACTCACCGCGGTGAGCGACGGCGAGACGTTCGTGTTCGAGGTCGCCACCGGCAACGCGTCGATCGCGGATGGAAACGTGTTCGGTACGGGCTCCGTCGTCCCTCTCGCACCGCTCACGCTCGAAGGCGCGCGTCAGGACCTGCACCTCGACGACTTCGGAAACAAGGTCTCGCTGTTGTTCAACCGGCCGGTCAGCGTGGCGCGCGATTCCAGCGGCAAGCCGCTCGATCCCGCAACGGCATTCGAAGGTCGCGTCGTTTACGATGGAACCGACGCGGCCGCATTCCACTACGAAGGCCCCCGACCTGTCTTCGGCGCGGCGCTGCAGGAGGACGGGCGTGTCGTCAATCTGACGTTCGACCACATCCTCTCGTCCAATGCCGCGTACGTCATTCGTCGCGCCACGCCATCCTCCGGTTCTGGCTTTCCGCTCGTCGACGCGCTTCTCGGTGAGGACGTTGCATTCGCGGACGTCGCCCCGATCGTCGACAACGACCGCGCCGCAGCGCTGCTCACCGGTCTCGTCCTCGGGTCGACGGGCGAACCACTCGCCGATGCGCAGGTCGTATTGAAACACGGGCCAGACATTCAGTTCGCAACGCCGCAGGTCGACAAGACGGATGCCAGTGGCCGCTACTTCTTCGAGTACGTTCCGCGCGATCTCGCAAACGACTATCCCGGAACCTATGAGCTTCGAGGTGTCGCGACCATCAATGGCGCGAGCAAGGAGACCAAGCTCTTCGGAGCAGTGCGCCTGCCGCGCGAGCTCCACCACGTCAATCTGAGCTTCCTCGGTCGTGGATCTGCCGAGGGCTACGTCCGATACCATGACGGAACCGTGGTCCCGGGTGCGCACGTCGTCGTAGGCAGCACGATGTTCGGCGGGGTCCGCAAAACGGACGCCGACGCGACGGGTCACTTTAGCGTCGCCGATCTGCCAGTCGGGCCTCTGACCTTCTCGGCACAGGACGCCGAAGGCAACGTCGCGTATGCGGCGAACGAGCTGAAGAGCGGCGGGCAGACGCTGACCCAGGATCTTTCGATCTATCGCCAGCCGTTCCCCGGCGTCGGCATCGTGCGCGGTGTGGTCCTGCGCTCGGACACCGACGCCCCGGTCGCCGGTGCGCAGGTCGGCGTCTACAGCCAGGGATATCCGGTCCAGGGTGGGACCACCGACTCGTTAGGCAGGTTCGAGCTCACCGGAGTGCCGGCTGGACTGGTTACCGTTCTCGCGGCGGATTGGTCGGTGTCGCGTGAGGCGGCCTCGGAGGAGCGCGATCTCGCCGCCGATTCCGTGCAGGAGCTCGTGTTGCGGCTCGCCGTACCGGGTGCGACGACTCGTCTCGTGAGAATTCATGGGCAAGTCGTGCGGGAAGATGCCGTCGATCCGACGAAGTCGGAGCCCGTGGCGAACGCGCTCGTGAAGATCGAAGGAACGCTCACGGTGACGGCCGACGAGAACGGCAACTACGTCTACGAGTCGATGCCGTCGACCGTCAGCGGTCGAAAGATCAGCGCCTGGGATCCTGTAACGTCTCGTACGGGGAGCGCGCAGCTCGACCTCTCGGGAACCGCGACGGACTACCACGTACCGATCCTGATCAAGGCTGGTAACTACGGTACGGGGACGGTCCGTGTGCTTCTGCTCGATGCGGGAGGACGCCCGGTGACCGCGCCCTATTTCGTGCTCGAGCCCGACTACCCGTCGTCCCGCTTCACGCCACGCGGCAACGGTGTGTACGAGCTCTACAACGTGCCTGCCGGCCGGGCAGTCCCGTTTGCCGCCGTGCCGGTGGCGTCTGGACCATCCGACGAGCGGGAGCCGGATACTCGCCCATTCGGCGATCAGTACGCCTCGGGCAGCGCGCTCGTCGCCTTCGCCGGCCACGTCGCGTCGGCGACCCTCAAGCTTCCGGGCCAGGGGTCGGTGCGCGTCGGCTACGCCCCGCCGAGCGAGCCTAACCAGCCTCTCGCGACCGGACCCGTGACGATCTCGTACCGGGTCTGGAGTCCCGAGAGGGAGGAGTTCACCTTCAGGTTTCGGGATCTGAACACCACAGACAGCGGCACAGGATACGCAACGTACGCAAAAGTCCCGGCGCTCAAGAGCGTCGGCGTCGAGGCGTATCACCCAATCCTAGGCTACGCCTCCGAGCAGACGCGTCTCAGTTTCGACGGCGACGTCCGGACGGTCACCCTGGAAGCCGCGAAACTTTCGACCATCCACGGATTCGTCTACGCGCACGACGGTGTGACTCCGGTCGCCAGCGCAAACGTCAGGCTC
>JACPDH010000088.1 GCA_016184115.1 Acidobacteriota bacterium | reverse complement strand
TTGCAGCATGATCAGTCGACTGCAGTGTTTTCGGACGCGCGGCGCGAGTGGCGCGACTGCTACCTCGCGACGCGCGAAGCCGAACGCTGCGCCGAGCGCGCGCAGATGCAGGTCTGGGTTGGCCCGTTTGATGAGGGCGTTCGCGCACAGCTCGACTATCTCGAGCGCAATCGATTGAGCCTCTTCCGATCGGCCGAGTGAGGCTCGGCGGCCGGCGTCGCCGTCCGCCGAGCCGAAACTCTCCTGAACGGCGTTTCAAGACGTGCATCGGGACGATCACGCCCATCACTTCTGAATGATCAATTGGGGGTCGATGAGGAGCTTCGTGCCGTCGCCTGTCGTGATCCGAATGTCGTAGCCAATCCATCCATGCTCTTTGTGGGCGGCCTTGTTGAGCACACAGCTCATTCCGACGGACTGATTGTCGGCATCGCGCAATTCGTAGCACGCCGCTTTCGCTTCGGTGAGCTTGGCCGGGCGCTGCGGCGGCACCACCACGCTGGGCTTGTAGTCGATCGCGATTTCCGTTGCGCCCAGCGCGACCCAGACGAGATCCGTCTTGTTCTTGCAGAGTCCGATTCTCTCAGGGAATGCGACGCGGCTCGCATCCGTCGCGTCGATGTGAATACTCAGCGGCAATTTGTGCTCAGGCTTGTTCGCCTTGCAATCGAAATGGCCGACCTGCGAGTTCTTGACATGGTCCTTGACCATGGCCGCGCCTCCGCCGGTATCGCTCGGAGGCATGCCGCCTCCCTGTCCCGCGGTCGCGCATCCGACACTGAATGCGCCGAGCAACGCCACAGCCAGAATGCTCACGATCTTCATGCACCCTCCCGTTTCTGTTTCGGTTGATCCAGAGCCTTCGCCATCGTTGGATGGCGCCTGAGTTCGCTCAACTCGGGATCGCGACGGAGCTCCTCGACGCTATAGCCTCGATCGAGCGCCTGCAGGAGGATCGAGACCGCACGATCGCGTTCTCCCGTGACCTCGAGCGCAACGCCCGCCGCGTACAACGCGTACGCGTCGTTTTCCGCAACGCCGATGGCCATCGTTGCGAGATTCCTCGCGCGGCGCGCGTCACCCAGCTTCGCGTAGCTCGTCGCGAGCATCGCGAGCGTGTTTCCATCGCGCGGATGGAGGGCCAGCTCTTTCTCTCCGAGATCGACGGCTCGACGGTAAGCGCCCGGCGCGCTCGCCGTTTGCGTCGAGCTCCAGCGGTATGCGTCGCCGAGATTCACCCAGAGAATCCACGACTCGGGAGTCAGCGCGGTCGCGCGCTCGAACGCTTCTGCGCTCTCCTCGTAGCGCTCCATGAAGTAGAGGCAGACGCCGCGATTCGAGTATGCGACTGCATTCGGCCGCTCGGCGAGCGAGCGTGAGTAGATCTCGAGCGCGTCCTCGTGCCGTCCCATCTGCTGGTATGCGGCACCGAGGTTGTTGAGCACGCGAACATTGTCGGGAGTGAGCGTGAGGGCGCTCTCGAACGATTTCACCGATTCGGCGTAACGCCCTCGGACGAGGAAGAACACGCCCAGGTGGTTATGCCCGATCCAGAGCGCGGGGCGGAGCGCGATTACGGCGCGGTACGCAGCTTCCGACTCGGCGTCCTTTCCGCTGCTGTCCAGCGAGCTCGCCAGACCGATCATCGCGTCCGCGTAGTCTGGTTGCATAGAGAGCGCCGCTCGGAAGGCCTCGATCGCAGCCTCGTGCTTGCCGAGCAGAGCGTTGACTTCCCCGAGCGTCGAGTAAATCTCTGCGCTCCGTTCCCCGCTTGCGAGCGCCCGCTGTGAGGTTTCCATCGCGAGCGTTCCGAACCGCGAATCGCCTGCGATGATCCGCTTGGCCAGATAGGCGCGCGCGAGGGCCGCGAGAACGATGGGCGAATCTCCGAGGCTGGAGAGGATCTCGATCGCCTCGTCGACTGAAGCTGGGTTCTCATTGCGGACGAGGTGACCGACTGCCTCGAGGTAGCGATCCTGATGGAACGATCCGGCCGGCACCGATTTCGCGGGTAGCGCCTGCGTACCGAGATGTTCCATCACTTGCCCCACGAGACGATCCTGAATCACGAACAGGTCGCGGTACGCGCCCTCCATCGCATCCCCCGCAATCTGCACGCCTGCGGTGTCGACGATCGCCCACGTGACGCGCAGTGTGTCGCCCGAGCGTTGGAGCGAGCCGCGCAGCAGGCGATTCGCGCCTGTCTCGCGACAGATGACTCGTGGATCGTCTGCGTTCCGCGACGGAATGTCGACACCCAGTGCGTTCATCAGGCGCACCGACTTCGACGTGCCGAGCCGCGCGCTGATCGTCTGCGCAAAGCCTTCGCCGAGCGCGGGACTGAGCGGCTCGGGCGACACATCCTTGAACGGCTGCACCGCGAGGTAAATCGTCGCGTTACCCCGCCCTGCGGCCGACGCCTGCGGTCGCGCGCCTTCGCGCATGGTGATCCACGCTCCCGCCGCAACGGCGAGGCATGCTGCGACGACGACCGCGAGGGCCCAGCGCGATCGCTCACGAGCGTTCGCGACAGGACCGAGCGGCACCGACGGCGTTGCGTCGCTCATCCTGTCGCGCGCGAGCTCGAGCTCGCGTGCAAGATCGCCCGTCGAATCGTACCGGTCCTCCCGGTCCTTGCGCAGGCAGCGCTCGACGATCCACTCGATCGCCGCTGGCACACGCGGGTTCAGGCTCGTCACCTTCTCCGGCTCCCTGTAGACGATCGCGTGAACGAGGTCGATCGGCGATGCACCTTCGAACGGCCTTGTCGCGGTCAGCATCCCGTAGAGCATCGTGCCGAGGGAGAACTGGTCGGATCGGTGGTCGATCGCGAGCCCGCGCGCCTGCTCGGGCGACATGTACGCGGCGGTCCCCATGACGAGCCCCGGCGTCGTAACGAGCTCGAGCCTCGCCGTGTCCTCCTCCGCGCTCACCGCCTCCGGCTCGAGCTTCGCGAGGCCGAAGTCGAGGATCTTCACGTAGCCGTTCTTCGCGATCATCACATTCTCGGGCTTGAGGTCGCGATGGACGATTCCCCGTTCGTGCGCCGCCGCGAGCCCGTCGGCAATCTGCGACGCGATCGTCAGCAGTCTGCGCATCGACGACGCGCCCTCGCCGAGAAGCGCGCGAAGGCTCCGTCCTTCGACGAGCTCCATCGCGATGAACGGCCGGCCTTCGTGTTCGCCGATTTCGTACACCGTGATGATGTGCGGGTGGTTAAGCGCTGAAGCGGCGCGTGCTTCGCGTTCGAATCGCTTGAGGCGCTCGTCGCTTGCCGCGTGCTTGTCGGCCAGGAATTTGATCGCTACGTCGCGGTTGAGGCGCGGGTCGCGAGCGCGGAAGAGCACGCCCATGCCTCCCGCTCCGAGCGGAGCGACGATCTCGTAGGCCCCAACGCGATCCCCGGCCTTGACCATGCCAAGTGACGCGATTGTACGACGGGATGAGAGCCGATGTCGGAATACCCTCCGCCTCCCGGCGCTTCCCTCCGCCGTGACCTGCCGCCCCCATCTCCTCGGCATGCTCCCCACCGCTCTCGCCTCGTTCCTGCGCGAGCATGACGTCGCGATCCGAGACGACGAAGCGAGGCGTGTGCTCGCGCACGCGATCACGCGCGGCCGCGACGGCTTCCCTCTCGAGCGTCCCGTGCCGAAGCGCATCGAGGCGGCCATCGCCGAGCTGGTCGATCGCCGTCCGATCGAGATTCTCGAGCGAGCGACCGACCCTGCCGACGGCTTCGTGAAATACCTTTTTCGCCTGCACGACGGCGCACTCGCCGAGGCGGTACGAATCCCCCTGGAGAAGAAGGACCACTTCAGCGTCTGCCTCTCGAGCCAGGCGGGGTGTGCGATGGGATGCCTCTTCTGCGCGACGGGTCGCATGGGTCTCGAGCGTCACCTCGAGGCCTGGGAAATCGTCGCGCAGTTCGTCGCGGTGCGCGACGAGGCCCCTGGGCGCGTGAGTGGCGCGGTATTTCAGGGACAGGGCGAGCCGCTCCACAATCTCGATCGCGTAACGCAGGCGGCGCGCATTCTCTCGAGCCCTTGCGGCGGAGCAATCTCGGGCAGCGCGATCACGATCTCGACCGTCGGGCTCGTTCCCGGCATTCTGAAGCTCGCGAGTGACCCTCCTCCGTGGCGACTCATCGTCTCGCTCACCTCGGCGGTCGACGACAAGCGTCGAAGACTGATCCCGGCCGCGGGCGCGTGGAGAGTCGAAGACATTGCCGACGCCGTGAGGGCCTACCAGCGCGCGGTCGGCGGGCGCGTGACGATCGCCTGGGTGCTCCTCGGCGGCGTCAACCACGGCCCCGACGAGGTCGAGGCTCTCGAGCGCCTCTTCGACGGCGTGCCTCTTCGATTCAATCTGATCGACGTCAACGACGCGCGACCCGACGGATTCCGCCGTGCGACCGATGCCGAGCGCGAGGCGTTCCGCGACGCGCTGCAGGTGTTAGGCGCTCCAGTCGTACGCCGTTACTCCGGAGGCGTTGCACGCCACGCCGCGTGCGGAATGCTCGCGTCGACGAAGACCATGAGCTGATGCGTGTGCCACGCACCGCACTCCGGCGGCTCGATGGAGAAACAGGCCACTAGTTAGGCGATATCACGGCCTCACGCACCGCCTCATCGGGAAGCACGAATGAGCCCTTCACCCAGGGTGACGACGGTTCGACCAGCTCCGGGAATCGCAGGCCGGGGAGGATTTGCACGTCGAAGATCTCCTGGACCTGGTCCTCGAATTTCAAGAGTCCCACGGTCCTCCCGTCGCGAATGTCGACGACCCATACGCCGCACGCGCGCTCCTTCAGACGCGCGGTGAGCGGAAGGCCGTCGAACACGCTTTCGCGTACCTGCGAGAGGCCGATGAGTGCGTACGGCCCCGCGAACGCGAGCCCTCGCGTGAAGCCAGGCAGCTGCGCGACGCTCTCTACGCGTCCCGTCGCGAGATCGACGCGACCGAGCTCTCCCTTACCCGATTCGAGAACCCAAAGCGATCCGCGATACCAGCGAGGCGAATGTGGCATCGACAAGCCTCGCGCGACGATCTCCCCCGAGTCGACGTCGATCAGCACGCCCCCTGCACCCTTGTTCTCACGCCATCCGCCCGCCGCATCGGTCTCGCCGAGAGCCGTCACGTAGCGAACACGGTCCTCGATGACGCAGAGGCCGTTGAGATGACACCGGTCTTCCGCCGCCAATGACGAGATGAACCTTGGCCTCCAGCGCGGCACGAAGCTGTGATGATCGTCGAGCGTGCAGAGCGAGGAGAAGCGCGTGTTCACGAGCCAGAGCTCGTCGCCCGCCCATGCCATTTCGTGGACTCGGATGTCTCCGGTGGAATGCGCCCTCACCGGCAGGAAACAACTATCGGCAATCGGCGAGATCTTCGTCCCGACCTCCCGTTGGTTGCGGTAATGCCAGATGCTCGTCTCGGTACCGAGAGCCAGATAGCGCTCGCCGATCGCGATCCCCATGGGCGACGGGAACGACGAGAAGTGCGTGTCGAGCCTGCCGTCCTTCGCCCTAACGGCGATCAGTTTTCCGCTCTGATATGTCGAGATGAGGAATGAGAACTCTCCCTGCACCAGCAGGTCGGTCATCGAGGGAGTGCTCACGCTGCGAAGTGGATGCTGTCTCGGCGATTCGCCAACGGAGTCCGAAGCGGCTGCCACCGCCTCGGATGCCTGCCATCCCGAAGGCGTTCGCGCCGGCACTCGGCCGAAGAGCTGGCGCGCCCGCTCGGCGACATCCGACACGACCGGCATGATCTCTGCGAGCTCCGTCGCGTTTCGCTTCCACTTGTTCGGATCGGGAGACGTCAACGTGTGCCGCGACTCGGGGAGCGGGCTTCTCAGCGCGCGATCCCATTCGACGCCGACGAACGCCGCGAGCCTCTCGATCTCGCCTTGCGGTTCCGCAACGAGCTTGTCGTAGCTCGTCACACACCAGCGGTCAGGTGGAAGCTCTTCGAGATCGTCGAGGAGCGTCGCAACCGTCGTTCTCCACTGCGCCGCAACGATCTGCACGAGTGGCTTGCCGATCAGGGCTCTCCATCCGGGGATGAGAAGTAGCGACCATGGCGCGCCTTTCCAATCCGGAAGGCTCGGATACATCACGAAGCGTCCCGACCGCCATGCATCGAGCATGCTGCTCACCGTCTCCCGCGGATCGCGATAGAGATAGATGAACATCGCGTCAGGAAATGCCTTCGCAAGGAAGGGGATTCGAAGCGCGTTCTTCGGAGTTTTCTCCAGAAGACGCAGTCCGGTTGCGCTCGTCTCCGGAGGATTTCCGTCGCGGTCGACGATTCCAGCTCGATATGCATTCGTGAGGCGCCGAATGACCGCGTGGGTCGCCGCATCGGAAAGGAGCCGATTCGACTCCCAGTCTCTCTGCGCTGGGTGGAGCTCGTCGATCGACTCGATGAGAGCGTGGCTCTCTCCGCCAATGGTCCAGAGCGACGGTGACTGCGCGAGCGTCTCGAACAGGAGGCTGCTCCCCGACCGAGGAGGGGATACGATGAAGACGGGGCGTTCGAATGCCTTGCGACCTTCTCCTGTAGCGACGCCCGCTGACGGCACCTTCGCGCCCTTCGGCGACGGCGCGGCAGTCGCGAGCTCGGGACTCAGCGCCGGGCGAATCAGTAACTGCCGGACGATCTCGTCGGCCTTACAGTTGTTGCTCAACCGGAGCTGACCCGCAACCTCGCCCAGGACGACGTCGAGGCGATCGAGAAGTGCGCGGTATCTCGGCCACCCCGACTTGCGCTCTCCTTCCACCGACCATGCGGCGCGCCACTCCCCGAGGAACGAATCGACTTCGACGCGCAGGCGCTCGCGCGCGGCAGGCACGTCCGTCGTTTGCAGCCCGTCGAACACGATCGCCGCGAGTGATTGCATCTCCCACGGAGACATGACGACGGGATGATTCACACTCTCGAGCTCGAGCGCGCGGTCGAGCCTGCCGTCAAACGCGATGAGCTCCGGCTCGGACTCGGCCGCTCCTCGGCCGCCGAACGGCCAGTAGCCGCGCGCAACGTCAGTCCAGAAGCGCGAGGAGCCTACGGTATCGATCACGAGGTGCACGCGCTGGTCCGCGTGAGGGTTGAGAACGTTGTGACTCCGCCAGTTGTCGAATATCCACGCTTCGCCCGCCTCCATGTGCACGGAGCGGTCGCCACAAAGGAACTCGACGTGCGGGTTTGTACGAATCGGAACGTGCACACGCACCCGCTGTGCCCAGTAGTAATTCGTATCGACGTGAGAGATCGCCTCACCCGCACCTTCGATCAGCATGAGGCGTGAGCGGCCGACAGGTGCCGCAAACGAAGCCATCACCTGACGGACATAGGGACAGCGTTCGAGGAAAGGTGTAGGAAGCATCGCTCCCTTCGTCTCGTCATTCGCCGGGTCGCCGCCAACGGAGACCAGCGGCAAGGACCAGTTCCCTTTGTGTCCCTGCGGGTGCGGTCGCCACTCCGCGTCGCCCATAGCATTGAGCTCCGCTCGCAGGCGATTCGCGTCGAATCGATTAGGAAGTCGTACGAACTCGGTGTCGAGCTTCACTGTTGTCTCCGCGCGCGTGACATCGTGGCGGTCAATATACCGTCGCGCTTCCAAACCACCAACGCGCCCGCAGCATCCGCCTCGAAGTCATCCGACTCCTGCCCGCCCGACGAACGGGTGTAAGCTCAGCCCGCCGTCAGCGGGGATTCGCCTTGAGCGCAGATCAACCTCTCAACATCAACTCCGGATGGCTGCCAGCCGGCAGGCCCTTCGTCATCAGCGGCCCCTGCGCAGCCGAAACCGAAGCGCAGACCATCGAGACGGCGCGCCGCCTGCGCGCTCTCGACGCGATCCATGTCTTTCGCGCGGGTGTCTGGAAACCGCGCACGAGACCGGGTCACTATGAAGGTTCGGGTGAGGCTGGTCTCGCCTGGCTCGTCCGTGCGAAAGAGGAGACCGGACTCCCGATCACGACTGAGGTTGCCAATGGCGCTCATGTCGACGCGTGCCTCCGGAGCGGCGTCGACATGCTCTGGGTCGGCGCGCGAACGACGTCGAGCCCGTTCGCCGTACAGGAGATCGCCGACGCCCTCAGAGGCGTCGATGTTCCTGTGTTCGTCAAGAACCCACCGAGTCCCGATCTCGAGCTCTGGATCGGCGCGATCGAGCGACTCGATCGGAGTGGCCTCAGCCGCCTAGGCGCCGTGCATCGAGGATTCTCCGTCTTCGACAAGGGACCGTTCCGCAATGCGCCGATGTGGGACATCGCGATCGAGCTCAAGACTCATTTACCCGGCCTGCCACTTCTCTGCGACCCGAGCCACATCTGTGGAAACCGCGAGTTGATCCAGCATGTGGCGCAGAAGGCGCTCGATCTCGAGATGGACGGCTTGATGATCGAGAGCCACGCCAACCCAGACGCCGCATGGAGCGATGCGAAACAGCAGCTCACTCCAGAGGCTCTCGGTCAGCTCCTCGCGAACCTCGCCGTCCGCGAGCGGTCGAGCGACGACAAGGAGTTCGAAGAACATCTCGAAGAGCTGCGGCGCATGATCGACTCGATCGACGACGACATCATGCACAAACTCGCCGCGCGGATGGCGATCGTGGAAAAGATCGGAGCGTTCAAGCGCCGTCACAACGTCACGATCCTTCAAGTCGAGCGGTGGGAGGCAATCATCCGAAGCAGGAGCGAGTCGGCTTCGTCGATGGGGCTCGGCGAGCAGTTCGTCTCCGACCTCCTGCGGCTGATTCACCGCGAAGCGATTCAGTTGCAGGAGCGCGTGATGAATGAGACCAAGGTCGACGTCTGATCGGAGGCAGCGGATCCCGCGCACGAGATGACAGGAACGGAAACGCAACAGCCTGGAGGAGTCGTTTCGATTCTCCCGACTCCACCGCCCGATCATCCGATGATTCTCAAACGAGGTCCGGATGACCGTCGATCTGCACCTCCGCGCAGCTCGAAGTTCACGCTTTCGGCAAGAGGAAAGGACCCGCAGCTACCGATCCTCCGGTATCTGGCGCGCGAGTTCCCGCATATCGCCATCGCGCAAGTCGAAAGCATCTTCGGCTTCGTCGAGCGATGCACACTGTACGGTGGCCGGCCGTTCGGCGCGCCGGAGCTCTCGGCGCGCGATGTCGCGGTCATTTACGAATGCGGAATGGGCCTGCGACTCCCGCTCAGCAACCATCACGTTGCGCGCGAGGAGTACGAGCGGAACCGCGCGTTCCTTGCGCGCTATCACCGGAAAGGCAATTCGGTGATCACGACGAGCGAGCAGCTTGCGGCGTGGATCGGTGATGAGTTTCCCGCGTTCGAGATCGAAGCGAGCGTGATCAAGGAGATCGACACCGCAGAGAAGATCGCGGAGGCGCTGGAGATCTACGACACGGTGGTCATCCCGATGCGGCTCAATCTCGATCTGGAGTTTCTCGAGCGCGCGGCGCCCAAGGCACGGATCACTCTGTTCGCGAACGCCGGCTGCGCGCTGACCTGCCCATCGAAGATTTGCTACCCGTCGTTCTCGCAGGCGAACAAGTTCACCGGGAAGAAGACCATGTGCTCGTTCAGCCTTCGTCCGCGCGAGCTGTACGGAATGCTCGACTTCGACCTCGACAAGCTCGCGGCGATGGGATTTCAGCGCTTCAAGATGCTGAGAAGTCGCGATCACGGCCTTACAGGATACTGACACGTCCTTCGTTCTCGGTGCGCTCTCGGTGGCGTTCGGGTACAGCCTTACATTTCCTTCCTAACGTTGGTTTCCAAAACCTTGCAGGGGGGATACAATCCACCATTCCAAAAAACGCGGAGGAGCGTCGAGTGATGAGCAAGCAGGTCAAGCAAACACCCTCGAAGAGAGACACTCGGACTGCGCTCACGATTTCCGGAGGTGCAGCGCTGACATTGGGCGTCGCGCTGTCGCCATCGCTCGACGCTGCGACGTTCACGGTCTCGAACCTGAACGACGCAGGCGCCGGTTCTCTCCGGCAGGCGATCATCGACGCGAACACAGCCGCGGGCGCGGACGTCGTCGCGTTCCAGGCGGGCCTCACCGGCACGATCACTCTGTCCTCGGGCCAGCTGTACATCGTTGACTCGTTGGACATCCAGGGTCCGGGCCCAGCAAACATCAGCGTCAATGGCAACAACGCCTCGCGCGTGTTCTACCTTTACAACGGAAGCGCGACGATCGACGTGACGATTTCCGGCCTCACGATCACCGACGGCAACGCCTCGATCGGAAGTGGAGTCGTCGACTTCGACGAGAATCTGACGCTCGACAACGTGGTCATCTCGAACAACACCGCCACAGGCGACGGCGGCGGGCTCTGGGCTGATGGGTTCAACATGACCCTGACGATCACGAACTCGACGATCACCGGCAACACCGCCGGGAGCGACGGCGGCGGAGTCTACGTCGAGGACACTGGCGGTCCACTTCTGATCCAGAATTCGGTGATCTCGAATAACAGCGCGGCCGACGACGGCGGCGGGATCTATTTCTACGACCCCGACGACAGCACCACGATCAGCGACTGCACGATCTCGGGAAACACCGCCGCAGATCTCGGCGGCGGCATCTACCTCTATGACACCGATGGCGGAAGCCACGTGATCCGGCGCACGACCATTTCCGGCAATTCTGCCTCCGCAGGAGGCGGAATCTTCCTCTACGGCCCGGACGATCCGTTCCTGGTCGAAAGCTCGACGATCTCCGGAAACCAGGCGACGGCGGGAAGCGGTGGTGGAATCCACTTGTACAGCCTGTACGGAGGGTTTGATCTCCGCCATACAACGGTCGCAGGGAACAGCGCGACGGGATCAGGCGGAGGAGTATTCACGCTGAGCGGGCCGACCCCCGTCGATCATTCGATCGTTGGCGACAACAGTGCCGCGACCGAAGACGACCTCGGTACTGCGGGCGATGGCAACTTCGACGTCTCGTTCTCGCTCGTCGAGTCACCTGGCACCGCGAACATCAACGATAACGGCGGCAACATCTTCAACCAGGATCCGCAGCTCGGACCTCTCGCGAACAACGGCGGGCCGACCGCGACGCATCTGCCGGCTTCGGCGAGCCCCGTGGTCAACGCCGGGGACCCAGCGTTTGCTCCGCCTCCTGCTGTCGACCAGCGCGGCCTGGCGCGGGTCGTGGGCGGCACGATCGACATGGGCGCCGTCGAGATCAATCCCGGCATCGTGCAATTCACGATCACGGCGGTCGCCGTCAACGAGACCGATCTCACGTTGACACTCACGGTCACCCGAACGGGTGGCACCGACGGCGCGATCTCCGTCAACTATGCCGCGACGCCTGGAACCGCGGTCACGCCGGGCGACTACACGCTCGCGGCCGGCACGCTCAATTGGGCGAACGGTGACGCTGCGAACAAGACCTTCAACATCACCATCGTGAACGACACGGTGGCAGAACCAGCCGAGACCTTCACCGTCTCGCTGTCGAGCCCGGTGGGGACGACTGTCGGCGCCAACTCCACGGTGACCGTGACCATCAATCCGAGCCTGGGACCTGCGCAGGCGGAACCGATCCCAACACTCGGCTGGTGGGCGAAACTCGCAATGATGCTCGGCACCGCCTTTGCCGGCGTGTGGGCCCTCGGCCGGAGATTCTTCGCGATAGGCCTCGTCACCCTGCTCACAGCGACCGGAGTCGCGGGCAACGTCTCCGCCTCCGCTCCGAGTTCGTCGAAGGGGAAGAATGCGAAGGTCACTCAGATCACTTCAGTCAGCGCTGGAGCGAGCTCGACTACGGCGAAGATCACGATCCAGCTTGGCGACGGAACCGTGCTGAACGTGAGTCCGAACGATCTCAAAGTTTCGGACCACCGCACCACCGGCACCGGCAAAGCGGTGAAGCATGGGCGCCACAAAGGGAACTCCCTGGACGGCATCAGTCCCGGCCAACCCGCGATCGTGAAGGTCAAGACCGATGACGACAGCAACGTTCAGCGAGTTCGCATCAAACTGTACGACTCGATCGAGAAGGCCAACGAGGGGCTGGCAGGTAACGACTGAGTGATGTCACGTCGATGGATCGAGCGCGGCGCCTCTCGGCGCCGCGTTTCGTTTCAGAGCACAACTCCGAGCTCGCGCATGAGTAGCGCGGCGCGATCGCCCTCGGATACCGGAGTCTCCCAGCGCCCCTCCCGTGTCGTGACGATGAGCCGGTCGTCGGCGAGTGTCACACGTCCTTCCAGCGTGGCTCTCGTGCAGACGCGCCGTTGCGTGAAATGCGAGTCCGGGGATGTCTGCTGGTAGACGCACATCGGCGCGTATTCAGCAAGGCTTCGCGGCGTCAGCGTGAACGTGTACGCGATGCGCGACGCCCGGTCGGTCTCGTGCTGCACGAGCGCGATGCCGCTCTCGTCCTCGCGAACGCTCCACGAGCGTCCGAGCGGATCGCCGCCGCGCTGGGGCGAAGGATCGTCGAGGTCGATCGGCGTGCGGAACGAGTCGCCGAAACCGACGTCGGCGAGCCATCGCTTTCCTTCGCTGCGGACGAGGAGCGCCATGTGATCGAACTCGGGGCCTAACACGCCGGCGTCGTTCGCGACGCGCGCGGAAAGCATGTCGAGATCGAAGCCGAGCCCCGCGAGCAGTGCCGCGAAGAGTCCGTTGAGCTCGTAGCAGAATCCTCCGCGACGCCGGGTCACGATCTTGTCGTAGAGGCGATCGAGGTCGAGCACGATCTCGCGCCCGAGTGCGATGTCGAGATTCTCGAACGGCACCGTGACGAGATGGGCCTCATGCAACGCGGTAAGCGTTGCGAGAGTCGCGCTCCTGTCTTCGCCCGCACCGATCCTTGCCAGGTACGCTTCCGTGCGGTCCTGGTTCATCGCGTGAATTGTCTCTTCGCCTTCCATCCTCGTACTCCGCTCCTCGCCGCGCGTGATCTCCGAGTCTACAACCTCGGCCATCGTGCCCTGGTCGCGTGCTCTGCGCGAGTGGCCTCAGCTCTCGCGGAGAGCGTATCGCGGCGCAACGGCTTCCACTTCGACGTGATCTCCTGCAGCATGAAACTGGATTGGCGCGCCGGTGAACGTCTCGATCACCGCTGCATTCGTTCTCGTGTGGCTCGAGATTCCGGATGCCGTGAAGCGCCCTCCTGCGCCGGCGGCGAGCGGCAGCAGGAGCTGGTCGGTCAGGTGTACGCCCGCCGCCGCGCCCGATGCGAGATAGCGTTCGGCCTCGGCGATCGTATGCGTGGCGACCGCCTCGGCGCTCACTCCTCGCTCGCCAAATGCCGTGAAGAGCTCCGTCACGTTCTCGGAGGCGATTTCGACCATGACGACATTTCCTGGTCCCGCGCTCGGGACCGTGTGCGCTTCGAGCGCGTCGTCGCTCCAGCTCGTCCGCTTGCGGATGAGCTGGATCTCGCGCTCTGCGATCGCGAATGGCAGGTTGCTCACCACGGCGCGCGCACGGCTCGAGCGCACCGAGCCCCTCACCGTTAGGTCGAGGGGAGCGAGCTCGATTCCGCCGTCGATCTCGAACGTCGCGGCGCCACCGCCCGCCGGGTAGAACCCCGCCCGCTCCAGACGAGCGCTCACGCGCGCCCCCATCCGGCCGAGGAGAGGCAGAAACGTCTTCTCGATGAAATCGAACGGAGGTGCCGCGGGATTGTGGGTTCCTCCTTCGAGCCTCACGACACTCTTTCCCTTCGCGAAGAGAAGCGGGACGAGGATCGTCTGCAGCACGAGCATCGTGCTTCCTGCGGTTCCGACCGCGAGCTCGTACTCCCCCGCGCGGAGCGTGCCCGGGGTGAAGGCGAGCTCGGTCGAGCCGGCCTCCGCCCCTTCCAGAGTGCCGCCGCCAACTCGCATCGCCGCGTCGACCGCGGTGAGGTGCTGGCGGAGCAGACCCGGCTTCTTTCGTCCTGCGCGGATCTTCTCGATTCGGAACGGCCGCCCGGTCAAAAGGGAGAGAGCGAGTGAGGTGCGGAGGATCTGGCCCCCGCCCTCACCAGCCGAGCCGTCGATACGGATCATCGTGTTCGCCACGTCTCACCCCTTCACGCAGACGACCTGGTGCAGCGTATGAACGATCTCGACGAGATCCTTCTGCGCCTCCATGACATCGTCGATCGACTTGTATGCCATCGGCGTTTCGTCGATCACGTCTTTGTCCTTACGGCATTCGATTCCTTCAGTCGCCTTCGCGTGGTCCTCGACGGTGAATCTCCGGCGCGCCTCGGTGCGCGACATCGCACGCCCCGCACCGTGCGAGCAGCTGTCGAAGCTCTCCGGGTTTCCGCGTCCGCGGACGATGTACGACCGCGCACCCATGCTTCCCGGGATGATCCCGAGGTCGCCGACGCGCGCGCGCACCGCGCCCTTACGCGTCACGAACACGTTCTCTCCGTAGTGATGTTCGATCGCGACGTAGTTGTGATGGCAGTTCACGACCTCGAGGTCGGCAGAGAACGGCGGAAGTACATCACTCGATCGCAACGCTCCGAGAATCGCCTCCATCATCAGCTGCCGGTTCGACATCGCGAACTCCTGTGCCCAGTGCACCGCCTCGACGTAGTCGTCGAAGTGTTCGCCTCCCTGCGGGAAATAAGCGAGGTTCTGGTCCGGAAGGTTGATGTGCCAGCGGCGCGCGTCATTCTTCGCGAGCTCGATGAAGTAGCTTCCGATTCGATTTCCGACGCCGCGCGACCCGCTGTGAAGCATGACCCAGACGGAGTCGCTCTCGTCGAGACAGAGCTCGATGAAGTGATTGCCCGTGCCGAGCGTCGCGAGATGGTTCAGATCGTTCCCCTTGCCGAGGCGCGGGTGCCGCGACGCGAGCTCGCGATAGCGCGGCTCGAGCTTCGACCAGACTTCGTTGTTGCTCTCCGGAATCCGCGACCAGGCGCCGCGATCGTTGCGGCCGCCGTTGTCGGTGCGGCCATGCGGTACGGCGGCCTCGATGCGCGAACGGATCGCCTTCAGGTCGTCGGGAAGGTTGCTCGCGGCGAGGCTGGTGCGAACGGCCATCATGCCGCAGCCGATGTCGACGCCGACCGCGGCCGGGATGATTGCCTTCTTCGTCGGGATCACGCTCCCGACCGTCGCACCCATCCCCCAGTGAACGTCGGGCATGACCGCGACCCAGCGGTGGATGAAGGGAAGCGACGCGATGTTGAGGAGCTGCTTTCGCGCAGCATCTTCGAGTGGTACTCCTCGAGTCCACGTCTTGATCGGAACCTTGCCGGCTTCGTTGATGACTTCGTAGTTCATGAGTAGTTCTATCTGCATTCGTCGCGATTCTCCGTTTTCCCGGCGACGAGGGTTGGCATGAGTGCGGGTTTCGAACCCGCCGAGATCACCAATGTACTCATACCCGCATTCGCCGGGATGGTGCTTTCAAAGAGAGCGGGCCGGCAAGTGGCCGGCCGAGACGTTGAACAGTTTAGGTGTTGTAGTCCCGGCCTGCATCCGACCCGCGGTTGATGTTCATTCCATTGCGGCCGGACCCCGCGTCGAGTCCGGCCGCCTTCCGCTAGATCGCGATCGCTTCGATCTCACGAACCCACCGGTTCGGTGCGCTTCCACTCGCGGCGTGTTCCGCGACGAGATCGAAGACCGCGTCCGAGAAGCCTCCGACATTGAGGATCTCGTCCCGCTCGACCGCCTGCGTCGTTCCATGCGGCTGGATATCGATGCAGACGAGCCGTGCCTTCGGATTCCTCGAGCGAAAGACCTCCCACTCCCTCATCACCGCCGTGCTCGGCGCCTTACGGGCGTCGACCCACGACTCGTTGTCGGAGACGAAGAGAACGAGATCACCCGTTGCCCGACGTCTGTTGAGCTCTCGAAGGGGCGCACTGCAACTCGTCCCCCCTCCACCGATCGCCGCGAGCTTCTTCGCGTTGGTCATCACGGAATCACGCGGGTTGAGATCGATGGCGACGACCTTGTCTTCGAACGGCAGCACTTCTGCACCCGGGTTCTTTCGAAGGACCGCTGCCGCGACCAGCGCCGCGACATCGATGCAACGAACTTCACTCGTCGATCCCTTTCGTCCTCCCGTAACCGCCGATGCCATCGATCCCGAGACATCGGGACAAACGAAGACCTGACTCCCGATCGCCGGCACATTGCCGATCGCGATCTCCATTGCATCCTGGAGCGCCTCACGGATGTTCGACGGTACGTCTCCATCAGCGGCCAGGAACGCCATCAGCAGCTGATACGGGAACGCTCGTGCCCGGCGGATTGCCTCGGGATTCCGGAGCCGGGTCGCGAGCAGGTTCGTCAGCGCTCGATCGTCGAAGACTCCGTGTCGAGCGAACGTGTTGAGATTCATCCGCATCTGTGTCCAGCTCGCGTTTCGCGCGATTTCCTTCCACGCCTCGTCATCGAGATCGAGCGAGACCAGCATCTGCATCGGCACATCGGGTACCTCTCTCGACTCTCCCTTCTTGAAGCGTTCGTGAGCGCGAACGACTTCCGGCAGCTGCGCCTCGTCGACCGCACGGCCGATCAGGTATCCGTACAGCGCGGTCCGCGCGGGATCCGCAGGCTTCGGGTGGACCATCTTTACGACGTCCGCCATCGACGGCGACTGCCCAACCGAATCGCGGAAGATCGCCTCGACGCTCCGCGCGGCAAGCCATTCCCGCACCATGCGCTTCGGTGCGCTCCCGAGCGACTTGCGCCCCGTCACTCCCGATCGAACGATCTGCACGAAGTTGCGCAGCATCTTCCCGTTGTCGATCACGAGCGGGAACACCCGCTCGAGCGTCTCGAGATCGCGCGTGCTCAGTACCGCACAAAGCAGCGCCGGCATGTCCTTCATGAGTCCGCGGCGGCGTGCCCAGATCGCGCACTGCCCCACGTACTTCACATCGAGCTCGGTCGCGAGGGCGAGCACCTTGTCGAGCTGATCGCCCGCCGTCGAGTAGAAGGTCCGGCCGAAGCAACCCGTGGCGGCGTATTGAGCTAGCTGATGCTTCGGCTCGAGCGCGAATGCCGGCGCCCCTTCGTGATTCAGGGCGTTGGTCGCCGGGAGCAGCTTTCCGATGAAGCTCTGGAACAGGTTCTTGTTGGCCATCTCGTCCTCCTTCGCGTTGCTTCGTTGCGAAGTGAGTAGAGCAGGCAGTGTGCCAAGGGCGTCATATCGCGGCAAGTTGCAGAAAATACGCTAGTTAGCGCGTTTCAAGGAAATGACGACCTGCCTCAATAATTCGCCTGTGAGCTAGTGTATTATCGCATGGGATATATTCGTGAAAGCGCGCGTCAATGTCGTCCTCGGATTCGTCGGCTCGACCCTCGACCAGGGACGTGGTGCCGCTCGGTGGGAGCGGTGGCGGCCGACGATCGGACTCTGCCAGCAGGAGGACCTCGTCGTCCACCGTCTCGAGCTCTTCTATCAGCGCCCTGCCGACACGCTGACGAAGAGCGTCATCGCCGACATCGCGACAATCTCCCCGGAGACCGAGGTTAGGCGGCATCTCATCGATTTCCGCGACCCGTGGGATTTCGAAGAGGTCTGGAACGGCCTCTACGAATACGCACGCGCCTACCCCTTCGACACTGACCGCGAGGATTACTTCATTCACCTCACGACCGGAACGCACGTCGCGCAGATCTGCATGTTCCTGCTCGCGGAGTCGCGCCATATCCCAGCGCGGCTCATCCAGACGTCGCCGGGAAGTGCGCCGCAGGTGTCGCCCGGCTCGTACCAGATCGTCGACCTCGACCTCTCGCGCTACGACCGCATCGCGAGCCGCTTCAGTCAGGAGCAAAAGGACGCGCTGAGCTTTCTCAAGTCGGGGATCGAGACGCGGAGCGCGTCGTTCAATCGCCTCATCGAGCGGATCGAGCAGGTCGCGGTGCGCTCGCGCGAGCCGTTTCTCCTGATGGGGCCGACAGGCGCAGGGAAATCGTGGCTTGCGAAGCGGATCTTCGAGCTGAAGAAGGCGCGCCATCAGGTCGATGGCGCGTTCGTCGACGTCAACTGCGCGACGCTGCGCGGCGATGGTGCAATGTCGGCCTTGTTCGGCCACGTGAAGGGCGCGTTCACCGGGGCGCAGAGCGACCGCGGCGGACTGCTTCGGGCCGCGGATGGTGGCGTTCTCTTTCTCGACGAGATCGGCGAGCTCGGCGCCGACGAACAGGCGATGCTGCTCCGCGCGATCGAGGAGAAGGTCTTCTTTCCTCTCGGCTCCGATCGCGCGGTGAAGAGCGACTTCGCGCTCATCGCCGGCACGAATCGCGACCTGGGTGCCGCCGTCCGCGAAGGGCGCTTCCGCGACGACCTCCTCGCACGCATCAACCTCTGGACGTTCCGCCTGCCGAGTCTTCGCGAGCGCTCGGAAGACATTGAGCCTAACCTTCAGTTCGAGCTCGAACAGTATTCTCGGCGGCATGAGAAGGTCGCATTCAATAAGGAGGCGCGAACGCGCTTTCTCGACTTCGCCATCTCGCCTGCGGCGGCATGGTCAGGGAACTTCCGCGATCTCAACGGTGCGGTCGTACGGATGGCGACGCTCGCGCGCGGCGGAAGGATCACGGTCGATCTCGTCGAGGAGGAGATCGAGCGGCTCCGCACGCTCTGGAGCTCGCTGCGCGGCGATCCTGGCGGAAGCGTGCTTCGCGCGATCCTCTCCGAGACCGAGATCGAGGAGCTCGATCTCTTCGAGCAGGTCCAACTCGCGCTCGTGATCGACGTTTGTCGAAGGAGCCGTTCGCTCTCCGAGGCGGGACGCACGCTCTTCGCCGCATCGCGCCGTGAGCGCACGAGCGTGAACGATGCCGACCGGCTCAAGAAGTACCTCACGCGCTTCGGACTCGACTGGGACCGCGTGCGCGCACCTCAGCGCTCGTAGCGGGACATTCCGATGTCCCGCTCGTTTCTCAGTGGGACACCGGGGCGGCACATCGGGATGTGCCGCTACAAGGCGTCGCCTAGTGGCCGCGCATTCCGATGCGCGGCGATTCGCGCTCTGACAGCGGGGGAACCACGGTACATCGGAATGTGCCGCTACGACGACGCCACGCCTAACAGACGTCAGTTCGTCGCATCGCCCGCGGTGACCGGCGGAGGCGGGAACGTGCCACTCGTCGCGATCGCGTTGACGTTTTGGAACCCGCGCGGAAGCTTGAGCCCGCGCTGCGCCCGCTTTCCGGAGTATGCGTCGAGGTCGGCTCCTTTGATCGTCGTGTAGCGCTTCCCGGAATAGACCGTGAGCGCCCCGCCTTCCGGGACGACCGCGATTCCGACGACTTTCTCGCCAGGCAGCAGCCCCTTCGCCTTGTGGATCTTGATCGTCTGCACGCCCTTGCCTCGGCCGAGCTGCGGCAGTTCGTTCGCCATGAAGACGAGGAGCTTGCCTTCGTTCGTGACCGCAGCGATGCGGTCAGTCTCGTAGTTCGCGAGCTTCTGCGGCGCGAGAGTGCGCGCGCCCTTTCCGACGTTCACCGCAGACTTCCCCGCGCGCTGTTTCGTCTGGAGCTCGTCGAGCTTCGCGACGAAGCCATAGCCGTTGTCGGTCGCCAACAACCAGAGATCCTCGGCCTCACCCATCATGACCCCCGTGAAGGCGGCTCCGGGCGGAGGCTGCGTCGACGACGAGAGTGGCTCGCCGTGCCCTTTCGCGGAGGGAAGCGCGTGCGCCGCGACCGAGTACGTCCGCCCCGTCGTGTCGAGGAACACCGAGGATTGATTCGAGCGGCCGCGCGCGGCGTGGAGGTACGAATCTCCCGACTTGTATTGCAGCGCCGCCGGGTCGATGTCGTGCCCCTTCGCCGCGCGTACCCATCCCTTCTCGCTGAGCACGACAGTCACGGCTTCCGAAGGGACGAGCGCCGTCTCGTCGATTGCCTTCGCGGCCGCGCGGACGACGATTGGTGATCGTCGATCGTCGCCAAATGTCTCGGCGTCTTCGATCAGTTCGCGTCGCACTTCCTTCCGCAGCCTCGCTTTCGATTCGAGGATCTTCGCGAGTTTGTCTCGCTCTTCGGCGAGCTCCTTCTGCTCGCGGTTGATCTCGATCTCCTCGAGCTTGTTGAGGTACTTCAGCTTGAGGTCGAGGATCGCGCCGGTCTGGAGCTCGGTGAGGTCGAATCGCTCCATGAGGACCGCTTTCGGGTCGTCCTCGAATCGGATGATTCGGATGACTTCATCGACGTTGAGATAGGCGACGAGATAGCCGTCGAGGATGTGGAGACGACGGAGAACCTCGTCGAAACGATGCTGGAGGCGGCGCCTAACGGTCTCCGTGCGGAATTCGAGCCACTCTTCGATGAGGTCGCGCAGGCCGAAGACGCGCGGCCGCCCGTCCATCCCGATCATCGTCAGGTTCACCCGGTACGAGCGCTCGAGATCGGTCGTAGCGAAGAGATGCGCCATCATCTCGTCGAGGTCGACCCGGTTCGACCGAGGGACGATGACGAGGCGCGTCGGGTTCTCGTGATCCGACTCGTCGCGCAGGTCTTCGACCATCGGCAACTTCTTCGCCTGCATCTGCGCGGCGATCTGCTGTAGCACCTTGCTCCCAGACACCTGGTAGGGCAGCGCGGTGATCACGACGTCGCCATCGTCGCGCTCCCACTTTGCGCGCATGCGAAAGCTGCCATTGCCGCTGTGGTAGATCGTTCGCAGCTCTTCGACCGGAGTGATGATCTCTGCGTCGGTCGGAAGGTCGGGCCCGGGGATCAGTTCGCAGATCTTCTCGAACGAGGTGTGCGGGTCGTCGAGAACCGCTATGCACGCGCCGACGACTTCGCGCAGGTTGTGCGAGGGGATGTCGGTCGCCATGCCGACCGCGATTCCCGACGCGCCGTTGAGCAGCACGTGGGGAAGGCGAGAGGGGAGCAGCTTCGGCTCCTGCATCGTGCCGTCGAAGTTAGGCCCCCATTCCGTCGTGCCCTGATCGAGCTCGTTGAGGAGAGTCTCCGAGAATCGGGCGAGACGCGCTTCCGTGTAGCGCATCGCGGCGAACGATTTCGGATCGTCAGCGGATCCCCAGTTGCCCTGGCCATCGATGAGCGGATAGCGCATCGAGAAGGCCTGTGCCATGAGAACCATCGCTTCGTAGCACGCCGAGTCGCCATGTGGGTGGTATTTGCCGAGAACATCACCGACCGTACGGGCCGACTTCTTGTGCTTCGACGATGCCGAGAGCCCGAGCTCCGACATTGCGTAGATGATCCTGCGCTGTACCGGTTTGAGTCCGTCTGCGACGTGCGGAAGCGCACGGTCGAGCACGACGTACATCGAGTAGTCGAGGTATGCCTTTTCCGCGAACTTGGCGACCTCGAGTCGCTCCGTCTCCGCGTGTGCGGATGTGCGAAGCGCGAGTTGTTCGCCATCCGCAGCAGTCTTTCGCTTGCGAGCCATCGGGGCGTGAGGATAAGGCCAAAATGGCGAATTGAGAATTGGGAATTGAAGGGCCCCGCTTCGCGCGTGGCGCACGTCAAGCCTCTCTACCAGGTGTGGAGTCGGCCACGTTCCGCCGTCTCGAACGCTCGATTTCGCTCCGTTTTTCGCCTCAAAACCCTCTGTTTCACGCTTTTCGTTGACCCTCTGCAAGCCCCGCCCTAGACTCCTCGGCAACACACACCGCCGGTCGTGCGCGGCATGCGGGGC
>JACPDH010000099.1 GCA_016184115.1 Acidobacteriota bacterium | reverse complement strand
GTGCTGTCCCGGTGCGAGTTTCATGTTTTGAGGGAACTCCTCGGTCTTCGTCTCCCCTCGGTCGTTCGTATATTCGACAACCGCGCGCTGAATCTCCACGCCGCGGTTGCGCGCGATCAGGTAACGCCGTGACGGAACCGAGAGGCGCACCTTGTATCCGAGCGATCCTTTCAGCTGGACGGGCATGGGAGTCTCTTCGCCCTTGCGCGATTTCAGCGCGTAGCCATCCTCGGCCGTCCCTGCCTCTTCGCGCGTGTAGTACGCCCACTCCCAGAGTCCTCCTGGCTGCTTGCCTCGGAGGTCGGTCACGATCGACTGCGCCATCTTCGTGAGCAAGGCCTCCGGCATCCCTTTGCCTGCGACCGTTGCGACACGGCGGATGACCCGGGCATCCTCCCAGGCCTGGAACGCGTTCACCTGCGCCGAAGCGTAGAGAGAGATCGATGCGGCGGCAGTAAGAAGCACGAGCGAACGAGCGAATTTCATGAGTCCTCCACTTGCGTTGATAGGCGCGCGCCGGCGAGCTCCCTGTGCCGGCCGCGACGCATCCGTTTTCCGAACTTCGAGCCGGGCGGCGCTCATCGCCGCACCGGTGATCAACGTCCCGTAACTTGCGAAAGAACGCTCTTTCCGTTGAATCGTGCGGTCTCGAGCCCGAGGAATTCTGCGACCGTCACCCCGAGATCGCCAAAGCTCTTTCTCGTTCCGAGCGATCCGGGGCGCACCGATCGGCCCGCGACGATCAGCGGCACGTACTCGCGTGTGTGATCGGTCGACACGTCGGTCGGGTCGCAGCCGTGGTCGGCGCTGATGAAGAGCAGATCCTCCGGGCGCATCGCCTCGAGTAATGCCGGTATCTCTCCGTCGAGCTTTTCGAGAGCCTTCGCGTAACCGTGCGCGTCGTTCCTGTGGCCGTATTTCGAATCAAAGTCGACGAGATTCGTGAAGATCAGGCTCGAGTCGCTCTGGCGCGCGAGCTCGATGGTTTTCGCCATCCCGTCGCTGTTCGACTCGCTCCGGATCTCGAGATCGATGCCGACGCGGTCGAAGATGTCGGCGATCTTGCCGATGGCCGCGACCTTGCGTCCTGCCTTGTGTGCGCGCTCGACGACCGTTTCCCCGGTCGGTGCAACCGAGAAGTCCTTCCTCCGCGCCGTCCTCGTGAATTTGCCCGCACCTGGACCGATGAAAGGTCGCGCGATGATCCTTCCGATATTGTGCTCGCCTCGCATCAGTTCGCGCGCCACCTCGCAGATCCGCCAGAGCTCCTCGATCGGGATCACCTCTTCGTGTGCCGCGACCTGGAAGACCGAATCAGCCGAGGTGTAGACGATCGGCGAGCCGGTACGCATGTGCTCCTCGCCGAGCTCGTCGAGAATCACGGTTCCCGACGCGGCCTTGTTGCCGAGCGTCTTGCGGCCGATTCGCGACTCGTACTCGCGGATGATCTCCTCGGGGAATCCGTCCGGATACGTGCGGAATGGCTCGTGCACGACGAGGCCCATCATCTCCCAGTGCCCGGTCGTCGTGTCCTTTCCCGCCGAGATCTCGGCCATGCGTGCCCACGCCGAGACCGGGGTGACGCTCGAGCGCGGCGTCGCGAGAGTGTGGAGCAGCCCCAGGCGTTCGAGGTTAGGCAAGTTCGGATGCTCGCGGTCGAGCACGTGTCCCAGAGTGTCGGAGCCCTCGTCGCCCCAATCCTTCGCGTCGGGCAGCTCGCCGACGCCCAGGGAGTCGCAGACGATGATGAAGGCGCGTCCGGGGCGGATGATGTCGGTCATTCGAAGTGTCCTCGCGTTGGTCTCAGGTGAGGTGCTCGACGACGAGCGGCATCGCCGGAGGTGGCGCGTCCGCGAAGGTGATGCAGTCGAGCAGCTCGCGATCGAACGCGCGTCCCGCGTCGCCGCGCGCGCCGATCTCGACCCGGGCGACGACGTCGCCCGCCGTCACTGCATCGCCGGCGTTGCGGTCGAACATGATCCCTGCCGCGAAATCGATCGTGTCCTCGGCCCTGCGGCGTCCTGCCCCCATGTCGACGGCGAGCATGCCGGCGCGGTAGGTGTCGATGGCCGAAACGAAGCCCGAACGCGGCGCGCGGACTTCGAGCACTCGCGATGGCTTTACGAAGCGCGACGGATCGTCGACAACCGACGGGTCGCCTCCCTGGGCGGCGACCCACGCCTTCGCCTTGTCGATCGCGGCGCCGGAGGCGATCGCGTTCTCGAGCGCGACATCGGCCGATGTGGCGTCATAGCGTCCCGACAGCACGAGTAAACGCAGCGCCTGCGCTTTCGTGACTTCGTAAAGATCGTGCGGACCCTTGCCTCGGAGCGTCTCGAACGACTCGACGATCTCGTTCGCGTTGCCGGCGGCGATGCCGAGCGGCCGGTCCATGTTCGTGATCAGCGCCTCGGTGCGCGTGCCCGATCCCGATGCCGCGTTGATCAGGCTTCGGGCGAGCTCCCGTGATCTGTCGAGCTCGCGCATGAACGCGCCGCTGCCGGTCTTCACGTCGAGAACGAGGGCGCTCGCTCCCATCGCCAGCTTCTTCGACATGATCGACGCCGTGATGAGAGGGATCGATTCGACGGTGCCGGTAACGTCGCGGAGGGAGTACATGCGGCGATCGGCGGGAGCGATCCCTTCCGTCGACGTCGCGATCGCGCAACCGACCGTGTCGACGCAGCGCTCGATCTCCTCGCGCGAAAGGCGCGCCTGGAATCCCGGGATCGCGTCGAGCTTGTCGAGCGTGCCGCCGGTGTGGCCAAGGCCTCGTCCGGAGAGCATCGCGACCTTCACGCCGCACGCGGCGACCCATGGAGTCAGCACGATCGATACTTTGTCGCCGACTCCGCCGGTGGAGTGTTTGTCGCCGATGAAGTCGAAGCGATCGCGCAGTTTCCACTGCTCGCCCGAGCCGGTCATCGACTGCGCCAGCGCGGCGAGCTCGTCCTTGGTCATGCCGTGGATGGCGACCGCCATGAGAAACGCGGTCATCTGGTAGTCGGCGACGTCGCCGCGAAGGTATGCCGCGATGAAATCGGCGATTGCCTCCGGGTCGAGGGACTGCCCGCGTCGCTTGCGATTGAGAAAGTCGTAGGTCGAGATCGGGGACATGGCCCCGGCATTATAGCTTCGGCTCTTCGTCGATCGAGGGCGGGTGGAAGTGAGCATGTGACGCGTAGCGGATCAGCGCGTCGTGCCGCAGCCGGCGTTCCCGCCGCCGCTGGAGCGTTCGCGCGATGAACCATGTGAGGATGCCGATTGCGGCGAGGGTCGCGATGACAACGTCGACCGCGTCGATCCGCTTCATCCAGTAGGTGTAGTGGAAGCGGCTCTCGCCGAGGTTGATCGACGCACTGCGCACAGCTAGCGTCGGGTTCCCTTCGAACTCGGCCGGTTTCCAGAGTTTGTCGTTTGCGCACCAGGCAAGGACTCGTGCGTCGATCTCCTTCGGCTGGTTCGAGGCGACCACGTAGACGTGTTGCACGCGACCCCGCTCGTCGATCACCTCCCACCACGAAAGCAGGATTGGCGTTTTGAAGAAATATCGAGGATCGCGCCAGACCAGCTCACGCGGGTCGACGGCTCGATCGAGGAACTGTCGCTCCCTGTTCTCCGAAACCAGTGTCGGTGCGGATACCTCGACGTTGTACTTGCGACGCAGCGACGCGCGGAACGCGCGGACTTCCGCCTTCCATGCGGCGAGGTCCGTTTCGTCATGAAAGCGGTAGGTTCGGATCGGATAGTCGACCGGAAATGAGGGTGCGGCGACAGGAGCCTCCCAGACGCACCCGGAGATCACGAGGGCGGCGAGAGCGGCAATGCCACGCCATCGCATGGGGCGATTGTCCCACGAACGGCGAGCGAGGGGAGCGCGAAATTGCTTCTTGCGGGGCGGGGAAGTCGCGCTCGTCCCGTACAATCGGGCCGATGGTGACGCGTGCGGTAGTGTTGCTCAGCGGCGGGCTCGACTCGGCCACGACGCTCGCAATCGCGAAGGAGGAGAGGAGGGAGCTCTACCCGCTCTCGTTCGCGTACGGTCAGCGACATGGAAGCGAGCTCGATGCTGCGCGGCGTGTGGCGGCCTCACTCGGCGTCAGGCCGCCGGTTGTCTTCGCACTCGATCTTCGCGTCTTCGGTGGAAGCGCACTGACCGCCGACATCGCGGTGCCGAAAGATTCGCTCGGCGCGGAAGGCATTCCGTCGACGTACGTCCCGGCCCGCAACACGATCTTCCTCTCGATCGCCGTGGGCCACGCCGAGGTGATCGGGGCGGACGAGATCTGGATCGGAGTCAACGCCGTCGACTTCAGCGGTTACCCCGACTGCCGTCCCGCCTACGTCGCTGCGTTCCAGCGGGTGATTGAGACCGGGACGAAAAGCGGAGTCGAAACCGGAAAGCCACGGATCCGCGCCCCGCTCATCGAGTTGACGAAGGCGGAGATCATCCGTCGCGGCGTCCAGCTTGGCGTCGACTACGGGTTGACCCATTCCTGCTACGACCCCGATGCGAGCGGAGCCGCATGCGGGCACTGCGATTCGTGCATTCTTCGCCGCGCCGGTTTCATCGAGGCGGGGGTGGCGGATCCGACGCGGTACGCCTGACGGCAAGGCGGAAGTCGGAATGCGGAGTGCGGAATGTGAGGCTGTGATTCGCGCTTTCGCAACTCGAGAGCGGCTTGCGATCAGGAAGGCGGGGCTCAATTCCGCATTCCGAAATCCGCATTCCGCATTCCGAGCCATGCTTCGCATCACCGAAATCTTCCACTCCATCCAGGGCGAGTCGACGCACTCGGGCCGGCGTTGCGCCTTCGTCCGCCTCGCCGGCTGCAACCTCCGCTGCAGCTGGTGCGATTCGGCGTACACGTTCACCGGTGGCGAGAGGATGGAGCTCGAGGCGGTGCTCGCGAAAGTGCGATCGTACGGCTGTGACCTGGTCGAGGTCACCGGCGGCGAGCCGCTTGCACAGGTCGAGTGCCTCGACTTGATCCGCGCGCTGTGCGACGAAGGCTTCGAGGTGCTCGTCGAGACCTCAGGGTCGATCGACATCGAGCCTGTCGACCGCCGGGCGAAGTTGATTCTGGATGTGAAATGCCCAGGCTCGGGCGAAGCTGAACGGAATCACTGGCCTAACCTCGACAAGCTCCTGCCGCACGACGAAGTGAAATTCGTGATTGCCGGCCGCGCCGACTACGAGTGGTCACGCGACCTCGTTGCCACCCGTGCGCTCGCAGAATCGAATACCGTTCTCTTCTCTCCGGTCTGGAGCGCCATGGGAATCAAGGAGCTCGCGACCTGGATGATCGAAGATCGGGTCCCTGCACGCCTCCAGACGCAGTTGCACAAACACATCTGGGGAGCGGATGTGCATGGGGTGTAGGCGGGAGGCGAACGGCAAACGTATGCGCCGCGACGTAGCGCCCGCGTCCCGCGGGCCGACACGGCGGCGTCTCGCCGCCGTGCGCGTCGGACCCTCGTCGTGACCGAAGCTCCCGGGGCGGGGACGCCCGCGGGACTGCCGGCGAGGACGCCGGCGCTACGCCAGCTCAGCCGCTGATCTCCCCTCGCCACGTGCCTGTCGCCTTCGCGCTAGAATCAGCCGACCCGCGTCGCGTCGCGCGCCGCCTTGGAGACCCTCATGCGAAAACCACGCTTCGACCACATCGGCATCGCGGTCCGCTCGATCGAGGACGCCGCGCTCTTTCGCGATCTCGGCCTAACGGTCGCACACGTGGAGATCGTCGAGACTCAGAACGTGAAGACGGCATTCATTCCAGTCGGCGATGCGAACCTCGAGCTTCTGGAGGCGACTTCTGGCGATTCGCCGATCGCGAAATTCATCGAGAAGCGCGGAGAAGGGATTCACCACATCTGCCTCCGCGTCGACCAGATTGACGAGCATCTCGAGACGCTCAAGGCAAAAGGCTACCGTCTGGTCAACGAGAGCGCGGTACCCGGCGCACACGGCTGTCGCGTCGCGTTCCTTCATCCCTCGGCCGGGAATGGCGTGCTCATCGAGCTGAGTGAGAAGGCGGATGAGCTCCCGAATGTGCCGGAAGACGACGTCGAAGCGATCCTGTAGGAGACCATCATGATCGAAGGCCTTCCCGAGAACGCGATCGTCATCGTCAATCTCGTCAATCCAAAGGAGAAGTTCTGGGGCGTTCTTCGCTCCATCTCCGGTGCCGGGATCACCGTCCGGGCGATCAACCTCGATAGCTTTCAGGACTGGGTTGCGCAGATCACGCACAAGGAAGAGCCCGGGCTCGATCTGGTGACGATGTTCGTGCCGCTCTTCCGCCTCGAAAGGCTCTTCGTCGACGAACCGGTCGGAGCGGTCAAGTCGTACTCCGACTATTTCGAGGAGGTCGTCGGCATGCGGCCTGAAGAGTATCTCGGCCTCACGGCTCCTCGCGGAGGCGTTTCCTGAAGCGCCTCACGCTGTTCGTCATCGTTCTTGTGCTCGCGGCATGCCGTCGGGAGCCTGTCACGGTCGCGCACTACGAGTGGATTGACCCTGCTGCCGTGCGCGCACCGTTTCCGCTCTTCGCTGGCGCGAGCGTGGTGCCGGAACAGACGGCGCTGATGCGTCGGGCGCACGCGCTCATCCGGGGCGATGCCGAGATGCGGGGGCGGCGCCTTGCTCTGTTCGAAACCGATGCGCCGCTCGAAGACGTTGCGCGCTACTACGCCGCCGCGATCGGAGACCCTTCCGGCGTGCACGCGTCGGTCAGCTGGTCGACGGGCGACTTCGCCGCGGACGAGGCGAGTCTCGCGCCGATCCTCGCGAAACTCGATCAGCCATTCACGCACGGCGCGACCGGCCACTACCGGTCGGCGGAGATCGCCGGCGCTCCTGGGGAGCCGCGCGTTTCGCTTCAACGCCCGTATCGCGACTTTGCTCGCGACCGGATCGTCGACCGGACGCTGATCGTCCTTTCCGACTGAGTGTCGGTGCGTATGGCATGATGCGCGGAAGCGGCGAGCCTCCTGTGTGGACGACGAATCATGACGAATGACAGATACAACGTCCCGCTGGCGCTCGAGGAATGCCAATAGTGGACGTCATTCGCGCCGAAGGCCTAACCAAGGAATATCGCGTCTACCGGCGTCCCGCCGACCGGTTCGTCGAGGCTCTGCTCCGGAGACCGATGGCCGAAGTCGTGACCGCGCTCGACGACGTGTCGTTCGCGATCGAGCGGGGCGAGATGATCGGTCTCGTCGGACGCAACGGCGCGGGAAAGTCGACCCTGCTCAAGATCCTCGGAGGGGTCGTGAGTCCGACTCGCGGAAGCGCGGCGGTGTACGGCCGTATCTCGTCGATTCTCGAGCTCGGCGTCGGCTTCCATCCCGAGTTTTCCGGTCGCGCGAACGCGGAGCTCGCCGCTTCGATTCAGGGACTCGGAGCGACCGAGCTTCGGGAGACATTGCCGCGCATTCTCGACTTCACAGAGCTTGGCGCATTCCTCGATCAGCCGGTTCGAACCTGGTCGTCGGGCATGATCATGCGCCTCGGTTTCTCGGTTGCGATTCACGTCGACCCCGACGTGCTGCTCGTCGACGAGGCACTCGCCGTCGGCGATCAGCACTTCCAACGCAAGTGTCTCGAGCGGATGCGCGAGTTCGAGGCGAAGGGGCGGACGATCGTCTTCTGCTCGCACGCCCTGGGAGCCGTGGCGTCGATGTGCTCCCGCACGCTCTGGCTCGATCGCGGTCAGCTTCAGATGATCGGGCCGTCCGCCGAAGTCGTCAGCGCATATGAAGCAGAGCTTCTCGCGAGCCCGGCAGAGCCGGTGGCGAGCGACGCTGCGTTGCCGGAGAGAGCGTCCACGGTTCGTCTCCGTGCCGCGTACACGGTCGATGCGGCCGGGAATCGGCGTGACGAATTCGATCCGGGAGGGCCGCTCGGCGTGTCGATGCAACTCAGGGCGGAGAGCGAGTCGGAGCAGATCCATCTCGTCGTCGGCATCGACCGCGTCCTCGACGGCGTGTGCTGTGCGACCTTCGGAACGAACTGGGACGGGATGAAGCCGTTGTCGGGCAAGAGAGACTACACGGTATCCCTCATCATTCCCGATGTGCCGCTCACGCCGGGTGAGTATCGCGTCTACGCCTTCGTCGGCGATGGCGAGGCTCTCCACCTCCACGATCGCGCCGAGCTCAACTTCACGATTCGCGGCGAAGGCGATCCGGGCGCGCTCTGCGAGGTCGGTCACGAGTGGCGCGTACAAAGGGTGTGAGCCGGCCGGCGCCGTCATTCCGCATTACAATTCTGCCCATGGAAGATCAAGCCTTCGAAGAATGGCTCGAGGATTTTGCGACGGGGACGTTCTCCGATGCCGAGCTCGGGGAGTTCGGAGCGGGCGTCCGCCACGCCAATGAGATCGACGTGAAGAACCTCGTCCGGGAGGTGCAGTTTCTTCGCGCCCTCACGAGGCGCCTCCACGCGCGTCTCTGCGAGCTTGGCGACCGCGGCGGTGAGGTCGCGAGTTACGCAGCGCTCGTGATCGACGGCGTGCGTCCCGACGCAGATTGACCAGTCCTGACGCTCCGCGAGTGCAGCCGTCGGCGTGGGCGAATCTGCCCTCACGGACGGAACACTACACTAGAGTCGCTTGCCCTCCAGCGTCGAGTCCTTGTCGGTACGCGTGCCGATCTTGATCGCTGTCGAGAGCCGCGCGACTCCCTCCGCATGGAGCGTCTCGTGGATCGTCTTCACCGCGTCGAGGATCGCGCCCATCTCCCCTTCGACATTCGTCCCGTACGCATGCTGTTCGATCTTGAACCCTGCGTCGACGAGGATCTGGTGTGCGCGCTTCACCTCGGCGCGAACCGTGACGCCGACGCCGATCGGAATGACCTGAATTTCTGCGAGTGCCTTCATGGGAGAGGAATCTATCGCGATTCCGGGGTGGTCGTCAGTCGCATTCCCTTCGTTTGCCAGCCTCCGTGCAGCGGTTCCGGAACAGCCGGGCGCGCGCTCGGGCGCGTTCTTCTTCCCTGGCCGCTTGACATAGAGATGGATCGTCCCTACTCTCTGTCGCACGAACATGAACTTCAGCCAGTTCAGCAGCGCCCGCTATTACTTTTGGTACGAGCCCCAACCGGGACTTTGCCGGGTAGCGCGCTGCTGACCAGAAAGCAGAGCAAACTCGAAAAAGCCCCGGCGATGCCGGGGCTTTTTGTTTTTGGCAACTATGAAAATGCGAACCAAACCAAGAGTAGCGATCCAGGGCATCGCGGCGAGCTTCCACGAGGCTGCCGCGATGAATTGGTTCGACGTGCCGATCCGGACGATCGAGTGCCTGACTTTCCACGACCTTTGCGAGTCTCTCGCGGGTGGTCAGAGCGACTTTGCCGTGATGGCAATCGAGAACTCGATCGCCGGCAGCATCCTCCCGAACTTCGCTCTCCTCGAAAAGCACCGGTTCAACATCCGCGGTGAGATCTACGTTCCGATCCACCTGCACCTCTTGGCGCTCCCCGGCATCACTCTCGATGAGATCGAAACGGTCGAATCGCACCCGATGGCGCTTCGGCAGTGCTCGGAGTTCCTCCACACTCTGCCTGGCGTCGCGATTCGCGAAAGCGACGACACCGCACTCAGCGCGAAGCGAATCGGTGACGAAGGTCTTCGCTCGTTCGCCGCCGTCGCAAGCGAGCGTGCCGCGAAGCGCTTTGGCCTCGCAATCCTCGCGCGCCGCATCGAGACGAGCTCGAAGAACTTCACCCGCTTTCTCGTCCTCTCACGGAACGGCGGCGCGGTGAACGGTAGCAACAAGGCCTCACTCGCGTTCGAAGTCGCCGACGAGGTTGGCAGTCTCGCGACCGTCCTGTCCACGTTCAAGCGTCACGGGATCAATCTCTCCCTCATCCAGTCGATCCCGATCGTCGGTCGCCCGAGCGCGTACTCGATCCACGTCGACGTCACGTTTCCGAAGCGTGCCGACTACGACGTCGCGATTGAGCGCATCCAAGACCAGGTTGTCACTCTCAATGTTCTCGGCGAATACAAAAAGGCCGAGATGAGGTTCGAGCCATGATCGCACCCGCACGCCGCACCGCCTCCGTCACGGAGTACTACTTTTCGCGCAAACTCGCCGAGGTCCGCCGACTCGATGAGAGCGAGCCGCGCGTGATCAACCTTGGGATCGGAAGCCCTGACCTGGCTCCGGCGGACGAAGTCGTCGAGACGCTGGCTGACGCGGCGCGCGGCAGCGCGGCACACGGATACCAGAGCTACCGCGGCGTCCCCGAACTGCGGCATGCGATCGCCGGCTTCTCGCTCGACGTCTACGGCGCCACGCTCGATCCCGAGACGATGGTCCTGCCTCTGATCGGCTCGAAGGAAGGGATCATGCACGTCTCGATGGCCTTTCTCGACGAGGGCGACGAGGTGCTCGTCCCCGATCCCGGCTACCCGACCTACGCCTCCGCGGCGAAGCTCGCGGGGGCCGTGCCGCGCAGCTATCTGATTCGCGAAGACGGTGAGACTGCGATCGACCTCGACGCGCTCGAGGCGAGCGACCTTTCGCGCGTGAAGCTGATGTGGGTGAACTTCCCGCACATGCCGACGGGGAGCACGGCGTCGGTCGGGGAGCTTGCGCGCATCGTCGCCCTCGCGCGACGAAACGGGTTCCTCGTGGTGAACGACAACCCGTACAGTCTCATCCTCAACGACACGCCGCTGAGCATCCTCTCGGTTCCCGGCGCTCTCGACGTCGCGCTCGAGCTCAATTCGCTCAGCAAGTCGCACAACATGGCGGGATGGCGAATCGGCTGGGTCGCGGGAAGTCGCGAGCACGTCGACGCGGTGTTACTCGTGAAGAGCAACATGGACTCGGGGATGTTTCTCCCGCTCCAGGTCGCGGCGGCGAAGGCGCTCGAGAGCCGCGGGGAGTGGTTCGCGTCACTGAACGCGACGTATGCGGAGCGGCGGCGAAACGCCGAGGCGCTGGTCCGTGCGTTAGGCTGCGATGCGGTGGAATCGCGCCCCGGGCTTTTCGTCTGGGCGAAGGCGCCAGACGCCGTCGATGACGTCGAGGCGTGGCTCGACGAGATCCTCCACGCGACGCACGTCTTCATCACGCCCGGCTTCGTTTTCGGCGAGGCCGGGAGGCGCCACCTGCGCATCTCCCTCTGCCGTTCGGCGGAGGCAATCGCCGAAGCGGCACGGCGCGTCGAGGCGTTCATGACGACACGAGTCGCGGCGACGAACGTGGAGGTGCAGGTATGAAGGCGACAGTCATCGGACTCGGTTTGATCGGCGGATCGATCGCGATCGACCTCCGCCGAAGGGGGTTCGTCTCGTCACTCGTCGGCGTCGAGTCGAACGCGAAGCACGCGCGCCAGGCGCTCGAAGCGGGGCTCGTCGACGATGTCGCTCCTCTCGCCGATGCGTTGCGAGGGGTGGAGCTCGTGATTCTCGCGATTCCGGTCGACGCGGTGCGCGCCCTCGCTCCCGCGGTTCTCGATGCGATCGGCGATGCCGCGGTCGTCCTCGACACGGGCTCGACGAAGGCGACCGTTTGCGCGGCGCTCGCAGGGCACCCGCGCCGCGCGCAGTTCGTTGCGGCGCACCCGATCGCCGGAACCGAGAACTCAGGGCCGCTCGCGGCGCTCGCGGGGCTCTTCCAGGGGAAGGTGAACATCATCTGCGAGCGCGAGCTCAGCTCGCCGCGCGCGCTATCCGTCGCGGAGTCTCTCTTCGAGCTTCTAGGCATGAGGACGATCTTCATGGATGCCGCTGGCCACGATCTGCACCTTGCTTACGTCTCGCACCTCTCTCACGTCTCCTCGTTCCTTCTCGGACAGACCGTGCTCGACATCGAGAAGAGCGAAGAGAGCATCTTCGACCTCGCGGGCAGCGGCTTTGCCTCCACGGTGAGGCTCGCCAAGAGCTCGCCATCGATGTGGGTGCCGATCTTCGAGCAGAACGCCGAGAACCTCGGGCGCGCGCTCGATGAGTACATCGCTCACCTCGACACCTTCCGCCGCGCCCTTGCCGCTCGCGACAGCTCCGCGCTCTACGCGATCACCAACCGTGCAAACGACATTCGGCGGGTGCTCGACGCACTCGGCGCGCGCGCCTCGGCGGGGGCAGGTCTCGCAACTCCCATCCCCGTTCCGACGACGAACAACGATCGAACCGAAACTCTCGGAGGTACGCAATGACACCAGCAGCGATTCAGCCGCAGCCCACGACGAACTGGCTTCCGGGAGGGAAGCCCTTCATTGTCGGAGGCCCCTGCAGCGCCGAGACCGAGACGCAGACGGTCGAGACCGCGCGGCAACTCCACGCGACGGGGAAGATTCATGCGCTGCGCGCCGGGATCTGGAAGCCGCGCACGAGGCCTGGACAGTACGAGGGAGCGGGCGAGCCAGCGTTGGCATGGCTTCGCCGCGCGCGAGAGGAGACCGGATTGCCGGTCACGACCGAGGTGGCGAACGCGTCGCACGTCGAGGCGTGCCTCGAGGCGGGTGTCGACTTTCTCTGGATCGGCGCGCGGACGACGGTGAATCCGTTCTCGGTGCAGGAGATCGCGGACGCGCTCGAGGGAGTCGATGTGCCGGTCTTCGTGAAGAACCCGGTGAGCCCCGACATCGAGCTCTGGATCGGCGCGCTCGAGCGGCTCGACCGCGCCGGCGTGAAGAAGTTAGGCGCAATCCACCGAGGCTTCTCGTCGTTCGACAAGGGGCCGTTCCGGAATGCGCCGCTCTGGGATCTCGCGATCGAGATGAAGACGCGCGTGCCCAATCTGCCGCTCCTCTGCGACCCGAGCCACATCTGTGGCAACCGCGAGCTCATCCCTCTCGTGGCGCAGAAGGCGCTCGATCTCGACATGGACGGGCTCATGATCGAAAGCCACATCACGCCCGACGCAGCCTGGAGCGACGCGAAGCAGCAGTTGACGCCGTCGTCGCTCAGTCAGCTTCTCTCCGGTCTCGTCGTGCGCGAGCGCTCGAGCGCGAACGAGGAGTTCACCGACACGCTCTCGAAGCTGCGCGAGACGATCGACGGACTCGACCAGGACATCATGCAGCGCCTCGCCGCGAGGATGAGGATCGCTGGCGAGATCGGCGCCTTCAAGCGCGACAACAACGTCACGATTCTTCAGGTGAGCCGCTGGGAGGAGATCATCAAGACTCGCAGCGCCCTCGGCTGTGCAATGGGGCTCGACGAGGGCTTCGTCCGCGACCTGCTGAGGCTCATCCACCACGAGTCGATCCGCATCCAGGCGCGCGTGATGAACGAGGTGAACTAGCAACGCGGAATGCGAAACGCAAAACGCGGAATTCGAAATTCGAAATGCGAAATGGGGAAAACAGAACCGGGCGTAGAGCGCGAAACGCGGCACGTGTGATGCGCCGCGTATGCGGCGAAGGACCGGTAGCCCCCGGCTTCAGCCGGGGGACGTCGGCGGATGATCGTTCGCGCGCCGCGTAGCGGCGCAGGAAGCGAACGATTGTTTGCGACCGGGTGCCATGCCGACCGGTGAGTGATTCCTGTGCCGCGATGCGGCACCAGTGATTTCCGCGCAACTTGCCCCCGGCTGAAGCCGGGGGCTACAGATCCCTCGTCGCTACGCGACGGGATGGTGTCGGCAGGCACATCGGTGCCGACCGTTCCGCATTCCGCGTTTCGCATTTCGCGTTTATCTGATGTACCCCAGCGACCGCAGGCTCTCGTAGTACTCCTCGCTCGTCTGCGCAACGTCCTCCGCGGAGCCGCGCTCGCCGTAGCTCGGGATCATGCGCTCCTCGGTCGGGCCCGCGAAGGGTCGCCCCTGCATGTCGCTCGCAACGGGAAAGCCGCAGAGGTTGAGGAGCGTCGGCGCGATGCCGTCGACCGAGGCGTCTCGTCCGGCCGGCGCGAGCGACGTCGCGATGACGGCGTCGCCCGACTGCCCTTCGCCCGGCAAGCCGACGAGAATCACCTCGTAGCCGCGCGCCCGAAGCGACGAGGCGACGCGGACGATTCCGTCGACGATCGTCGACGACGCCGCGAGCTTCGCGCCCGAATCGAGCTCGATCCGGTTGAGGACGATGTCGAGCGCGGGGAGGAAGAGCGTCGCGAGCCGCGGTGAGCGCTTCGCAATCGCGTCATCGAAGCGCCGGAGCGTCTCGGCGTCGATTGCAATCGCGAGCTCCGACGGACTCGCATTCGGCATCTGCTCCGCCATGCGCGAGAAGAGCGCCTCCTGCGAGATCGAGCGGAGGCCAGGCGTGTCGGCATCGGCCGTCACCCACCAGTTCACGGCGACCGAGGGGACGCCGCGCCCCGCGAGTAGTTCCCATGCGTAGGCGCGACGCCTCGCGGTCGGAGGAAGCGGGACACGTTCGGCGAGGCCGAGTGGAGCCGCGATCGCATCGATCGCGAACGCGTAACGCGAAACCGACTGCAGTACGCGACCGCTCGTCGCGAGCCGCACGCCTTCGATCGCGTGGACGCCATGAAGCGCGGGCGACGTGCCGGTGCCGACCGTGGCCCAGCGCTCGGCTGCAGAGCGCGAAGCCGCGAGCGGCGCCGTCGCGACGATCGTGCCGAGCGGCGCGAGCTCATCCTTGCGCGTCGCGAGAATGTCATGCGTTAGGCCGTCGACTGCAATCAGCGCCACCTTCGTATCGGTCGCGGCAACCGCGATGCTCGCCGGCGCGTGGGCCGGCTTCTCCGGCGCCGCCGTCAGCGACCACGCGCCGATCGCGCAGCCGATCAGAATCGCTACTGCCGTCATCGGCAGCGTCTGATCCTTGCGGTGGACCATCGGAATCCGTTTCGCCTCGTGGATCGAGAAGGAAAGCAGTGCCGCCGAAACGATCACCGACGACGCGAGGAAGAAGACGACGATGAGCGCTCCTCCTGCGATCAGCTCGATGCTCGACGGCGTACCGTCAAAGCCCGACCACCAGACGACGAGCGACAGCGAAAGTCCTCCCGAGAAGAGGAGCGTCAGTCCGGTCAGCAGGGCCGGGCTGTCGATTGCGAGTGCCGGGTTCCGCCTGAGGCCGAGCGCGACCAGCACGATGAGTGCGAGAAGGCTGAAGAATGCACCGGCCGCCTGCACGCTCCCCATCACGACGGCATCCGCGAGCGCGAGCGGCTTGTTTCTCAGGATCGTGATCGCGAGCAGCGGCAGCGCGGCGAAGATCGACGACAGCAGCGACGCCTTTGCCGACACCGCCAGAAGCTCCGACCAGAATGTCCGCGAGCTCCATGGATCGAGTGCAAACCACCGTTCGATCCCATGCGTGAGATAGCCGAGATCGCGGAGCTGCTGGCGAAGCTGGTCGACGGAGGGATCGCTCATGCGGGGGGTAGTTTAGCCCCAATGAACTTCGGGAAACGCCGGAGAGGTCGAAGTGAGAATGTCGAACGCAGAATCGTGAATCCAGAGAGGCCTCACGGACCCTTTTCTGGATTCACAATTCTGCGTTCAACCTTCTCACTTCGGCCTTTTTCACGGCTGGAGCGTGGCGCGCGCAGCCGGCGTTCCCGTGCCGGCGCCGGAATTTCCCCGTTCCCTGCACACTTACGTCCCTGTTGCAGCCAGATCATCCCGAGGAAACGAAGTAAGTCCATGATAGACAAACTCCTTACGTCTCTTTTCGGGTCGCGGCACGATCGCGAAGTCAAGCGCATGATCCCCGTGGTCGCGCAGATCAACGCACTCGAACCATCGATCCAGGCACTGACTGACGACCAACTCCGCGCCAAGACCGTCGAGTTCAAGGAACGGATCAAGCCGAAGGTCGACCTCCTCGAAGAGGCGCTCGCCGACCCCGAGGAGCCGGGTGAGATCCAGTTCGCGAAGGAAGCACTTCGTGAGGCACTCGATGCGCTTCTCCCCGAGGCGTTTGCGGTCTGCCGCGAGGCAGGCAAGCGCGTGCTGAACATGAGGCACTTCGACGTCCAGCTCATGGGCGGCATGGTGCTGCACCGCGGTCGGATCGCCGAGATGCGTACCGGTGAGGGCAAGACGCTCGTCTCGACGCTTCCCGGATATCTCAACGCCCTAACCGGTCGCGGCGTTCACGTCGTCACCGTCAACGACTACCTTGCACGCCGCGACTCCGAGTGGATGGGACGAATCTACCGCTTTCTCGGCCTCTCCGTCGGTTGCATTCAGCACCACCTCGGCGACAAGGAGCGGCAGGACGCCTACCGCTGCGACGTGACTTACGGCACGAACAACGAGTTCGGCTTCGACTATCTCCGCGACAACATGAAGTTCGACCTCGCGGCGATGGTCCAGCGCCGGCACGTCTACGCGGTCGTCGACGAAGTCGACTCGATCCTCATCGACGAGGCCCGGACCCCGCTCATCATCAGCGGACCGTCGGAGCTTTCGGTCGACAAGTACTACGTCTGCGATCGGATCGTCCCGAAGCTCGTCGCCGACGATTATCAGATCGACGAGAAACAGCACACGGCCGTTCTCACGGAAGAAGGAGTCACGCACGCCGAGAAGCTCCTCGGTGTCGAGAACCTCTACGACCCGGCGAACATGGACACGCTCCACGCCGTGAACCAGGCGTTGCGGGCGCACAAGCTCTACAAGCTCGACGTCGACTACGTCGTCAAGGAAGGCGAAGTCATCATCGTCGACGAGTTCACCGGGCGTCTCATGCCGGGCCGTCGCTGGTCGGACGGCCTTCACCAGGCGGTGGAGGCGAAGGAAGGGGTCAAGATCGAATCGGAGAGCCAGACCTTCGCGACGATCACCTTCCAGAACTACTTCCGCATGTATGAGAAGCTCTCGGGCATGACCGGTACCGCCGACACCGAGGCCGCGGAGTTCGAGAAAATTTACAACCTCGAGGTCAACGTCATTCCGACGAACCGGCCGATGGTCCGCGCCGACCTCGCCGATCTCGTCTATCGCACCGAGCGCGAGAAGTTTCAGGCGATCGTCGACGAGATCAAGCAGCTTCACGAGAAGGGACAGCCGGCCCTCGTCGGCACGATCTCGATCGAAAAGTCGGAGCAGCTCTCGTCCGCGCTCAAGCGTGGAGGGATCCCGCACGTCGTCCTCAACGCGAAACATCACGAGCGCGAGGCAGAGATCGTCGCAAACGCCGGCCGCGTCGGTGCGGTCACGATCGCGACGAACATGGCGGGCCGCGGCACCGACATCATCCTCGGCGGGAGCCTCGACTACGCCGTCGAGCATGCGGCGAAGGAGATCGAGGATCCGGAGGAGAAGCAGAGGGTTGCCGACGACGCGCGCACCGAGTGGCAGGCGCTTCACGAAGAGGTCGTCGGCTACGGCGGTCTCCACATCATCGGCACCGAGCGTCACGAATCGCGCCGCATCGACAACCAGCTTCGCGGACGATCGGGACGCCAGGGTGACCCCGGATCGTCACGCTTCTACCTCTCGCTCGAAGACGATCTCATGCGCAAGTTCGGATCGGACCGGATCATGGGACTGATGGAGCGCCTCGGGATGGAAGAGGGCGTTCCGATCGAGCACGGCATGGTCTCGCGCTCGATCGAGCGCGCTCAGAAGCAGGTCGAAGGTAGAAACTTCGAGATCCGCAAACACCTGCTCGAGTACGACGACGTGATGAACAAGCAGCGTGAGACGGTCTACACGCTGCGTAAGGGAATCCTCGAGGGGCGTGAAGGGCGCGAGTACGTCCTCAACGCCGCCGAGGATATCGCCGCCTACCTGCTCGACATGCACCTCCCGAAGGAAGAGAAGGGGAGTCACGAGTGGAACGAGGCTGAGCTCAACGCCGAGCTCTTCGACTACTTCGGCCTCGACCTCCAGTCGATCGGAGCGAATCCGCGCGAGATCGGTCGCGACGTCGTCGAGGAGAAGCTGCTGGAAGCGGTCAAGCGGCGTTACGAAGAGCGCGAAGTACTGGTCAGCCCCGAGATCATGCGGATGCACGAGAAATACCTCGTGCTCCAGGTGCTCGACGCGCAGTGGAAGGATCACCTCCTCGCGCTCGATCACCTCAAGGAGGGCATCGGCCTCCGCGGCTACGGCCAGCGCGACCCGCTCGTCGAGTACAAGAAGGAATCGTTCGACATGCTGCAGGCGATGCTCGAGCGGGTTCAGGACCGCGTCGTCAAGGTCCTCTATCGCACGGAGATCGTCGTCGAAGATGGCGCGGAGCCTGGCATGCGTCCCGCCTCGCGTCCCGCACCTGCGCAGTTGCCGCTGCCGACCGCTCCGAAAGCGCGCGACCTCGTCTTCTCCGCGCCGTCGAGCGAGGCGGCGATGCCGCAGAAGCGGAAAGAAGCGAAGGTCGGCCGGAACGACCCGTGTCCGTGCGGCTCGGGTAAGAAGTACAAGAAGTGCCACGGCATGGAAGCGACGGCGTAGAGGGCGAGGCAAGAGTCTGGTTGTCGAACCAGCTACCGGTGGTGGGGTCGGTGGTGGGGTCCGGCGGTGGGGTCAGAGCCACAGTTTAAAGTCTTCGGACTCCGAAGACTTTAAACTGTGGCTCTGACCCCACCGCCTTCGAAAAGAAGCCGAGCCAGACGTAGCCGATGTGATCCTGGCGGACGACCTGCACCGAGGAGGAGGGGAGCCGAACGGGGCCGTGGTCGGGGGTGAAATGGACGAACGGCAACTCCTGCGCGGTGCAAGGCAGCGCAATGAGAATCGCGGCAAGCCGGCGAATCAGTCGGGCGCCCATTCAGAGGATCGTGAGGTTCGGCCGGAATCTTATCCCGATTCGCGCGCCGCCCTGTACGAGAACCTGCGCCGGGCCGGCGCGCTGCCAGTGAATGCGTGTGACCACGATGGCCTTGAGTCAAGAGAAGAAGGCCGAAGTTAAAACATTGAACGCCGAATTGCGAACCCAGAAACCCCCTCCCAGGTTGCGTCTCTGGGTTAGAACTTCACCAATCATCGTTCTATATTCAAGCGTTCTCGCTTAACTTAAGGCCCTTGCGGTGGTGGGGTCAGAGCCACAGTTTAAAGTCTGCGGACCCCGAAGACTTTAAACTGTGGCTCTGACTCCACCGCCTTTAAAGTCTTCGGACCCCGCAGACTTTAAACTGTGGCTCTGACCCCACCGCCGACCCCGCCGCCGGACCCCACCACCGACCCCACCGAGCGGGCGCTCGCCTGCGTGGAGGTCCTCCGAATGATTCGCGCTAAGATCGCTGCTGCAGAGCCGCAATGGAGAATCGGAATTACGACGTCGTCGTCCTGGGCGGAGCCTTCAGCGGCGCCGCGGCTGCGACGCTTCTTCGCCGTGAACGGCCTAACCTGCGCGTCCTCCTCGTCGAGAAGCAGACGAAGTTCGACCAGAAGGTCGGCGAGGCGACGACCGAGATGTCGGGGATGTTCCTCACGCGTCGCCTCGCCCTCTGGCATCACCTCGAGATGGAGCAGCTCCCCAAGGAGGGGCTTCGCTACTGGTTCTCGAACGAGCGCGTGACCGGCCACGCAAACGCGAGCGAAGCAGGAGGCTTCTACCGGAGCCTCGTCCCGTCATTCCAGCTGCGGCGCGACGCACTCGACGAGCACATGCTCGCGACCGCGGTCGCGGAAGGGGCCGAACTGCTCCGGCCGGCGAAAGTCACGGACGTCGTCCTCGGCGAGCTCGACAGCCGCGTCGTGCTGGAGCACGAGGGCGAAGAGATCGAGGTCGGAGCGAAGTGGGTCATCGATGCGACGGGACGGGTCGCGTTCGTCGGCCGAAAGCTCGGTCTCATCGAGCGCAACGAAGCACACCCGACGGCGGCGATGTGGGCGCGATGGAGCGGAGTGAAGCACATCGACGACGTCGCGGCGCGCAAAGGTGGGGTTCTCGGCGGCAGGAACATCGGCTCCCGCCGCCTTTCCACGAATCACTACGTTGGATTCGGATACTGGATCTGGGTCATCCCGCTCGGCAACGGTGAGACGTCGATCGGAGTCGTATTCGACAAGCGTCTCGTGAAGCTGCACGAGAGCCGTAATCGCGAAGCCGGCTTCGAGGCGTTCCTCCGCGCGATTCCCGCGCTCCAGGAGCTCATCGAGAGCGCCGACTACAAGCGCGATGACTTCCGGTTCTATCCCCACCTGCCGTATGTAACGAAGCAGTACATGGGCAACGGCTGGGCGCTCGTCGGCGACGCCGCGGCGTTTCTCGATCCCTACTATTCGCCCGGGCTCGACCACTGCGCGTTCTCGGTCGAAGCGACGGTGAACCTCGTCGTCGACTGGTTCGACGGCAACGACATCGCGAAACGGATCGAGGAGCACAACGAGGTCTTCGTCCGCTCGTACCACGCATTCTTCAACGGGATCTTCCGCGACAAGTACTACTACATGGGTGAGCACGATCTGCTCGCGGCAGCGACGCTCATCGACACGGCGCAGTACTACATCTTCATCGTGATTCCGGCGTACCGCTTCTTCAAACGCTTTCACTGGATGCCGGTGCTCGGACCGAAGCAGGCGAAGTTCAGTTACGTCATGCTTCGCACCTACAACCACCGCTTCAAGCGCCTCGCGCTGCTGCGACGCGAGATGGGAGTCGCCGGGCGTCGCAACGATGGGCGGCGGATCAACTTCTTCTTCGATCTCAGTCTCGCCCCGCTTCACATGCTCGGCCGCGGCATCAAGCTCTGGCTCTATGCCGAGATCGAGGGATTGGCGCTGCTCGGAAGGAAGTGGTTTGGTGGCAAGCGTGCCGACGCGAAGGGAGCGGACACGCTGGCCGATGCAGGAATGGGTCCCGCATCGGAGCGTCAGTAGACAGGCGCGTCTCGCGTCGCCTTCGATCGGCTTTGCCGTCGTACCGGACCTCCTCGTCCCCCACGCACGCGGAATCGTTCGAGCGGTGGCTTCGCGCCGGTGCCAGCTCGTAACCGTTCGTTTACTTGACTAATCAACTATTGCTATGTATATTATCGGCATGTCACGCGAAACGAGCCAGATTCAGCGCGAGATCAAGCAGACCAAGCCGTTCCGGTCACTCGCACAGGAGGCCGCGATCAGCTTGCTTCGAACGGCCGACCTGCTGCGGCGGAGGATCGAGGGCGTAATGACGAGCAACGACGTGACGCCGCAGCAGTACAACGTGCTCCGGATATTGCGCGGAGCGGGCACCGCAGGGCTCCCGACGCTCGAGATCGGAGAGCGGATGATCGAGCAGGCTCCCGGTGTTACCCGCCTCCTCGACCGGCTCGAGATCAAACGCCTCGTGCGTCGCGAGCGATGCCTTCACGACCGCCGGCAGGTCTTGTGCTACATCACGGAGGCGGGCCTCGAGCTTCTCGCGGCTCTCGATGACCCGGTCGATCAGGCCGACGAGGGCGCCATGTCGGGGCTGTCGAAGGCCGAGATCAAGACGCTGATCGGATTGCTCGACAAGTTGCGTGCAATCCATCGCGAGTGACATTCGTCCATCAACCACCGGAGCGATCCGGAATCAACACGAAGCCGTACCAAACGAAAGGACCATCCTCATGAAGCGCTCCCTGATTCTCTCTCTCGCGGTCATCGCCGTGATGCCGCTCTTCGCGTCAGCAGCAGACGTTTACTTCGTCGACAACGACCACTCCACCGTCTCGTTCAAAGTGCGTCATCTTGTCGCAAACGTTCCCGGCCGCTTCTTGGATTACAGCGCGAACCTCGCGCTCGAGCCCGCGGACCTCACGAAATCGACCGTCGAATTCACGGTTCACGCCGCCAGCATCAACACGGACAACGCTGATCGCGATAAGCACCTCCGCTCGGAAGACTTCTTCTTCGTGGAGAAATACCCGACGCTCTCCTTCAAGAGCGAGAAGATCGTGAAGCGAAGTGCAGACACCTTTGACGTCACCGGCACGCTGACGATGCGCGGAGTCGCGAAGAAGATCACCGTCCCTGTCGAGTTCGGCGGTTACCTGAAGGATCCCTGGGGCAATGAGAAGGCGGGTTTCTCGACCGACTTTACCGTCAACCGCAAAGACTTCGGCATCAACTGGAACAAGGCCCTCGACCAGGGAGGCCTCGTGCTCGGCGAGGACGTGAAGATCAGCCTCAGCCTCGAGCTAAACAAGAAGAAATGACCACTGAAGCGAATCGATGAAGCGGGACGCGGCGCCGTGAGGCGCCGCGTCTTCGAGATACGCGAAGCCCGAGAAGTCCTTCGCCGGTCGCTTCGCTCCCTCCTCGAGACGACAAGTGCCGCGGGCGGCGCATCAGAACGCCATCAGCGCGAATCTCTCAGCCTTGCGAAGCAAATTCGAAATTCGAAATTCGAAATCCGAAATCACCCCTCCCTACCCAGTCTCCCCACCACGACCGTCACGTTGTCGCTGCCGCCGTCGTCGAGTGCGAGGCGAACGAGCTCCCTGCATGCCTCCCTGGCCGACGGCGCGTCGGCGATGACGACCCCGATCTTCTCCTCGGTGACGTGTTTGTTGAGCCCGTCGGTGCAGAGCAGGAGCGAGTCGCCCTGCTCCAGCGTCACGCTGTACGAGAGAATCTCGGGGACGTGTGCGTCCGAGCCTCCGACGGCGCTCGCGAGGATGTGTTTGAGGCGCGAGCTCTCAGCAGCGTCCGGATCGAGCACCCCGCTGTCGACGAGTGCCTGAGCGACCGTCTGATCCTTGGTGAGGCGTCGCGCTTCGCCTCGACGCACGAGGTATGCGCGGCTGTCGCCAACATGCGCGATCCACGCCCTCGAGCCGAGAACGAATGCCATCGTGAGCGTCGTCGCCATCCCTTTCCGCTCGGGATGCTCGATCGCCTCGCTCTTGATGCGCGCGTCGGAGTCGATGAGGATCTGCGCGAGGCTCTCGATCAGCTCCTCTTCGAGATTCATCTCTCCTGCCGCTTGCCCGAGCGCGAGCGGCCGCGCGAAACTCTTGATGATCGTGTCGACGGTGAGCGCGCTCGCCTCGTGGCCGAAGTCGGAGCTCCCGATGCCGTCGGCGACGACGAGCACCGTGCCTCCGTCACTGCCCGGTAGTGCTCCGAGCGAGCCGAGCTCGGCGCTCGCTGAGAGCACTTCGAACGATCTCCAGAGGCGGCCGACGAGGAAGCGGTCGGCGTTCGTCGTCCGTATCCTGCCGATGTCGCTACAACCGTCGACGTCGAAATCCATGAATAGCCTCTGATTGACCTGCTGCGGAAGGCGATTGCGCCCGCGAGTATAGTCCTCACCGCATCGCGGGGTATGGGGATTCGCGAGTGCTGGCCGGCGGCGCACACCACTCCGGTAGTGCGCAGTTGAAAGCCGGCCTGCGCGTCGCCTCTCCTGCCGTCGATCTCTGGCGCCGCCTGCCGCCCTTCCGCCTTACGAGCCGCTGTAGCGAAAGGGGGGAGGAGCGACTTGCTGCGACTCGTACTCTTCGATCGCGTGGCCAATCCAACCGATCGTCCGGCCGAGTGCCGAGAGCGCGATCGGCGCGTCGGCGGGGAAATGCATGGCGCGCGCGAGCGCCATGATCGCGAGCTCGAGTGTCGGTTTCTCTCCCAACAGCCCTTCGGCCGCGTCGATCAGCTTCTTCGAGCGCGCGTGCTCCTTCGAACCTTTCGCGGCGCCGTCGATCATCTCGAGCAGCAAGGCAGCGCGCGGATCGCCCGCGGGGTGGACCGGGTCGCCGAAACCGGGAATCGCTTCACCGCGCTCGAGTCGCGCGCGAAGGGCCGCGCCGGCGTCGGCAGGGCGGGCGATCTCCGCGAGCAGCGCGTCGATGCGACCGATCGCACCGCCGCACCTGATGCCGCGGAACGCCGAGAGCGCGCCCGAGACCGCCGCGTAAGGCGTGGCGCCGGCAGCTGCGACCGTACGCGCCGCCAGCGTCGCATGGTCGGATGGCTCCGCGGCGCCGAGGATGATCGCGGCCCGAATCAACTCGGTCGCCCGCTTCTGCTGCGGAGCCCAGGCGGAGCGGATCGCGTCGGCGATTCCGGTCGATGCCTCGAAGCACTTCCCCGCGATCGCCTCGGTGAGCATCTGCAGAATCGCGGAGCCAGTGCGCGCGGCCGGGACCGCGCGAAGATCCCACGAGGAGGCGTCGTCGTCCGACGCGAGTGCGAGCACCGTCTGGAATCTCTCGATCGGCGAGAGGCCCGCAAAGCGCGAAGGAGACGACCGGTACGCCTCGGGGGCGCGCACGCGTGATCGGAACAGCTGCTCGGATGCCTTGAAGTCGCCGAGCCAGACGAGGGCGGCGACTTCACCAATCGACCTGTTCTTCGCAAGGGTCAGCACATCGTGGCCGCGCAAGCGGATCTTCCCCGGCTCGACATTGGTGATCTTCGTCTCGATCGAACCGGGAAGGGGCGCGGTGCCATGTGCCGCGGCCTTGCGGCTGTCGCGACGCCCCTCGCGCTGCTTCCGAAGCTTCTCGATGTCCTCGGCCACGTAGCGCTTTTCGCGCGTGTCGGCGTCGCTCCACTCGGAGCGGATGAGTCCGCGGCTGACGTACGCGTAGATCGTCGTGACGCTGACGCCGAGCCTCTCGGCCGCTTCCTGTGCGCTGAAGGTTCGCATGCGTTGGATCCTCGCAGTTCTCGTTAACACGTCAATATTGATCAATATTCTTCGTTCGTCAAGATCTGAGTTGGCTTTGGGGTGGGACGATCTCCGTGGAGACGCTCCGGGCGCGCCCCGCCGGGTGTGGTGAGGCGGCGGGCAGGCTGGCACCGCGCGGCGGCCCGATCGAAGGGATGACGACGGCGTGTGCGCCCTCCTTCGCTCGGTCAGGCCGGCTCGACCGGAGAGGCGATTCCCGTAAGCACCGACGTGCCGGTCGCCACGCCTTCGGAAGCGGTTTTGCGGGCATCCACCGTGCTAGCATTTGCCCTGCTCATGTCGGCGCGACAGAAGCGGGAACGACAGGTATGGATGCTGGTTGGCAGCAGCGTGATCGTATTCACGGTGCTGACGATGCTGTTCAGCAGCGCCCCGTTCGGCCAGCGGATGTTGTCGATTCTCTTCGCGGCCCTTTCCGTCGGCGGACCGAGCATGTTCTTCCTCTGGCGGCGTCGTCACTGGAAGGGAGAGCGTGGCCAGTCGGCGGTTCTTCTTGGACGCATCGCATCGGGTGACCTCGCGTTCTACGCCGAGGACATCAGGCAGACGGGGATGACGCCGGAGATCGTCGCCGCGACGCGCGCGCTCGTCGTGAACCTCGAGCGCACGGTGAGTCGCTTCTCGCAGCTCTCCTCGGATGTGCGCGCGGCATCCGAGCAACTGATCGGGCAGGCGAGGAGCCTCTCGCGGGCGACGAGTGGCCAGGCCTCCGCGGCCGAGGCGACGTCGGGCTCGCTGCGCGAGATTGACGACTCGGTGCAGAACATGCGGCAGAGCATGGACGCTCTCTCCTCGAACGCGGAAGAGACGTCGACCGCGGCGACGCAGATGCTCGCGAGCATCCAGGAAGCGTCGGG
>JACPDH010000086.1 GCA_016184115.1 Acidobacteriota bacterium | reverse complement strand
TTCCGCCGTCATCCGCTCCAGCCACCGGCACAGGGCGTCATGTGCCGCACTCGAGGGATCGAGGTACTCCATGTGGCCCGAACCGTCGAGCTCACGGAGCTCGACATCATCGCCGGCAAGACGTGCCGCTCGCGCATACTCGCGCGAGATGTCGATCGGTACCACGTCGTCCGCGGTACCGTGAAGGAGAAGTTGCGGAATCCCGAGAGGAAGGAGCTGGCGGGGGGAGGCCATTCGATACGTCGTTCGAGCGCTCTGCGGTGTCCCGGCCAGGAGCTCCGCGATCGCAGTCCCGCCGACCTGCAGGTCATGGGCGCGCTCGAGATCTGCAATGGGGGCAAGGGCGGCAACCGCCGCGATTCTGACCCGTTTTCCTGTGGACGGCGGCGACTCGTCGACTCCGCGCCCGCCTGCCCACAGCGCGAGCTGCCCTCCGGCCGAGTGCCCGGCGACTGTTAGGCGCCTCAGGTCGAGACCGACGCCACGTGCTGCCACCTTTTCGAGATGGGCGACCCCGGCGACGACGTCGTCGAAAGTTCCCGGCCATCCGCCACCGCGCGCTCCCAGTCGACGGTACTCGAGGTTCCAGACGGCGAAACCGCGCTCGGCGAGATCGGCTGCCACCGCCGTCATCTGCTCTCGCCCATACGGCATCCGCCAGAAGCCGCCATGGAGCAGGCAGACAATCGGCGGCCGCGCGACGGCTGGAAGATACAAGTCTCCCAACTGCTCTTCGAGCGGACCGTAGTGTTCGCTGAGCATCGTCATCATCGCTTCGCAGGCAGGCCTGTCTCTACCGAAACACGGCTTCATCCCGCGGCGTTCGCGTCATGCGACTCGACGGCGGAGGTGATGCCGCGGGCGCGGCGGAGCCAGGGGCAGGCAGATAGGGTCACAGCTTCGTTTTCCTGGCAAGCCGTCTCGATGATGGGTGGTTGACCGCGCCTGGTGACTCGAATGCCCGGTCGCCTTCGGCGACGCGCAGGCAGGGCCTGCGCCACTTCGAATCGTTGCTAACCGTTGAGGGCCCGGCGGAGTCCAACGCAATGAGGACGAGGCGACGAGGCCGCACTAACCGATTCGTTCGCGCCGGAGTCTAATGGTCTCGAATGGATGACGACGCAGTAACGATCGACCGCGTTTTGGGGGGCGACTCCGACGCGTTCCGGTTCCTGGTCGAGCGGCATGGTCGCGCCGTCTTCAGGTTGGCGTACCGCCTCACGCGGAGCCAGCAAGACGCAGACGACGTCGTACAGGAGACTTTCTTGCGAGCTTACAGGCATTTACCGAGCTTCGACGCGCGATCGAGCTTCAGCACCTGGCTCTTTCGCATCGCGACGAACAGCGCGTGCGATCTGATGCGTCGATCGATGCGCCATCGCACCGAAGAGCTCGACGAGATGAGCGAGCCGGTTGTGTCGGACGGAGATCCGGCGATGCGAATCGGCTTTCGCGCTGCCCTCGAGCGCGGGATGGAACGGCTCACCGGCAGCGAGCGGACCGCATTCGTGCTTCGTCACTTCGAAGGGATGTCGATCGACGAGATCAGCGCAGTTCTGGGGACCGAGACGAGCGCGACGAAGCAGGCGGTGTTCCGTGCCGTTCGAAAACTCCGCCAGGTGCTCGATCCCCTGGTGAGGGCGACATGAGCCACTTGACCGAAGAGCAGCAAGTTCTCGCTCACTATGGCGAGCCGCTCGACGACGCGCTCGTTGCCCACCTCGAGAGTTGCGAGCAGTGCAGGCGGGATCGGGACACACTCGTTGCGTCGCTAGCCGCCATCGAAGACCCGGGTCCCGAGTTGCCGCACGACTACGAGCAGCAGGTCTGGCACAGGCTTCACTGGCAGCTCCGGCGGGACGCTCGGCCTAACCGCCACTGGTGGCTTGCCTCGGCAGCCGCCTCCGCGTTGCTCCTCGTCGCCGTCGGTTTCCTCGCCGGCCGCGGTTCCCGCCCTAACGACCCGGTCCCGACGGTGCGTCACGCGCAGCCGGCCGCCGAGAGACCGCCCGACGCCACGCTCGATGCCGTCATGACGTCGGCAGTGACCGAGCAGGTGGGTCGCTCCGAGAGGCTGCTCACGTCGCTGTCGAACCTCTCTCCCGACGAATCTGATCTCGAGGCAGAGCGCCTCACCGCGGAGAGACTCCTCGTGAGCAACCGGATTCACCGCGCGGTTGCGCGAGAGCAGGGAGCGCCGGAGGTCGCCGCGCTGCTCGACGAGATCGAGCCGATCCTCCTCGAGATCGCACACAGCGGGAGCGGCCTCGATGACTCCGAGCTCGACGCGCTCCAGGAGCGGATCGAGTCACGCGGTCTGATCTTCAAGCTTCGAGTCATTTCCTCCACGCTCGAATCGAAGTCCAGCAAACGACGCCCGTCGTCGCCACCGGCGACACGGCTCTGACGGAGATCCAATCGAAATGAAAACGAAGACATTCGCACTCAGCCTCCTGTTCATGCTCACGATCGGGGCAGCGGCCACCGCCGCGCCTCCGGCTGCCGGTCCCGGCGATGACGAGCTTTATCGGCGCGGCTCTGCCGCGATCGACGCAAAGCAGTGGAACGAAGCGATCAGCGCCTTTCACGAAATGGCCTCGAAGGGAGGCTCGAAAGGTGACAGGGCCTGGTACTGGCTCGCCTACGCGCAACAGAAATCGGGTAAGGCGGGCGACGCGCTCGCGTCTCTCAACCAGCTCCGGCAGAAATACCCCGACAGCAAGTGGAAGGACGATGCAGCCGCGCTGGAGATCGAGGTGAAGCAGTCGCTCGGTCGCGATGTCGCGCCCGAATCTCTCGGGGACGACGAGCTCAAGCTGCTCGCGATTACGAGCCTTCTTCATTCGGATCAGGAACGTGCCGTAACGTTGCTCGAGAAGCTCCTCGCGAATCCGAAGAGCTCGAACGACGTGAAGGAGCACGCGCTCTTCGTCCTCCTGCAGTCGAGCTCGCCGCGCGCGAGGCCGCTGCTCGAATCGGCCGCGCGCGGCACGATGGGGGCCGGCCTGCAGGAGGACGCGCTCGAGATGCTGGGGACTTCGGGCGATCCGCGGAATCGCGACCTTCTGCTCGACGTGCTGCAGAAATCGACTAACCCGAAGGTCAAAGAGGCTGCCATGGAGGGGCTCATGCTCGCCGGCGATTCCGCGTCGCTGTTGAAAGTCGCGAAGATCGATGGCGACCCGAACATGCGCGGCGAGGCCGCCGAGCTGCTCGGCGTAATGAAAGCGACTGCCGAACTCGACGCGCTTTACAAGAGCGAAAAGGATCGCGACGTTCGCGAAGAGATCATGGAGGGGATGTTCGTCGCGGGTAACAAAGACTGGATCGTGAACCTTGCGAAGAACGAGCCCGATCACGAGCTGCGCGAAGAAGCGATCGAGTTGCTGGGAGCGATGGGGGTTTCGAGCGACGTCCTCCTCGAGATCTGGCGGACGGAGAAGTCTGCCGAGGTGAAGGAGGCGGTGCTCGACGCGCTTTTCGTCAAAGGAGACGTGAAGACACTGATCGGTCTCGCGAAGGCGGAGACCGATCGAAAGCTCCGCCGCGAGATCGTCGAGCGGATCGCGACGATGGACTCACCCGAAGCGCAGAGCTACATGCTCACGCTTCTCGAAGACTGAACGCCTGTCGAGGGAGGTTCGTCATGAGGCAGTTCTCAGCGCATGCCATCGCTCCGTTCGTTCTGCTCCTGCTCGGCTGTCAGGCGACGGAAGCTGAGCAACGGAGTACCGCGAATCGTGTGGAGGCCGTGGATGAAGGCAGTCTGGCAGCACGGATCGGCGAGGCTGCGCGCTCCGCGAGTGGCGCGGTGTGGATCACGTACGAAGTCCCGGTGAACGACACGAAGGCATTCCTCTGTTGCTTCGATTCGTTCGACGTCGCGAGGAAGAACGGTTGGCGCAATGCCGGCTGTACGCTCGAGGAATCATCAAGCTTCATTTCGAGCGACGGCAGTGGCGAATGGAGCGCGCCCGCCGTGGAACGAACGGACGTCGTCATTCACCTTCGGGCGGAGAATGGCCTGATCCGTGAAGCGCGGAGCTTTTCGAAGGGCTGCCGGATCGACGCGGGAGGCGTGGCGATTGAACGGCTCGGCCCCGCGGATCCCGAGGAGAGCGTGCGATTTCTCAGCCGGCTCGTCGACCAGATCGATGCCGGCCGCCCGTGCCGCGCGCGCTCGAATGACGAAGAGGCGCAAAGCGTCATCACCGCGATCGCGATGCATCGAGCGAAGAACATGATCGCGGCGCTCACGTCGATCGTGACGTCGGACCGGGACGAGGAGATCCGAGGCCACGCCGCCTTCTGGCTCGGCGCGAAAGGCGGAAGCGAAGGGCGCGAAGTCCTCACCCGTCTCATCGACTCTGCCATCTCCAGCGAGTTGCGCGAGGAGGCCATCGCGGGCATCGCGCAGGATGAGAGCGACGCTGCGGCCGAGCTGTTGCTGCAACTCGCCAGGGGCCACGAGGTCGCAAGCGTGAGGGAGCACGCGCTCTTCTGGCTGGCGGAGAAGGCCGGGGAGAAGGCGGCGTCGGAGCTCGAGCAGGCGACGGATGATCCCGACGAAGACGTTAGGGAGATGGCGGTTTTCTCGATCAGCCGGTTGCCGCCCGACAAGTCGGTGCCGATGCTGATCGACCTCGCGAAGTCGCACAAGAGCTCCGGAGTCCGCGAGCAGTCGCTCTTCTGGTTAGGCCAGTCGGGCGACCCGCGCGCGCTCGATTTCATCGAGGAAATCCTCATGCGGTAAGGGACGGCGCATGGGCTCTGTCGATTCGAGGGTGCGCCGGATGGGCGCCGGATGATCGACGCCGGATTGCCTCCTCCAGCTCCCCTCCGGAGCGCTTGAGATGGGTCACACCTTCTCTTTTCCGTCCACTTCTAGTCGCTCTACCGGATGTAGATTTGCACGTCACGAGTTTCCATCCCGAGGAGGTTTTCGGGCGTTTTCGGCTCCATTTCGGTGAAACCCTCGGTGATTCACGCAAACCGAGGGATCCTCGGCGCATGGCACGACAACTTCGCATCGAGTATCCCGGCGCGGTCTTCCACATCACCTCGCGCGGCAATGAGCGGCGTCACGTCTTTCTCGACGACGAAGATCGCGATCAGTTCCTCCAGCTCCTCGCCGATGCCGTGACGCGCTTCAGTTGGATCCTCACGGCGTATACGCTGATGACGAACCATTTCCATCTCGTCATCGAAACGCCTGTTCCAACGCTCTCGCGCGGCATGCAGTGGCTCAACGGCAGCTACGCCGCCTGGTTCAATCGGAAGTACGACCGCTCGGGCCATCTCTTCGGCGGACGCTTCCACGCTTTCATCGTCGAGAAGGAGTCGTACTACCTCGAGCTGATCCGTTACGTCGCGCTCAATCCCGTTAGGGCGAAGATGGTCACGCGGCCCGAGGAGTACCGCTGGTCGAGCTACCGCGCGACGGCCGGGTATGAGCCCGCACCTGCGTGGCTGCAGGTCAGCGAGATCGCCACGCTCTTCGGCGCTGCCGCGGACTGGCGCGACATGTTCCGCGCCTACGTCGACGAGACGCTCACGCGTGAGGAGCGGCTCTTCAGCCGCGTGCAGCGCCAGATCTACCTCGGCACCGAGGAGTGGATCGCCTCGATGCGGCAGGTGATCGAATCGGAGCCGCGGAGTGACGCGTATCCGCGCGCGCAGCGCGAGGTGGGGCGCCCGTCGATGAAGGAAGTCGTCGACGCGGTCGCGCGCGGCCTCGGGGTTGCGCGGAGCCAGTTGCGCGAAGGGCGAGGAGGCGTTGGGCGGATGCTCGTCGCCTGGCTCGGGTGGCGCGAAGGGCTCCACCGGCTGCGAGCGATCGCCGACACGCTTGGTCTCCGGAGCCTCGGGCGCGTGAGCGACCTCAAGCGTGCCGCCGACGCCGTCATGCAAGAAGATGCGGCGCTCGCCGAAGCATGTGCGGCGATGCGCGCACAGCTCGCGTAACCCGACACCGCCTAACCCAACCAACACGGCGACGGATCCGACCAGCGACCGGGCACCGGTCGCGCGGCGGAGCTGTGCCCTCGCTCGCGCCGTCGACGCGATCGGATGGATCAGATGTGCCATTGAGCCGCAGACGCGGCAGATCGAAGGCACCTGACACATCTTGCAGCGGGAGAGGGGCGCGGGACCGCGCTGGACCACGCCTTCCTTCACCTGTTGTTGTCCGGCGAAACAAATCACGAAATGAAATCAGAAGCTGTGACCCCTTTGCTTCCTCCTCATCGCCCCTTCGCATCACCCTTCGCCTATGGGCCTACGGCGTGAATACTGCCACTGAGCGCTCGTCCTTCGCGATCTCGTCGAACGCGCGGTTGAGCTCCTCGAGCCGGTCGCGCGCGACGGTGCCCGAACGACTGACGTAGCGACGCTCGTAGTGCAGCACGTTGTCCGTATCGACCGTCGACTCGCTCTCGTAGGTGAGCGGACCAAGAGAGACACTGACCTTCGCCGGGAGCTCGTCGACGCGCAACGCAGGAGGGAGTGTGATCGTGAACGCGTCCGACTCCGATGAGGAGCCCTCGAACGCGTATGCGTATCGTCGCTTCTCGAGATCGACCCGTGAGCCAGCCTTCGTGCCGTAGACACGCGGACGCATGAGAAGCAGCCCACCCGCCGGTCGAACGTAGTCCTGAGCCGATAGCTCGAACGAGACGATGAGGTCTTCATCGATTGCTTCGAGGTTTTCGATGGTGAGGCCGGCGATCGTGTGCCTCGGAAGATGATTTGCCATTCGACTGTCGAAGTACTCTGCGCGCTGCGAATCGGTGAGCGAGAGCAGCCGATCGCGGAGCGTAGCGGCCAGCCAGCCGCTTCGGACTTCGCGCACGCTACCCTCGAGCGTGCCGTTTGCGCCGATCTCGAGTGTCGCCGTCCGCTCGAGCCGGTTGACACTCGCATCATGAGCGTCGAGCTCGACGATGTCACCCCCGGCGGGAGTCACCAACAAACCAAGGTCGCCCTGCAGGTACCAGGGCAATTGGCCGACGGGTGTGACGCTGTTCGTCGGGTCGAAGAGCAGGAGCCGGCCGAGCGTCGGATGAACGACCGTGGCGGGAAGCGATTCGCCTTCGCCTTTCGGCAATGGCACCGCGACGATCACATGGTTGAACTGGTGGATCGACGCGAATTCGCGTCGCACCGTGCCTCGATTCGTATTGACCAGCACGTAGTGCGAATCGATGCCGAGTGCGCGAAGCATTGCTCGGAGTGCGGTGACCTTGTCCTTGCAGTCGCCGTATCGATTCTCGAAAATCTCGGTGGCGCGATGGGGTTGATATCCACCGATACCGATCTCGATCGCAACGTAGCGGATGTCCCGCTGAGCGAATCCGGCGACCGCGCGCATCCGGTCGAGGAACGACGTCCGGCCGCGCACGAGCTCGGAAGCCTTCGCCGTGATGTCGGGGCTGTTCGTGACACGACCTTCCGCAAGCGCTCCATACCAACGGCCGACGTCAGTCCACGTTCGATGAACTCTGCGCTCGAGCTCGGAGCCTCCAGGGGGAAAGTAGCGAACGAACATGCGCCCGGCGATCGACGTCTCCGGCGGCATCGAATCTTCATCGTGAATCTCGACGACGTTCTCGACTTCCCAGGTCCGAGTCGCATTCTCCGTACGGGCTTCCACCGGCTCCGCGTTCACCCAGTGGGTTTCCACCGTCCACCCGGGAGGAAGCGAAAGCGAGAAACGCGAGAGACGTTTCGGCATCGACGTCTGAATGGTCCACACGTCTTCCAGGCCGTAGGGGCGCTCGCGCTGCTCGATCTCGAAGCCGATAATGCTGCCGATCTGCGAGGAGGGGATTCTGAGGGCCCGGAGACGGTTCCCGGCGTAGAGAACCCCATCGAAAGCCTGTGTTTCGATAGCGTCTTTCGCCTTGAGCTCGTACTCCTTTCCGCCGGGCGGCACGCTCCATGCTCGGAAGCTGCTGATTCGCGTCTCGTCGTCGAAGTGAACCGAAATCGTCCCGCTGTCTCGCCCCGCATCGTTGAGAATCTTGTACACGCGCCGGTGTCGCGTGCGCACCTCTCCGTTCTCGCTGATCGAGGTCTGAATCTCGTCGAAGAGGATCGCAGCGCCAACCTCGTCGTCGTATGCCGGAATCTCGGTTTGCATCGCCGCCTGGAACCACTCGGGAAGTGCGGCGGCGGCCCAAACAGGCGACAAGAGAGCCGCGATGAGGAGAAGCGCGAGGCGTTCGGTCCCCAAGGTCACGCTCCCTTCTTCAGCACGAGCTTCTCAGCGTCGCTTGTGAGCATCTTTCCGTAGAAGAGGCGGAATGCAGGATACGACTCGATCGCAAACTGAATACCGTTAAGGCTGAATCTCCGCTTTACGACCACCGTCGCACCGTCGCGCGACCATTCGTTCGAGTAGGTGAGAAGCTTGCGATCGAGGCTCACAGGATGTGGCGCGGTTTCGACATTGAATCCTTCGGGAAGCGAAAGCTTGACCTCGTCTTCGACCCGATAGGCGTAATTGAACATGAGCGGGTGGCGCCTCGTCTCCGCGCTGAAGGGATTCTTGGCGGTGAGCTGGAAGATCGAGAGCGGTGTGATCACGCGCGTGCCAGCCGAGACGGCGGCGTCGCGAATCTCGACCTTCGCCTTGGCGACCAGCGCGACAGCGCTTTCATCGAGGCCCGTGAGCTCGGCGAGCTCCACGACCGAACCGTCGGGAAACATCGCTTTCAAGTCATCTTCGATTTCCTTCTTGCGCGCGACGGCGTCCTTCTCGTATCCCATCAATCGGCGGATCATCGCGCTTTGCCCTTCCCAGCTGACCGTGACCGTGCCTTTCAGCAGATCGTCTTCGATGCGAAGGTCGGCGTTGCGCCGGATGAGCGTATCTCGCGCCTCCGCGGCCGGCGTTTGTAGCCAGGTGCCGCCGCGCGACTTGTTGAGGCGTATCCCCGGCACGCCCGTGTACTCCCAGGAGAGAAGTCCATACGGAGCGTTAGGCGTCCCTGGGTCGAGGAAAGTCTGGTTTCCATCAATCTCTACGACGAGCACTTCCCCGTTGAGCTGCCGCCCGTCGGCGATCTCCTTCATGAAGATTCTGTCGTCTCGCTCACAGACGCGGACGACCTCGGCCGTGAATCCGAGTGCTCGCGCCAGCGCGACATAAAGACGATTGATCTCGCTCTGATAGCCGTAGCCGTTCCTCAGTACGTCCTCGACATGGCGGTTGTCTCTCAGCTTTTCCCGCTTTTCCTCCTGCTCCGTCTTATCGTCGACGTAGGTCAGGTTGCGGATCTTTTGAACACGATCATAGATCTTGCGGAGCTTTTGCTCGTTCGTGTCACTGGCGACGACGAGCTCTGCCGCCGCTTGCTTGATCCCAGAGCGCTTGCCGATGAAGTCCTCTACCGCCTCGGCCCACTCCTTCCCTTCGCGGACCCAATACGATTCGACGTCTTTGAACTGGTTCGTCGTGTAGACGAACTGCACACGTGCCTTGAGCGAATCCGAAGGAGGAGCGAACTCTTCCTCTTCGAAGGCAGGGACGTTCTCGATGGTTAGGCTGTAGGTCTTGCCATCCTTGACCGGAACCACTCCTTCAGGCAGACCGAAGTAGCTGAAATAGGCCGCATACTGATCGCTGGGCTTGAGCTCGAGCAGCCCTTTAAGGATCGGCAGCTCGCGCTGAATTGGCCAGACGCTCGAGTAGAGATACGTGTTGTCCCAGGCGATCGTGTAGCGGTACTCGATGATGCTCCCCGCAGTCACTTCCGGCACGGCGAACGTTTTCGCCAACAGCTTCGAACGGCGAGTCTTCAGAATGGTCTTGTCGTAGACGTTTCCTTCGAAGGGCACGATCGTGCCGTCGGGCCTGATCGTACGGGCGCGAATGTCAGACACACGCTGGGAGCCCCGGAGGTAGGGGATCTCAATCTCCCCATACTTCCGCCCCTCGTCGGTGAGGATCTTGATTCGAAGGTAAGTCGTGCTGGTACCCAGCGTGTCGTCTTGCACTTCGGTCCACTGGAGAATCACGGCATGGGCACCCGGCGCCGACGCGACGCTCTTCAGCGCCAGCTCTTCGGCTTTCGGCGGCTGAAACTTGAGGTCCGCGGCAGAGCTCGGGTACGGGATGAGGGTCAGGAGTGTGGCGAGCAAGCAGCCCGTCCGAAGGAATGAGAAGGACATCGAAAACCTCGCGAGGTAGATTTGAGCGTGACTCGCTCGGGGCCTAATTGCGCATCCTATTGAAACTCGTGCCGCATCTCAACCGGCGACTGACGGATAGTGAACCGATTCCGCGCGGCGGCCGCGCGTTGATCGTGCGCACGCCGGTCAAGCGTCCGCGACGCCCGGCCACGATGGGGCGAGAGCGCTGAGACGGAAAAGAGAAGGTTTGATACGCATATGGCCGGTGTCCTCCTGCTACCATCCGTCGTCCCTTCGGGGCGAAATCCGAAGCCGCGCCGGGACGAGATCCGAAGCCGCGCCGGGAATGAAGTCCGAAGCTGTCGCACCTCCGCGAAGCCGCTTCGCATCGCCCCGCCGCCTGGCTTCATCAGTGGACCGGTCTAGTTTTCGAGCCGGCGCCACGCATCGAGTACCGCGCCCGTCGGAATCGCCTCGACGCTGTGCTCGGCAAACCAGTGGGTGCCCGACTCGGGCCATTCGCCGTCGCCCCACGCGGTGACGACCTGAATCCGGTTCTCCGGCCCCAAAGGCCGGTTGCGGCGCGGATCGGCGGTCCCGGCGAGAACGACGACGGGGCAGCCTAACGCGGCAGCGACGTGGGCAGGGCCGGTATCCAGGCTGACCAGCGAATGCCCGAGCGCAAGCAGGGCAAGAAGCCTCCGTAACGGGAGATCGCCGGCGACATCGCGCACTCGAGGGCCCGACACGGCGCGCGCGAGCGCCACGGTACTTGGCTGCTCTGCTGGAACACCCATAAGTCGAATACGCGCCCCCGGTTGATCTTCGAGGAGGGAGCGAATCAACGAGACCCATCGCTCACGCGGCCATCGGCCGCGCTTGCTTCCTCGTCGCGCTTCCGTCTGCAGGAGGATCAGTGGCTCGCCGCGCCAGCCCTGCCCGGAAAGCCACTCACGACAAGCGGCGAGCTCGGCGGGCGACACGGTTAGGCGCGGCAAGGGCGTCGTCGACGAGGACTCTCGCAAGGCGCAATCGTGAAAGTCGACTGGATCGAGCCGTGCGAGGCGGAGCTGATAGTCGACCGCATGCTCCAGCCCTCCTCGCGGACGAGCTTCCGTTGTGACGAGATGTCCGGCGGGTATCCCGGCGCGTGCGAGAAGCCACTCGAGGCGTGTTCGATCCGACCATGGAGCGACGGGGTGACGCCAGCGCTCGACGACGTAGCATGGCGACGCGGGCCGCTCGCGAAGCCAGTCTACGAGGCCCCACTGACGCGGGCTCGTAAGGTAGGGACGCCGCCGAGTACCAAGTGTTCGGACCTCGCCAACGGCATCGAGCCCCGCGAGCAGACGGGGCGCCGATTCGAGCCCGGCGAGCAGGTCGCACGGCCGCCCCCATCGGTGCGCCAACGCCTGAAGCATCGCAGTCAGGTGGACCGTGTCGCCGAGCGCACCGTGATGAGCGACGAGGGGTGCCAGCGCTTCTCGAGTCACGACGACAGCATAACGCGGCGAAAGCCTCGGGGTTACGTCTCCAGTTCTCGAATCAAACCGGCGTGCATCCAGCCACCCAGAGATACCACGTCCCCCGTGACACGAGGGGGCCAACAGGTGACCCCCGTCCGTTCGTGGTTCGCGGACGCACGGGTCGAATGCCGTGCGAACCGCCGCCTGCGTCGCGGCGCGAGTTGTATACTGATCGCACACGTCTGCCCAGTCCGATCAATTCCTGTCTGCCCCTGTCTCGCGGCGGATCTTCAGGAGGAATCGATGCGCGTCCACCCTCGGCCAGCTGTCACTCTCGTGGTCATCACGTTAACGGTCGCATTGCAGATCGGCGCCGCGACGACGAACCTCGCGAACAACGGCGAGTTCAACACTTCGTTGAGTGGCTGGAGCCAGGTCGGACCATCCTCGAATTACGCGTGGGACGGTTCGCGCGACGCCGCAGGCTCGCCTTCATCGGGATCCGCGAAACTCATCAGCAGCGGCGCCGAGGCAGTCACCAAGATCGGTCAGTGCATCGAGATCCCGGCGCCGTCGGCGAAGTACAGTCTCTCGGGTTTCGTCTACCTCCACTCGTCAGCCGCGTCGTCGGCGAAGGTCCGGATCGGCGCGCAGTTCTTCAACGGCGCGGGTTGTACGGGTTCCAACCCCCTGACCTACACGATCTTCGTCAACCCCACCTCGTTCACGAAGGACCTATGGGCTGAGATCTCTTCTCCCCTCAACCTACCGGCGGAGCCTCCATCGACGGTCCGGAGCGTCCACTTTTCCATCGACGTCGAGCGCCTCGATCTCTCTGCCGGATCGAACACCGAGGCGAATTTCGATTCCGTTTCGATCACACCGGTTGGCGGAGCCGTACCGACTGTGAGCATCGACGGCCCCGACGATGGTTTCAGGAATGATCTCCTTTCCTTCGCCGCAACCTGCAGCACCGCCAACCTCCGCACTGGCTGGCTTTGGAGCACAGCCGGCGGCGCCGTCCAGGGTCAAGCCGACGCGAGCACGATCGCGGTGAAGTTTGCCTCGCCGGGCTCCTACTCGCTCAGCGCCAGTCATGCCGGTTGCAGCAATGCCAACGATTCTCATCAGGTTACGATCAGCAGTCGCGGCCCTCGAATCGTGATCGGCGAGGCGCCGGCACCCATCATCCAGAACGAAAACGTCAGCGGTGGGACGACGAGTTTCGTACTCAAGAATGCCGGCGACGTGACGACGACGATCTCGCTCGGGACGAACGGCACGTTCTTCAGCCAGAGCCCCTCGCAGTTCTCGCTTGCGCCCGGAGCATCGCAGCGCGTAACGGCGACGGGACTCTCGCGTGCGGCAGGTGTCTACAACGGATCGTCGACGCCGCTCGGCAGCGGCGTTCCTTCGGGCGCGACGATCCCGATCCAGCTTCTCTCCGCGGCAACCGCACCGCCCGACGTCATCGCGGTGCCTGAGGCGAATCGCGTCGACGTCGCGGGTTCGGGGAGCTCGACGTCCGGATCGATCGCATTCACGAACTCGGGGAGCGCATCGCTGCAAGGCATCGCCAGTACGACGCAGCCGTGGATCAAGCCCGAAGGTGGTGTCGTCTCGATCGGCCCGGGACAGACGCGCTCCGTCAACTTCACGATCGATCGAACGCGGCGGCCCGATTCCGATTCTCTGAACGGATCCGTTTTTGGAGACCTCCTGCTCACGTGGTCGAGAAGCAACGCGTTTACACGCGAGCCGCTCGATTCGGCGCCCTCGTTCGCCGCTCCGGTCGCCGTCACGGATACCGTGAAGCCGGCGACGGGGACACTGGCGATTCCTCCGCTCGGCGCAGGTGAGATTGCGTACTTCATTCCCGGTGTCGGTCATGTCACCGGAAGCGTCGGCGTGTTTCTCTCCGATCTCTCGATCGTGAACCTCACGCGCGGCGAGAGCCTGCCTAATCTCTCGATGTACTTCAATCCGATTGGAGGTTCATCGAGCGCGGTGCAGGCGGCAACGCTCGCGGCGGTCATCCCGAATCAACCGCATGCATACGCGGATCTCGTGAGCTCGGTCTTTGGATCGACGTCGCAACTCGGAAGCCTGCAGCTTCGGACCGCGTCGCCACAGAAGATCGGTCTCGCCGCGAACGTCTTCAATGCGAGCAACCCGGAAGGCACATTCGGAACGATCATTCCGACGTTCCGCTCCGATCGCGGTGCGGCGCCTGGCGAGACGATCTTCCTCGCGGGCCTCCGCGCGGACGCGACGAGCCACACGAACCTCTACATCCAGGAGACGTCGGGCGCGGAAGTGACCGTTTCGACGTCGTTCCGCGGCTCCTCGGGGGAGGTCCTCGGCACGCGCACGGACACCGTCCCTGGATTCGGGTTGATTCAGCTCGGCGCCGTCGTGCCTCAAGGCGGAGTGTCGGCATTCCTGACCAACAGTGGCGCGACTGGGCGCTTCTTCGCATACGCGACTCCGGTCGACAAGCTCAGCGGTGACACGTGGTCGGTCTCGGATTGGCCGCGCCAGTACGGCTATTCACGCTCCGAAGTGATGATCTTCCCGGTTGCGGGAGCCGTTCGAGGCGCGAATGACACCTTCTTCCGAACCGACGTTGCAATTCTGAACACACACGCGACCACCGCGGCGACGGGCACCCTCCGCTACGTCTCGCGAGAGGGTCAGGTCTTCGATAAACCTGCGTCGATCCTTCCACGCAATACGCTCGTACTCAATGACGTGACTGGCTCGTACTTCGGCGTGACGGGCGACACGGTCGGATACATCCTGTGGATACCGAGTGCGGGCGAAGTCGTCATGACGAGCCGCAATTACACGACGAAAGCAGGGGAGAGCGCGACGTTCGGGAGCGCGGTTCCCGCGCTCGCGATCTCGCAGAGCCTCCGGATCGGAGATCTCCGCCGGATGGCTGGAATCGAAGATGCGGCACTCGATACGATTCAGAAGGCGAGACCCGCCTCATTCCGAACGAACTTCGGTCTCGTCGAAACGACAGGTAACGCGGCAACGGTTCGCGTCACTCTGCGCTACGACTTTGCGGCGTCTCTCCTCGCCCAGGGACGTGGAAGCGCGTTCGCCGAATACGCCCTCAACCCGAATCAATTCCTCCAGGTCAACAACCTCGCGCGTGCGATCCTCGGCGCGAGCCGCGAGGATGAGCTCGGGGATCTCCGGAACGTGGAGGTCGATGTGGAGGTCGTCGGCGGAAGCGGTGCCGTGATGGTGTTCGTTTCATCGATCGACAATGGAACCGGAGACTCACTGCTTCGAACGGACTGAAGGTCCACGATCCACCCCCTAACACGCATCCGGACGCGACACGCGTCCGCTTGACGGCGCGGATTGCCAGACATGCGGTAGCCGCCTTTGAAATAGAAGCAAACAGATCCGCTCTGGGACGGTGGCCCAGAACGGGTACGGATCTGCAACTCGCCGCGTCCGATCAACTCGCGCTTCGTCTATCCCACCGCAGGTCTGATTTCGTTGGCGTTTCGTTCTACCGCAGCTTCCACCATGGCGAGCGAGTCGTCGGTCCCGCCTCCGGTTCGCGTCCCTCCAGCCAATCCCTCACACCTTTCGCCGAGTCGGGCAGCCCCCATTCGCGCATCAGGAGTGCGTAGTTGGTGAACTGCGCGTTGTCGATCACGAATGCGCCATGGTCGCGGATCGCCTCGATCGCACGCCGTTGCGGCGGAGTCAGTCCCGCGGCCGAATCAGGCGCGCGTTCTCCGGCGAAAGCCAGACTCAGCAGCGATGCGGAGAGCGAGACTCGCTCGATCGGAGTCGCGTCGCGATGCTGGTATGCGATCGCGTCCATCGCGCGCTCACGCTCCGAGCCGGGGACGAGCACGAGACAGCGCCCGACGAGTTGGCTGAGCGAACCGGCATGCGTGGAGCGCGCGCCGGCCAGATCGCCGAGTGGTGCCGTCAACAGCCCGATCGCGTCGTTCGAGACGCGCGTAGCATCCTCGAGGATCACGGCACACGCGGCCTGGACCGCGACGGCGCGATCGTCGGAAGCGACGAGATGAGCGGCGTCTTCGAGAGCGTCGCCGTCAACGAGCTGCGCCAGCGAGATCACGGCATGTGCCGCGCGTTGATCCCGTCTCGTGCGCGCGACCTCGCGCAGCAACGGAACTGTCTTCGTCCCGCAGCGAGGGAATGATGCGACAAGTGCGATCGCCTCGAGCGCGCTTTCGTTGTCATCCGCGTCGATGAACCGCGCGATGGTGTCGATCGCCTCCTCGACCGCGAGGTAAGCGTCGCGCGCCCAGATTCCGAACGAGGCATCCTGACCGTAGTCGGGTTCTCCTCCTGGATCGACCTTCCCCTCGAGCGCGCGGAACGCCTCGTCGGGATCGATGCGGTCGGGGAAGGTATCTTCTGGGTAGCCGATTGCGAGGTGGTGAAGGTACGAGATCAGGAAGCGCCGCAGTTCATCGTCTTTCGGCCCGTCGCGCAGGATCTCGACGAGGAAGGGAACGACTGTCGCCGTGACTTGCCATCGCGTTCCTTGGTGAAAGACATTGCCCCAGAGCGTCCACTCGACATGGTCGCGGATATCGCGACGGGCCCCTTTCGCCTCCGCACAAAGTGCAGTAGGCGCGCTGTCTGGCTCGACGAGCGCATGCAGCAGGTCCGGGACGTCAACTGCCGCTCCGTACGCGTGATGCAGTGCTGACCAATCGACTCGCGATAAACCATCGAGGAGAGGCATGCGAAAGTTTAACCGCCTCGCTGCGCCTCGGGATGGCCCCGTGAGAGAATGCGGCCACTCGCATGGCATCGTCTGCGCAGCTTCTGCATACGTATCGCTATCCGTTCGCCTCGCACGTCGAGACTGGCTACGGACTTCGTCTCGCCACCTCCGGCACGCAGCAGGATGCGAGCGAATCCCCGTATTTCTTCGAGGGACGGATCGTGCGCCCTGACGAGTTGTCCGACATGCTCCTCGTCCTTTCCGAGCTCGTGCGAAGCCGTTTCTACATTCCCGGGGCGATGCGGCAGATCGATCCGGTGGTCACGTGCAGCGAGGCGGCGCTGCGCTTCGAGGGCTTCTCTTCATGCTGCGGCGTCTATGGTCGCGCCGACTTCTCGGGTGAGGCGTTCGAAACCGGAGCGCGCCGCAGTGGCACGACGAACGTCGACTTCAACACGCCGATGCGCGGCGCAGTCGGCCGGCTGCGCACCGGCGGCGATGCGCGTCTCGCGGTCGGCGCCGAGGAAGTGAAGCTCGCCTCGGAGGCGAGCGGCTCGGTCGTCGAGAAGAAAGTGAAGCTTTCAGTTCGCTGGATCAAGGGGTTCACCGAGGTGCAGGCATATCTTCCGCGGCTCCGCGCGGCCCTCGAGGTGAGTAGCCTCGAAGCACAGCGATTCCTTCGCGCTCTGCCGCGCGGCGGTGCCCCGAAAGAGGCGTCATGGGTCGTGCCCTCGGGCAAGACGCTGCGCCTTTCGAAAGTGGCGTCACGCGATGGCGTGAGAGTGGCGGGCACGGATCGCCTGCGACTGCTGGAGCCGATCGCCGGGCGGGCCAAACGCCTCCGGGTCTGGAGCGACGAGGAGAGCGCCGTGAGCGCCTGGGAGCTCGTCTTCGAGACAGGACACATGTGGATCGCGGTGAGTCCCGACGTCTCGCGCGGGTTTTCGGGAGAGGGTCAGGTCCTGAAGAAGCTCGCCTCTGGCGAGTGGGAAGGAGCGCTCCATCGCGTTCGCGCCGAGCTTCGCTGGCAATCGCTGCTCGACGTCGACCAGGTCGCTGGTCGCACCGGGCTCCCGCGCGAAACGGTCGAGACGGCGCTGGCGATGCTGAGCGCCCGAGGACTCGTGGGATACGACTCCGCCGCCGGCGGGTACTTCCACCGCGAGCTACCGTTCGACGTGTCCAAGGTCGAACAACTTCACCCGCGCCTAAAGGACGCCCGCGCGATCGTCGCTGCCGGCGCGCTGCGCTGGCAGACGCGGCGGAGCGACGGCGGCGAGTGCTTCGTTCGTGGCACCGAGGTCGAGCACGTCGTTAGGTTGAGCGAGAGCGGAGATCTGTGCACCTGTCGGTGGTTCAGTCGCAACCAGGGGGAGCGCGGACCGTGCAAGCACATCCTCGCGGCGAGAATCGACCTCGAGGGAGACGATGACTGAGGCCGTGGACTGGAAGCCGGGTCAGTTCGCGGCCTGGGTTGACGCGGCGGAACGGCACGAGCTCCTGTCGGTGCTTTGCGGCCTCACGGAGGCCGACCGTCGCCGTTTCTCGAAGGAAGTCTCGTCCGCGTACCGGAAGGTGCACGACGGTATCGAAGGCAGCATGAACCTGCGCCTCGCCGTCGTCGCGATCTGTCCCTGGACCGACGTGAAGCGGGCCAACAGCCGCTTCTTCTCCTGGAGCGATTCACCGGAGTGCGATTCGACTGCTGATGTCATACGAATTCTTCGTGAGCGGAGACCCGAGTGGATCGACAAGTTCATCGCGCAGGAGCTGGATAAGGAGTGGCCGCGCTGGTCGGTCGTGAGAGGGCTCGTGCGCGACGGCGTCTGCGAGCGGCCTTCGGCCGACAACTACATCATCAACATGGTGCGATCCTCGGCGGGTGCGGGCTGGTATCAGCAGCGGCGGCCCCTCCTGCAACGAATCAAGGAGGATCCCACGCTGCTGGAGCACGAGATCTGGCGCATTTTCGAAGTCGACACGGTACGAGGGCAGCTCTTCCCCGGCGCGGGATCGACGTGGCAGGACGAGCATGGGAGCGCGTGGGGACCGGCGCTGATCGCGCTTGCGAGAGAAGGGGCGCTCGATCGGAGAAGGCTCCTCCACGCCGCGCACGAGACGCTTCGCAGGGGGCTGCAGTTGCGGGACACCCCGTTCTACGTTCGCCTCATCAAGGAACTGGAGCCGGGGCCGGAGGAGCGCGCGGCGCTGCGCGAGGCGTATCTCGATCTGCTGTCGCATCGGACCGATGCCGTTGCCCGCTTCGCCCTCGAGCAGTGCGCCGTTCTCTTGAAGGATGGGTCGCTCGAGTCGCACGCACTGATCTCACGGATCGCTCCCATGCTGCAGAGGGAGACGAAGGCGCCGGCCGAAGCGGCACTGACGCTGCTCGCGAGGATGGTGAAGAAAGACGCCTCGCTTTCGATCGAAGCGGCACGCGTCGCAGTCGATGCGCTGCGCCACCCATCCGCCGACGTTCACGAGAAGGCGCTCGATTTCATCGCCACGTTAGGCGCGCCCGCGGAGCTCGCCGGGCTCGTGGAGGACGTGGCCCCCTCGCAGCGCGCCCGAGCGGCCGGCCTCGTCGCCGCGGAGGGCGCCGGGGATCACCAGGACGGAACCGTCGCGCTGGAGGCGTTACTGGCTCGCGCCCGCGCGCTCGATCCCTCCTTGCGTGCGCTCTACGCGGTCGATCCGCTTCTCGCGGCGATCGCCAGCGCCGGCACTCCTCCTCGTTACGTCCCGTTGGCGACGATCCCTCGGCTCGATGCGAGCTGTGCCGTCGAGCCGGTGCGCGACTTCACGGAGATGGTCGACCTCATGCTGGCGATCATGGAGACGCAATCGACAGCCGTCGACCTCGAGCGAGCGCTCGACGCCTTCAGCCGCCTCGCCGTCGAGCCTCCTTCAGACTACCGCGCACGGACGGCGGCACTGCTCCAGCGGACCACGCAGCATGCCACGGGGGTGAGCGACTGGAGCGTCGTCGGAACGCAGCTCATGCGCCTCGTGCAGCTCTGGCTTCAGGGAGGCTCCAGTCACCGCTCGCGAGAGCATTCGCCGGAGACGTTCCTGGAGCTTCGCATCGACGAGATCGTCCACCGTGTGCGAAACCGGCGCGCCGCGCCGATCCTCGCATTGCCGACGCACGGCGCATGGATCGATCCGCGCGTGCTCGTCGAGCGCGCGCGAGCCTATCAGCAGGCGCAAATGGCCATCGGGCGGCGCGACCTGCTGCAGGCGCTTCTCCGGCTTGCACCGGAGCATCGCGCCGAAGCGCTCGGCGAGGCGAACGATCTCGAGCGAGAGGAAGGAGCCGTCATTCGCCATGCACTCGGTGCAACCGAGGAGCCGAGGTCGAAAGGAGTCCTTTCACGTCTCATCGGAGGCCTCGGCGGCACGCGTGGGGCGTGGCCCCTCTGGGCCGCGGCGGCCCGCGCGCGCGATCCGTTCGGCAGCGACGAGTCGTTGCGCGACACGCCAGCGGCCGGGTATCACTACGGCGCCGGCGCGGTGAGCTACTCGTGGACGATTCGAATCAACAAGCAGCAGTACGTCAGGGCGAACGACTACGTCGTCGAGATCGCCACATCACTCGAGCCCCGGAAGGATCCCGAGTGGCCGCTCTCGCTTTTCTTCGAGCGGAGCGAGCGCTGGACTCTCGGCTCGGTTGCCGATGTGCGATACCGTCAGGCGATCTGGCCTTCGGATCCGACGCCCGTGTTCATCAAGGGGATTCACTCCATCGTCGATCGGATGTTCCGGCCGGCCGCCAGTTTCACTCCGACGGCCGCGTATCTCGAGCCGCTCCTCGATCCTAACGTGCGCATGTCGCCTCTTGCGGAGCTCACGCTCGCGCTGGCCCTCGTGGCGCAGGATGCGGATGCACGGACGATGGCCGTCGACGCGGCGATCACCGCGATCGCCGGGGGGCGCCTCCTGGGCGATGAGCTCGGAGTGATCTACTCGAGGCTGCTCCCGGTCGAAGGGTTCCTGAAGCTCGGTCGCGTCGCAGACGCCGTAAATGCCATCGCACCGAGCTCACGGTTGCACCAGTTGGCGTGCGCGCACCTTCTCGAGGAGTTGCTCGCAGCGATCAATCCACCCGGGCCCCGGGATCTCCATTCCATCCTCAGCAGCTACCGGGAGATCCTCGCCGCGACGACGCGCGCGGCCGATCCGCGACTGAGCGCCCTGATCGCCTCCGCCAGCGGCACGAGCAAGACGTCGAAACTGCTGAAGGAGATCGCCGCCGCGACCGGATCCCGCACGACCCCCGCGGATGCATACCGAAGCGTGCTCCGGCATCGTCTGGAGCTGGCGAACCCGCGTCCGCAGATCCCATGACGCAAGCCTAACGAACGAATATCGGGGCCGAGCGGGTACTGTGGTCGCGCCGTTCACTTCTTCATTCAGCCGACTCGGCACCAGCGAAGCAGATTTCGCTCGAGTTCAGGCCACCCCACCTAACCGATCGCCGGTTTCACCAGTCCAAGAGAGCTGAAGACGGTCGGTCGCTGCTCGAACTAACCGATCCGCAGGCTTCGGAGTCTAATGATCCCGAATGGACGACGACGCCGCGACGATCAGAGGCGCGATGGACGGTGATCCGGACGCGTTCCGGATTCTGGTCGAGCGATACAGCCGATCGGTCTTCCGTCTGGCGTACCGGCTCACGCGGAGCCGGCAGGATGCGGACGACATTGTCCAGGAGGCGTTCTTGCGAGCATACCGGAATCTCCATGCCTTCGACGGGCGATCGAGCTTCGGCACCTGGCTCTATCGGATCGCGGCGAACAGCGCCTTCGACATGATGCGGAGCGCGCAGCGCCATCCGACCGAGGAGCTCGGCGAGCGCGATGTCCCCTCGCCGGTTGCCAAGGAGCCCGCGACGCAAATCGGGATCCGCGCGGCGGTCGAGAGCGCGATGAAGTTGCTCAGCGGCAACGAACGCACCGCGTTCGTACTCCGGCACTTCGAGGGAATGTCGATCGACGAGATCAGCGAGGTTCTCGGAATCGAGCCCAACGCGGTCAAGAACACGATCTTCCGCGCGGTACGAAAGCTGCGCGAGGTCCTGGCGCCCCTGGTGAGGCCGGCATGACGCACTTGACCGAACAGCAACGCGTTCTTGCACGCTACTGCGAGCCGTTGGGCAGCGAGCTCGCCTCGCACCTCGCGTCGTGCGAGGAGTGCCGCACGGCCATGGACGATCTCGGGCGAACGCTCGACTCGATCGACGATCCCGGCCCGGAGCTTCCCGCCGATTACGAGGAAGTCCTCTGGAACCGCCTTCGCTGGAAGCTTGCGAACCGGCGCCGCACGCGCGACCGCTGGCTCGCCACGGCCGCCGCGCTCGTTCTCCTGAGTATCGGCGTCCTCGCCGGACGTCTGTTCCAATCCAGCAGAAACGTCGAGACCGCGCAAGCTCCAGGCTCCGCGCGCCCGACCCACACGTCGCCCCAGGCCACGCTAGCAACCGCGGCCGTTACTGGACAGGTCGAACGAACCGAGCGTCTCCTGGTCGAGGTCTCGAACCTCGACAGCGGCACGGGCGATCTACGCCACGAAACCCGTGCGGCCGAGCGGCTCCTCGCCACGAACCGCGTCTATCGAGCGGTGGCGCGGGATGCCGGGGCGACCGAGCTCGCCGCGCTCCTCGAGGACATCGAGCCGATTCTCATCGAGCTCGCGCACGGCGGCAGCGACCTCGACGCCTCCGAGCTCGAGGTGCTGCAGCAGCGCATCGAGTCGCGCCAGTTACTCTTCAAGCTCCGCGTCTTCTCGTCATCCCTTCGAGCCGAATCTGATTCTGAACGTTTGCGTCCGAGGTCGACGCAACTCTAGCGAGGAACCACCGACATGCGAATCACGAAACTCCTTCTTCCCATCGTTATCGTCTTCTGCACGAGCGCACTCGCGACGCCTCCCCCCGCCGGTCCCGGCGACGACGAGCTCTACCGGCGCGGCTCGGCCGCGATCGACGCGAAGAACTGGAACGAGGCGATCGACGCGTTCCGCGCGATGGCGGCGAAAGGCGGGCCTAACGGCGACCGTGCCTGGTACTGGCTCGCGTATGCGCAGAAGCGGGCGGGACGCCCGGGAGATGCCCTCGCCTCGCTCGGACAGCTCGAACAGAACTACCCCGACAGCAAATGGACGGACGACGCCGAGGCACTGGAGATCGAAGTCAGACAGTCGCTCGGCCAGCAGGTGGCGCCCGAGTCGCTCGACGACGACGAGTTGAAAGTTCTGGCGATCACGAGCCTGATGCACTCCGACCCGGAGCGTGCCATGACTCTGCTCGAGAAAGTTCTCGTCTCGCCGAAGAGCTCGGAAGAGGTGAAGGAGCAGTCGCTCTTCGTCCTCTCGCAGTCGAGCTCTCCCCGGGCGAGGCCACTGCTCGAATCGGCGGCGCGCGGCAAGATGGGGACTGACGTTCAGATCTCCGCTCTCGAGATGCTGGGCGTCTCGAGGAGGAAGGAGAACCGCGCTCTCCTCCTCGAGGTCATGCAGAAGACGACCGATCCGAAGGTCAAGGAAGCGGCGATGGACGGTCTCATGGTCAGCGGCGATCACGAGTCGCTCTTCGCGATCGCGAAGTCCAATCCCGACCCGGACGTCCGCTCGGATGCCGCGGAGCTCCTCGGTGCGATGAAAGCCACGAATGAGCTCGACCAGCTCTTCAAGTCCGAGAAGAACGGCGATGTGCGCGAATCGATCATCGACGGGATGTTCGTCGCGGGGAATGTCGAGTGGATCGCGACTCTGGCGAAGAGCGACGCCGATCCGAAGATGCGCGCCTCTGCCATCGAGATGCTCGGCCCGGTGGGCTCCAGGAAAACAGGCGACCTCCTGATTCAGCTTTGGAAAAGCGTGACGACGCGTGACGAAAAGGAAGCAGTGCTCGACGCTCTCTTCGTGCAGGGCAATGCGAAGGCGCTGATCGGGCTCGCGAAGAGTGAGCCCGACCGGAAGCTGCGACGCGAGATCGTCGAGCGCATCGCGATGCTGAAAGACCCGGAGGCTCAGGTCTACATGATGCAGTTCCTCGAGGACTGAGGAGCGGAGTCACGCCATGAGATTTCCCGCACCGCTTGTCGCATCCTGTTGGATCTTCTTCGCCGCCTGCGAAGGCACCGAGGCCGCTGCTCGCCCCGACGCGCGCGCGTCCGCCGAGGCGGGGTCGCTGGAGGCGAGAGTTGGCGACGCGGCACGTACCACGCGAGGCGTGGTCTGGATCACCTACGACGTGCCGGTCAACGATCCTGACGCACTCCTCTGTTGCTTCGACTCGTTCGACGAGGCGAAACGAAACGGCTGGCGTGGGGGACGCTGCTCGCTCGAATCGATCAATAGCACGTTCTCCAGCCACTCCGGCGACGACAGCGCCGCGGGGCGCATCCATCGCACGCACGTCTCCATCTACCTGCGCGCGGACGCGGGGCGCATTGGCGAAGTCCGCGCCTTCTCTCCCGACTGTCCGGTCGATGCCGGCGGCCCGGAGCTCGTCCGGTTAGGCGAAATCGACGCGCAGGCGAGCGTGCGGTATCTCTCGCGTCTCGTCGACGAGATCCCTGCGAGCAAGGCAAGCCGCGGCAATGCGGATGAGGTCATCGCGGCGATCGCGATGCACCGGGCGTCGAATGTGGTTCCGGCGCTCGCGGAGATCGTCGAGTCGGACCGCGACGAGGAGCTTCGCGGACAGGCGGCGTTCTGGCTCGGAATGAAGGGAGGGGTCGAAGCGCGAGTGACGCTCGAGCGGATCATCGATTCGGTTCCGTTGGACGAGTTGAGGGAGCAGGCGATCGCCGGCATCGCGCAGGACGAGAGCCGTGAGGCGACCGCGCTGCTTATCAGGATGGCGCGCGACCACGGGATCGCGGATGTCCGAAAGAAGTCGCTCTTCTGGCTCGGACAGAGAGCGGGCGAGGCGGTTGCCGGCGAGCTCGAGCGCGCCGCAGATGACCCTGACCAGGAGGTCCGGGAGATGGCGGTCTTCTCGATCAGCCAGTTGCCGCGCGAGCAGTCGATTCCACGGCTGCTCGAGCTCGCGCGGAGCCACCGCAACCCGGGCGTTCGCGAGCAGGCGTTCCTCTGGCTCGGTCAGTCTGGCGACCCGCGCGCCCTCGACCTGTTCGAGGAGATTCTGACGCGGTGAGGAGGCTCGTAGCCAAGGCATCCCGAAGCGCATGGGCTCGTCGAGATGATCGCGTTTGAGTGCTCCCTCCGAAGTCAGACTCCTATTCATGTCAGGCTAATCCGTGGACGTCGCGCGGGCGGACGGCAGTATCTCCGCCGATGCCGGTTTCCTGCAGGAGCCATTCACGCACGGCGACTTCGCGCGGGTCGTGCGCCAGTTGCTCGAGTCGCAGTGAGAGAGCGACACGGCCGGACCATGTTTATTGCCACTTGGTGGATGGAAGCCACGTATCGGACGGGGCAATTGGAGTTGTGCGAGACGCGATTCCGGCGCCCCTCCGGGGCGCGTCACGATTGCGTGAATCGCGACCGGTGGCGGCGCGGCTTCGCCGCTTGCCACCGGCTACTCTCCGGCGTCCCTTCGGGACGACGTGAGGGACTATGCGGGGCCAGCAGCGCGCACAGCGGCGCAGCGGCGAGGGTCACAGCTTCTGATTTCCATGACGTTCGCAGCCACTTCAGCAGCCAGCGTCACAGCTTCTGGTTTCCTTCAGGCCTGCAGCCGCCTGATCCCGCGTTCGCGCTGCCGCGGTGTGGAGGTCGCTCTGTAACATCGCGCGGCCCGTAAACCCACGCGCCACCTGGCAACGTAGCCAATGGGTGGCCCCTGGCACCGTTTCCGGTGCTACGATGATTCCATCGAGAGACGCTGATGCCGCTGCTGAAGGCAGAGCAGGCCGCACCGTCGCGCGACCGCTTGATTCGCGCGTCCGTGAACCAGGGAGTCGTGGGTCTCGCGGCAATGCTCGCGGTGACCGTACTCCGGTTCGACGAGCCTGGAAGGGTCTTCGAAGCGACCGGTGATGGTGCGGCGCCCGTCGCGTTGCTGCTCGTCGTATTTGCGGGCGCGCTCTCGTTCCTGAAATTCCGCCTAACCGCGCAGATCTTCGTCTCGCCAGCCGTCATCGCTTACTTCGCGATCCTCCCCATTCTCGGTCTCGTGCTCGCCGCATGGATCGCGGTGCTGATTGCGATGGTCGCACGCGTGCTCGCGATGGCTGGTGTCGGGCCGACGAAGATCGCGATGGAGGACGATCCCCGCGGCGAGTACGCAAAGCTCTTTGGGCTGTTCGGTACGTACGGACTCCCGACGATCACGGCAGCGCTCGCGTTCGAGGCGCTCGGCGGGTCGTACCCGTTGAGCGACTCCTCGACCGCTTCGGGCGTCAGGATCTGTCTGGCCGCGGCGGTGTTCATCGCGACGAACGTGGTGGTGATGGCACGCATCCAGGCGGCGCACGGCTACAGCGCGCGCTCGATGGTGGTTGCAGCAGCCGTCGACGCGGCGATCTATCTGTTAGGCCTTCCGTACTCGGTGCTCGTCGCGTGGTGCTGGGTCGAGCTCGGCGTCCGAGGCGTGCTTCTCGCGGCCTTCTCCGGCATCGTCGTGATGTTCATCGTACGGAGCCTCGCCGACGCGCGGAGCGCGAACGAGTTGCTCGCAAACCGGCTCGCGTCGCTCTCGAACATCGGCGCGGCCATCTCGCTGCGTGGGACGGAAGAGTCGCTGCTGCGCGTCGTGTACGAGGAGTGCAGCCGCGTGATCGACACGTCGCACTTCGCGATCGCTCTCGTCGACGAGCCGCGGCAGGAGCTTCGATTCGCGCTCGAGATGCGTGATGGGGGAGCGCTCCCTCCTGCGACGCTCCCGCTCGGCGACGGGCTGAATTCGTGGATCGTCGCGAACCGCCGCCCTCTGCTGCTCCGCAGCACGCGGCAGGAGCGGAGGGAGGGGCTGCGGTCGCTCGACGATGGCCCGCCGACGGAGTCGTGGCTCGGCGTCCCGATGATCGTACAGGAGCGGGTCGTCGGCGTGATTTCGGTACAGAGCGCGAGGAAGAACGCATTTGGCGAGGACGACCTCGTGCTGTTGAAGGCGATCGCCTGCCAGGCGGCAGTCGCGATCGAGGATTCGGCGCTGTTCCGCGAGCTGGAAGACTTGAATGCCGCGCTCGAGCAACGGGTCGAGGAACGGACGAACGAGTTGCGCGAAACCAATCTCCAACTCCTCGCCGCCGATCGCGCGAAGTCGAGGTTCCTCGCGAACACATCGCACGAGCTCAGAACGCCGCTCAACTCGATCATCGGCTTCTCGACCATTCTCCGCGACAAGACGCTCGATGTGCTCACGCCGCGGCTTCACGGCTTCATCGAGAACGTCCTTGCGTCCGCGACGCATCTTCTGTCGCTGATCAACGACATCCTCGACCTTTCCAAGGTCGAGGCCGGAAAGCTGGAGCTCTACCCGGAGAGCTTCGACATTCAGGAGACGGTCGCCAGCGTCGAGCGCGTCATCAAAGGAGTCGCCGCCGATGCTTCCGTTCTTCTGCTCCTCGACGTCGATGCGAGGCTCGATGACGCAGTCATGGACGAGGGGCGACTCAAGCAGATTCTGCTGAATCTCCTCTCGAACGCGGTGAAGTTCTCGCCTCGCGGTGGCCACGTGCTGCTCCGCCTCGAGCGCCTAACTCCACTCGAGTCACCGTTGGGCTGCGAAACGGTTCGCGTGACGGTCGAGGACCGAGGCCCAGGCATCGCCCCCGACGAGCTGGCGAAGATCTTCGAGGAGTTCTATCAGGCCGATTCAGCAGGCGCGATCGCGAGGCTCGGCACGGGGCTCGGACTCCCACTCACGAAGAGGCTCGTCGAGTTGCACCGAGGTACCATCCGCGCCGAGTCTGAACCTGGGCAGGGAACGACGTTCGTCGTCGATCTTCCTCGTTACGTGTCAGTCGACGGCAAGAAGCGCGCGGCAACGAGCGACGCTTCGCCTCGCTAGCGTCCACAGGGCGCCGTTTTTACCCCAAGGATGGAAGAATTTTCCGACTCACTTCAGCCTCTTCCCCGTAAGTTCAGTCCATTCGGGTTAAGGGCGCGCGGGGCGCTTTCGGCCCTCGACGATGGAGATGGCCGGGATGAGCTCGGTGATGGTCGTGTTTCCGGCGCGGTCTTCGACGAGGATCTCGAGGTCCCAGATTCCCTCGGTCAGCGCGAGCTGGCCGAGCGAAGCTTCGTAGATCGTTCCTCGCGAGGGAAGCCCTGCCTGTTCGCTCGCCGGATCGTGCCCCACGACGACGACGGGCACTTCGGTCCACGGCACCGTACCGTTTCGTCGGAAGCGGACGCGCGTTCTGGGCGCCGCGTCGCCGGCATCGAATGCGGAGAAGCGGGCGCGCGGAACGCTGCCGCGCGTCACGCGCTCGACGATACGGGCTCCGGAGGCGTCGACGAGGATCATCGACGTCAACGTGGGAGGAATCGGGTCATCAGTGGTCGAGCCGACGGCGATCGATGCTCGTGCGAGCGCCTGCAGTCCGTCGATCTCCTGGGAGCTCGTCTGCGCGACGATCGTCGGTTTCGCGGCGAGGTCGGGGATCTCGACGCTGCTGCGACCGGATCCGAGGAGCGTGCCACTTCGCGTGAAAAGTGAAATCGACGCGGACGCTGATGAGACGCTCTCATCGAGGTGTCCGAGGAACTCGACGCTCGCCGAGGAACGCTCGCCGGCGTTGACCGAAACGGAAGGGATGACGCTTCCGCGGCCGAGAACGAGCGTCTCTCCCGGCCGCGCTTCGTAGGTGGTGGGTGAGGGTGAGGCCGAGTCGAAGGAACGCACGGCATCGCCAATGCGGTGGATCAACTTGCTTACGACGCTTTCGCTCGCGTTGCCGGTCGATGCAACCGCGCTCATTCGGACCGGGAACTCGAGGCCCGGGTCGAGAGAGGAACCGAGATAGAGCACCCCGTTCCAGCGCTCCTCGCTCCAGGGCATGGTTCGTGTCATTCCGACGGGAAGCGGAAGACCGTTCAAACGGAAGAGAGAGTCGAGGCGAAGCGACGCTCCGTTGACGCCCCCCAAGGGCACGCGAAGGTCGACCGGTTGCGCCAACAGATCGTCACCGCCGGCGCTTCGCGCGACGCTCGACGAGACGCCGCGGATCGGCTGGTAACTCATGCTGTAGATTCGGTTGAGCGATTCGTCGACGCAGAGCTCGGCACCGAGGATTGAGTACTGGCCGGTGAGCGCCGATGTGCGGAGATCGGGCGATTCCCCGTTCACGATCTCGATGACGGGAGCATCGGCGCCGGGAAGGACGATCGCTCGTTCGCGAGAGCAGCCTGCCGGAGACGCGAGCCCCGACATGAAGGGACGCCGATTCTCGTCGTTTGCGGAGAACGAGAGGGTGTAAGGCGCGCTTTCTCTCGACGAGGTGATCACACGGTCGCTGTCGACGATGAGGTTCTCGACCGCGACGAACGCGGCGGGGGCGCCGTCGGTCGGCAGTGCGACGAGACTCAGGTTGTAGTTTCCGGGCGAAAGGAGTGCATCGAACTGACGTCCGTTCGAGCCGGACAGATATTCAGTCCGCCCTCCGACGGGAGCGATGAGCGCCTGCACGTTCTCGTTTCCGCTCCACTCCACGCGAAACGCGTGCCCTTTCACGATTGCCCACGGCACGACAGACGTCTGGCCGGCGCTATCGATCACGATGCCGCCTCCGAAGGCGAGCGAACCATCGTCGGGGTACGGGAGCCGTCCGTTGTCGGCACGCGCGATGACCTCGAGGTCGAGCGATTCGCCCGCCTGGAGCGTGAAGGAAATTACGTTGAACGACAACGTTAGGCCGGCTCTCGCGCCGGTAGCGCGCACGGAATAGGAGCGCGATTCGTCTGACACATTGCGTACGACGACGGCGCGGTGCGACGACCAGCGTTGAACCGAGGTGTCGACGACGCCGAAATCGAGCATCGCCGGGACGACGAGGGTGCGGGTCGCCGCGGCGCGTTCCGCGTCGGGGACTCCGGCGCCGCCCGACATCACGCTCTCGTCGAGCGGCTGTGCGGTGCTCACGATCGCGCCTTTGATTTCCGCGGGACTCCACGTCGGATGGATCGCGCGCAGCAGTGCGGCGACTCCGGCGACGTGAGGCGCAGACATCGACGTTCCGCTCAGCGTTTCCGTGCCGCCGCCTGGCCAGGTCGAGCGCACTGAGACACCGGGTGCGACGACTTCGGGCTTGATGCTGTAGAACGGGGGCACGGGCCCGCGGGACGAGAAGCCGGCGACGGCGATCGCACCGTCAGACGCGCCTACCGTGATCGCGCTTGCCGCGGTACCTGGACTGCGGACCGAGCGCCACTCGCCTTGGTTGCCCGCGGCGACGACGAAGACGATTCCGAGCTCGGTCGCCGTGTCGACGGCGCGCGATTGCGGGTCGTCGGGGGCTCCGTCGGCACCCAGGCTCATGTTCACGACGTCGACCCGGTCGGAGAAGCTGCCGTCGCCGTTGGGATCGGCACATCGTTCGATCGCGGCGAGGATGTCGGACTCCAAGCCAACGAGCGCGCTGTCGAGCACCTTGAACGCGAGCAAGGTCGCGTCAGGAGCGACACCATCGATCTCGGCCGATCTCGCGGCAACGATTCCTGCGACGTGGGTTCCGTGTCCGTTGTCGTCCATCGGATCGTCATCGTCGTTGACGAAATCGTGGCCCGACGCGATGCGGAATTCGGGTCCGATACCTCCGCCGAGTGCCGGGTGCGAGTAGTCGATGCCGGAGTCGAGGATCGCGACGGTCACACCCGAGCCTCGCGTACCGAAGGCCGACCAGACGCGGTCGGCGCCCACGGTCCCAACGCCCGGCTCGACGCTGGCGCGGACTTCGGCGTCGGGAACGACGCGCCTTACATACGGAAGCTGGCGTAAGGCGGCAACCGTGCGGCCGGAGGCGGTGACTGCAGCTCCCGAATAGACGATCGAGTAACCGTGCTCCACGATCGACGCGGGCGACTTCGTGTCGCTGGCCGAGGCGTCAATCGCTGCGAGGTCATTGCGGAATCTGGTGAGCAGCGCGGTGTGGGTCGTCGCGTCGCGCGCAGTGGGAGCCATCGCGGCGAGGGGAGGCGTCACGAACTCGACGATGACCCGTTCGGAGGCAGATTCATCGCCCAACCCGATGATCCGCACGTCGGACTTCGCGGCGGATAGAGCTATCGCTGCGTACGCCGACCGTTGTGCCCGGTTGTCGCGGTCACTCGCGCTCGTCTGAAGCGCGATGAGCAACAGGGCGAGGGCAGGGATTGCGACTCGCCGATTCACCGTAATCTCCGCTGCAGGTTCGCAAACCGGCCGCAGGTTCAACGCATTCCGGAATCCTACGAAAGTCACGCGAGTCCTCCGACGTCGAAACAATCTAATGCATGAATCGCGCCGCTCCTCCCATTTCACGTGTGACGCGATCTCCGGCGACTGGTATTCTTCGCGCGCAATGAGCCCGAGGTTCAAGCTGAAGCCCCGTACTCGCTTTCTCGCCGGCTTTGCGGCGATCGTCATCTCGCTTTATGTGATCGTGGCGATTCGGCCGGTCAACGATCGAGTGATCGTCCCGTTTACTGCGCTGATTGCGAAGGTGACGGGGGCGATCCTCATCGCCGTAGGCCAGGACGTTTCGGTGAGCGGAGTCGTCGTGCAGGGGCCTGGTGCTTCGATCGCAATCGAGAACGGCTGTAATGGGCTCGAGGCGATCATCGTGCTGGCTGGTGCGGTCTGCGCGTTTCCGGCTCCCTGGCGATCACGCCTGCTTGCGCTGCTCGCAGGATCGATCGGGCTTCAACTTCTCAACCTCGTGCGCACGACCTCGCTTTACCTTTTCCTCAAGTACCGGCCGGGACTCTTCAACGTGCTGCACACGAGCGTCTGGCAGACGATTCTCGTAGCGGCTGCGGTCGTGTTCTTCCTGCTATGGAGCTCGAAACAGAGGGTGGGTGGTGAAGCTGAGCCGGCCGCTTAGGGGTGCGATCGGCTTCGCGGTTGGGCTGGCGCTCTGGCTTGGGCTCGGCGAGCTCTACCACCCGATCGTCGCCCGCGCGACTGAGCAATTATTTCAATTGCGTGAGCACCCGAACGTCACGCAGTTGAAGCCGGCCGGGAGCTCGGTGATTCTCGACCGAGCCGATTTCGACCGTCGCTCGCCTCGGCCGCAGATTCCGGTCCGCGACTTGACCTTCAACGTCATTCTTCTGCTGACACTCCTCGCGGCGTCCGGGCCTCCTTTGACGCTTGCGCATGGCGGCCGGTGGGCAGGCGCGCTCTTCGCGCTATTCGTCGTCCATGTCGCGGCACTGACCGCCAAGGTCATGACGTTCTACGTTCTGAAGCTCGGTGCATGGAGCCGGGTTCACTACGGCAGCATCGCGCGAGACTTCTGGAGCGGCGCCGATCACTTCTACAGGTTCGTCGGGATCTACGCCTTCGCGTTTGCGATCTGGTGGATCGCGCGAGGCGACGAATCGGCGGAGACCGAAGCGGTACCCAGGCCCGCTCCCAAGCCGGCGCGACGGCGAAGCCGGAAGCGCTGACAATGAAACGGGCGGCAGCTCGCGCTGCCGCCCGTTTCGTCGGTGACTCCAGGAGCCTACCGCTGAGCGGTGATCGTCGTCGGATCGTTGGTCTTCATATCGACCATTGACGCCGACGCGTGAACGTTCGTCCCCTTGAGGATCGTGACGGTCGCGTAGCCCCAGCCGAGGTCGGGCTGGTTCGCTTGATTCTTGAACGGTTCGCCTTCCTGCTTGACCTGTCCGGCGGGTACCGTGACGTTGTATGTCTTGAGCAGCGCGCCATTCGCGCTATAGAGGCCGATGGCGACGTCCGCATCGGTCTTGCCGGCGTTCGTGACGCTGATGTTCGTGCGATACGCATTCGTGAGCTGACGGAGTCCGATGAGGCTGACCGTCTGTCCGGCCTTGTAGCCGAGGTCGGCGATCTGCCCTTCGAAGCCCTGGCCGAACGTGCCGTTGGCAGCTTCGTTGAAGATACGGGCACGGACGAGAAGCGGCTTGTCCGAGCAAACCTCGAGCGAGCCCATGTTGTTCGTGCCGCCGATCAACGCGACGACGTCTTCGAAAGCCTTCTGCGAGGCGCCCGGAACGGTGTCGGCACCTTCGAGGTTGCCGTCCGACTGGTGCAGCACGAACTTCACGTTTGCGTTGCCCGAGTCGAGGTTGCGGGTGATCAGGTCGGTGCGCCACTGGCTATCGGCGGCTCCCGGCATGTGGCCGGCGATCTCCGCCCAGTAGACGTACGGCGTCGTGCAGGTCACTGCGCCTGCGCCGCTTCCGAGGCCGCCGCCGACTCCGGCGTTGGCGCCGCCTGCGGCGTACGTGGCGTTTACGGTCTTCGTCGCGAAGAGTGCGACTTCCAGTCCCGCCTTCACGAATGGCGGATTGTGGATGCCCTTGCTCTTGTCGCTGTGGATCTGGAAGTAGTTCCATCCCGCCTTCGCGACATTGACGTCCATCGTCGCGAGAAGCTCGACGGCGCTGCCGGCCGGTGGAACCACCTTAACGCTGTTGAGTGCGACGTCGGCGACGACGTCTCCGGTCGATAGCGTCACGGTCACGCCCTGGCGGCCGTGGCTCTCGATGAGCTCGACGCCGGCGATCTCCGATGCGCCGTTGACGCGCTTCGTGCCGATGTCGATCTTGTTGCCGAGCCGGAGCTGCGTCTGCATGCCGTTCGTGAGCGCGAGCTCGATCTGGCCCTGCAGGTTGTGCAGCTGCTCCTCAATCTCTTCCTGGAACGCCTCGCCGTTGATCTGGCTGTGGCAGGTCGTGCAGATTTCCCTGCTCGCGTAGAAGGTGTGGTTCGTCCCGCCGAAGTTGTTCGAGAGCGGCGCGGGCGGCTTGGTCTTCTCCATGTGGCAGGTGACGCACGAGTCGGCGATCTTTCCATGCTCGCCTCGGATGCCAACCTGGGTGAAGTATAGGTTGTAGCCTAACACAACGTCGCCCTGCGGGCCGACGTGCGGTGCGCGTGAATAATCGGTGACCGGGTGCTGATCGTCCTTGAGTCCGCGGCGCCCGTTGTGGCAGGTGATGCAGATCGCGGCTGTGCCGACGTTCTCGGCCTTGAAGCCTGCGTCGAGCATCGGAGTGCTACCGGAGACGCGGACGGTGGCGTTGGTCGTCGGGCCGCCTGATGTCGTGCCGATCGCGTGCGGATCGTGACACGTGACGCAAGTCTGCGGATGCACCTCGTCGACGGTCCAGTCGACCTTGATCGCCGCGCTGCTGAAGCCGTTGCCAGCCCACTGCACGAAGCCCTGGGCACTGTGGCACTTCGTACATGAGGCGTTGGTTCCTTCGGCGCGCGCCGTCTCGTAATTGCCGTGGCGCGAGAGCTGCCACTGCTGGAAACGGCCGTGACGGAGAGGCTCGCCGTGGCAGGTGCCGCAGACGTCGGACGACAGAGAGTTGCGATCGCTCTTGACGCCATTGAAGTGCGCCTCACTGCCGGTGGGCCCGTGGCAGTTGTCGCACTGGATGTTCGCCAGTTTTGCGGACGCAGGGTAGGTGGAAAGCATCTTGTCCCAGTTGGCTGTGTCGCCATGGGAGAGGACGCCTGAGGCGAGCAGCGCGGCGTAGTCGGCTGCATCGTCGAAACCGCCGTTGCTCACACCCGGCTGCCAGCCGACCGCGTGGCACGAAACGCATCCCTCGGAATAGTGTCCGGCGGGATTGTTGATGTTGTCGGTCAGGATCTCCGCGTGGCCGGTCTTCGCCCACGGAGTGAACTTGTCGATCGGAGTTCCGACGCCGTGGCACTCGCGGCACGCGAAATCAGGCTGCGGGCGCCCTGCGGCGTCCTTGCCGATGACGACACCCTTCCAGGTTCCGGCGTAGACCTTGAGCGTGACTGGTTTGGCGGCGGCGACGTCAGTCACGGTAAGCGTGTAGAGACCGGCGACGCTCGGGGTGAACTCGGGGTTCTGCGTCGTTGCGTCGGTGAGCGCGGCGTTGGAGCCCGCCGGGCCGGCGATCGTCCAGTTGTAGCTCGCCTGCGCCTTACCGTGGAGCATGACGGGAACGCCAACCGGCACATTGTTGACGCCAGTGCTCATCGGCCAGGGGAGCGACGTGGCGATGGCGCCGGGGAGCTTGTAGGTTCCCGACGTCGTGGTGACGGCGATCTCGAAGCCAACGTGGCCCGCCTCTTCGAGAGAGAACGGCGACATGCCAACGACGACGAAACGATCCTGCAGACCCGCCTCGAACGGCTCGGGAAGCGGGATGTACGACGGGAGCCCCGAGGCGCTCGCGGGCGGCTCTTCGAGGATCTCCGCCAGGTGCTCACGGTAGGCCTTCCGGTTGCCGAGGACCGCGGTGATGGTGTCGCTGTTCGTGTTCGACAGCGACGCGGCGATGCCGCTGTTCTGCGTCCACTTGATCGACTGCAGGGTCGAGCCGTCGTTGATCGTGACGTTTGCCTTTGCGGTGACCGTGGCACCGGGCGACGGCGTGCCGGTGACGGAGACCGTAACCGTGACGGGCGCGGTCGCTGCGACCGCGGGGGCGGCGAACGACGCGAGCAGCGCCACGGCGGCGAGTAGTGCGAGACTGCGGAATGCGCGTTGCGTATGGCTCTTCACTCTATGACCCTCCTGTGAATGAGGCTGGTGGCGACCTGGCGCACGAGTATCCAACCGTTTGCGCGCCACTCAATAAACTGTTAGGGCGTCGTGTCGTGCGAAGACGAGCGCGATGCCGCCGAGACAGATTGACTATGACTTTGGTCACGGAGAGGCGCTGTGCGGGAAACCGCGGCGGCCCGAAGCGGCCATCATGGAGTCACATGATGCGCGTCACGAGGAGCGTGGCATTTCGACCCGGGCTGGCGTGACTCCGCCGAACGCGCCGCGGGTGATTGCGAGCTACGAGGTTTCGGGCCGACGAGTGTTCTGTCCGTGAATCCGGTGCGATATTGCACCCAATTCACGGACCGAACACTAGCGCCCCTGGCGGCGGCCTGGGGTTGAGCGTCGTGCGCTCGAGGGCTGCGCGTTCAGCACCGTGCCGCCACTTGGTGCCGTGTCGGCGATGTCGGCAAGCGAAGTGCTGTCGAGAAAATCGAGATAGACCGAGCGGACCAGCTTCCAGCGGTCGTGCGCCGAGCATCCCGCGTCGTCGGAGCAGTCCTTTTCGAACGAGAGGAGGCAGCGCGGATGAGCGCGAGGGCGGTCGAAGATCTCGACGACCTCGATGAGCCGGATGTCGTTTGCCTCGCGCGCGAGACTGTAGCCGCCTCCCTGGCCGCGGATCGCGGTGACCATTCCGGCGCGGTTCAGATCGAGGAGAATCTTCGAGAGGTATTTCGCCGGAACGCCACTCGCGGCCGCCAGGTCGCGGCCCGTCATTACTTTTCCAGGCATCGCCTGACTGAGGAAGACCATCGCTCGGAGGGCGTATTCGGCGGTATTCGATAGCATCGACAAGCTCGCGCCTCCCTAAATGATTGCAATCCAGCGGTTTATTTCGAACTGCGAGGCTGGGATCCTTTTTGGTTGACGTTCGTTGATTCTTGATTTATACATTTGTCTATCAACAAGTCAAGAATAACGAGCCAAGCATGGATCCAACCCAAACCATTCGAGTTCAGATCCCGGGCGAGGATCACCACAGGCGCCTGATCTCCTGCCAGGACGCCTGTCCGGTGCACACAGACGCACGCGGTTACGTTCGCGCGATCGCGGATGGGCGATTCTCCGAGGCGTATCTGATTGCGCGCGGTCCGAACCCGTTCGCCTCGATCTGTGGGCGCGTCTGTGGCGCTCCCTGTGAGGCGGCATGCCGGCGCGGCAAGGTGCCTCGGGTCGATGACGACGG
>JACPDH010000089.1 GCA_016184115.1 Acidobacteriota bacterium | reverse complement strand
GCGCGGTCTCTTCGTCGGCTACGACCAACGCGACCGCATCGAGCAGGTCCTGCTCAACTATCACACGCACAACCCATCGGTCATCGTCGTCACCGACGGCGAGCGGATCCTCGGTCTTGGTGACCAGGGCGCGGGGGGGATGGGCATCCCGATCGGGAAGCTCTGCCTCTACACCCTCTGCGCCGGCGTCTCGCCTTACAACACACTGCCAATCACTCTCGACGTCGGCACCGACAACGAGGAACGGCTGAAAGATCCTCTCTATCTCGGCCTTCGCCACAAGCGAATTCGGGGCGATGAATACCAGGATTTCATCGACAAGTTCGTCGCAGCAGTCAGGCGCGTCTACCCCAACGTGCTGTTTCAGTGGGAGGACTTCCTCAAAGGGAACGCGATCAAGCAGCTCGACCGCTTCCGCAACCAGCTCTGCACCTTCAACGACGACATCCAGGGAACCGCGGCGGTCGTCCTTTCGGGCATCTATGGCGGCCTGCGGATCAGCAAGCAGGAAATGAAAGACCAGCGGCTCGTCTTCGCGGGCGCCGGCGCATCGGCACACGGTATCGCCGAGCTCTTCGTCTCCGCGCTCGTCGAGAGCGGGGTGCCGGAGGCCGAGGCGAAGAAGCGGATCTGGACCGTCGACACCAAGGGTCTCTGCGTCGACGATCGCGCTGGCCTCGAGGACTTCAAGGCGATGTTCGCGCGTCCCGTCTCCGAGGTCGCCAAATGGAAGTGCAAGGACCGTTCGAAGATCACGCTCGAGGAAACGATCGCGAACGCGAAGCCGACGATCCTCATCGGCGTGTCAGCGACTCCGGGGACATTCTCCGAGTCGATCGTTCGTCAGATGTCGGCGTTGAATGAGCGACCGATGATCTTCCCGCTGTCGAATCCGACGTCGAAGAGCGAATGCACCGCCGAGGAAGCGATCCGTTGGTCGGACGGACGCGCCATCGTCGCGACCGGCAGCCCGTTCGATCCGGTCACCTTCAACGGTACGACGCACCGCATCGGCCAGTGCAACAACGCATTCATCTTCCCCGGCGTCGGCCTGGGCGTCACGGTCGGGCGCGCGACACATGTCAGCAACGGCATGTTCCTCGACGCCGCGAAGGCGCTCGCGAACGAGGTCACTCCGGACGACCTGGCAATGACGGCAACCTACCCGCAGCTGACGAAGATCCGTGACTGTTCGCGCGCCGTCGCGATCGCGGTGATCAGGCGCGCGGTGAAGGAAGGCCACGCAGACGACTCGGCGCTCGCGCAGCTCGAAGCGAAAGTGTCGCGGGCGATGTGGTATCCGGAGTATTTGCCGGTACGGTACGAGCCGTAGGCGGCAGAGCCGAGTGACGGGAATGGTGCTCTCAGTTGGGAGCGGACGTGGACTGATGCGTCCGCTCCCAGCTCTTTCCTTTTACTGCATGACCCCGCATCGCGCGGGAGACTTCTCGCGGCGCAGGCTGCTCATCGCCCGGATCGGCCTCGGTCGCTTCACCCTCCTTCCTCGCCGTCCCCGTTTCGCCGTCCCTGGAATGGGAGCGCGCGAGGGGATGTTAGTCAGATAACTAACATGAACGTGCCGACAAACAAGCGAGACGCACTCATCGACGCGGCAGCGTCGCTGGCGCACAAGCATGGCTTCGCGGCGACGACTCTCGCGATGGTTGCCGAAACGTCGGGCGTACCGCTTGGAAACGTCTACTACTACTTCAAATCGAAGGAAGCACTCGCCGGCGCGGTCCTCGAGAGGCGCGTCGCCGAGCTCGACGAGACCCTGGCGCGCTGCAGCGCCGCAGAGACCCCCGAAGATCAACTCGCCGCACTTCTGGAGACGCTCCGGCTCGGCGCCGATCGTGTCGCCGAGAGCGGCTGCGCGCTGGGCCGGATCTCCCAGGATTCGTGCGACGACGAACGCCGCTGTCGGGAGCTTCCTCTATCGAAGATGCAGACCTGGACCGAAGGAAGGATGAAGGCGCTCGGCCTGACCGGAGCGAAAGCGCGCGACGCTGCGCTTCACTTCGTCGCGGCGTTGCAGGGCGCCTCGCTCCTCTCCTGGATCCACCACGATTCCAGGATCCTACGCACCGAAACGAAGACACTGGAGACCTGGATCCGCTCGCTCCGGTAGGAGGCCGGAGGTTGTACGCGGAGTTAGTTCTGCGCCATCACTTAGTCAGTTAACTTGCTTGAATATTGGAAATTCCGATGCCCACGGATTCGAAACGACCCGAACGACTCATCGCTGTTGCTCCACTCGCCGCGGCTCGCCCTTCCACACGAGATCAGGGCCCGACCCTGCGCGGTTGGCTTCTCTCCGCGCTCGCACTCGCGCTCATTCTCGGCACCGGACTCGCCGGCGCGGCGGAGCTCCGCCTAACTCTGGCCAACGACCCGATCAGCGGTAACGAGAGAAAGGACGATCTCTACACCTCGGCTCTCGACATCGACCTCAAGGTCTCCGAGCGCCACCTGCTCTTCACCGAACGGATGTTCACGAACCGTGAGGCGGGGATTCGTTTCGACGAGACGGAGGCGAGCTTCGCGCTGCTGCCGATCGAGATCGGGGCGTGGACCGCTCGCCCGGAATTCGGCCTCCTGCACGTCGGCCGCGGCCTGCTCGGACAGAGCGTTCAGAACCAGGTCCATCGCCTTACCGGCAGCGAGCCGGTCGAGCTCATGTACGTCAACGGGAACAAGCTCTACCCAACCGCCGCGCTCGTCGCCCGGCGAGACTTGGGAGGCAGCGGTCCGTCGCGTCTCCAGCTCGAGTTGGAGTCGCGAGTCGCGCCCGGCTTCCGCTCGGTGGCAGAGGCACGGCTCGTGACGCGGCGCGACCTGGGCCGAGGCCTCACGGTCGAGGCCGCTGCCGGCGCACGCGCCGACTATGTCGAGTCGAACCTTCTCGACGGCGTCGTCGACGACTTCGGACCCACCGCCGAGGTGACCCTCGGCTGGCGAGGCGTCACCGTGAGTCTCGAACACAACGTATTCGGTACGCGCTCGAATCACATCACCTTTGGATGGCGCGCCGACTTCTGACGCACGCACTCACGAAACGGCGGCGCGTCTTCTCCTTCGCAACGCAAGCACGTGCCACTCCCACTGGAGACACCCTCGTCGACTCGCTCGTCCGAATGGAATTGGAGTCTGAGCACCGACCTTGGTTAAACGCCTCTCCTTGCGGGCCAACGTTGCTTCAGGCGCGCTTCTTGCTGCTCGTCTGTAGCACGAACGGAGGTCTCACAATGAAGTCGACAAACCCTGGTCGAATTCCAATCGTTCTGCTGCTCTCGCTCTTCTCAGTCGTTGCAATTCTTACTCTCGCCTGCGGCGGAGACAGCTACTCGAGCCCGACCGAGCCTCGACAGGCAGGCCCGGTCGTCACCATTGGTGCAAACCATTCCTACTCTCCCGACCCCATCACGATCAGCGTAGGACAGAGCGTGACGTGGCGGAACTCGGGTTCCGATGCACATCGCATCATTGCGGTCGACGGAACCTTTGATTCCGGAACCATCCTTCCTGGCTATTCCAGCGTCGCCGTCACCGCGTCCCTCGGCACACATCCCTACACTTGTTCGATCCACCCGACGGCAACTGGCACCATGGTCGTGAGGAACTGACGGTCAGGCCCCTTTCATCCAGCTCAGCCGTGCCGCCGTGATGTCGAGCGGCGGAAGGTAGCGCTCCGCGATGACGCTCATGTGGTGGCGAGGATGCCCGACCATGATGTATGCGAGCGCACGAACCGAGATGGCGTAACCCGATGCCGTGCCGCGACGGTCCCATTGCTCCGTCCCGAGCCGACCTAACATCGATGTGTTGGCATCCCGAAGCGCCCGGAACTCGCGCCTCAACTCCGAGCACGGCGCATCGTCGTACGCCGAGCTCGCGATGTACGCATTCTCGTCGAAGCCAGGCAACGACGCCGCGTCGCCGCGGGAGAAGCAAAGCGCCCGGAGCGCGAAGACCCGCTCGCCGTCGATCAGGTGGCCGACGAGCTGGCGGATGCTCCATTTGTCTTCGGCGTAACGGAATGTCGTCGATTCCTCCGGCACGACGCCGACCAGCGATTCGAGATCGTCAGGCTGCGATGCGAGCGCCGCGATGATGTCGCGATCCGGCACTCGCGCAACGTAACCCGCATACCACTCCGCATACTCGTCCTGCGCGGGAACTCCCGGTGTGTGAATAGTCATTGGCTCAGTCTCCCTGATCTCGTATCGGATTACGCTTCACGCGCCCCCCGCATCTCGCGCTCGAGCCTAACTCGCTCCTTTGTGGAACTTCACGAGCTCGTCGACGACGCCTGGATCGGCGAGCGTCGTCACGTCACCCAGCTCGTCGTAGCTCCCTTCGGCGATCTTCCTGAGAATACGCCGCATGATCTTGCCCGAGCGGGTCTTGGGCAAGCCTGGCGTGATCTGAATGAGATCGGGCACCGCAATCGGGCCGATCGCCTTGCGCACCTGCTCCTTCAACGCTCCGACGAGCTGCTCGTGCGTCTGCGTCTCGAACTCGGGATTGATGATGACGTAGGCGTACACGCCGGTCCCTTTGATGTCGTGCGGGTAACCGACGACCGCAGCCTCGGCGACCGCCTCGTGGCTGACGAGTGCGCTCTCGACCTCGGCGGTGCCTAATCGATGACCCGAGACGTTGAGAACGTCGTCGACGCGACCGGTGATCCAGTAGTAGCCGTCTTCGTCGCGCGTGCAGCCGTCACCCGTGAAGTAGTAACCGGGGAACCGCTTGAAGTACGTGTCGATGAAGCGCGAGTGGTCTCCCCAAATCGTCCGTGCCTGGCCGGGCCATGTGCCGTCCATGCAGAGGTACCCCTTCACACCATTTCCTTCGACGATGTTCCCATCGTCGTCGAGCAGCACCGGCTTGATTCCAAAGAACGGGAGCGTCGCGGAGCCTGGCTTCATCGGCGTCACCCCCGGCAGCGGCGTGATGAGGATGCCGCCCGTCTCCGTCTGCCACCACGTGTCGACGACGGGGCAGCGCTGTTCACCGACGATGTCGTGGTACCACTTCCAGACTTCCGGGTTGATCGGCTCGCCGACCGTGCCGAGGATGCGGAGCGACTTGCGCGAGTACTTCCTCACGATCTCGTCTCCGGCGCGCGCGATCGCGCGGATCGCCGTGGGTGCCGTATAGAAAACGTCGATCTGCAGGTCGTCGACGAGCTGCCAGTATCGCCCGGCATCAGGATAGACCGGCGTCGATTCGAACATCACCGTCGTTGCGCCGTTCAGGAGCGGACCGTACACGATATAGCTGTGTCCTGTGATCCACCCGACGTCGGCGACGCAGGCGTAAATCGTGTCGGGCTGAATGTCGAATACGTATTTGTGCGTGATCGCGGCGTAGAGCAGGTAGCCCGCGGTGGTGTGAAGGACTCCCTTAGGCTTTCCGGTCGAGCCCGATGTGTAAAGGATGAAGAGAGGTGACTCCGCCGACATCCAGGCGACAGGGCAGGTCGAGCGCTGTTTGCGCGCTTCTTCGTGCATCCAGAAGTCGCGGCCAGGCTGCATCGGCACTTCGGTGTCGGTCCGCTTGACGACGAGAAGCGTCGTCACCATCGCGACTCCTTCGACCGCTTTGTCGGTCATCGCCTTGAGCGGGATCGCCCGCCCGCCGCGAAGCCCCTCGTTCGCAGTGACGACGAGCTTGCACTCGGCGTCGAGAACGCGGTC
>JACPDH010000087.1 GCA_016184115.1 Acidobacteriota bacterium | reverse complement strand
GCTGGCCCTCTGCCGTCGACTCTCCGTCGTCTCGCGTGCCGCGAGGTCGGCGTGCCACGAGGTCGGGGCGTGCCACGGGGTCGGTGCTTCTGTTCTCTCCGTCGTCCCGAAAACAGAAGGACTGACCCCAATGGCCTCGAGTTAAGGAAAGGACCCCTGAAGTGAGAACGCAGAACGATGAATTTTGAACCCAGAAGTGCATCCCGGGTGGGGGCTTCTGGGTTCGAAATTCAGCGTTCAACGTTCTAACTTCGGAAATGCACCCTGGGAGCGGGTTTCTGGGTTCGAAATTCGGCGTTCAACGTTCTAACTTCGGCCTTCTTCGCTTGACCCAAGGCGATTGGGGCTGGCCCTCTGCCATCGACTCGCCATCGTCTCGAAGACGGAAGCGTTGACTCTCTGCGACCCTCCGCCCTCGACTCGCGGGCTCGGCGTCCTCTAACGGTCGATTCGATCGGGCCGTTACAGGGCGCTCGTTGCGCGCTATCGCGAAGCAGGACCTTTCCTCACATCGGCTTGTACAACGCGAAGACGGCTCCCTGGGGATCGACCAGGACCGAGAAGCGTCCCACGTTAGGCAAGTCGCAAGGCTCGACGCACGCTTGTCCGCCGGCCGACTGCGCCTTTGCCGTCGTCGCGTCGCAGTCGTCCACCATGAAGTACGGCATCCAGCTCGGTGGCGTCGGTTCGCCCGGATTGATCGTGCGCATCCCGCCGATCGGTTTCCCCTCGAGATGCCACTCCGTGTACTCGGGACTCGGTTTCGTGGTCCATCCTGTCAGCGCCGCGTAGAACTCACCCGAGGCTTTCGGGTCGCTCGTAGCCAGCTCGTTCCAGCAAAGCGTGTTCGCTTCGTCGCGAATCTTGACGCCCCAATGCGACTTTGCCTCCCAGATCGCGAACACGGCGCCTTGCGGATCCTGGAGGACGGCCATCCGACCGAAGTCCATGACGTCGAACGGTGGCTGGAGCACGGACGCGCCGAGACCTTGGGCTTTCGCGACGAACGCTTCCGCGTTCTCCACCGCGATGTAGGTCAGCCAGTTAGGCGGAATTCCCTGCGCCTTCTGATCGGCCATCATTCCATACATCGCCGCGGAGTCGCGCTCACCTTTTCGGAAGATGTAGTACTTCCCCATCTCACCCATGTCGTTCTCGTCGACGTTCCAATCGAATAGGCTCGCGTAGAAGCGCTTCGCCGCTTCGGGATCGCTCGTGGCGAGCTCGATCCAGCAGAAACTTCCGGGCATGGGCCCGCTGACGTCAGGCATGACGAAATCCTCCTCGAGTCGCAATCGCGTTACGTAGAGCTGGAACGTACGCTCACTCGTGGGAGCGCGCAACGCCTGCACGCAATCCTTCACCAGCCGTTGACACGGCCGGAACCGCAGCTTTAAACCGCCCGCTCCGGGGCGACGAACGACCAGGCGTCTCGCGAGCGACCGCCTCCAATCAATGTTCTGATGCACCGTCATCCTCCCTTCCGCATCACATACCCCTGTGTCTTCGCACAAGCAGCGAGAGACCCCACGAACGCTATGATTCGGCGGAAGGCCGGGTTTCGTTGAAGGACCGGAGTCTTCCTGCGGCATGTGGGAGAAGGAGTCGCGCCAGTCGTTCCTCATCTGGCTCGCGCTCGTGCTGGCGGCCGGCTACTGGCTCATCGAATCGATCCTCCACACCTTCGTCTTTCGCACGGGGACGTTCGCCGAGGCGTTCGTCTGCCTCGACGATCCGAACGAGCTCTGGATGCGAATCATCATTGCGCTCCTGTTCGTCGGTTTCGGAGTCATCGCGCAACGCGACGTCGACGCGGAGCGTCGCCTGCGCGAGAAGCGCATTCAGATCACGAGACTGCGTCACGTCGCCGACGGCGTGCAGGACGCAGTGAGGCACGAGCCCCCTCGAGCCACGCCGAACAACGAGGACGATCTCACCGCGCTCGCTCGCGCACTGGACGACCTCCCCTCGCTGCTCGAGATTCGCTTTCGCGAATTGCATGCGATCCTCGAAGTCACTCGCGAGATCAATCGCGGAATGCTCTTCGAGCAGATCCTCGACAAGGCGTATGACGCGCTTCGATCGATCATCCCCTACGACCGGCTCGGCGTCGCGCTCGTGGAGGAGGGCGGCACGATCGCTCGCGCCTGCTGGGCCCGATCCGACGGCACTCGGATCATCCTCGGCCGCAACTACAGTGCTCCGCTGGCGGGGAGCAGTCTCCAGGCGATCCTCGAGTCAGGTGCGCCTCGCATCCTCAATGACTTGGAACAGTATCTCCAGGAGCACCCCGGCTCGGTATCGACACGGATGATGGTGATGGAAGGGATCCGATCGAGCCTGACCTGTCCGTTGATCTCATCAGGGAGGCCGATCGGCTTCATCTTCTTTTCCAGTCGAGAGCCGGACGTCTATCGTCACGTCCATATCGACGTGTTCCAACTCATCGCCGGACATCTGTCGATCGTCGTCGAGAAGGGACAGATGTACCAGCAGATCCTTCAGGAAAAGCAGAAATCGGACGCGCTGCTGCTCAATGTGATGCCGGAGCGGATTGCGGAGCGCCTTCGCGCGGGGGACGCGACGATCGCGGAAACGCTCGACGAGGTGACGATGCTGTTCGCGGACATCGTCGGCTTTACGCCGTTCGCGAGCCGCTATCCTCCCGAACGCGTCGTCCTCGTGCTACGCGACGTCTTCGTGCTGTTCGACGAGCTTTGCGACCGCTACGGCGTGGAAAAGATCAAGACAATCGGCGATGAATACATGGCGATCGCTGGAACGCGCGGCTCGACAGGCCGGCTCGCCGCGCGCGACATGGCACAGTTCGCTCTGCACCTGCTGCGCGCCGTCAAGCAGATTCGGTATCCGGACGGTCAGCCCGTGCAAATCCGCATCGGACTCCACACGGGGCGCGTCGTGGCCGGCGTCATCGGTCAGAAGAAATTCGGATACGACGTCTGGGGAGATGCCGTCAACGTCGCGAGCCGCATGCAGAGCACGAGTCTTCCCGACACGGTCCAGGTCACGGAAACCGTGTACGAACTGCTGAAGGACGAATTCGGCTTCGAGCCCCGCGGGGGAGTCGTCGTCAAGGGAAAAGGGGCCATGACGACCTACTTTCTAACGGAAGGCTCACGCCAGACCGCGGCGCATTGAGAACTGCCGGGCATCCATGACCACAGCGTTTGACACCGTATTTACGCAGCCTAACAGATCGGCGGCGACAGGCCGTGCTTCGTTCGTGCGATTACGAGGGGTCGCGCGTGGGGTTCGCGAGCGTGAGGCCGTACCTTCTGGCTTCTCGTCGGATCGAAACGAAAGGCTATGACCCCAATCGCTGGGGAAACTCAAGACGTGCGCCCGAGCCCACTGACTCCGCTCCCGGAGGTCGCTGACCGCGCTCGTGCCAATTGAATCTTGCCGATCGAAGAGCCAGAATGAACCGTCGTGCAGAAACTGTTGGCCGGCGCACTCTGCATCGCATGCATCGCCGCGCCCGGTCGGGCTCAGTCCATCTTTACGGTTGCCGGAGGTGGCAGCGACGAGGGCAGGCCTGCGACGTACGCGACGTTGATCGATCCCCACGACGTTGCCGTCGGCCCCGATGGCGACATCTACATCGCCGACACGGATGCGAATCGGGTACGCCGTGTCGACGCCGACTCGGGGCTGATCCGGACGATCGCCGGCGACGGAGGAGGCGAATACCGAGGCGATGGCGGGCCCGCTGTCGGCGCGTCTCTCTACCGGCCTAAAGGCGTGGCGGTCGACTCAGCCGGCAATGTCTACATCGGCGACACGACGAACTTTGCCGTCCGGAAAATCGACGCGGCGACGTTGAAAATCTCCACCGTGGCGGGTAAAGGTGACGACACGCCGGCCGATGGCGTTCGCGCCACGAGCGCGTTCCTCGGATTCATCGGTGACGTGGAAGTCGACGCTCAGGGCGCATTCTATTTTTTCGCGCGCAATCGCGTCTGGAGAGTGCATCCCGCTGATGGGCGCCTTCGACTCATCGCTGGAAACGGTGAGTTCGGCTCGGGAGGCGATGGAGGCTCGGCGCTCTCAGCCTCGTTCGGCACGGTGAACGGTATCGCGGTTGATCACGTCGGCGCCGTCTTCGTTGCGGACCAGACCGCACGGCGCATCCGCAGGATTGCCAATGGAATCGTGACGACATTCGCGGGAGGCGGGTCGAGTCGAGACGACGGAGTCCCTGCCACACAGGCTGAAATCGACGTTTTCGACGTCTGTGCCGGCACCGGTGGCGAAGTGTACATTTCCGACGGGCGCGACAGGATTCGCGTCGTCGAGCCCTCGGGGATTCTACGCACGATTGCGGGCAAGGCTTTCTCGTCGGGAACGACGGGCGACGGCGGTCCGGCGAGCGAGGCGCGCCTAACGCAACCCAAGGGCCTAGCCGTGGATGGGGTGGGCAACCTGCTCATCGTCACGAGCGACTTTTCATACACTCCCGGCTTCTCATTCGATGAGACCGACCCGAACCGAGTCCGGCGCATCGACCGGGAGTCCGGCGTCATCACCACGATCGCCGGCGGTACGCCTCCACCATCCGGGGAGGGAGGTGCTGCAATCAATGCAACCCTTTCCGCTCCCGAGGGGATTGATGTCGACGACGCGGGGAACCTCTTCGTCGCCGAGCTCCAACGCCATCTTGTCCGCAGGGTCGATGCCGCGACGACCCGCATCACGACGCTCGCCGGCACGGGAAAACGTGGCTACAACGGCGACGGAATCCCGGCCATCTCCGCCGACTTGTTCACTCCCGCGGATGTCGTCGTGGCTCCATCCGGCGTGTTCTACATCTCGCAGAACGAGAGAATCCGCCGCGTCGGCCTGGATGGCATCATCGAGACGATCGCTGGCACGGGTCGCGAAGGCGACTCGGGCGATGGCGGCCCGGCGACGAGCGCGCAGATCGAGAACGTACGAGGAATGGCGTTCGACGCTGGGGGGGCGCTGCTGCTCGCGGATGCGCACAACCATCGCATTCGGCGTGTCGACCTCGAAAGCGGCATCATCACGACGATCGCCGGAGTGGGTACGGCTGGATTTGCCGGAGACGGCGGCCCTGCAACGGCGGCGCGACTCAGTAATCCCTGGGGCGTGGCCGTCGATTCGGCTGGAAACGTCTTCTTCGCCGACCGCGGCAACAGTCGCGTCAGGCGGATCGACGTCGTTAACGGGCGCATATCGACCGTCGCCGGGAATGGCACCGCCGGCTACTCGGGAGACGGTGGTCCGGCAACTCTCGCATCGCTGAAGTGTCCAGCTGACGTAGCCGTCGACAGTGAGGGAACGCTCTACATTGCCGACGCCTGCGTCGGCAGGGTTCGGCGCGTCGTCAACGGCACGATCTCTACCTACGCGGGAAGCGGGTCACTGTCGGGATCGAGCGGCGACGCGGGTCCGGCTCTGAGCGCCGCGGTCGGTGCGCCCGAGGCGCTCGCGCTCGATGCCGATGGCAATCTGTACATCGCGCAAAGCGACGAGATCTTTCAGCGATTCGCGATTCGCTATGTCCCGAAGTGTCGCGCGCTCATCGCACCGACGTTGTCATCACCGGCGGATGGAGCGAACGGCGTCTCGACCGTCCCGCGGATCGCATGGAGTCCGGTAAAGGGGAGCTTTCGCTATGACGTGTTCGTCGACACGGTCTCTCCCCCCCGAGTGATCGCCGAAGCGAACGTGACCGGAGGCTCGTTTTCACCCGCGAATCTGCAGCCACTTACGACCTACTACTGGAAGGTCGTAGCCAAAGGCGACCTCTATTGCACTCCCACACGCACGAGCGAGTCCGCCGTGCGGTCATTCACGACAGCAACCAGTTGCGCCGCTCCGGGGCAGTTCTCGGGGCAGTGACGAGCCGAGGCAAGCCTCGCCATGGCGATCGTTCCCGCATCATCGAAGGCGTTCCAGAACCGTGGGAACGCAGTTGCACGACTCGGCCGTTGCGACGAGGCAAGGGCGAGCTACACGAACGTTCTCCGCTTCGATCCGGGACACAACGGAGCCTCGGCAAACCTCCAGGCGATCGAGACGGGGGAGCAGATCATCTCGCCGAGGCGAAGTTTATGGGGCGGAACGGGGGGACGGCGGCACATTGGCACGTGCCGCTTCGGTGCGCCTGAAGCGGTCCTCGCGCGAGTGCCTCCATTCGATCACTGGCATCTACGCTGAGTCGGAGCTATCGTGCGTAGAGAGAACGATCCAAACCCGTCGAGAGGAGACCATGCGCCGTCGGGCCGTTCCGCTCGTCCTGGTCCTCGGCATTGCCGCCATCGCGCCGGCCTCACCGGCCGCCGCGCAAGGATGCACGACACCTGCCGTGCCTTCGATTCTCTACAGTCCTCCCCTTGCGGTCGGCGCCGGCGCCACGTACACGGTCGGATGGAGCGAGTCTCCCGGCCTAACGGAGCAGGGCTACTACGAAGTCGAACGCAACAACGTGACGAACGGGTCGACGCTCGTTGACCGGCAACTCGTCGACGGTAGCGCGGCCTCGTTCCTCAGCACGAGCGAGGGGAACTTCCAGATTCGAGTCCGCGCCGTGCCATCGTGTGACCCGTCGAAGGCGAGCGCCTTCTCGACACCCATCACAGTCAGCGTCGCTCGTGGACTGGCGAGCGTGGTGTTCACGGTGCCCCCGGCGCCGATCTTCGTCGCGATCGGCGAATCGGCCGCGGGGAAGAAGACATCCTTTCGCATCGAGAATCTGACGACCCGCGATCTCAATGACGTGAGTCTCGCCTCCACCGGAGGATACGTCACGATTCGCGATCCACTCGGTGGAAGTACGACCGAGATCCATCTTCCACCCCATACGCCGAAGCTGTTCGAGCTCGAGGTGGTACCTTCCCAGGTCCCGACCGGGAGCGCCGCGGCGTTTCAGGGATTCCTCGTCGCAACAGCGCCGGCGGGCGAGAATGCTGATCCGTTCAACATCACGCCTTACTCGTTCTACAGCGTGAAAGTGGGTGTCGCGGACTCCGTTTCTCCCGAGTTCCGCATCAACGGAATCCCTACCGAGTACGCATTCCTCCCTGGATTCGCCGCAGGGCAGCCCGATTCGGGGCGGCCTCCGCTCCCCGTCACGATCCGCAACCCAGGCTCGTCGCAGCTCGAGCTCGGCGGCACGGTCGGCCCCGAGCTCTGGCTTACGCCTAACACAAACTGGAACGCACAGCCGATCGCCGCGGCCGGCTCGGCGCCGGTGCTGCTGACGACCGATCGGGCCAAGGCGCCCGCCGGATCGTCGCTCCCTCGCTACACCTACTTCACCGTCACGAGCAGGAACGGGCAGTCCGCCCGACTTCTCGTGCAGGACAATGACACCGCGTCGCTCACCGCGACGAGGGCGCGGCTCGATTCTTCGACTCGCTCGCACATCGTCCCCGACGCCGTCTCGGAGACGCTCGACGGCGGTGTCGACAATTACTCTCGCATCCGCCTCGGAAATTCGAGCAACGCACGGTTAAATGCTGAGCTCTTCTTCACACCGACCGCGGCCGACGGCTTCGATGGCTCGAAGATCAAGCGAGCAGTCGTCGTCGTTCCCGCGAACGACGAAGTCACCCTCAGCGATCCGCTTCGCCTCGTGTTCGGCGCCTCGAGACCGGCGTCGGGGCAGATCGAGATTCGCCCGGTCGATCCGCCTTCAGGCGCCTCACGCTACGGAAGCCTCACCGTCACTTCCACGGTCTTCACACCAACGTCGAGCGCGAACGGAGGTTACGTTCTTCGCGTTCCGGTCGTGTCGCGGGGAGAAGGGGCCCGCCTGCAACAAAGTCACGTGATCACAGGGCTCGCGCTTAGCGCAGGAATGACGGCGGATCTCGTGCTAACCGAGACCTCGGGCGGCGCCCAATCGGCAGGAACCGTGATCAACCCAGGCTCGGCGAGCGTGGTCGTGACACTCAGCCGCGCCGACGGCTCGGTTCTGGGATCGAGCGCGGCGGCGATCTCGCCCTACGGACACCTCACCCTCCCTAACATCGTCAAACAGTTAGGCGGTGGCACTACAATCGAAGGGGCGAGACTCCGAATTGCGGTGACGTCAGGGGGCGGCTCGGTCGTCGGCACGCTGGTGATCACCGATCCCGCGACAGGTCGTGGCTGGAGCCTCGGATCCGAAGAGGAATCGGGAGCGGCGGCGGCGAAGATGTTCGCGTCGTTCCCGCAACGCGTGCGGTGGCCGGCACGGATGACGGCGCGCACAGCGACGGCGACGACGACGAAGTACGTGATCCCATCGGTCGTGAGCGGGCTCATCAGCAGCCTCCAGACCTATCTCTACCAGACTTCGCTCAGCCTCTCCGCTCCGAGCGGCTCGAGCGCGACTACCTTTACGGTCACGCTCGCCACCCCACTCGGGGCGCCCGTCGGTGCGCCGCAACCCGTCGTCGTCTCCGCAGGACGAACGACGTATTTCGCGGACGTCGTCAAGGAGCTGTTCGGCATTCTCGACGCATTCGCGGGAACGATGTTCGTCGAGAGCACGGATCCGGGTGGAAAGGTCGTGAGCGGGATCGCGTCGGCAGCCGTCGGCTCGAATCCCCCTTCCCTTGCCGCGGCCGTACCAGTCGTCCCCACAGTATCTCAGGCGGCGAGCGGCGCGGACGGTGCCTCGCGACCCGTCTTCATCGAAGGGCTCGAGCAGTCGGTCGACCCAAACCGAGGAACACGATGGCTCCTTCTGATCAACGAGATCAGCAACGCAAGCGCCACGGCGCTCGTCAGGCTGTATGAAGCCGGCAACCGCGTCAACCCGATCGCCGAAAAGCAGATCTCGATCGGCGCGATGCAGCAGGTGCGCCTCGATACTGTTTTTGCGCAGCTTGGACTCGATACCGACGAGCGCCGTAAAGACAGAACCAACGTGATGGTCGTCGTGCAGTCCGTCGGTGGAGACGGGCTGGTCACGGCGCTCGCGGTCGCGCAGGACAATCGAACAGGAGATTTGGAGACGTATCTGCTTACGCCAACGGGAGGGATACCCGCGACGCGTCCTTCGCTCGCGGCACCGGTCGCGCCCGCCCCGCCAGCACCAGTCCGTACGCGGCCAGTCAGGCGGCCGTGAGCGCAATGCGATCGACGAAGCCCGCCGCCTGGCTCCGGTCGCTCGTCAGCGCGCTGAGCAAGGGCAGCGATTACCTTCGGAATCGTGGCCGGAGTCGCTCCGCCAAGGAGCTCGAGGTGACGCGATCCGGTGTGGCACTCCTCGCAGGCTTGCTTTTGATCCCCGCAGCGCAGGCGGTTCACGCGCAGTCGATCTTCACCTTCGCGGGCGGCGGAACGGTCGAGGGACGCCCGGCGACGGCGGTCGCGCTTTACGCGCCGGAAGACATCCACGTCGACCTCGAGGGCAACATCATCATCGCTGAACCGGAGCGGCATCAGATCAGGCGCGTCGCGGCCTCGAGCGGTGTCATCGTCACGATCGCGGGCACGGGGTCGTTAGGCTCGAGCGGCGATGGAGGGCAGGCCACGGCTGCGGCGCTCAATAAACCTTCCGGCGTCGCTTCGGATGTCTCGGGCAACATCTACATCGCCGATACCTTCAACAACCGAGTTCGACGAGTCGACCACGTAACGGGAAAGATCACGACGTTCGCAGGTGGCTCGGGCTCGGGTCTGGGCGATGGCGGCCCTGCGACCGCGGCGCGCCTGGTGTGGCCGACTCACGTCGCCGCCGATCGCTTCGGCAATGTATTCGTCAATGATTCCGGCGACATCAGGATTCGCCGCATCGACCCTAACGGGAGGATCACGACGATCGCGGGGAACGGGACCAATGGCTTCTCGGGCGATGGAGGCCCGGGCTCGCTTGCATCGCTCTATGGTCCGCGCGGTATTGCCGCTGACTCGGCTGGCAACGTGTACGTTGCCGACTATCAAAACCGGCGTGTTCGAAGGATCGATGCAACCTCCGGCCTGATCTCGACCTTTGCCGGAAACGGCTCGTTCGGCTCCACCGGCGATGGGGGTCAGGCGACCGCGGCGGCGCTGCACGGGCCGCGGGATGTCTGGGTTGACGCGATCGGAAACGTCCTGATTGGTGAGATCAACGGGAGCCACGTGCGACGCGTCGATGGCATCACCGGAATCATCTCGACGATCGCCGGAGGGCCGTGCTGCGATCGGAACGATGGTCTCCCCGCAACGACCGCGTACCTCGAGGTGGATGCGATTGCCACCGACGCTTCTGGCAATCTATTCGTGGCGGAAACGTCGCAGGAACGAGTGCGGCGGATCGACGCTGCTACACGTCTCGTATCGACGATCGCCGGCATCGGGCCATCGGGCAACGCCTTCATCGGCGATGGGGGACCGGCAACCTACGCAATTCTTTCGCTGAGCGGCTCCCCCGAGATCACGCGGAGCCGAGGCGTCGCGCTCGACGCATTGGGCAATGTCTTCATCGCCGATCAGCACGCGAGTCGCATCCGCCGCGTCGACGCATCGACAGGCTTCATCACGACGATCGCCGGAGGTGGCACGCCGAGCGCGGGTTTCAGCGGCATCGGCGCCTATCCCTCAGGAGTCGCGGTCGATCGCGCCGGCAATCTCTATGTCGCCGACCCGAGCTACCGGCGAATCAGGCGCGTCGACGCCGTAACCGGGCTCGCGTCCGCCTACGCCGGCGGCGGCACGGGCGGAAAAGGCGACGGTGGCCCCGCGACGAAGGCAGGGTTAGGCTCGGTCTCGGGCCTCGCGATCGATTCGCTCGACAACCTCTTCCTCATCGACGACAACAGCGTACGCAGAATCGACGCGGTCACGAAGATCATTACCACGGTCGCAGGCACCGCCTCGGCCGCGGGCTTTTCGGGTGACGGCGGGCCCGCAACCGCGGCGAAGCTCTTCCTGCCATCCGACATAAGAGTGGATGCGAATGGCAATCTGTTCATCGCCGACTCGGCGAACAATCGCATCCGCCGCGTCGATCACCTGAGCGGGACGATCACCACGGTCGCCGGAAGCGGTCAATTCGGGTTCGGTGGCGACGGCGGGGCCGCGACCGCGGCAAAGATCTGGAACCCCACGAGCATCGCCGTCGACCACATGGGCAATCTCTACATCGCTGACGAGTCCAACTCCCGCATTCGCAGGGTCAACGCCCAGACGGGAGTGATCACGACGTACGCAGGGATCGAAAGCGGTTCGATCTTCGGCGGGTACTCGGGAGACAACGGTCCCGCGACCGCGGCCGGACTGGCGAGACCTGCCGGCCTGGCCGTCAACGCCACGGGAGACCTGTTCATCGTCGACTCCGGAGCGAATCGCGTACGGCGCATCTTCGCGTGTGTCGGGATCTCCTCGCCCCAGCTCACCTCTCCCGCCAACGGCTCGAGCGGTGTCAGCATCTCTCCCTTGCTTCGCTGGAGCCCGACCCCCGGCGCGTTTCGCTATGACGTCTATCTCGATACCGTTAGTCCACCGCTGCGACGCGCGGCCGAAGACATCACGGCTACATCGCAGTCGATCTCGAACCTCGAACCTCTCACGACGTACTATTGGAAGGTCGTCGCGAAGGGAGATCCCTACTGTAGCCCCGCGAGGAGCGCAAGCTCGGAGGTCAGATCGTTCATCACGACGATCGGTTGCCGTCCGCCCGCGGGCATTGGAGGAGCGCTGCCATGACGCTGCGATCTCGGCGGCATCGAGCTCCGGCAGAACGAACGGTACCGGGCACACGCATGCGGCGAGGATGGCTCGCTCGCGCGGCGCGCCTCGCCATACTCGCGCTGTCGTGCTCGAACCCACTCTCGCTGGCGGCGCAGGCGCCTAGGCCCTGCCCCGAAGCCGGAATCGACAGCGCGTCGATGGCGCGGCAGCGGTCGTCGCCGGAAGTCGGCACGACCGTCGAGCTATCCTGGCAGGCGGCCGCGGGAGCCGCCGCGTACGACGTCTTTCTCGGACCGTTCGATCCGCCAGCACCCTACGCGGAGGGGCTCACGACGACGAGCGTCACGGCGAGCGGCCTTGCACCCGGCACGAAGTACTACTGGTACGTGGTGGCTCACGCCGAGTGCGACCGTTCTCTGACTTCGCGCAGCACCACGCGCTCATTCATGGTGGACGGCGCCTGCGGAGCGGTCGGCGCAGTCTCGCTCGAGCAGCCGCCTAACGGAGCATCCGAGGTTTCCGAGAATCCGACCTTCGAGTGGGTGCCCGCCTCCGGTGCCGCAAGCTACGAGCTCCAGCTCGGAAAGGAGAATCCTCCGTCGCTCATCGCCAGCGGTACGATCGGCGACAAGCTCGACATTCCGCACCTCCTGCCAAACACGACATACTTCTGGAGAATCGTCGCGCGCTCGGGTTGCAACGCGGCCGCCAGTTCCGCGAGCTCGGTCTTCTCGTTCACGACGGGGCGGAGCTGCGCGGCACCGCCCGCGACTTCGATCGTCTTCGCGCCGCGCAGCGACATCGCGCTCGGCCAGGTCTACGCCATTGCCTGGGCCGATGTCGAAGAGCTCGACCCGGCGGGAAGCTACATCATCGAGCGTGCGAGCGACTCCTCGTTCGAGAGCATCATCGATCGGCAGCAAACGACGTCGACGGCCGCGTCGTTCATCCCTCCCTCGATCGGGAGCTTCCATCACCGCGTTCGGGCTGTCGCCGGTTGTGACGGATCGAGAATGTCCGCATGGTCTTCGTCGCGCAGCGTAAACGCCGTCGCGGGCCGGCCCAACGTCGTCTTCAGCGTCCCGCCCACCCCTGTAATGGCTGCGATCGGCGAGCGGCTCGAAGACAGCCGTTCGAGCTTCACGATCGAGAACATCGGACCCGCCGCCGTGCCTGTATTCGTGGGGAGACAGGAGATCAGCTCCGTCCCCTTCTTCCAGGTCATCGACCCGCTGGGCGGTGACGCTTCGTTCTTCACCCTTCAGCCCGGCCAGCCGAAGACGCTCGAGCTTCGTTTCTCGGGTCCACCTAACACGGCACCTGGCAGCTACCAGGGACTCCTGACGCTCGCCACGCCCGGAGAGCCGTTCGCAGTCACCCCGATGGCATGGGTGAGCCTCCGCGTCGGCCCGGGGACGGGAGCGACACCCGCATTCCTCGTCGGTGGGATCGAGTCCGACTACGCCGTCTTCCCCGCGAAGGCAGGAGACGACTCCGATCGTCCTGCCCTGAGTGTCGACATCCTCAACCCAGGCAGCCAGGCGATGGACCTCACCGGCTTCGTGGCACCCGAAATGTGGCTTCTTCCGGAGGCGGGCTGGAATGCGAGTCCGATTCCCGCAGGAAGTTTCAGGCCGCTGCGGCTCTACACGAAACGAACCCGTGCGCCTAACGGGTCCGCTCTCCCCCGTTACACGTTCCTCACCGTCGTGACGCGCGACGGAAAGTCGGCCCGACTCCTGGTGCAGGACAGCGGCGCACTCGAGACGACGACGGGACGTCCGGCCCCCGAGCCCGGCGACCGGAGTTACATCGTCCCGGTGGTCACTACGCGCCTGCTTCCAACCGGGGGAAAAGTCGTCTCCCGCATCCGGATCACCAACGTCAGTGGTGAGGCGACACAGGCGCAGATTACGTTCACCCCCTCGGATACCAACGGATTCGACGGAACAAAGGTGAAACGCGCCACCGTGATCGTCCCGCCGAACGACGTCGTCACGCTCACCGATCCCCTCGCCCAGGTTCTCGGAGTCTCCGCACCTCTGTCGGGACAGTTGGAGATCCGTGCCGCCCCCGAAAGGCTCTCGACGCTCGTCGTCGCCGCGTCGGTCGAGACGATTGAAAAGGGAGGCGGGAGCCGCGGCTTCGTCGTCCCCGTCGCGATGAGTGGAGAAGGCGCGCGCATCGGCTCGCCTCATTTCCTCGCTGGGATCATCGCGTCGAGCGCGTTGACGACCGACCTGACTCTCGCCGAAACGACGGGCCGCGAGGCGACCTCGGTTCGCGTGACTCTCTTCGACGCGCAGGGGACGAAAGTAGGAGAGCGGAACGTGACCGTGCCACCTTTCGGCAGATCGGACATCGCGGGCGTCGCACAGGCATTAGGCGCTCAGTCGATGACGGGAGGGCGCGCCGAGATTGAGACGATCGCAGGAGGTGGCGCCGTCGTCGCCACTGCGCTCGTGAGAAGCACCGCAAACGAGAGTGGCGCGATGCTCGTCAGCCGGCTCGCCGTTGCTGGGCCCGCCGCGAGCAGGCTCGCTCGCGATTACGACTTCTCGTCCGTGACCAGGACCCAGTCGGCGGCGTCTTCCGGCGCATCGGCCGTTGAGTCGCTCGTCGTCCCCTACCTCGTCAACGGAGTCGCCGTTGCTCCGGGGATTCCTCAGACGTGGAGGACGGTACTCACGCTTGCGGCACCTCGTGACTCCACCGCAAGCTTTTCCCTCACCTTCCGCGACAGCGTGAGCAATACGTCGCACGAAGCAATAGTCGACCTGACGCAAGGAACGGCACGCGACTACACGAGCGCCGCGGAGCAACTTTTCGGGATCGCTCCCGGCGCGACAGCGCGCGGATTCGTGCTCGTGTCGGTCACCGGACGCGGCCGCATCTGGGCGCGCATCGTCGCCGAGTTGCCGGGCGGAGCCTCAGGCGACGCGATCCCCGTCGCCTCGCTCGACTCCGAGGCGATCAGCGGCTCGAGTACCGCAAAACCTCTCTTCGTCGACGGACTGGAACAATCGACCGATTCGACTCGTGGATCCCGATCGACGCTCATCCTCGACGAGCTCTCCGGCAGGGCGGCAACGGTCCGCGTGAGACTCTACGAGGCGGGCAACCGCACGCATCCGATCGCGAGCAATGACATCATGCTGCCCGCGAGGGGACAGATCTCTCTCGACAGCATCTTCAGCGCCCTCGGACTCGAAGCGACCGATCGGAACAAGGACCGGGTGAACGTGCAGTGCGTCGTCACCCCGGTGGGGACGGGCGGTCTCGTCGTCGCAACGCTTCTGACCGTCGACAACAAGACGGGCGAGGCAAGCATCCGCTCGTTCCAACCCGCCGGCAATTCCGCGGTCACGGGAGTGCAGCGCGTCTCACTCCAGCCGACCGTGCCAGGCCGCAGGCGTCCCGTCAGGCGGAATTAGGCGGAGTGAATCATTGCTTCGTCGCCGTGAAGCTCCCAGCTGCGAGCGTCGTTCCTCCCGTGCCGAATGCAATCGACGATCCGCAGAAGATGTACCAGGCATCCGAGAACGATCCCCATGATCCGGACATCGTCGTCGCCGACGGGAATGAGCCGTTCACTGTCGTGAAGACGTTGGAGATCTCCGGATAGGCGCTCACCCCGGCGGCATAGTCGTTCCCGCTGAGCGATACCGGCGAGTTGAGCCTGACGATCTTCGTCGTGCACGACGACCCCAGGCCCGGAAGCGTCAGTCGCACCGTGATCCGCAGCATTTGAAGCTGATCGCTCGCCACGCAGGCTTCGACCGGGCGATTGCCGTCGGTCATGCCTGACCAGAGGCCGTCGTGGGAACCTCCACCACTCTGCGCCGCCTGAGTCACAGTGACGGTCTGCCCCGCGATCGTGACCGTACCCTGGCGCGAGCTCCCGGAAGTGTTCGCCGCGACGGAGAACGACGCGGAACCGGTTCCCTTGTCCGACAGGATCACTTCCGTGATCCAAGGTGCGTTGCTCTTCGACGTCCACGAGCAGTCGGATTGCGTCGTGACCGTGGTGCTCGCGTCGCCACCACACCAGGTAAACGACTTCGACGTCAGCGGGACGGCGAACGTGCAGTTAGGCTGAGCACCGAGCTGCGTGATCGTCACCGTCTTTCCGGCGATCGTCATCGTTCCGCTGCGTGACGACGTTCCCGTGTTTTCCGCGTGAGAGTATCCGACGTTGCCGTTGCCGCTGCCCGAGGCGCCTGACGTGATCGTGAGCCACGATACGTTGCTCGCGGCGTTCCAGCTGCAGCCGCTCTGCGCCGTGACCGTCACACCGCCTGAACCTGCCGCCGCTCCGACCTGCTGCGACGTGGGAGTGACGGTATACGTACACGCGCTCGAACCGGCAGCCTGCGTGATCGTCGCTGTAGAGGTGCCCACGGTGATCGTTCCGGTCCGCTGGCTCGTCGTCGCGTTCGCGGCAACCGTGTAGCCGACCGAGCCGTTCCCGCTGCCGGACGATCCCGAGTTGATCGTCAGCCACGATGAATTGCTCGTCGCGTTCCATGGACAGCCGTTGCCGGCCGTGACGGTCAGGCTCCCCGTACCTCCCGACGCACTGAATTGCTGGCTCGTCGGCGAGACGCTGACCGAACAGCCGGGGTTGCATGTGGAAAAGGCGGTGACGTCGGGTGGAATCGCGTAGTTCGTTCCGAGTGGGTTGGTGTAGCTCTTCGTCGCACCGGTCAGCGTGTCGGTGACCGTGAGCACGACACGCACGTTCGTCAACCCGGCGGAGAAGACCCAGAAATAGCCGTTGTATCCGCACGCGTCGAGCAGTTTGACGACGACCTCCACGTTCGTCTCGCTGAAGAACCAGAAGTAGGCTGTCTCGTGCGTGAGCAACACGGCGCGGCCGCTGCCGGACTGGCCATCGCTCGTCTGCCAGTCGGCCGTGACACGAAACCGGCCGTTGTTCAAACAAACGGACGTCGCGGTGGGAGTACAACTGTCCGAGTATCCTGGCGCCGAAATCTTCAGCGTGTACGGCGACGAGCCGGAGAACGACGAGACTCCGATGTAGTACGTGCCTGGAGGCTCCGCAACCGGAAGGGAGATCATCTCCGGCTTTCCGGAGCCGTCGGTCGCCGAGCCGTCGATGAAGTGAATCGTGTTGCCGCTCACCGTGAAGAGAAAGAGGTCGAGGTCGGCGCTGGGGCTCGAGTAGGTCAGCTCGATCTTGAGTTGTGCCGGCCCTGCGAGGTTGAGTACGAACAGGTCTTCCAAACCATCGTTGAAGCTGCCGTAGTCGATCTCGATCGAGCTCGCGTCATTCGCAGACACATTGCCGCTGCACTCTCCGGGCACTGATGCCGGGCTCGCCTGAGAAGGTTGTTCGTTCGGCTCGACCTCGCCGCACGTCGCTTCGACTGTCGCGATCGCGGCCTCGCGCGCTACGATTCGCCCTCCTGTCTCAGGTGTCGATCGAATCACAGCGCCGACAGGGATGCGCCGTATCGGCTGCGCCTCACCACCAGCGTGAGCCTCGAGGACCGGAATCGCGGTGATCACGAAGAGAGAGAGGATTGCGCCCCGAACGTGCGGTGCGAGCATCTCGGCCTCCTTCTTCAAGGACCGTACGGAGCCAGCTTATGCCTTCGATCAGTCGTTGTCGACGGGTCCGGTCACCGAACGCTCGAGGCACCGCGCCGCTCAGGAGGTTGGCAACGCGAAACGCGGGGTTACCACGGGGTCGGTGCTTCTGTTTTCTCCGCGTCGAAGGCGCCGCGCTGACGCACGGCGCAAGCAGACGGCGCCGCTGCCGCGGCGCTTGATCGTTCGTCCGTCGCGGACCCCGCGCTGACGCGCGGGGCTAGCCAGAGGTCGCCGCTTCCGCGGCGAAGAAGACGGTGTAGGCGACGGGGTCAGATCTTCAATGTTCTGTATCGGGGGTCAGACCTCGAAACCGTAGTCTGGCGGTGCCTGAAGTCCGCAATCGAGCCGGGGGTGCCTGCGAGGTCAGGTCTTCTCTTTTCTGTTTGATGCGGATGATCGCGGGTGTTCCCCGCGAACCGGCCTGGAGCCTTCTGGTCGAAGGCGCCGCGCTGACGCACGGCGCAAGCAGACGGCGCCGCTGCCGCGGCGCTTCATCGTTCGTCCGTCGCGGACCCCGCGCTAACGCGCGGGGCTAGCCAGAGGTCGCCGCTTCCGCGGCGAAGGTGGGCTCGGGGTCAGATCTCCTATTTTCTGCGTTGCGCGCGGGGGGTCAGCTTCTGTTTTCTCCTTGTGGTCGGAAGAAAGAAGCTTTGACCCTTCGCTCCCCTTCGCTCGCGTCCCCCGTCACCGTGTCAAGGCTCCATGGTGTGGTAGAGTCCGCCGCAAAAATCGGACGGTTGGAAAGCGAGAGAGTCGATATGGCCCGCAAACTCTTCGGCGTAGTGATCGCACTGGGACTTTTTTTCGGAGTTCGAACCTACAACCTCAATTCCGCCAAGAAAGACGTGCGACAGGAAATGCAGACCCTCTGCGAGACGGACGAAAAGTGCAAGGCCGCCGTCGAAACGCACTTCGATGTCTGCTGGGACAAGTACTCGAGCCTGGGCAGCCGACACAAGGGTCCGAGTGTGGACATCGAGAAGCTCGCGAACTGCGTCAACGCCTCCGCTGGCGAAGAGTACTTCACGGTGACGAAAGACGAGTAGTCGAGGCTTCGCGTCGCCCGAGAGTCCTCGTCCACTTTCCCTCCCTGTATAATCCATCGTCTTGAGCACGTACGAGGGCGCCGCGTTTCATCCTCGCTTCGAAGGCGGCAGGATGACCGGAACGATCGACATCGGTCCTTCGCGGCTCCGCTTCGAGCCATCCGACGGCTCGCCCGCGATGGAACTGCCATTGGCGAAGCTGAAGCTCACCGCCGGCGGCGCGAGTGACCGGCTCTTCTTCTTCTCTCACCCCGACGCGCCCGACTGGTCGATCTACTCGACCGACACGGCGATTCTCGCCAACGGCGACCTGCGGGCCGACGCGGGGATGGCCGCGGACATCGCCGCGATTCAGAAAGGGCGAGCGTTCGCGTGGGCGCGACTCGCCATCGCCGCGGCCGTCGTCGCAGCACTGATCGGCGGACTCTTCGCGCTGAAGGATCCACTCGTGGCCGCAATCGCGCGCAGGCTCCCGCCGGAGCTCGAGCAGCGCGTCGGGGACGTTGCGTACGCGCAAGTCATCGCCACCCAGCGACTACTCGACGATCGCGAGATCGTCGCGCCGTTGGACAGCGTCGCGCAGCGGTTGGCGGCGACGTCCGGCGACGACCGCTACGATTACCGGCTCGCGGTTGCCGACGACGAAGCGATCAATGCCTTCGCCCTGCCGGGCGGACGGCTCGTGCTGACCAGCGGACTGGTACTCAAGGCGTCGTCGCCCGACGAGATCGCCGGCGTGATGGCACATGAGATCGCACACGTCGAGCGACAGCACTCGGTTCGGCAACTGATCTCGAGCCTCGGCCTGTACACGATCCTGCAGACGTTCTTCGGCGACGCCACCGGAATCGGCGCGGTGTTGATCGATGGAGGCGCGCACCTCATGACGATGACCTTCTCGCGCGAGTTCGAGCGCGAGGCGGATGAGGTGGGCTTACGCTCGCTCGTCGCGGCAGAGATCGATCCCTCCGGCATGCTCAGCTTCTTTCGGATTCTCCGCGACGAGGAGCGCCGGGCGGGCGGATCGATTCCGGGCTCTCTCGCCCTGCTGTCGACTCACCCGACGACCGACGAGCGGATCGCGACTCTCGAGAAGAAGACCGGGAAGATGCAAAAAGGCGCCGTCCGGCCGCTCGATCTCGACCTGAATGCACTCAAGGCTGCCGTGCGCCGCGCACAGCAGCGGAAAGGATGAAGCGCGTGCAAACGACCATTCACGGCTCCCCTTCATTTGCGTACCTCGACGTGGAGCTCGCTCCGGGCGAGTCGATCGTCGCGGAGTCGGATGCCATGGCTTCGATGGCTGCCGATCTCGACCTCGAGGCGAAATTCAACGGAGGCTTCTTCAAGGGACTCGCTCGCAAGTTCCTCGGAGGCGAGTCGCTCTTCGTGAGCGTCTTCACGAATCGCACCTCGGCGCCGAAGCGCATCACGCTGGCGCAGGGGACGCCGGGCGACATGCGGGAGGTGCGCCTAACCGGCGGAGCGATTGGCATGCAGCCCGGCGCATACATTGCCTCGACGTCAGGGATCAACGTCTCGCTTCAATACGCCGGGTTGCGCTCGCTCATCGCGCGCGAGGGACTCTTCCGCCTTCTCGTGAGCGGGACGGGTACGGTATGGTACGGCGCCTACGGCGGGCTCCTCGAGCGCGAGGTCAAAGGGGAGTACATCGTCGACACGGCGCATCTCGTCTCCTACGATCCCTCGCTCCGCCTTCGCCTTCAACTCGCCGGCGGGCTGCTCTCCAGTCTGTTCGGCGGAGAAGGGCTGGTCATGAGGATCGAGGGGAAGGGAAAGATCGTCATCCAGACGCGCAGTCTGAGCGGCCTCGTGCGCTGGCTCAATCCAAAGATCCACTGAAAGGAAACTCTCGATGCGACTCGAACTGATCCATCGACCTGGAAACTCGGCGGCGAAGGTTTTGCTCGGACCCGGAGAGAGCTTCGTCGCCGAAGGTGGCGCGATGATCGCGATGTCGGGAAACGTCGCCATCAAGACCACCACGCAGCAGAAAAGCGGCGGCGGCCTCATGAAAGGCCTCCGGCGCATGATGGCTGGCGAATCATTCTTCCTCAATCACTTCAGCGCGGGCTCGAACGGCGGTGAGGTGTGGGTGGCGGCAACGCTTGCCGGCGACATGCTCGAGTACGACCTCAAGGGAGAGAGCCTGATCGTGCAGGGAGGATCCTTCGTCGCATGCGAGCCGAGCGTGACGATCGACCTTGGCTGGCAGGGAATGAAGACGCTCCTCTCGGGCGAGCGGATGTTCTGGGTTCACCTCAAGGGCACCGGCAAGGTCCTGCTCAGCTCGTTCGGCGCGATCTACCCGGTAGAGGTCGCGGGCGAGACGATCGTCGACACCGGACACATCGTCGCGTTTCAGGAAACCCTCTCGTTCACGCCGACGAAGGCGGGAAAGAGCTGGATGCAATCGATCCTCGGAGGCGAGGGGATCGTCTGCAAGTTCACGGGCCGCGGGACGGTGTGGTGCCAGTCGCACAACGCCCGAGGATTCGGGCGGTTGCTCGGTCCGATGCTCAAGCCCCGCTGATCGCCGTTAGGCCATGGAGAAAGGAACGATCATGAGCGCGTTCGAGCACACCATCGACTGCCGGCCCGATTTCAGTTTTCTCACTGTGAAGGTGCCCGCCGGGAAGACGCTGAAAGTCGAAGCGTCGGCCATGGCCACGATGTCGACGAACATGGAGATGAAGACGAAGATGAGGGGCGGGTTAGGCCGCCTGCTCACCGGCGAATCGATCTTCATCAACGAGTTCACCGCCGCAGGCGGACCGGGTGAGATCGGGATTGCACCGGCCACCCCTGGCGACATGGTGCACACCACGCTCCAGAGCTCCACCATCTATCTGCAGAGCTCCGGCTTCGTCGCCTCGTCGAGCGACATCAAGGTGGAGTCGAAGTGGCAGGGGCTGGTGAAGGGTTTCTTTTCAGGCGAGTCGCTTTTTCTCATCCGCTGCTCGGGAACAGGCGACCTCTGGTTCAACACCTACGGCGGGATCATCGAGATCGACGTGAAGGGAAACTACATCGTCGATACGAGCTACATCGTCGCGTTCACCGAAGGACTCCAGTACGACGTGACGAAGCTCGGCGGGTACAAGTCGCTCTTCTTCTCCGGCGAGGGATTCGTCTGTCGATTCCGCGGCGAGGGGAAGGTGTGGCTCCAGACGCGCCAGGTGCCGGCATTCGGGTGGTGGGTCTTCCCGTTCCGGAGGACCAAGAGCAGGTGAACGCGGCGGTCGCCTAACTGCGCCTCGGGCCGCGATGGCATGGACTTCAGGCAAGAAGGTTGAAGTTCGAGCGATGAGCGTGGGGTTGCTGTCGACGCAGATCGTGCGCGACGCGTCCGCGGCGCGAGGGGCGTAATCCAGGGCACGTCGCGCTGACGCGCGACGCCGCAGACGGCGCCGCTGCCGCGGCGCGAATCATCGTTCGTTCCCTCCACCCCGCGCTAACGCGCGGGGCTATCCAGAATGCGGCCCCGCAGTGCGGGGCCAGTAGCCCTTCGCGTCGAGCGTGGTGTTGCTGTCGACTCAGATCGTGCGCGCCGCGGCTCGGATCATCGTCCGTTCCCTCCACCCCGCGCTAACGCGCGGAGCTATCCAGAATGCGGCCCCGCACAGCGGGGCCACCACGCACCGTGCAGACTTCGCGCAGCGCGGCGACGAAGAGCGCGAGACTGACGCCGTAGCTCGCGAATCCGAGAAGCGCCGCGCCAGCGATCACCGGCTTCGCGGGGAGCTCCACGCCGCCCGCAATCGCAATCGTGGCGTTCACGACTCCGCCGGTGATGAGCAACGACGCCGATGCCGGGGTCGTCCGCTCGCGGCCGGCGAGAACGAGGATCGGTGCGACGACTCCCCCTGCGGCAATGGCCGCGGCGAGCCAGCCGAGATCGGAGCGCTGGAGCTTTGCGGCGGACCGCGCCCGCCCGCGCGCGAGCAGCCGCCAGCACGCGAGCCCGAATCCCGACCCGAGGTAGAGGAGCGCCGCGAGCGCGAGCGGCTCGACGCGCCCTAACAGGAGCTTTGCGAGCGGCGTGCTCAGTCCAAACAGCGCCGCCGCACCGAGCGCGTAAATCGGGCCTCGACCCATCGCCTCATCAATCCTCCACCTCGATCAGATCGGTCGCCACCTCGCCCTCCGCCGGCACGTACTTCTCGTGGTGAAACATCCTGTAGATGGCTGGCAGCACGACGAGCGTCAACAGCGTCGACGAAATGATCCCGCCGATGACGACCGTGGCGAGCGGACGCTGCACCTCGGCGCCGGTACCGGTCGCCAGCGCCATCGGCACGAAGCCGAGCGAGGCGACGAGCGCGGTCATGAGGACAGGCCGCAACCGACTGACCGCGCCTTCGCGGACCGCGTCATCGAGCGACCTTCCCTCGTGCCTGAGATTCTGAATGAACGAGATCATCACGAGGCCGTTGAGCACGGCGACGCCCGAAAGCGCGATGAAACCTACGCCCGCGGAGATCGACAGAGGGATGCCGCAAACCCAGAGCGCGAGAATGCCGCCTGTTAGGGCGAGCGGAACGCCCGTGAATACGAGCACGGCGTTCTTGAGACTCCCAAGGCTCGCGAAGAGCAGGCCGAGAATCAGAAGCAGGGCGATGGGGACGACGATCTGAAGCCGGCGCGTCGCCGAGATCATCTGTTCGAACTGTCCTCCCCACGTGGTCCAGTAACCAGCGGGGATCGTGACGTTCGTGCGAATCCGCTCCTCGGCTTCGGAGACGAATGAGCCGATGTCCCGCCCGCGAACGTTCGCGGTGACGATCGTGTGGCGCTTGCCGTTCTCGCGGCTGACCTGATTCGGCCCGGGCGCGAGATCGAACGTCGCGACGGAGCCTAACGGAATGTAGTTGAGCCGCTCGTCCGGATCGCCGTTCATCGGTAGCGGTACCGGGATCTGGCGGAGACGATCGATGTCGGTGCGCACATCCTCCGGCAGTCTGACGACGAGGTCGAACCTGCGATCACCCTCGAAGATCTGGCCGGCCTGCGCGCCGCCTATCGCGATCTGCACGACCTCCTGCACGTCGGCGACGTTGAGTCCGTAGCGCGCCATGGCTGGGCGATCCATGTGGATGCTCAGGATTGGAAGTCCCGTGACCTGCTCGAGCTTCACGTCGGACGCGCCGGGAACTTTTTCGAGTACCTTCTCGATCGCCTTGCCGGTCGACTCGAGCGTCTCGAGGTCGTCGCCGAAGACCTTCACCGCGACGTCGCTTCGCACGCCGGCGATCAGCTCGTTGAACCGCATCTGAATCGGCTGGATGAACTCGTAGTTGTTGCCCGGCAGCTTGCGAAGCTCTCCCTCGATCTCCGCGACCAGCTCCTTCTTCGACTTCTTCACCGGCCATTCGGAGCGAGGCTTGATCATCACATAGACGTCGGCGACGCTCGGCGGCATCGGATCGGTCGCGATCTCCGCGGTTCCGATCTTCGCGAAAACCTCCTTGACCTCGGGGAACTTGTTGAGCCTTTCCTCCAGAGTGTGTTGCAGCTCGACCGCCTGTGTGAGGCTCGTTCCGGGAATGCGCAGCGCGTGAACGAGAAGGTCTCCTTCATCGAGGCTGGGAAGGAACTCGGAGCCCATCGTCGTGGCGAGAAGGAGACTCCCCGCGACCAGGGCGACGGCGAGTCCCGCCACGAGGTTCCGGCGCGCAAGCACGAAGTCGAGCGTTGGCTCGTAGCGAAGGCGAATCCATCGAACGATCGCGTTCTCCTTCTCGGAGATCCTGCCGCGCAGGAGCATGGCCACCATCGCGGGAACGAACGTGATGGAGAAGATCATCGCGCCGATGAGCGCGACGATCACGGTGAAGGCCATCGGCCGGAACATCTTGCCCTCGACTCCCGTGAGCGTGAGGATCGGCAGGTAGACGATCATGATGATCATCATTCCAAAGGTCTCGGCACGGACGACGTCCTTCGAGCCGAGGAAGACGACCTCGAACCGCTCGGCGCGCGTGAGCGTGCGCCCTAACACGTGCTGGCGCTCGGCGAGACGGCGTAGGCAGTTCTCCACGATGATGACGGCGCCGTCGACGATCAGCCCGAAGTCGAGCGCTCCGAGGCTGAGAAGATTGCCGCTGACCTTGTTGCCGACCATCCCGGTGATCGTGAAGAGCATCGAGAGCGGAATGACCAGCGCGGTGATGATCGCCGCGCGCACGTTTCCAAGAAAGAGAAACAGGATCACGATCACCAGGAGCGCGCCCTCGAAGAGGTTCGTTCTGACCGTCGCGATCGTGGCATCGACGAGCGTCGTGCGGTTGTAGACGGTCTTCGCCTCGAGCCCAGGCGGAAGGGTTCGGTTGACCTCCGCCATCTTTGCGGTCACGCGCTCGGAGACGGTGCGGCTGTTCTCGCCCATCAGCATGAAGACGGTACCGAGGACGACTTCTTCGCCGTTCTTCGTCGCCGCGCCGGTGCGGAGCTCCTTGCCGAGCGAAACGGTGGCAACGTCGCGGATGTAGACCGGAGCGCCGTCGTGCGCGCCGACGATGATCTGCTCGATCTCCTCGAGCGTGCTCACCTGGCCCGGCGCGCGAATCAGGTACTGCTCGCCGCCACGCTCGATGTAACCCGCTCCCGCGTTCGCGTTGTTGGCGCCGAGCGCCTCGAGAATGTTTCGAAACGTTAGGCCGTAGGCCATCAGCTTGTCGGGCCTGGGAGTGACGTGGAACTGCTTTTCGTATCCGCCGATCGTGTTCACGTCCGCGACACCCGGGATGTTGCGGAGCTGCGGCCGGACGATCCAATCCTGAACGGTTCGGAGATCAGTGGTCGTGTACGGCTTGCCGTCGGCTCGAACCGCGCCGTCCTTCGACTCGACCGTCCAGAGAAAGATCTCGCCGAGTCCGGTAGCGATCGGCCCCATCGCCGGGCTGACCCCCGCAGGGAGCTTTTCACGGACTTCCTGAATTCGCTCGTTGATCAGATTCCGAGCGAAATAGATGTCGGTGTCGTCGTGGAAGACGACGGTCACCTGCGATAAGCCGTAGCGGGAGATCGAGCGGGTGTAATCGAGGTTGGGGATTCCCGCCATTGCGGTCTCGATCGGGAAGGTGATTCGCTGTTCGACTTCGAACGGCGTGAAGCCGCTGGCCTCCGTGTTGATCTGCACCTGGACGTTGGTGATGTCAGGAACCGCGTCGATCGACAGTTTCTGATAGCTGAAGAATCCGAGCGCGGCGATTCCGGCGGTGACCGCGAGAACGACCCACCGTTGGCGGATCGAGAAGTGGATTATGCGTTCGAGCATCGGTCGTGTCCTTCCTTGGCGCTAGTGGTCGTGGCTCGCGCCCGACTTGAGCACGTCCGCCTTGAGGACGAAGCTGTTCTTCGACGCGTACTCCATGCCTGGTGTCAGGCCGGAGACGACCTCCACCCACTCACCTTCACGGCGACCGAGCTCGAGCGGCCGCGCTTCGAACGTGTTACCGACTTTGATGAAGACCACATCCCAATCGCGAAAGGTCTGGAGCGCTTCGGCCTTGACGGCCATCGGCACGATGCTCTCGTCTTCGGTCAGGTGCACGTTGACGAACATGCCGGGGCGCCAGACGCCGTCCTTGTTGTCGATGACGACCCGCGCGCGCGACGAGCGCGTCTGTTCGCCGACGATCGCCTCGACGTACGTCACTTTCCCGGGGACCTTGATGTCCTCGTCGTCCCAGTGCACCTCGACCTGCTGGCCGGTTCGCACGGCGCCTAACTGATTGGCCGGAACCGTGATGTCGGTCCACACCGTCGAAAGGTCGGCGACGGTGAAGATGGTCTCGGTGGCCTCGACCGCTTCCCCGACGGTGACGTGCTTGCCGATGACCACGCCGCTGAGAGGCGCGCGCAGCACGTGGCGGGCCAGAGTTCCCTGGGCCTTCTCGAGTCCGGCGATTTCCTCCGCCGGAACGCCGAATGCCGCGAGACGCTGCGACGTGGCCTGATGCGTGAGCTTCGCCTCTTCCAGCGCATGCTGCCGGATCAGATAGTCCTCTTCGGACGAGATCTTCTTCTTCCAGAGCGACTCCTCGCGCTCGGCTGAGATCCGGGCGAGCTCGAGACGGTGCACCGATTCGACGTACGCCTCTTTGGCGGTCGCGAGGTCGGGACTGTCCAGCACCGCCATGATCTCGCCGCGCACGACGCGGTCGCCGAGGTTCTTTCGGACCTCGGTCGCAAGACCGGCAAGGCGCGGGACGACGTGCGCCGTTCGGTCGGCGTTGAGCGCGATCTGCGCGGGGAGCTCGATCACGTTCTTCATCGACGCCGATCCGACCTTCTCGATCACGACTCCCGCGGCCGCGAGCTCCTCGGGTTTGATCACCGTTCTTCCCTCGTACGAGGAGAACGTCCAGTCATAGGCCTCGCCGTTGTGCTTCGCCTTCACGGTCACGTCGAAGGAGTGAGGCTCCACGATTTCCTTGTCGCCGAGCAGGTAGTCGCCACGAGGCGAGAAGTTGATCGTGTCGGTGCGATCGAGGCGTGCGAGCGTGATCGTCGCCTCGAAGGCGGAGGGGGCTAACGGTTTTCCGGTGTCGAATGCATAGAGACGGTACTCCGGAGGGACGCCCTCTTCGAAGATCTTCACTTCGAGCGAGAAATCGCCTTTGGACAAAAGTTTGCCACCGTGAGGGCCTTTGCCCTCGCCTTCGTTCGCCTGCGAGGGAGTGCGACCACACGCGGCGAGGCCGAGGAGGAGTGTCATTGTGGTGAGAACTGCAAGGATCCTGGATCGCGCGTTCATTACTGTCGTTCTCCATTCGAGGTTTCGATTGTCGGTGTCGATGTGAGGCGCTGCAGCTCGGCCGCCGCATGCCATAGGTCGGCCTGGGCGTGAAGGAGCTGTCCGCGGGCGGCGGCGAGAGTGCGTCGCGCGTCGAGAACTTCCATGTAGCCGAACTTTCCGAGGCGGTAGCCTTCGCTGATCGCGTCGTAGACGCTTTCGGCTCGTGGAACGACCTCGTCGCGGAGATTCCTGACCTCGTTCTCGGAGCGTACGAGCGATCCATGCGCTTCGCCGACCTTCTGACGGATCCGCACGCTCGCCGCGCGACGCTCTTCCCTGGCCCTTGCAATCCGCTCGCTCGCTTCGGTCTTCGCGCCTCGGTTCTGGTCGAACAACGGGAGCGCGAACGATGCGGAGGCGACCCACGCGTTTGTACCAAGCTCGAATTCGCGATAGCCGCCGCTCAAGGTCAGGTCGGGAATCGCGCGTGCACGCTCGCTTTCGAGAATTGCTTCGCGTTCGGCGATCTCCGCGTCCCACCGCGCCAGATCGGGAGCTCGATCGAGACGGGCGAGAATCTCGTCGAGCGGTGGAAACTCGCGAGTCGCATCGAGCTCGCCGGCGACGCGCTCGTACCCGACCGTGGTGTCGCCCCAGATGGCCGCGAGCCGGGACCGGGCGCTGGAGAGCTCCGTGACCGCACGGTCGCGCTCGATGCGCTCCGTCGCGAGGGCAACTTCGGCCCGCGTCTCCTCGATCGGCGAAACCTTTCCGGCCTCGACGCGCGCTGCGACGGTTGCACGCACTTCTTCCGCCAGGCGTACCGTATCCTCGGCGAGCTCGACGTGTCGCTGTGCGGCGAGCACCTCGCCGAACGCGCTCGTGGCGCGCGCGACGACGTCGAGGCCTCGCGCAGCGAGATCCCAGCGGGCCAGCTCCAGCGCGGCACCGGCCATCGCGCGACGTGCGGAGCGATCGCCACCTAGCTCGACGAGCTGCTCGAGCTGCAGCGTCGACTGCACTCCACCCGTGAGGACGTCGTCGCCGCCGAGATTCTCGCTGATGCCGGCGAGCTGAGGATTGGGAAGCGCTGCGGCCTGGTGTGCTCGCCCTCCTCTCGCAAGGATCTCCCGCTCCGCGGCGGCAAGCTCCGGGTTCCGCGTTAGGGCGAGCGACAGCACCTGTTCGAGTGAAAGCTCTCCGGACGCCGCGGCGCCCGCCGAGGTTTGCTGTCCTGCAGCGCTGCCGACCGCCAGAACGAAGACGATCGCCGCGTAGTAGCGTGTGAAATGCACGATTCTCCTCCTCCGAATGAAGGTGTGAGTGGTACACGTATCCCGTGAACGGGTGATGCGGTTCGATGGAGGGAGGATCAGACGCGATAAACGCAGAGAATGTCGTGGAGGCGGCCGCCGCTATCGCGAGGTGGTCCCGCACAAAGGTGTCGCGGGGCGCTGGGATGGCCTGGCGAGAGGAGTAAGGTGGGTGTCACGAGCACGATCCCAACTGCGACGAGAAGGCTCGTGACGAGTGGGCCGGTCGGAGCGATTCCGGGATGGTCGTGAGCCACGCCGTCGTGCTGCTCCGGAGCGTGCCCGCCGGCGGCGATCTCCATCTCGTGCAGCCGTTCGTGCGCCGCGAACGCTGCGCACACTGCGAGCACGAAGAGAAACGAGATCACGGAGAGCTTGCGCCCCCTGACCGTGCCGACGAACATGGAGGGCGATGATACACATCCGGGAACCAAGGTCAAGCGAAGGCTCGTGCCGAAATGGAGACGAATCGCACCGACATTCGAAGTGACCACCGGGCCAGACACCATGGGACCAATGCTGGGGGTGGGCAAGAGGTGGGGTCACACCGAAAGTTGAAAGTTTTGGGCAAGAGGTGGTGGGCAAGAGGTGGGGTCACACCGAAAGTTGAAAGTTTAGCGCCCGCAGCCCTCGCTAAACTTTCAACTTTCGGTGTGACCCCACCTTCCACCTTTTCAGAGCCAGCGATAGAGCAGAAACATGATGATCCCGCCGCCAACACCGGCGCCGAGCGCAGTCCCCATCTCGCCGTTCCTCCAATCGGTCGCATGCCGCGCCGCGGCGGTCGGATCGACCGCACGCTCCCACGCGTGGCGTCGCGCAAGGATTCGAGGCAGCCGGACGCGGTAGAACGAAACGATCCCCACGAGCCAGATGAGGTAGACGCCGAGGCCCCACCATCGTGCACCCGGAAGCCGCGAGGCGGCGGCGAGCGCTCCCAGGGCGACGAGCTGCACCGCCAGTACGACGTGGTGAAACGACTTCAGCTCCCGCTTCTCCTGGTCATCGAACGGCGCTCCGAGATGATGTGAGCTCATCACGGCCCCGACGAGGCCGGTGATCGCTCCAACACCGACCACTTTCGCTGCGAGCAGAAGACCAGAACTTTTCCCGGTTGCAGATCCGGCCGTCGCCAGAACTGCCGCTGATGCGCCTGGCGCGGCGACGGCGAGCGCCGCGGCCACTGCGCCGACGAACGCCGCTCCCGGAGTCGTGCGAACGACGGTCCGCCCGAAACGGCTCAACATCTCGTCGCGAATGCGGCCGCGCGCTCGCGACAGCCTCTGCCGCACTGCCTCCTCGGACACGCCTAACAGAACGCCAACCTGACGCGCAGAGCTTCCTTCTCGGTAGTAGAGGATGACCGCCTCGCGCGCTTCGTCCGGAAGTTCATCGATGACGCGCTCCAGAACTGACCGTTCTTCCTCATCGACGAGTTGATCGACGGCAGAAAGGCGGGCGTCGACCGCCGCGGCGATCTGGACGTCCGAAGGAACTTCCCGGCTCCGTTTCCGAAGCCAGTCGTAGGCGTGATTGCGGGTTACCTGACGAATCCAGGGTACGAAGCTCTCCGGATTGCGGAGGCGGCGCAAGTTCGTCCAGATCGATAGAAAGACCTCTTGCGCCACGTCCTCACTGGCGTGCACGTCGCGGACGATTGCCAGGGCGATCGAGCAAACGGTCGCCGCGCATCGTTCGACGACACGTCCGTACGCTTGCTCATCCCCTTGCATGGCCAGACTGACGTCGGGCTCGAATGCGATTCCTGCGACTCTCATGGATCCTCCGTCACGTGGTTCTCGCCAACAAAGACGGAGCTGCCAGGAAAACGTGACGGATGGGAAGGATTCTTTCCACTTCGAGCTCGAACCACGTGGCCGCGGAGCTTCCGCCACCCGAAATGCACCGTGTTCTCGTAGCGCGGTCACTCCGTGACGGGTTGCCGCCGGAGGCGGCCTACGGCCGGATCAGTCGCAAGGATGCGCAGCAGTGGGGTGCGATAGCCGTGATGACCGCCTGGAGTTTCGATGACGGTTGCACCGGTCGCCGCCGCGAGACCCCGCACTTTTCCGATCGCGGTAACGTCGTCGCTACGACCGTGCAGGAAGGTCACCTTCCGACCGATCTGCTTCACAGCATCCGCAACGCGCGTGCGTAAAAGAATGTGCTGGATCGATCCGTGAATCGACGCCCAATGATGCGAGACGCCATCGATCGCGACCTCGGGTGGAAGATCCGGCCGGAGATACGGAAGCGTCACCCTCCAGAGCGGACGAAACGCACAGACGCCCATGCACCCTTCACGCGCCAGGAAGGGGTTCAGTGCAAACAACGCCGCGAGGTGCGACATGTCGTGGATCCGCTCGCGAGCCTCGTCCACGGAGTCGTACACCGGCGTGCCGAGTAGATAGACGTGTCGGATGTCGTCGGGATATCGCGCCGCGTAATGCGCCGCGATGATCGCGCCGAACGAGTGACCCACGAGTATCACGTCGTGGGTTGCCCCCTTCGCCACCAGCGTGCGACGCAACCACTCGAGCTGGACATCCAAGCCATAGTCGACGTCGGGCCACGGCGACCTGCCGAATCCAAGCATGTCGACGAAAAGGAGACGATGAGACGACCCGAGCGGGTCGAACGTACTGCCCCAGTAACGAGTCGATGCCTGCAGTCCCGCGATGAACACGATGGGATCGCGAGTCCCAAGGGATTCCACGTAGAGACGATCGCCTAACGCTCGCCGCGCGTCGCGCTCACGCCTCACATTCATGCCGGCCAGAACCTCGACGAGTCCGAAAAATCCGGTGACTGCGATGCTGCTACCTATCACCCACCGTCGAATTCGGGTCATGGTTGGTCGCGGTATGCTCATTGATCGTCCACCTGCAACTTCAACGGCGCTCTCACCCCCGGCCTTTACACGACACTATCGAGCTGCAAACTGCGGTCCCATCACCTTGCGGATGCCGTCCATTGCCGCCGCGACGGATCCAATGTAGATCGCGGTGATGCGATCATTGCGGAGGATCTGTCGCGAGCTTGATGGTGATCGCCTTGTTCTCCTTGTCGATCTCGACCGACACGCGGACTCCTTCCGTGAGGGCGGATCGGTCAGCCTTTTCTTTCCCCTTGAGGATCACGGTCTTCTCGGTGAGGACGACAGTCTTCGTGTCGCCATCTTCGAACGACAGTTCGAGGTTGTTGTCCTTGACCGACTTGACGGTTCCGAGGAATTTGTTCGCGTGCTCGTCGTGGGCGTATGCGAACGAACTGACGAAGAGGACGAGGGACAGAAGCATGAGAATCTTACGCATGACAACGATCTCCTTAGTGGTGATGCGGTTGTGGCTGTTGTTCTTTTGATTGTGATGAGGTGACGGCGGTTTTCTCCGTGCCGCCTCCGGACAGAAACTCCTCCTCCGCCTTCAGTGCCTCCCATTCCTCGGGAGACTTGGGGTTGAGCGATTCCATCTCCACGAGCTCTTCGGGGGTGAGCTTCGGCATGTGCCGGATGAAATGAACGAGCGACCAGCTTCCTCGCGCCGATTCCGCGGTGCCGCTGCCGAATCCCGGCATCCCGGTTAGGCGAATGCCGTTCTCGATCGTCGCGAAGAGCTCACCGTCGGACATCGACTGTGTCGCGGAAAGCGTCATGTCCGGAGTCGGTGGGTACATCTTCGCCCCGAGTGACGTCTCGCCTTTTCCGTCGTTGCCGTGACAGGTGGCGCAGTGGTCGGCAAAGTGCGTCCGCGCCTCTGCGAGGAGCTCCGGCGTCAGCGGCAGCGGGTTCTTCGCGTCGCGCAGGTCGGACGGAACGGCCCAGTGACGCATCGTCTTCGCCATGAACGTCTCGATGGCCATCGGCTCGTCGAGCGCGCTGAATCCATAGCGAAGCGTTCGCACGAACACGAATAGTCCTAACAACGCAACGGCCATCGTCGCGATGAGACCGAGCTTCACGATTCGCTTCATCGGTCATCTCCTCCCCGTCATTGGCGTCGAGCACGCAGCCGCTCGCACCACCTGGAACTCGCCCGTAGGCGTGCCCTGATTCGACGAATGATGCTCGTGCGGTTTCGACGCCGGCTTCTCCGGACTCGACGTCGTACCAGCCGGCGACGCAACGGTTCCGGCGGGATGGTCGTACCAGCCTGGATCTTCGTAGCTCTTGAGGTTCTTGCGAATCTTCAGGATCGTGAACATCCCTCCCATGTAAATCGAACCGAAGGGGCCGTCCGCGTTGCCCGTATGCGAACCCATGAGAAGCGTGTTGCGCGGCAGCCCCATGTCCGGCATGTCGCCCATGCCGGAACTCCCCATCGCCATGTAGCCCGGGATGAGCTCGTTCAATCGTTCCGATACGCCCGATTGATCGACGCCCGTCATCACCGGAAGGCCGTGCCCCATCTGATTCATCGTGTGATGGACCTTGTGACAATGGAGTGCCCAGTCACCCGGGTTGTCCGCGACGAACTCCACGTCGCGCGTCGTACCGGGCGGCACATTGATGCTCGTTTCGGGTATCCAGGCCGTTTCAGGGAGCGGCCCGCCGTCGCTTCCGGTCCAGCGGAACGTGTGTCCGTGAACGTGGATGGGGTGCGAGTCCATGCTGATGTTCGCGACGCGAATGCGGATTCGATCGCCGAGCCGCGCGATGAGTGGTTCCGTTCCGGGGAAGACGCGGCTGTTGAAGGTGAAGACGTTGAAATCGAGCATCATCGCCGGATCGGGCGTGGACGTCCCCGGCTTGATGAACCACTCGTTCAGGAAGATTGCGAAGTCGCGATCGATGCGCCGTTGCGGCTTCCTGGGATGGAAGATGAGAAAGCCCATCATCCCCATCGAGAACTGCACCATCTCGTCGAAGTGCGGGTGGTACATCTGCGTGCCGTGTTGCTTCACGGTGAACTCGTACTTGAATGTCTCTCCGGGACCGATCGCCCGCTGATTGAGCCCGGAAACTCCGTCCATCCCGTTAGGCAGCAGCACGCCATGCCAGTGCACCGAAGTAGGCTCGGGTAGCCGGTTCTCGACGTAAATGCGGACCCGGTCGCCTTCGACCGCCTCGATCGTCGGCCCGGGCGTCTGGCCGTTGTAACCCCAACAGTTGACCTTCATCCCCGGCGCGAACTCGCGGACGACCGGCTCGGCGATGAGATGGAAGGTCTTGCAGCCATCCTCCCAGCGCCACGGGAGACTCGACCCGTTAGGCGTAACGACCGATGGATTTCGTCTTTCCGGAGCAGTAGTCGTGGCCGCCGCGAGCATTCGTCTCGGGCTCAGCAATCCCGCCGCGGCGGCAACGCTCGAAAACAGAAGATTTCTTCTCGAGAGCATGATCAGTGGTTCTCCTTCGATTCACTCCGGTTCGCGCCGATGAAGAGACCCGATCCCGCGGCGTCACGACCTTCGTCGCGAACGGCGAACGCCGACACGCCGCTCATTGCGGCATCCAGACCCGTCCGAGCGACCCAGTAGTCGCGTTGTGCGACGACATAGTCGTGCTGTGCGCTCGCCTCGCTCTGCTTCGCCTCAATGAGTTGATACACGCCGCGAAGCATCGCGTTGTATTCGAGTTGCGTGAGGTAAAGAATCCGCTGACGACGCGGTACAACCACGTCGCGCAGGTACTCCGCGCGGGCGCGCGCCTCGACCAACTCCTCGCGAGCGATGCGAACTTCGGATCGGGCGTTGACTGTCAATGCAGCGAGGCGCTGCTGCGCCGCGCGCATCGTGGCGATCGCACGCTCCCGTCGTGCCGCCCCGCGATTGAAGATCGGAATCGGGATCTCGAGTGCCGGGCCCGTATTCGAGCTTCCCTCGGGTTCTCGTTCGTGGTGGACGCCGAGCGAGAGCTCTTCGAGAACCTCGCTTCGCGCCGCGGCAGGCAGAGCGAGGCTCGCCACTTCGAGCTCCTGTCGCGCCAGGCGCACGTCGATTCTCCGCTCGATCGCCGTCGCCTCGAGATCCTCGAGCTGCGGCTCGTTCTCGGGGAGCTGATCGAAGCCGTTAGGCAGCTCGAGCTCGGCCGCTGCGTCGAGAAGCCCGAGGTCGATGATCAGGCGTTCGCGAGCTTTGAGAGCCGACAGCTCGACCCGGGCGAGGTCGAGTTTTGCCTGTTCGTAGAGCGCCTGCTCGCTCTCGAGGTCGAGGTCCGAGATGTTCCCCGCGGTGTGCTGGCGCATCGCGATCTCGACCGACAACCGCGCCGCCTCCGCGATGATGCGTTGGCGCGCGAGGATCTGCCGCGAAGCCTGTACATCGAAGTAGTCGATTCTGACCTCACCCGCAAAGTTGACCACCGCCCCGGTGACACGCGACTTCGCCGCTTCGAATGCGGCCGCACCCACGGCTCGCCTCGTCCGAAGCTGTAGAAGGTCGATGAGCGACTGAGTGAGGCCCAACTCGAACGGGTACTCCACGCCGCCCGGGAAGCGGATCTCTCCGTCGAGGATGGGGTTGCGAATCGTGCTCGCCGCGAGAAAGTCCGCTCGCGCGATACCGAGCTGCTCGATCGTCGCCAAGAGGTCGCGATTGTTGGTGAGGGCGATCTGCACGGCACGGTCGGCAGTGAGCTCGTCCTTCAGAAGCGGGAGAATGGCATCATCGGATGCCGGGCTTCCCACCGGCTCCTTCGGGTTCCATGCGATCGACTGACCCGTCTGATCGGCCACCGCCTGATGAACGTCGCCAAAACCGGAATCCGGAGGGACGCTCGCGCAGCCGCCCAGGACGATCGCTCCAACCAGTAGGGCAAAGCGCAAGGGTGCGCATCTCATCTAGTGCGTCTCCTTCTTCTTGATCAACGTCATTCCGCACTTCGGGCATGCGCCTGGACTCCCGCTGCGCACGTTGGGGTGCATCGGGCACGTGTAGACCGGCTTCTCCTCGTGCGCTGACGTGTCGTGCTGCATCGGCGCGACTGTCCGACCCACGTCCTTGTGGACGTACTCGCCATGGACCATCGAGTGTCCGCCGGACGACATCATCTGCGCCATCTCCGCCGAGCGTGCCGCGTCGGTAATCGACGTTCCCGAGGGAGTGTCGAGCGGATCGGGCTGGAGTGCCGCAGCTGCCTTACCGGTGTCGGCGTCGGCCGCCTGTTCATCGACCGAGATGGATGGTGTGCCGGACGGCGGCGTGGCTCCGCCATGCGCCGTGGAGTGTTGCGCCGCGCCATGCTGCATCGCGTCGTGCTCGATCGCGGATCGGCCCTTGGGCGGCGGCGTCTGGCCATGCTGCCCATGTTTCGGCCTCACGTTCGCTGCGTCCGCGTGGCCGTGCTTCATGCCGGCCATGTGATCCGGCGTGGAGAGGTCGTGCGTTTCCTTCTCGTCCATCGCCTCGATATCAATCGTCGCCGGCGTCTCGGCAGTTGCCGGATCGTGGCTGCCGTGGGGAGCCGCTTCCACGGGCGTTCCTTTCGCCTCGGCGTCGCGCAATGCGGCAGCGCTCCTGCTGGCCACGCTCTGCTTCCCGCAGCACGCGGCGAGGAAGAGAAGCGCGAGCGACATCAAGACGACTATCTGTACCTTCATGACTTCCTCCGGGAAATGTTGGACGCTCAGGCCGGACGCGATCGCACCGTCGGGCACGATCAACGAGTCGGTGCGATGCGCAAGGAACGGGAGCGCCGCCGCGAAAATGCGGTGCGCGTCACCGTAGAGGTGGGATCAGATTCGAAACGTGTCGAGGAGAATCAGCCTCAGTCCGACGTCCTGATCGCACCGGACCGCCCCAAGGCTGATGAAACTGCGATTCGCGGCACGGGTCTGCGCGACATGGACGGTAGCAACATGCGCCGGCAGCCATTCGGAACCTTGCCTGGTCGTCACGTCGGACGGAGACCACCGGCTGGCGCGTTCATCCTTCTTCTCGTTCGCCGGCGTAGAGACGGGATGATGATCGTCGTCATGCTCGTGAACGAGACCCGCCGCCGTCTGACACATCGGCATGAGTGAATGAACGACGCGATGAAATGGCAGGACGCAGCAACCGAGGACGAACACTGCCGCCGCGACGAGCGGAAGCGTCGTCGACATGATCCAGGCGGCAGCGATAGCAGACCGGTTCACGGGAGAGTTGATATTACGCGAAACGGAGAGCTCGGTTCAAAAACGTGCGCCAGAAGTGGCACAAAGCTCACAGATGTCACCGATCCGTTTTGAAGGCCCCCAGTCCTTCGCCAGACCGCAAAACGAGGGCGATGGAAGCGTCGCACGTTCGCTTGGCCAATTTCTATTACCGATCGCGTTTCGCCTCCCTGGCGTGACTTTGGACATTGGAGAGTGGCACACGCCGCTCTAGCATTCCTCAGACGACAACGGCCGCGCCCGGATAGATGACGTCGTCCCGGTGCCGCGGCGCGCTCGACAACCGAACCCGCGAGCATCCGACCATGAGCGAGCTTATCGACAATTCGCGCCAACGTAAGGCGTTGCTGCGTGACCTGATCCTTCGCCTTCACGCGGGTGAAAGCCCCGACGCGCTGAGGGCCGAGCTGGAAGAGCACATTCACGACACGCCGCCGGGTGAGGTGATCGAGGTCGAGCAGGAGCTCATTTCGCAGGGAATTCCAGTGAGCGAGATTCTCGAGCACTGCGATGCGCATTCGCACGTTCTGAAGAACAACCTCGATCTTCGCCGGCGCCACGAGCTGGAACCGGGGCACCCGTGCGAGCTGTTGCTCGCGGAGAATCGTGCGCTCGTCGAGCTCGCCGGGGAGATCGAGAACGATCTCGCCCCCTTGACGCAGCTGGACGATCGCGTGGCGAAGAGCGCGCTTCTCTCGATCCGCGGGAAGCTCAACCGGCTCATGGACGTCGACAAGCACTACAAGCGCAAGGAGTATCTCCTCTTTCCCTTCCTCGAGAAGTACGGCTTCCCTGGCCCGTCGGAAGTGATGTGGGGTAAGCACGACCAGATCCGGGAGCAACTCGACGGAAGCCTCGCGATTCTGGCGATGGACGCGGTGAATCCCGAGGAGCTTGAGGCGGGCGTCGAGCTGGTCGTCGCGCCCGCGCTCCGCGCGATTCGCGACATGGTGGACAAAGAGGAGCAGATCCTCCTTCCCGTGCTTCTTGACAAGCTTACCGAAGGCGAGTGGCTCCAGGTGCACCTGCAGACGATGGACTACGGCTATTGCCTCGTGGAGCCGAACGTCGAATGGGCTCCGGCACGCGACGCCGCACGCGAGGCGAAGCCTAACGGCGGGGCGGCCGATGGCATCGTGCAGCTCGCAACGGGAAGGATCCCCGTCGAAGCGCTCGAGAAGATCCTCGACACGCTGCCGGTCGACATCACCTTCGTCGACCACGAAGACAAAGTTCGCTATTTTTCCCAGGGGCGTGAGCGCATCTTCACGCGCAGCCGCGCAATCCTGGGGCGCAGCGTGAAGCACTGCCATCCGCCCGCGAGCGCGCACATCGTCGAGAAGATCCTCGAAGACTTCCGCAGCGGGTGCGAGTCGCGTGCGCCGTTCTGGATTCAGATGGGCCCGCGCATGATCCACATCGAATACTTCGCCCTGCGCAATGACGCGGGCGAGTACCTCGGCACGCTCGAGGTTTCTCAGAACGTGACGCCGTATCGCGAGCTCGAAGGCGAGCAGCGAATCCTGGAGTACAGGAGCGAGACGAATGGCTGATCTGCTCATCACCCCGCAGACGAGGGTCGCGCAACTTCTCGACGCCTATCCGCAGCTCGAGCCAATACTCCTCGAGCTCTCGAGTGCGTTCGTGAAGCTTCGCAATCCGCTCCTTCGAAGGACCGTCGCGCGGATCGCGACACTTCAACAAGCGGCGCAGGTCGGCAATGTCGAGGTCGGCACGATGATCAACCGGTTCCGCGCAGCGGTTGGCCAGGATCCGCTCGACGGCCTGAGCGCGACCACGTACAACAGGGAACGCCCGACGTGGTTCGCCGAGGATCGCGTTGCAGGGACGACCGAGATCGCCGCGCTTCTCGACCGCGGCGAGCAACCAGTGCACGTCGTGATCGGCGAGCTGCAACGACTCGCCCCCGGCTCGATTCACGCGGTCATCGCTCCGTTTCTTCCCGCTCCGCTGCTCGACAAGACAAAAGGGCTCGGGATCGAGCACTGGGTTGCGGAGCGCAACGAAACGAAGACCGTCGTCTATTTCTGCAGGGTCACCCGTTGAGCGCGATGTAAGCGCTTCAAGCGGTTGCTGGTTCTCCAGCGAACGAACGACATGAAGAACAGAGACCAGTGACCTGGAGTGTGCCAATCACCAAGTGAATACAGCACGACTGGCAACGGATGCATCGAATGCCGACGGGTCTCATCGGCTCGCCCCGTGATTGTTATCGTCTGTCTGGGCATCGGTCCGGACGATTGCGGCCTCGGTGGCGTTCTTCGCCGTCTCGAGCACCCACTCGGCGATGCGTGGGTCGGGGACCAGACCGTTCGATGGCATGACGTATTCAAGACCCTCGAGCCGCTTTCGAATACCTCGCTCGATACCGTCGTGCGACACGAGGAGTGGAACGACGAGCGCTCGCTTTCCATCGATTCCGGCCGCGCTGACCTTTGCGCGCAGCTCGGCCGTCGCCTCGGAGCGGATTGGCTCCGGCGCATCATCGCGAACCGTGAGGTACTCCGTTCGATGGAACGCGCCGGCCGGATCGAGACGCCCGACGATCGTCTTCATGTCGTTGAGCCAGCGAGCGTTTTCTTCGTCGGATACGGGTCCATGTGCCACGACGATCACGACCTCGTTCGTCGGGTCCGTGCTCACGGAGCGAATCCGCGTGAGCAGGATCTCCGAGACGACGCGTGCGTCATTGAGCGGCGAGCACCAACGAATCGGAACCTCGCTCGTGACCGGCAGCAGCGCACTGGGATCGACGCTCGCGTTCTCGTGAGCACCGTGTGCCCCGTGGCCATGTTTCATACTCGCAAATCGCGCAAGCTCCGGCGGTGCCTCGTCTCTCACGCCGAGAAGGTATTCTGTCGCGCTGATCACCGAACTGTGTGACGACACGAAAAGCGGGACGACAATGACTGCACCGACGCCTCGTCCTTCGAGACGGGTCACGGCTGCCTGGATCTCGCTTCGTTGAGCCATACCAAACGCGACGTCAGCAGGCGCGCTCGCATCCAGCGTGTGCACGAGCTCTTCGATGCGCTTGTTCCAGTCGGGACCTCCTCCGTGCGCGAGGAGGAGGATTCCGTAGTTGGAAACGTCAACGGCGCGAATCGGCAGAGCGAGCAGCGCGGCGAGCGTAACCAATAGAATCGAGAGGCGGATCTTCATACGTGAGGTCCTCATTGTTAGGGTGTCCGGCGTGCGGTCAGCGGGCTCAGCGATCGAAAGCGCCGACGTCCGTCATCAGAAACGAAGCTCGATTCCTACGCGCCCGTTGCGACCCGGCTCGGAAAACCGGTCGACGTTTCCGCCGGCGCCGGTGAAGCGGACATTCGACCATCGCCAGTACTCCTCATCTGCGAGATTGAAGAGTCCCGCAGTCAGGCGAATGTCCGTGGTGAGCTCATATCGCGCGACGAGATCGACCACCGTGAAGGAGGGAGTTCGCCGAGTGGCCGACCCCGTTCGCGTTTCTTCGACATACGTTCTTTCGTCCGCCCAGGTGGCAGTCAGCTCGAGCCCCAACCGTCCCGGGCTGTAGTGGAGACCTGCCGTCACTTCGAAGGGATCGACGGTTGCGAGTGCCTTGTCGTTCGTGAGATCGTCACCATCCGCGTATGCGAGCGCGCCTCGGATGGCCACATTACGCAGACTCTCGCGAAGCGCATGCAGTGACAACGCCCCTCGCCCTTCGATACCTCGGATTCGCGCGGTTCCAATGTTCCGATACTGGAATTGCTGGAGCCCGCCATTCATACCGACAAACGCCGTATCGATGAAGTCGTCGTACTCATTGTAAAAGCCGGTCAGTTCCCACGATCCGAACGATCCCGCGCCTCGGATTCCGACCTCGAGGCTATCGGACGTTTCGGCGCGAAGGCCGGCGTTCGGCAGGATCTCGTAGCCGAAGGCGTAGTTCGTATAGGCGATCGCTGCGTTGTCGATCGGCGGGCTGCGGAATCCACGGGAGTAGTGCAGGAAGACGGAATGAGCGCTCGGGAGCGACGCTACGATTCCGAGCTTCGGTGAGAGGGCGTAGTCGTGGAACGACTCGACCTCGAGTCCACCGGGGTTCTGACGACCGGAGTCCTCGTCGGGATGCGGGTTCATGCTGTAAGAGTCGAAGCGCATCGCAGGCATCAACGACACGCGCCCGCCAGGGAGTGCCCACTCGTCCTGGACGTAGAGTCCCGACCTAACCGTAGTCGTGTCGGGAAACGTCTTGTAGGGAAACTGCTCGCCACCGACGTTCTTCGTGGAGACACCGGTGGCGAGGTCGATCTCGGTTCGATCACGAAAGCGAGTCGTCTCGGTCGCCAGAATGTCTCCGCCGATGCTGATTCGATGCGTCCCGGCCAGATTGGCAGAGCGGTCGCTATAGACGTCCGCCCCGAGCGACTCCTGGCGGAAGAGATTGTCCGTTACGCGCAAGAGCGCCGTCGAGCCTCGGAAGCGCTTTTCGTCGACATGTTCGGTGGTCTCGCCTCGCTGCGCGCTCACACTCCACGTCAGTGTGTCGAAGAGACGCGAGCCGGCGCCGTACTGGTCGGACAGGCTGAGGCGATAGCGCGAGCGATCGTCGTCGGCGAGCTGCGACGTAATCCTGCTGCCGGGCGGTCCAGGAAGGGAAGTTCGCGCCGTCACGATGTCTGTCGAGGTGCTGCGCTCCAGGCCATCGAAGGTCAGCCGGAGAAGATGGTTCTCGCGGCCGCGGTAGACGAGCTTCGCCAGGACCGATGTCAGCTCGTCGTCCTGCGGGTTAGGCGACAGCGCGGAGTTGTTCTCGGTCTCACTCGAGTCGCGCCGCGTGAGGAGAAGTAACGACTCGACGGCGCCGTCGCGGCGCGCGTAACTCAGCGTTTCGCTCGCACCGTTCGACGCTGAATCGTACTGCGTCGAAAGGGACATCCCCCACCCTCGGTTCGTCTCCGCGAGAAAATCGGCGGGATCCTTCGTCATGTACGAGACGACACCGCCGATGGCATCGCTTCCATAGAGCCCGGATGCAGGTCCGCGCAGGATCTCGACCCGTTTGAGCGACGAAAGATCGACGAAGTCGCGACCGAGAGGGATCGCGCCTTCGAGACCGTCAGGGACGCGAACGCCATCGACGAGCATGAGAACGCGGTTTCCTTCGATGCCGCGAATGTTCACGCCAGTATCGCCGTATCGACTGGCATCGCCGGTCACACTGACGCCAGGTTCGAAGCGCACCAGATCCTGCAGGTCCGACGCGAGGCGTTCGCCAAGCTCGCGATCCGAGACCACTGACACAGTTCCCGCGACCGATGAGGCCGGGCGCTCCGTACGAGTCGCCGTAACGGTGATTTCCTCTTCGAGGACGGGAGGCTGCGCAGCGGTCGGCACAGGTGCTTCCTGAGCGGCCAGGGGGAGGACGATTGACAGGAGGATTCCAGAACTTCTGAAGAGATTCACGATTGACCTCGCTTAACTTTGCGACTAATTCTCAACTACGACGACGGGATCATACCCCTGTTTCGTTCGTTGTCAAGCGAGACGTATCGAATATTCGACGACTACCGCACGCCGCAGGCACGTCGAATCGGCGCCGGAAAAGAGCGCGACGAGCCACGAGGAACTCGCGCCCCCCCCAAACTCTCGTCGACAGCGGCACGAGCGCTCTCAGCGCCACGAGGTTGGTCGACTCCGCTCTTCCAGGTGTAAGCTAGAACAAGACCGTGAGTGATCGTGCGATTGCTGCCACCTGCGTAACGGCGAACTTGTTTGCGACAGCGCTCGCGCTGGCGGTGCTGTTGAGCTGTTGTCTCGTGCCCCATCACCACTCAGGCGAATCGATGCCTCTCTGCGATGCGGCATCGAAGCTCATTGGGTTGGAGAATCATCAGGGCACGGAGAGTCCGGCAAGGTCGACGGCGCCTCAATCACCCATTCCGGGCAAGTGCCTCCCGCTTGCCGCGGAGGGATTGCCGTACGCGTACGTTGCCGAGCTTGGTTTTCCGTCGGTGCTTCGTTTAGCTCGAAGCACACACCGCGATGACATCGCTCACGGGGCAATACGCTGCGATTGTGACGTCGGTCTTCACCTGCTCGATCGCACGCTCCTCATTTGATCCCCTCCTCACCGCGGCATCCCGTGTCGGGGTTCGTGTACCCCTGAACGAGGCGGCCGCTCATCTCGAGCGCACAGCGACCTGCGGGCACTGGCTGCGAGCGGATGCGCGTTCGCGGAGATGAGGAGGAAAGTTCCATGGATTCGAAATCGCGACAATCCCGGCGCGAGCACGACTCGCGCTCTTACCGACGTCGACAACCGCTCGCGCGCTTCCGCCTGTTGACGACACTCGTCGTTACCGTCGTTCTCCTTTCCGGCTGCAGCAGTGTCGAGCCACAAGCAACCCAAGCGAGTCGAGAGGCGTTCATTCGGAGCCATCCAGCTCTGACAGTGGACATCGCGCAGGCAATCCGTCAGGGCATCGTAGTGCGGGGCATGGCGCCAGATGAGGCGCTCGCTGCAGTTGGCCGGCCCTTCGCTCGAACGCTCCATAGCGACACGAATGTCGAGACCTGGCTCATGAAGGCCTCCGCATTCAACCAGGCAGGAATCCCGCACAACGCCACGGTCGTGCGCCTCGCATTCATGAAGGGGCGGCTCGTCGAGATTACCGGACTCTAAACCTGCTGGAGGAATTCTTTCATGCTTCGATCAATCTCGCTGTGCACCGTACTACTGCTGCTCACTGGCGCCCTAACGATGCGCGCCGACGATGCCGTGAGCGACGACCTTCGTAGCCGCGTCCTAACGCTCGAAGAACAGGTCCGCCTGCTCCAACTCGAGCTCGCCGCGCTGCGTGCCTCCGACGATTCGGCGTCGCCCGTTGATTCGAAGGCTCCTGCCGACGTGCCACAACCGCTCGACATGAGCGATGTCGGCCTGGTCGGCGAGTCGGCGGAACCGCCTTCACCCTACACCGGTCCAACGCACGACGTCAGATCCGCTTCGAGGAGCCAGGGGGGAACCTTTAATCCCGACATCGGCGTGATCGGAAATCTCCTCGGCGCGACGGGATCTGCGGCGGAGAGCCCCGCGATCGCGGCGCTTCCCTCCTGGACACTCCAGGAGAGCGAAGCGAGTTTTCAGGCTGTCATCGATCCGTACGCTCGAGCCGACTTCTTCCTCGCGTTCGGCGAAGAAGGCGTCGAGGTCGAGGAAGGCTACGCATCGTTCACCGCCTTGCCTGCCGGACTTCTGGCGCGGGTAGGCAAGATGCGCGCAACGTTTGGTCGCCTCAACGCGTTTCACAACCATTCGCTGCCATGGGCCGATCGGCCCATCGTCATGTTCAACCTCCTCGGAGGCGCGACCGACGAACCCGACACGGGAATCAAGGACGCCGGGATATCGGTGAGCCGCCTCTTCGGCGTTGGCCCGGTCGTCATGGAGGCGACCGGGGAGATCTTCCGCGGCGATTCCGGAACGCTCTTTGAGGCATCGGACCGCAGCGACGTCGCAATGCTCGGTCATGTAAAGAGCTACCTCGACCTGTCGGAGTCGAACAACATCGAGCTGGGTCTCTCTGGGGCACGCGGGCACAACGACGAGGGATCGGGGTTCCTGACCCGGCTTTATGGCGTGGACGTGACTTATCGTTGGCGTCCCCTCGCGCGCTCGATCTACAAGTCGTTCGCGGCAAGGTCGGAGCTCATTTGGAGCGATCGCGAGGAGGAGGGCGGAGACCAGCGCGCCTTTGGTTGGTATGCCCCCGCGGACTACCAGTTCTCGCGCCGATGGACAGCTGGAATCAGGTTCGACCGATCGGATCGGGCAACAGACGCACACCTGACGGATCGGGGCGCGTCGGCGATCCTCACGTTTCGCCCGAGCGAGTTCAGCCAGCTTCGCTGGCAGTTTCGGCGATCGGAATTCGCAGGGCAGGAGGCAGCCGACGAGCTACTGCTCCAGCTTCTATTCACCATCGGAGCGCACGGCGCGCATCCGTTCTAGAGCAATCGTATTGCTACGCGAGCAGCCCCTTGCACCGTGCTCATCCTGGACCGAAGACCGTACATGAGCGCATCGATTGAACTTTCGCCGAGCAGGCGCGGCCTGCTGGCACAAAGGAGGACTGAATGACCAGAGAGGGAGAGCTCTCGACCGGCACGGACCGCGAGGAATCGTGGCCACAATCGCCCTATGTTCACGCATTGCGCTTTCGCATCCTGACGCCTCTCTACGACACAGTCGTCGGACTTGGCATGCGCGAGAAAAGGATCAAGACGACGTTGCTGCAGCAGGCCTCGATCGTTGGAGGCACACGAGTCCTCGATCTGGGATGCGGTACAGGCACGCTGGCCATTCTCGGATGCCTCCTGCACCCCGCCGCCGAATTCACGGCAATCGACGGCGATCCCGCGATTCTGTCGATCGCGGAGCGAAAGGCGAGGGCGGCCGGTGTTTCCGTCCGGTTTGCCCACGGCATGGCGGATGCGATCCCGTTTCCCGACGGCGCCTTCGATCGAGTGGTGTCGAGCCTTCTCTTCCACCATCTCACCATAGACCAGAAGCGACGCTCGTTCGAGGAGATCCGGCGGGTTCTGGCTCCGCGTGGAGAGCTTCACGTCGCTGACTTCGGGAAACCCGAGGGACGCTATGCGCGAATCGCCTCGAAGATGCTGTCGCGGTTCGACGGCGTCGAGACCACACGCGACAATTTCGAAGGTCGCTTGCCGGAGATACTCGAGAGCGCTGGCTTTACCGCGAGAGCGGGCCACCGCATCCAAACGACCTTCGGAACGCTCCAATTCATCTCCGCCTCTCCGCGAGCCGCTGGCGGTTAGACTTGATCGCGAGGAACAGGCATGAACGAGTCAGATCTTCGTACGGTCATCGCGCGATGGCGCGATGACATGGGTGGCACATACCGCACCTGGTTTCTCTGGGACGAACGCCTCAAGAATTTCCGGTCGATCAAGCGAGGTCTCCAGGTCGTCGTGGAGCAGATCGAGGCGGGCTCGTTCGGAAACACGTATCGCGGCTCCGCTCTCGAGACAGTGGTTCGATCCGTCGCGGAACAACGTCAGATCTTCCGAGGGGCCGATCATGCGTTTCTCTGGAAGCCGAAATTGCGCATCCCTGACATCTACGAGGCACCGGACAACCAGCGCGCATTCGGACGGTTCCTCGACGCCTGCTGTTGCTGCACAGCGGAGCAGGGTGTGATCGACGCCATTCACGCGCTCGACTCGCGAAAGATCAAGGGACTCGGCCCCGCGGCAGCAAATCTCCTCTACTTCCTTCACCCGACGATCGTTCCGCCATTCAACACAGCGATCGCGAGAGGCTACGCTTCGCTCACCGGCGCGCGAGTCCGGCTCGGCCGGTGGGACGACTACCTGGCCATGCGGACGGGCATGCTGCGGCTCAACGACGACCACCGCGAGCTGTTGTCCAACGACCTGGGTGCCGTCGCCGGGTTCCTATTCGATGTCGGGACGGGGCGGTATCCACTGCCTCCCGAAAGTGACCACTCCGACGAAGCCCGAGCGGCGTGGGAAGCAGACCTCGCGACTGTCCGTGAATCCGCAAAAGCGACGAGAGCTACCCGAATCGAACGCGCCGGCGAGCATAGCCACACCAAGGTTCAGGGTTGGCTGCGAGATCTGGGCCGGGACCTCGGGTTTCAGGTTCACATCGCGGCGAACGATCGATCGCGCCCCTGGGGAAGTAGCACGCTTGCCGATGGCTGCGTCGACGAACTCCCTCCTGCAATCGCCAGCATCTCCGGTGCGGAGGCGATCCGGCTGATCGACGTACTATGGCTGAAGGACCAGGAGATCGTGGCGGCCTTCGAAGTCGAGCATACGACGAGCATCTACTCCGGAATCGTCCGACTGCTCGATCTCGCGTATGGAGCGCCCTCGACACGGCTCACGCTGTTCCTGGTTGCACCGGACGATCGCGAACCGGACGTCGCGGCTCAACTCGGCCGCCCGGCATTTCGCCATGTGAGGTCGTTAGGCGTCCGTTACCTGCCTTACGGCGAGCTCGATCGTCATCGCGAGAGCATCGCACGCTTCGGCGAGGGATTGAAGGCCATCCTCGCGGTATCTCGGACCATCCCGGACGCCACAGGTGGGTAACAGACGATCGGTGTCATCCCCCGTAGTGCTTCGGAGAGCGTGCGTAACGCTCGACGCACCCGAGGGAGCAGAAGTAGACCGTCTTGCCCCCGAGGACGAGTCGTGCGGGCGCGTGGACGGGGTCGACGTGCATCCGGCAAACGGGATCGACGACGCGCAGCGCTTCTTCATCTTTGCCAATTAGGCGAAAAACAGTCACCGGCTCGCTGACATTCTTGAATGTCTCGGGGCCAAGGGCCTCGAAGGGCACCCCCTGCAGCGTGGAAACCTCTCTTCTGAACTCGTCGCTGCAAAGAATCTGCCCCGTTCGGGCAAATGAGGCGATCCGCGCAGCCAGGTTCACGACGGCACCAAAGAAGTCGTCAGCCCTCTCGGCGCAAAGGCCGCAGTGGATTCCGGCTCGGAGCGACGGAAAGTTCTCCTCCGCGTCGACGATCGCCTTCAGTGCCAACACGGTCGACAGCGCATCCTCGGGTCGGGTCGCAACAACCATGACCGCGTCTCCGATGGTCTTGACGATCCGGGCGTCACCGCAGAGCGCCTGCACGGCCATCTCATAGAACCGAAGCGCGACGGATGCCGCACCGTCGTCGCCGTGAATCTCCGTCATCGCGGTAAAACCCGCGAGATCCGCGAAGAGAATGCTCCTCGCGCTCATCGGCCCGCCTCGCGGGTGCCTTCCTGCGCATGCCGCCCGGCTTCGTCGCGAGAGGAATCGCCCGCCCCCGAGACTCGAGCAATCAGGACCGCGACAATCAACACCGCGAGCGCGATACCGAACAACAGCAACCCTCGGGTCGACCTCGGACGCCCTCCGTCACAACAATCCATCGCGCACCTCAGAATTGAATGTCATTTTCGTCCATGCCTCCGCAACCATTGCGCGCGAACGGAAGGTCGCATCCACCCGCCTTACAGACATCGCCGCTGAATCCGGAAGGATTGACATAGGCGACCCAGAGCTTTGCCGCGTTGCGAACCTGCGCGGAATCATGGCCTTCGTCGGCAATGAGGTGATTCGCCATGCCCCAAAGCGACTTCGAAAAGTTGCAAGGGCAGCAGCAGGTCGACGCCGGGAAGTCGTCGCAGCAGACTGCCTTCAACTCGGAGAGCGCTTCGTCTTTCACGCTCTGTTGAGCTGGCGTGAGGCGGATCGTTCGATTGTATTCGATGAACTTCCGCGTCTGCGCTTCCACGGGACCGAACTCCGGTTCTCCTCCCGAGTACGTGCCAGGATCCTTCGTGCTCGCGGGACTACCGACCTTCCGAACATCCCGGGCTGCAGCAGTGCCAACTGCAATCATCGTCAGCAGCACTGAGGCGACACACCAATGGATTGCAACTCTCATGGATTCTCCTTAACCGTCTTCGATGCCTTTTCGTGGGACAGCAGGTGTTCGAGAATGGTTCCCGCGTTCTTCCAATAGCTTCCGTGCTCATCGTCAGTTTCGACGATCGTACCTCCGACCTCACTGGCAAGAACGCGGACACTGCCCGGATCCGACACGTCGTCTTGCCGGCCGTAAACGAATGTGACTCGAGCCTTCGCGCCGCGCAACGCGATGGACATCGGCCGGGTGAGGATAACGTTGCGAACGCTTCCGTCGAGTGAAGGCCAGTGATGGAGCGTTGCGTCGCGCGCCACCGCCGGTGGGAGGTCCCGCCGCAGCCCGGGAGCGAGCCGCCGCGCGATCGGGATCGTCACGTTGTGAATTGCACACACGATGCGCGCGACTGGTCTGTTGTTCACGAGCAGGCCCGCGAGTGCCGACATCCGACCGACGCGCGCACGCGCCTCGTCTTCGCTTCCGTACACCGGTGCACCGAAAAGAACCAGCTCGCCGACGTCGTTCGGATAGCGCTCGGCGTAGTACGCCGCCACGACGGCTCCGAACGAGTGCGCCACCAGCACGACGTCCTCGGTCGCGCCGTGTGCGACGAGTGTGCGCCGCAGCCAATCGAGATGTACGTCGAGCGTATATGGGATGCTGGGCCATGGCGACTGTCCGAAGCCGAGCAGGTCGACGAAGAGCAGCCTGTTCCCATCTGCAAGCATGCCAAGGTCTCCCGCCTTCCAGTAGCTCGTCGTTCCGAGCAGCCCCGGCAGAAACACGATCGTCCGCGCTCCCGCACCTTCGACCTCCGTGAACAGCAGCCGATCATCGTTAGGCGGGTGGATCGTCATCGTCGACGCGCATCCTGCAAGCACGATCACGCCGAGAAGGAGCATCGTCTTTTGCCGCGTCATTCGAGCCGCCTTGCACCGAGTGCCGCCAGTCGCCTTCCCGTTCTCTGGAGACAGATGTCGCAGCCCTCGTCGACGTGCCCGTCGTGCGTGCTCTGACAATTGAGATCGATCTTCACGCGTGTGGTTCGGACTCGCCCGCCTGACTGCGCGATCGGCGAGAAACAAAAACGGGTGTGCCCTCCTTGTTGATGGCCATTGTGCTGCCGCGGACACTTATCAGGCGCGACCCACTGGGCAACCTCCAAGAGGTCGACCAGTACCTTCTTACATCGCGCACACAGCGCCGACAGCGGGCCATTCGGATGCACGTGAAATCCGCGTATCTCCACTTCGAAGGCTAGCCGGCGACCGTACGGGTCGTCGTCGAGCGCGCGGGGAAGCACGCCCCACGCCACATTGTCTTCCAGGACGATGGCTTTCAGCCGCTCAGGGCTGGACACTTCGAGCTCAATGGTTGTCATTGGATCCTCCCGTCAGCGAGCTGCGCTCCGCGAACATTGCAGAGCTACGCTCGTGAGCACGACTGTTCGCAGATCTGCGTCACACAAGACGTGCAGGGAGAGTCCCTAGATCAAAAGCGTGTGGAGAATCACGAAGAGAGGATGACTGCTTCGGATGCTTCGAGAATCGGACAATGCTCCGATCATCGGCGGGCACGCATGAACTCTCACGTCGCGAACCGGGCCAACCGATGCATCGGAAGGGCCAGCTCGCTTCGCCGCCTCTGCCGAGGCACCGATGATCGCCTCCGTTGCAGGCGTCGAACGCCACGACGATTCGCAGCAGCAACCCGAGTCGGCGAAACATGTGGGCTCGATCGAAGTGTGGCACGCGCGCATCGGGCAGCGTCCGAGCTCGGCGCACAAAGGCAATGAAGCGATCCCGAGCAGGACCACCATAAGCAGCGGTGCGATCGTTCGATGGCGAATCTGTCGCATTCTTGCCTCGCCTTCTACAAAGGTACGTCCGGAACCGGCTCGCGGCCACGGCAATCCCGTGACGAAATGCAGCCGTCACGCCATGAAGTAGCCAATCACAGGACGAGATGTTCCTCCGTCATCCCGCCACATCCTTTCTGGTTCCCGGGCAGGGCGCAGCCCCCCTGGTAGCACGTCTCGCCTTCATAGCCTGATGGATTCACGGCCGCGAGCCAGGCATCGACGAGAGCATTGACTCCGGATTCCGAGGCGTGTCGCTCTGCGATCGCGTAGTTCGCAAGGCCCCACACCGTCTTGGAGAGATTGCACTTGCAACAACAGGTGTAGGCATTCGAGTTCTTGCAGCAAGCCGCGGGTCGCCCCTCGAGGGCTCGCAGCTTGATCGCTTCCTGTTCCGCGGTGAGCTGAATCGTGTTGTAGTAGCCGATGAGCTCCTTCGACTGCCGCTCGACATCGTCGAACGCGATCTCGCCGACGGACGTAAGCCCCGGCGAGCCTGGCTGCCTGCCTGCATGCGCGGCCGAATGCTCCACGTGCGGCATGATGACAAGCCCGACGAACGCCGCGGCAGCGACAACGACGCTTCCGACGATACCGGCAAGCATCAGGGCCCGGCTTGGCCTTGGTTTCAGTTCCTTTCGCGACATTTCCTGCTCCTTCTCATCGCCGTCGCATCAGACGGCGAGCTCTTCTTCAACCATTCCGCCACAACCGTTCTGACTGAATCCGCCTTCGCAGCCGGCCTCGCAGCGAGCTTCGCGCGTCGGCCTCTCAGTTCGCCGGGCGGACCAGGTCCGCCCAGCGTTGCCCGTGTGACTAATCCTCCCTGATCTCCCCGCACTTTCGCATTGCTGCGTCGACGTATGGGTTACCGATGTCGCCCGCGGGCTGAACCCACGACTTCTTCTCCATCGAGCAGTAGACGACCACGGGCCTGTCGCAGCAGCGGGTCTCGCGGTACTTGATGACTTCGTCTGACAATGGAGCGAACGCCGCGCGCGCTGCTTTGAGGTCCACCGCGATCTCGAGCTTCGCGGCAAGCTCGGAGATCTTCGACTGATTCGCGCTTTTCGCCGCGAGACCGATGTGTCGGGCGGCGGTCTTGAGCTCGGGCATCGAGCCCTTGATCAGCGCCAGCCGAGCTTCCTCGTAACTCGCAAAAACGTGATCGTCCTGCTTTGCGGCGGCCTGCTTCATGGGCTTCGAGGTCTGATGTGATCCATGATCGTGTTGCGCGAGCATGGACGATGATGTGAACAGGGTCATCAGGGTGGTAGCGATGAGGATTCTTGAATGGTTCATATCGTTCGGTCCTTTCCTTGAATCAACGTTTGTTTGCTGGCACCTCTCTGGGGTGCCGTACTAGTTTTTCGTAGCCACCCCGGGTCGCCTACGGCGACCCGGGGCTACTCTCTCTCACGCCTCCGGCGTGAAGCGCGCAGCAGCCTGCACACCCAACGCCAAGCGCTGCTCGGCTACCTCCACGCTCACGGGCATCCCGAAGGAATTGAAGAGCCTTCCTCACTCGGCCTCCTCTTTGACTTCGCCGCAGGTGCGCATCGCGTCGTCCGCGTAGTAAGGGTTGTTCACTTCGCCCTTCGGCTGAAGCCATGAACGCTTGACCATTGAGCAATACGTCACCTGCGGCTTCGGTCCTTCATCGGAGCTCGAGCGGTAGGCGATCATCGCGTCGGACAGAGCCCCGAAGGCCTCACGTGACGTCTCGAGCTCGCTCATCTCCGCGACCTTCACCGCGGACTGTGCGACGCCGTCCTGATTCGAGCTCCTCGCCGCCTCGGCGAGCTCCGCGGCACGCGCCTTCACGCCTGCATGGTCGTTCGCGACGAGAGCAAGCCTCACCGCCTCGTATTTCGGGAAAAGCGACTGCTGTTCCTTGCCGCCTAAGAACATCCAGAGCGCAATTGCGATCGCAACGATCACGCCGACGGCGATCGACAGCTTGTGTCGCCAAGCGATGCCGGTCTCATTCACGTGTTCTTCCCGAGGAAGCTCGCGCTTGCGCCACAATAGATAGACCGCCGGGTAGACGAGCAGCTCCATCAGAAACGACGTGAAGAGTCCGCCAATCATCGGCGCGGCGATACGCTTCATGACATCGGCGCCGGCGCCCGTCGACCACATGATCGGCACGAGGCCGAAGAACGCGCAAGCGACAGTCATGACCTTCGGCCTCACGCGTTGCACGGCGCCATGGAGGATCGCCTCGTTGAGGTCGGTCCGGTTTCGCAGGAGCCCCTTCGCTTTCGCGTCGGCATAGGACAGATCGAGGTAAAGCAGCATGAAGATGCCCGTCTCTGCATCGAGACCTAACAGGGCGATCAATCCGACCCACACACCGATCGAGACGTTGTAACCGAGGGCGTAGAGCAGCCAGATTGCGCCGACGGCGCTGAACGGCACGGCCAGCAGGACGATACTCGTCTTCATCAGCGACTTCGTGTTCATGTAAATGAGCCCGAAGACGACGAAGAGGGTGAGCGGAAGGACGACCTTCATCTTCTCCTTCACGCGGGCCATCGCCTCGTACTGTCCGCTCCAGGCGAGCAGGTATCCCGGCTGGAGCTTGAGCTCCGCGTCGACGGCCTTCTTCGCGTCTTCCACGTAGCCGCCGAGGTCGCGGCTCGCCGTGTCGACGTCGACGTAGACGTAGCCCGAAAGCTTCCCGTCCTCGTCACGGATCATCGCCGGACCTTCCAGTAGCTTGATCGTGGCGAGCTGGCCAAGCGGAACCTGAGCGCCGCCCATCGTCGGAACCAGCGTCCGGGCGAGCTTGTCGACGTCGTCGCGCATCTCGCGCGGATAACGGATGTTGACCGGATAACGCTCGCGTCCTTCGATCGTCGTGGAGACGTTCTCGCCTCCGATCGCGGTCATGATGACGTCCTGCACTTCCTTGACAGTTAGGCCATAACGCGCAATCTGTACACGATTGAGGTCGAAGTCGACGAAGTACCCGCCCGCGGTGCGCTCGCCGTAGACGCTGCGCGTTCCGGGAACGGTTTGCAGAACCCCTTCCAGATGCTGGCCGATTCGCTCGATCTCCTTGAGATCGGAACCGAAGATCTTGATTCCGACTGGAGTGCGGACGCCTGTGGTGAGCATGTCGATGCGGTTCTTGATCGGCATCGTCCAGGCGTTGGTCTGTCCCGGCAGCGTGAGCTTGTCGTTCATCTCGTTGACGAGCTCATCCCACGAGATCGTCTCCGGCCAGAGTGGTCGCAAGACCGGCTTAATGAACTCGGGAGCGTCCGAATACCAGCGTTCCTTCGACCGCCACTGCTCCTCCGGCTTGAGGATGACGACCGTCTCCATCATCGCGAAGGGAGCCGGGTCGGTCGAGGTCTCGGCGCGACCGGCCTTACCGAAGACCCGTTCGACCTCCGGGAACGTCTTCAGGAGTTGGTCCTGTCTCTGCAGAAGCGCGGTCGCCTCGGTCACCGAGATCCCGGGAAGCGTCGTCGGCATGTAAAGGATCGACCCTTCGTTGAGAGGCGGCATGAACTCGTGGCCGAGCTTCTTGTAAACCGGCACTGTCGCCAGGACGACGAGGAGTGCGATGCCGATCGTCAACCGCGGATTCCTCAACACCCAATGCGCAGGCGGCCCGTACACCTTGAAGAGGATCTTCGAGATCGGATGCTTCTCCTCAGGATGCATCTTCCCGACGAGGACCGCATTGGTCACCTTCTCGGCACCACGTATGAACCCTCGCCCAATCGAGGCGAGCACGCCCTTCGCCTCCTCGTGGATCGTGCCATCCTCGCGAAGTTCGCCCTGACGGCGCGCAAATCGGAACTCCTTCATGCGCGTGAAGAGCAACCGGATCGCCGGATCGAGCGTCACTGCGAGGATCGCCGCGATGGCCATCGCGAAATTCTTCGTGAAGGCGAGCGGGCGGAACAACCGTCCCTCCTGTGCTTCGAGTGCGAAGATCGGGATGAACGCGATCGCGATGACCATCAAGGAGTAGAAACTCGGGCGTCCGACTTCCTGGATGGCGGTAATCAGAACTTCCTTGTAGTCTCCCTTTCGCCCCTCGGCTTCCCACAATTCGAGCTTCTTGTGCGCGTTCTCGACGACGACGACCGCCGCATCGACGAGCGCTCCGATCGCGACCGCGATCCCGCCGAGCGACATGATGTTCGCGTTGATCCCGAAGATCTGCATCGGAATGAACGACAAAATCACCGCAGCCGGAATCGTCACGATCGGGATGACGGAGCTGGGAATGTGCCAGAGGAAGATGAGGATCACCAGCGAGACGATGATCATCTCGAGGATCAGCTCGTGCTTGAGCGTCTCGATCGATCGCTCGATGAGCTCCGATCGATCGTAGGTCGTGACGATCTCCACGCCTTCCGGCAGCGTCTTCTGAATGTCGGCGAGCTTCTCCTTCACGCGTTCGATTACCTTGAGCGCGTTCTCGCCGTGCCGCATGACGACGACACCCGACGCCACCTCACCCTCGCCGTCGAGCTCCGCGATACCGCGGCGGATTTCCGGACCGAGCTGCACGCTCGCAACGTCCCTCAACCTTACTGGGGTTCCCCGTTCATCAGTCTTGACGACGATCTCCTCGAGATCCTCGACTTTCTTCACGTATCCGCGTGCGCGCACCATGTATTCGGCGCCGCCCCACTCGACGAGGCGACCGCCGACTTCGTTGTTCGACGACCGCACCGCCTCCATCACCTGCATCAGCGGGATGCCGTACGAGGAGAGCCGGTTCGGGTCGACCGTGATCTGGTACTGCCGGACGAATCCGCCTAACGACGCTACCTCGGCGACACCAGGCACGGCCTGCACGGCGTAACGCACCGTCCAGTCTTGTAGCGACCGGAGGTCGGCGAGCGAGTGCTTCCCACTCTTGTCGACGAGTGCGTATTGGAACACCCAACCGACGCCGGTCGCATCGGGTCCGAGCTCGGTCCGTACGCCGTCGGGCAATTGCGGCTGGATTTTCGAGAGGTACTCGAGCGTGCGACTGCGCGCCCAATAGAGATCCGTCCCCTCTTCGAAGATCACATAGACATACGAGTATCCAAAATCACTGAAGCCACGAATGGTCTTCACCTTCGGTGCGCCGAGCATCGACGTCACGATGGGATAGGTGACCTGATCCTCGATGATGTCGGGACTACGGTCCCATCGCGAATAGATGATGACCTGCGTGTCGGAGAGGTCGGGCAACGCGTCGAGCGCGATCTGTTGCATCGACCACATGCCGATGAAGACGAGCGCTGCGACGATCGTCAGTGTCGCGAACTTGTTTGTGGCGCAGATGCGGATCAGCTTTTCGATCATTGTTCTGCTCCCGCGGCGCTCATTGACCGTGCCCGCTATGACCGCCGGGCCCACTCATCTGTGCCAGTGCGGCCTTCAGTCGCGATTCCGAGTCGATGAGGAAGTTGGCCTGCGTAGCAACCTTCTCGCCCGGCTCGATGCCACTCCGGATTTCGACATAGCGCTCGCTCTTGACGCCTGTCTCGATCTCGCGCGGTTCGAACATGCCGTCGTCCTTCACGACAAACAGCACGGAGCGTGTTCCCGTGGAGATCACTGCGGACTCCGGAACCACGGTGACGCTGCGCTCCGGCTCCTGGATCACGACGTCGGCGAACATTTCAGGCTTCAGTGCGCCGTCACGGTTGTCGACTTCGACACGCACTTTCGCGGTCCGGGTCATCGAGTCGACGGTCGGAGTCACGAAAGTAACCGTGCCATCGAACGTGCGGCCTGGAAGGTATGACAGCGTGATCGCAGCGCGAACCCCTAGCCTCGCCGCCGCAAGCTCCGACTCGTAGACGTCGGCGAGAATCCAAACGCGGTCGAGACCGGCGATCTCGAACATTGGCTCGCCCGCCAAGATGCGAGCCCCTTCGACCGCGTTCTTCGTGATGACAAACCCGTTCGCGGGCGAGTAGATCGTCAGGTTCTTGCGCGTCTCGCCCGTCTTTTCGAGCTTGCGGATGTCGTCGCTGCTGATGTCCCACAGTTGCAAACGCCGACGCGCCGCCTCGAGCAGAAGCGGCGACTGGTCGGCCGCACGCAGCGCGAGGAGGTACTCCTGCTGCGTCGCGAGAAGCTCGGGGCTGTAAACGGAGAAGAGTGGCTGGCCTCGGCGGACTTCTTTGCCCGTGTAGTCGACGTAGAGCTTCTCGATGTAGCCGTCGAATTTCGTCGTGATCTTGTGGAGCCGCGTCTCGTCGACCGCCACGCGGCCGACGGTGCGGACCCTGCGGCCGATCGCGCGCGTCTCCGCGACACCGGTCTGCACGCCGATGAGCTGCTGCCGCTGCGTCGTTAGCTTGACCTTCGAATAGCCTTCGACATCCGACTGAGACCCTTCGGGCCCTTCGTCACCTTCGTAGACAGGAACCAGATCCATGCCACAGTCGGGAGCCGTCCCCGGCTTGTCCGATTTGTACGCCGGGTGCATCGGGTCGACCCAGAAGAGAACCTTCTTCTCTGCCTTTGCAGGGGCGGCATTCTCCTCGTCGTACACCGGAACGAGGTCCATCCCATCGGGCGCCTTGCCCGGTTTGTCGGACTTGTTCTCCGGATTCATCGGGTCGACCCAGTAGAGAACCTTCTTTTCGCCCGCTTTACCGCTACCGTCACCTTGGCTGGCCGGACGCGTGATCACCACGAATACGAGCGCGACCGCGAGAAGGACTGTTAGGAACCAGGGTAGTTTCGTGTTCATCGTGATCACCTCATCGAGCTCATCGAAGAGCCACTCGTTGCATTTGAATTCGCTGCGGAGGACTGCGTGAATCCGGCGCCCACGCTGCCAGCCATGCCCGAGGTCCCCATCGACGGGGCGCCTGCCATGGCGGTGGGCTGAAGACTCGCCTCGTCGATCGCGACGCGCCATTTCGCACTCTCGGCGAATCGGCTTTCGAGCGCCGACCGATCGGCGTAGAGCGTGTTAAGCGCGTCGAGTACCGTAATGAACGGCAGTTTGCCCGACTGGTAGCTCGCGAGCGCCGACTCGAGTGAGATCACGTCGAGCGGGAGAACTTTGTCTCTGTACAGTGCCGCCACCCGAAGCGCGGCATCGAGTTGAATGCTGCGCTCCCGGGTGCGAAGCTCGAGCTCTCGCATTACAACGTCGCGCTCCGAGCTTCGCCCGCGTCCAATCGCCTCGGCCTCCGCCACCTGGTTTCTCTGCTTGCGGTCGATCCAAATCGGCACGTTCACGCCGACGCCGACCTGCCACATCGGCCCCATCTCCCAGCCACCGCGATTCATGTAGCCCGCGTTGACCGTGAAGTCGGGATAGAAGTTCTTCTTTGCTTCCTCGACACGAATGCGACTCGTTTCGATCGCCTGTTCGGATGACGCGAGCTCGGGACTGCGCGCCATCGATGCGGCAATCAGATCGGCCAGCGCCGCGATCGTCGCATCGTCCGGGAGTCTGTCCGGCGTCTCGACCGGACGATCCTGCGGCGTTCCGACGAGCCGGTTGAGCTCGGCGAGCCGGCTCGCGATCGTTGCGGCCTGCGTCGTCTTCAACTCGTCGATTCGGATCAGCTCCACCTGTGCGCGGAGCACGTCCTGCTGCTCGGCGAGTCCGGCGGCATACCGTTCGCGCACGGACGCTTCGATCTGAGCCGTCGCCGTACGCCGCTCGTCAATGATCGCGTCGATCGCGCGAGCGAGCACGAGGTCATACCAGGCGTTGCGGACGCGCGCTTCAATCGTCAAGGCCGCGCGCCCGAGCGCCCCGCGCTCGACTTCCTTCGCCTCGCTCGCTGCCGCGTCACTCGCGAGGCGGAGCTTTCCGGGCCAGGGTAGCGCCTGGCTCCCCATCAGCCCGAGGAAACTTCCCTCGGCGTCGCCGAACGAAATCGAGCGACCGTCGTTCTGGTAAGTCGTCGAGAGGAAGGGATCGGCGAGAGTGCCCGCGGGAATGATCCGGAACTCCGCCGCGTCGACGCTCGCCCGGGCGGTCGCGATCTCCGGCGCGTTGGCGAGCGCCTCGTCGACGAGAGCCTCGAGCTGCGAGTCGCGCAGCGCGGCGCGCGCCGCTTGATCGGCGAGCGTGTCAGCGATCGCCACGAGCGGAGCGATCAGCGAAACAAAACCAACGATGAATTGAAAACGAAACGACGACATGCGGTCTCCTTTGCGTACAGACGCACCTAGATCGGCGCGTCACGGACACGGGAACGGAAGACCGCGAAATCAGATACGGAAGATGGAGTTCAGGACGTGGAGCGCCGCGTGGCCACCAGATGGGGATGAACCACGGTCGCGTTCCAATGGTGGTCGAGGCAGCGGAAGGTCGACGGCCGCGACGAGCTCGCTATCGATCGACAGGGCATTGCCGTCTTTCGTCGGCGACGGGATCACGGGATCGACCATCGTCGTCGCCGAGACGTCGCGCATCGTGCATTGCGATTCGCACCCCGGCATCTCAGAGGCGACGATCGCAACGCGACCGCCCTGCTCTCCCTGATGGCAGCAAGGCATGCTGCAGATCATCATCGCGGCGTAAAGCGGAACTACGAAGAACGCGCCCAGGAACGACACGACCCCGGCCACCGCCAGCGTCCTGCGGGAGCTGACGAACCGGGAAGTCGGGACCGAGCCGAGGTGCGACATCACGAGCGAACACAATCCTAGGCCTTTCACTATTCCCGAATCCACCCGCAGAGGCTCAACATGTGTGACGGATCTCACACGAGTGAGTACGCGGAGCAGAGCCCGAGGGTCGCTGGGCTTAACGCCCAGCGCGCTGGCCGTCGAGTTTCGAGTTTAGGCTTGACCCCAGCTGCCCACCACTCACCGGTCGAAGAGGCGCGCGTCGCGGTTCGAACCGTGGATGGCAGAGTGACAGCCGGTGCAGTTTCGATAACGGGCAGACGTGGCGTCGTGCGATCGCGGTAAGTCACCGTGACACTCCGCGCACAGCAGCGCGACGCTGTGCCGGCGCAGTTGACGCGGATTCGGTGATCCGTGCACGTCGTGGCAGGAGCCGCACCCCTCGACCTGGCGCGGCGGATGTTCGAACACGTACGGCCCCGCGAGCTCTCCGTGACATTCGACGCACGCACCGTTCTTATCGAGCGCTCCAAGCCTGCTCACCCTTCCGATGCCGTGGATCGAATGGCAATTCATGCAGTCCATCGGCTCGCGTGATTCGTCGCGATGCGCGAACGGGAGCTCGAAGCGCGCCGCTTCCGGTCGATGACATCCGCTGCAAAACTCGCGTGAGTCCGATCGGAGGAGCGACTCGCGCTCGCTCGTTTCGTGGCCCCCGGCGTGACAATCGAGACAACTCACCTTATTGCGGACGTGACCGGGGGTTCCGAGTTGGATCGTGCTTTCGGCGGATGAATGACACTTCGCACACGCCGGCGCGCCTGGGATACGCTCGATCGAGTCGCTCGAAGGATCTTCGAGGTGCTTCGCGGCTCCGGAGTGACAGGAAGCGCACGACTGCTGAAGGAGCTCGCTCGAGCGCGCGGCCATCGCGCGCCCGTGCCGTCCGGTGCTGAATTGCGCCACCTGGTCTTCGTGACAGCCGGCGCAGTCATTCATCAAAGGCAGCGGCGCCTCTCCTCCGGCGAGCAGGAAAGACAGCACCAGTCCAGCGATCATCGCAGCCTCCAGAGAATTGAAACCCCAAACCGCCTTACGTCATAATCGTCTGCGTCCGCTCGCGTTTCGTCGTACGACCAGCTCTCTCCGAACAGGCTGATCTCGGCGTTAGGGAGGATCTCGTACCCGATGCGCGCGCGCGCGTTCCATGCTTCGAGCGGCCACGTGTCGCCCGCGTCCTTCGTGCGCGATGCGGACCCCGAGATGCGCATTCTTCCAAACGACGCGTGCGCGGACAGGGTCGTACTCAACGCCGTGATGTCGTAGATCGAGGGCAAGGTCGAGGCGGAGAGCAGCGTTTCGGTCCGCACGTCCAACAGGTCGACGTCGAGGCCGAGGCCTCGGCGACCGTCGGGAGAGAGCCACGCAAGGTTCGCGCCGATCGAGCTGGAATCGCGGTCAGCCGCATCGCCGTCATCCGCTTCGGAGCGCTCGACCCGCCCCTGCACGCTCGTGCTCCACCCGCCAGCCAATGAGCTGCGACCTCGGACTGTGAGGCGGTCGACCGTGCGGGGATCGGTGCGGAAAAGCTCATGTTCGAACGTGCCATGCTCGAGCTCCGCCGACACCATCAGCGCCGTGGACTGATACCGCCCTCCGAGAATGGCTCCGGCAGTCGAACGGCTGTTACGGCTCGGCGCAGACGGCTCGCCGGGAAGCGTCCATTTCGTGTCGCGCTCGGCAAGGAAGCCCCCGCCCCACGTCGTCCAGCGATCGCGCCCGGTCTCCACTTCGACGCGCAGACGACTCTCGCTGAGATCGAATATCGTCGCTTCGTCGATCGGTGCGCGAACCTCATTTAGCGACCCCTCGGGGCTCAGCATCCTGAGGATTCTCTCTCCTGTTAGGGAAGCGTCGGTCGACGTGTCGCTCGTGCTCGCATCGACACGAACGAGCGCCATTGGCGCGACGCGCCAGGCGAAGCGCAGATCGGCGCCGAAGAGCTCGCGGTCCGCCTTGGAAACGGCGTCGTCGATGAGCTCGACAGTGCCGCGCGAACCTCCGTCGATTGCGAATGTCGAGGAGGTGACGCCGCTACCGTCGAGCTGCGCAGGAGACCAGGTCGCCGTGCCTGCAACCTGCACTCGCTCGGTCGCCCAGGTCGTGATGAGACGCGACGTCGGGAACAGCGACTCGTCGTCGCGGGTGCTCGACGCGGCGGCGAGGAGATCGGGGTCGACGCCGCCGATCGCATTCGCGCCGGCGGGGCTCCGACGGTCGCGCCGCACATAGCGCGTGAACGACTGCTCGAAGATGATGCGCGCGGGAAGAGTCTTCGTCTCGACGGACAACGTCGCCTCGTCGGTCGTGTCATCGACATCGCGGGAGAGCAGATACTGCTCGTTCAGACCGAAGAACGGCTGCGTGATCTCACCGCGCCGGTCGACGCGGCGCAGCGACAAACCGAGCCTCGCGAGCCGGAGCCCGTCGTACGAACCGCTGGCCGTCCAGCGATCGATCGACCAGTCGTCCCGTCGTTGTGGTGAATCGCTCGCAGTCAGCGCGAAAAGCGAGCGCCGCGTGTCGTGACGCAGGTCGAATCGCCATGGTGATTGCGGACGAACGATCAGCTCCACGCTCCCCGCAGGTTGCGCGGCGAAGCCGGAGGCGTTCAATCGGATCTCGCCATTCGTCAGCGAGAGACTCTCGATCGAAGCGCCATCCTGCAGGTCCGACTGCGTGGCGAAGCTTTCAGGATTTCCGCTTTCGGACTGACCGGTAAGCGAGAATCCGACCGATCCGGTCCAGTCACCCGCGGCGACGGAACCGGTGATCAACAGAATCGTCGCGATGGTTAGGCCGAGGAATCGAACGTTGCGAATGGACACGATCGCCTTCTCCTCTCATAGAGAGCTCCGGAGAGTGGGCGCGGTCGCGCCCACCCTCCCGGAATTTCGCCGCCATAGCAGCGTCTAGTCTTCGCGTCCCTCTTTCGCAGCAGCCGTCGTATTGCCGCTCTTGGTCACGTCGCTGTCCCACCAGATGCCACCGGGACCGAAGTACTTGAGGAGCATCGACGCGTTTGATTTGTCCCAGGCCTCGTCCCACTTCTTGAAGGTGGGGTCGGTGCCCAGCTCGTAGACGTTTGCTTTGATCGAGTGGCAGCTACCTGCACACGACGAAGGCATGCCGCCCTTGTCCTGATAGAGCATCGTCTTCTGCGGACTGATCGCTTCCATCGTGTGCGAAGTCTCGTCGTACTCCCAGTCACGCTTCGCGGTGCGGGGCATGTGGCACGTCGTGCAGCGCGACATGCCAAGCATTCGCTCCGGAGCGTAGGGGTGGTTCGTATGCGCGCTGACGACGCGGCTGATCTTGTCGCGATTCGTCGCCACGTCAGCGATCTCGCTCTTCGTCAGCGACTCGAACGGACCGTGCGTGGCGTGGCAGGAAAGACATAGCGTGTTGTCAGCGAAACTCGTGGAGATCTGCACGCCTTCGCTGAGCACCGATGTGACCGGCATGCCGCGCGCGCCGCTGTGCGGATCGTGGCACTCACTGCAGAGCACGAGGTGGAATCCGTTCGTGAAGTGCTTGCTGTCCTCGTGCGCCTGATACTGCTGCTCACCCTTGCTCGGTGTTTTTCCATCGGGCCAGAGGCCGGCCTCATCGTGGTAGTAGTCCCACACGTTGTCGCCGATGCGGTAACCGTGGTTGGCGCTCTCGTTGTATGCGTAATCGTGCTCGCCTGCGGGAACAGACTTCCCGCGCGTGTGGCACTGCGCGCAGAGCCAGACCTGCTGCTCGCGCGGGAGGTTCTTCGGGTTGAGGATCTTCGACGGATTCGGTCCGCCGAGAACGTGCTGTGAACCTGGGCCGTGGCACGACTCACAGCCGACGCCTGCGAATTCGCGGTTGCCATCGAGATCGAGATCGACGTAGTGCCGGTCCCCCGAGTTGTATAGTGCGGCGGGCGGAGCGTCGGCGGCCCAGTCGCCATTCGCGGTCTTCTGTACGCTATAGCCCGTGACGTGGCAGCCAACGCACGCCTTGGTCCACGAGCGGCCGATGCCGATGACCTGCGCCGCCGTCATTCCCGCAACGACTTTGGGCGCACCGGTCGAGTCCCACCACTTGTCCGGGTTGTAGGTCGCGTACTTCTTCAACTTCGGAGAATACGCGAATGGCAGCATGTAATAGCTGCGGCTGAGACCATCGGCGGCTCCGTCGGTGACCGGAATCCGCGTGATGAGACGCTGCTGAAAGAAGCCCCCTTCCTTCATCAACATCTTGTAGGTGACCGTGCCGATCGTGACTCGGTACGGGTACGCTTCGCCCGCCACGTACTTCAGAATGGGCGCATTGGGCTTGTAGGCATCGAACGGAGAGGAGATCGCATTGAAGTCGAGCCCGTCCTTGAAGTCGTCGACTCCGTTGCCGTTGGCATCGAAGATGATGCCGTTCGCGGGATTCATCGAACCGGCATCGTCCGGAAGGTCGGCGTGCATCGTCGCGTGGAGGCCATCCCGCCACGTCGCGTAGCTGGTGTGACAGGCGAGGCAGAACTCGGAGCCGATGTACGTGGGCTCAGTCGCCGCCTCCATACCATATGCGGAGATGAGAGTCTGTTTGAGTCGCTCGGCCTGTTCGGCGCGAGGCGCCTTTGTAACGGGACGAGGGCGGGCAATTGCCGGCACGCTGACGACGATGGCGAGAATGCTCGACGCGAGCACGAGTCGCTTTCTGTCCACTGTTGTTCCTCCTTCGACTGAGTCGGAGCGTCCCATGTTAGGCTCGCTCCGAATGTCGAAAATCGTAGACGAGCTTCGAGGTACCAGCGGTGACTCCGCGCCTGCCTCGAGGTGACTGACAGGCAGCGCAAACGTGTTCGCGAACACCGCCTCACGTGATCGACCTGTCCAGCGGCACGCAGAGCGGAGCGCTTCATTACCATTCGGTAATCTTGCACTGATCGTCCGGCGCCTTACCGCTCTCCTCGCGATGACATCAGACGCGAGGGTCGACGAGCGGCCGCCTTCACATCGGGGCGATCGAAGTCATGGAGAGCGCCTCGACGGGGCACTCGTTCACGCAGAGCATGCAACCGTCACATCGCGCCGCATCGCGCATGTAGGGAAACGTCCCCATTTCCGCCACCGGAAGAGACGCGCTGAGCCGCGCGCCTTCGACTCCGTTGTTCCTGAACGTCCGCAGGCCGAGCGCGACCGGCCGGCAAACGTCGACACAGATGCCGCACGAAACGCAGACCTTCGCCTGAAGGACGATTCTAAACATCGTCGCGTTCCGCGCTGGGGATCGCACGGAGCAGACCGAAACTGCGAACGATCGCGAAGACCGTCACGCCACCGATCAGCAGCAGCGTGACGTAGAACGTCGCAACGGCGAGGTCGGGATTCGCATTCGAGCGGAGCGCCCGCATCGCCTGCCAGAAAGGCTGCCTCGCCACCGCGTACTCAGGCCCGGGCGCCTCCATCACGAAGACGTAACCGATCATGTTGAGGAAGGCGGCCAGCGCAACCCAGAGCACCACGCCGCGGTAACGTCGATTGAGATCCTCGGCGTTTCCGAAGACTTTGAGCGCGAGCGCAATCACCAACGCGACCGTCGCGAGCGGCACGAACGGCAATGCGATCTTGATATCGGCCATCAGATCGAGATTGAGACACCAGAGCCCGCACAGCGCGGCGACCAGGAGCGTTCCGTCGCGCAGCACAACATACGCGAGCCACCAGAGGTCGGCCGCGACGCGCAGCGTGAGCCGTCCGAGAATCCGCTCGAAGTACGGGCGGCCAAGGTGCAGCAAGAGCGAGACGAATGACAACAGAATGCCGACGTCACAGACTGACTGTGCCGTCCAGATCTCCAATGCCTTGAGTGTGGTCATGGTTGCGTTCCCGCCGAGCGGGAGATTCCCCTCACCGTGCGTTGGTCGTTATGCCGCCGTCGTCGGGATGCCTTGCCGCCGAGGCGAGACTTGTACCCGGCTCCACGGAGTGTTGACCCGTGGCGAACACGTCCAGACGGGCGTCGTAGATCTCGGTTCGGACGTCGAGTGCGCCAAGCACCGAGTGAAAGAGGTTGTCGTGTGAGTGGTGGCGGCTCGAGGCCGCGCGTGCAAGCTCGCCCAGTCTCATCGGAAGCCGCGCGGCAAACTGCGGCGAGGCCCAGAAGATCATCGGGACCCTTGTCTGCGCGCTCGGCGCCATCGAGTACGGCAGCCCGTGCAAGTAGATCCCATTCTCTCCGAGTGACTCTCCGTGGTCAGAAACGTAGAGCATCGCCGTGTCGACGCCACCAGATGCCGCGTCGAGCCTTTCGATCACCTCCGCGAGAACGTGATCGGTGTAAAGGATCGAATTGTCGTAAGCGTTGCGGATCTCGTCGCGCGTGCAATCTGCGAAATCGTCCGATCGGCAGCTCGGAGTGAATCGCTCGAATGCCGAGGGATACCTGCGGTAATAGGCGGGACCGTGGCTCCCCTTCTGATGAAGTACGAGCAGAGCGCTGCGTCCCGACCCGATTTTCGCGTCGACCCCGGCGAGCAGCACCTCGTCGAAGCACTCGTCCGTCGAGCATGACGGCGCCCAGTCGCCCCGGCCGACGATTGCGGATTCGACGCCGTCACAAACGCCCTTGCATCCCGAGTTGTTGTCGAGCCACGTCACCTCGAGACCCGCTCGCCTGACGACATCGAGCAACGACTCGAACTCGCGGGCCCTCTTCGCCTTCGGGCTGGTTCGCCCGAACGGCGAGAACATGCATGGCAAGGAGACCGCGGTACTCGTGCCGCAGGCCGAAACATCGGAGAAATTGATGAGCCCGGGAACGGCGCGAAGCCGTGGGTTCGTCTCCCTCCCGTACCCGTTGAGCGAGAAGCTCTCCGCGCGCGCCGTCTCGCCAACGACGAGCACGAGGAGCATAGGGCGCTCACCCGAGCGCCAGGTGGAGCCAAGCGAGGCATCCGTTCCGATCGGCGTACGCTCGTTCGCGGCCGCGCGACCCTCCGCGAGTCCGACGCTCACGAGCGACACCACGTAATTCCCGGGAGTGATCAGATAGCGGGCCTCGCGGTCGTTCCGAAAGAACGAGCTCATCTCCTTGAACGAGATCAATCCCGCGACTCCAAGAGCCGCGACGGCGCAGGCGAGAAACAGCGCACGCCGTCTCACTGCTCGAGGGAGTGGAGCGCTGACCAGCTCGATCCGAAGCAGAACGACGCCTGGGACAATCGCATAGAGCAAGAGGTAGCGCGCAAGGCCCCAGCTGACGAGCTCCGTCGCCTCGGCCGCGTCAGTCTGGAGTACGTTACGGATCATCGACGCATCGACGTACACGCCGAACGTCTCGATGGAATGGATCGCGACGGCATTCGCGGCAAACAGAACGGCGAGCGCCGGCTTGAGCAGGTGGCGCGAACTGAATGGTAGGAGAAGTAGCGCATGAATCCCTGCGACGAGGACTAAGGCCGCGAAAACCGCGATCGCCGTGCGCGTGCCGCCCGAGCCGCTCGAGGCCGCGAAGCGACTCCAGAAGCGCGAGTTGCAGGCGAGCGCGAAATAGACGGTCGCCACCGCGACGAGTGTTTCGGGCGAGATTCGAATCCGGGGCAGCGTTAGGCTGCGCGCCGGCACGTCCGGCATGGGTGATCGGCTCTCCGTCATTGGCTTGCGAAGGCAGCGCGCCGATCTGATCGCCGTCGGCGTCCGCGCGCTTGACCTCGCCAAGACTAGGTTTCGACGAGTGTTGGATCGATGACCGGAGGATTACCGATCTGTCATCGAGATCATCCGATGAGAGAATCAACCGATCGAAGGGAAGGTCATCGTCATCGTCGTTCCCTTACCCACGTGGCTCGCGACTGACACCGTGCCGCCGTGCAGTTCCACGATCGACTTCACGACCGCGAGGCCGAGTCCGCTCCCCTCGGGACGGCGCTGGCGCGCAGCCTGCGACCGGTAGAAGCGTTCGAACACGCGGGGAAGCTCGTCGTCTGCAATGCCGATACCCTCGTCCGTCACGTCGACGATCGTCGTCGCGTTCGTCGCGCGGATCGACACACCTATGCGACCCCCGTGCGTCGAAGCGGACACAGCGTTCGACAGGAGGTTGCTGAGCGCTCGCCGAAAAAGCGTCCGATCGCCGCTGATCTCACCGCCGCCCGTTCTCGAAATCTTCACTCCCGCGTCATCCGCTTCCGCCTGGTGATACTCGATGACCCTGTCGACTTCGATGGCAAGGTCAAGCGGCTCCATCGCGACGCTCGCCGAGCCGCGGGATGCGTGCGCCAGAAACAGAAGGCGATCGATCATTCGAGACAGCCTTGCCATCTCCTCGAGATTGGATGCGAGGGCGTCCTGGTACTCCTCGCTCGATCTTGGCCGCGCCAGAACGACTTCAGCTTCTCCCATGAGGTTATTCACCGGCGTGCGAAGCTCATGTGCCAGCTCGGCGGCGAACTGCGAGAGGCGCTCGAATGACTCTTTGAGCTGCGCTTGCATTCCCCGCATTGAGTCGGCGAGCGTTACGAGCTCCACGGGAAGGTGTTCGCGGTCGAATCGCGTATCAAACGATCCACTGCGAATACTCTCAGTCGCATCGCGGAACATCGATAGCGGACGTAACGCATGCCGCGTTACGAGCGCGGCTGCGATTGCCGCCAGAATCGTGCCGGAAAGGACGGCGGCAAGCGACTGGCGGCGAATCGATGCGACGCGGCGCTGCGTGTCGGACCAGTCGAGAGCGATCCGGAGGAGCCTGACCTGACCAGCGGACCCTCGAACTTCGAACCTCGAGAGGACGTAGTGCACTTTCGCTGGAGATGACCAGTACACGATCTTCGCAGGACCGGACGATCCGGAGAATTGCGGATATGGAGGATTCGCGGCCAGCAGCTCGCGCGCTCGGTCGGTGGCGAGAAGTACCTTCCCACGCTCGTCCGCAACGACCACGATCAAGCGGCCAAAGTGCCGCGACGCATTCTCCCGGCGAACGACCTCGTCGATCTCCGCGAACCCGACGCTCTCGACTTCACCCGCCTGAAGGTGCTTCTCCAGCTCCGAGTTGATGAAGTGCATCGTCGTCGTGACGTACTGCTCGTGGTCGCGTCTCTGCGTCTTCGCCGCGGTCGTGAGGTGGAGAACCGCGAAACCGGCGAAGAGGATCGTCATCACGAGGGTCATGAGGACGATGATCGTCGAGAAGATCG
>JACPDH010000085.1:56715-87597 GCA_016184115.1 Acidobacteriota bacterium | reverse complement strand
GCGTCGTCCACGCTCACGAGCGACGCACCGATCGACGCGAGTCCGGAAAGAGGCGGCAGGCGCTCCCACTCGACGACGGCGCCGCACGATGACGCCTCACAAAGTCTGCCGAGGTCCGTCGAGAGGCCGTCGGACAGATCGATGCAGGCATGCACGACTTCGAGTGTCGCGAGGCGTTCGCCTAACGCGACTTCCGGCTCGGGTGTGAGATGTTGCAGGAGGGCCGATTGTGCGAATGCGCGTTGCTCGAAGCTCGCGCGAATCGCCGTCGGGGGGACCGCGGTGCGGGCGTCGTCGAGACGCCACCCTCGACGGAGGAGCTCGAAACCGGCGGCCGCACCGCCGATCGGTCTGCTGACGAAGACTCGGTCGCCGGGCCTCGCGGCGCTTCGGAGGAGCGGGCGCAGTGGGGCTTCGCCGATCGCCGTGACGCAGATCGCGAGCTGGGCGCTTCGCGACAGGTCGCCACCGATCAGGGTCACCCGGTGGCGTGCCGATGCGCGGGCGAGCGAGTCGACAAAGGCATGAAACGAGGAGAGGAAGCGATCCGGCATCGCGAGCGAGAGAAGGAACGCCACCGGACGCGCGCCCATCGCCGCGAGGTCGGAGAGGTTCACGGCGAGGCATTTCTCGGCGAGGTGACGCGGATCGGCGTCCGCGTAGAAGTCGACCTCTTCGACGAGGATGTCTTTCGTGAAGACGCCAGGCGCTCCGAGCGAGAGAATCGCGGCGTCGTCACCAATGCCGAGCGTCGCCGCGGCTTCCGGAAAGGCGCGACGGATGGTGTCGAGCAGTTCCCGCTCGCTCGTCATCGCCGCCTGCCGCGTCCCGAGGTCGCGGTCGACGCGACCGGTACGACTGGCGCGAGCGGGCGCTCGAATGCTTCGCGGCCAAAGGTGACCGCCTCGAGAAAGAGTCCTGATGGAGGCGCGGTCGGCTCGAAGCGAGAGCCCTCGCCGTCGACCAATGCGAGCATGTCGTCGGGTGTCATGTTGCCGCGGCCGACCTCGACAAGCGCCGCGACGAGTTTTCTGACCATCTTCCAGAGATAATGTGACGCGGTGATTCGGAAGAGCAGCAGCTCGCCATCTGTGCCGAGCTCCGCAGCCTCGACCAGCACCTTCGTCGATTCCGCCTCGTTGCGACGATCTGTGAAGAGGGAGAAGTCGTGCATGCCGGTGAGCCCCGAGCAAGCCGACTCCATCGCGCGCGCGTCGAGGCGATCCTTGATCCACCAGACGAACGGCTTGGCGAACGCCGTCCGTCTGCGCGAGATCTGGTAGAGATAGATCCGCTTCGTGGCATCGTGGCGAGCGTGGAAGCTCTCGGCCACCGGAGCGGCGTCTAGTACGCAGATGTCGTGCGGAAGGCGGTCGTTCAGCGCGCGGATGAGCTCGAGCGGCGCGGGCGACTCCTTCATCTTGAGATGCGCCACCTGCCCCGTCGCATGGACCCCGGCATCGGTGCGGCCCGACCCGCCAACGTCGACGCGCGAATACACTTCGCGCGCGGCGCGAATGAGGTTACCTTGAATCGTCCGCGGCGTGTTCCCCTGCGTCTGCCAGCCCGAGTAACGAGTCCCTTCGTACTCGATGAGGAGCCTGTAGTTCGGCATCGTCGTACCCGGCGCCATTATGAGTACAATGCCTCGCCGTGATACCGAACTTTTTCGAGATTCTCGGAACGGAGCTCGCCGTGGTCTGGTCCGACGGGCACGAGTCGTACTACCCACTCGAGGCGTTACGTCGCGCCTGCCCGTGCGCGAACTGCAGCGGCGAGCCTGATCTCTTCGGTCGCGTCTACAAGGGCGCGCCGATGGCGATGACGGCAAGATCGTTTGAGGTCGACTCGCTCGAGCGCGTCGGGAACTACGGGCTCCAGTTCAATTGGAGTGATGGCCATGGATGGGGTATCTGGACATGGGAGCGCCTGCGCGCGATCTGTCCCTGCTCGATGTGCCGGCCCGATGCATGAGCGTATCGTCGAGGGTCCAGTGCGCGAAGCAGTGAATGGCAGCGGTGACTTGATGAGCGATGACCCGGACTACTCCTGGTCTTTTCCATTCAGGGAATTGAATCGTTTCGCTGACCTGTTGCTCTGGGGGTCGTGCCCGGCCGGCGGGTGCCATCAGGCCCACCCGGCGTCGTTTCAATGAACCCGCTGACCTTCGCACTGCTCATCGGGGCTGTATTCAGCAGCCTCGGAGACCGGCAGAATCTGCCGGTCGCGGCCGCCATCGCACCCCAATCGCAGCCGGCTTCGGTTCGCGAGATTGATGGCGAGAGGATTCGACTCGCGTCGGTTCCTGAATTCACCACGCGGATCTTCCTGCCAGTCGTGCCCGGCAGACAGAACGCACTCTCGATTGCCGACGAGCCGATCCGACGGATTCTCGACGCCCCCGCCGGCTTCTCGCTCTCGCTTCAATCGGGCGAAGTCGTCGTCCAGGCAGAGAGTCGCGGTTCCTGGGGCTACGCGTCCGTCGAGACCGACAAGCGCAGGCTGACGCTGGCTGTAGTTGCCGTCACCCCGGCAACGGAGATCCGCAACGGTCTGCTCGACGGCTACAGGATTGGCTCCTACATGACGAAGCCGCTCAAGGGGTTGAGCAGCTACCATCCTCCCCGTGGCTTCATCCGCCTCACGAGGGAGAGCGCAGACATTCGCGTCTCGGACCGCTATACCCTCCGCGACTTCCAGTGCAAGCTCGATGGAGGCGACGCGAAGTTCCTGGTACTTCGTCCCGAGGCACTGCTCAAGCTCGAGCTGATGCAGCACAAGCTTGCTCGAGTTGGTGTTCCGTTCGAGCGCTTCACGATCATGTCTGGGTTTCGAACCCCGTACTACAACTCCAGAATCGGCAACGAGACTAGCTATTCGCGTCATCTCTACGGCGATGCGATGGATATCTATGTCGACGCGGACGGCAACGGTGAGATGGACGACATCAATCGTGATGGCCGCGTGAACCAGGCCGACGCGTCGCTTCTTCTGAACGTCGCCGAACAACTCGACGAGTCTGCCGAGTGGGGATGGCTCAAGGGCGGGGCGGGCGTGTATCGTGCGAACAAAGCACATGGCCCCTACGTACACGTCGACACGCGTGGATACATCGCACGTTGGGGAGTCGTCCGCTGAGACGGGCGCGGCGTATCTGGATATTCGGTCGCTGCTGCACGCGCTCGTCGTCATCGCGCTGATCCCGTTGCTCTCGCTCCCGCTCGCCTGTCGCAGGAAGGCTGCGCCACCGGCACCCGTGGCCGCGCCGCAGCCGCCTGCGCCGGAGACCGCGCGGTCGCAACTCGGCTCGCGGCTCGAGGCACGTCACGTCGCGTCGCTCGCGCATCCATTCATCGGGGACGTCGCAGAGGAGGCGGAAGCGGTCTACGCCGCACGCGAATGGAAGCTCCTATGGACGGTGGGGGGCCGGGCGACTCCGCAGGCGAGAGCGGTCGAGGCCTACGTTGCTTCGTCTGGAGATCGCGGTCTAGTGCCGGCCGACTACGACGCCGTGACATGGGTCGGGCGCTTCGACGCCGCGCCGCTTGGCTCTCTCGACGACCGCGCCGAGCTCGACCTCGCCTTCACTGCAAGCGTGATGCGGATTGTCCATGATCTCCACCATGGGCGCGTGAATCCGAACGACGTCGACTTCGAGATCGAGGCGGGAAGTGGTCCACTCGACATCGCGACGTTCGTCGCGAGTCTCGCGATTGCGGACGACGCTGCGCAACGACTCAGCTTCATCGAGCCGCGCTACCCAGGATACGAGAGACTCATCGCCGCCTTGAAGCAGTATCGCGCGATGAGCGACGACGCGGAGGGGATCGTCGTCTCCGAGATGAGGGTCGTCGAGCCGGGGAGCGAGTACGCCGACGTACCGAAGCTCGTTCTCCTCCTGCGGGAGTTAGGCGACCTTCCGCCAGGCGAGGCGCCGGAAGACAATGCGACGCTCTATACCGGCGGGATCGTCGAAGCTGTTAGGCGTTTTCAGGCGCGGCACGGCATCGAGTCTGACGGGCGGATCGGTCCTGCGACATTTCGCGCGATCAACACGCCGCTCAGCTGGCGTGTGCGACAGATCGAGCTGACGCTCGAGCGCTGGCGCTGGGTGCCGCGCCGGTTCGAGCGGCCTCCGGTAATCGTCAACATCCCCGAGTACTCGCTCCGCGCCTTTGACGCCGAAGGGCGACCCGCCGTCGACATGCGTGTCGTCGTCGGCCGCGCGCTTCGATCGCCGACTCCAGTCTTGAGCGGAACGATCGAGCGCGTCATATTTCAGCCTTACTGGAACGTCCCTTACAGCATTCTCAAGAACGAAGTCCTCGACGGGCTCGATGACACATACCTCGCGGAGAACGACATGGAGATCGTCGACCTCGGCGGCAAGCAGCGCGCGCTCGGCGATGAAGCGCTCGCGGGGCTTCGGGGCGGGACGCTGCGCCTCAGGCAACGACCCGGAGCGAGAAACTCGCTTGGACCCGTGAAGTTCGACTTCGCGAACGAGCATTCGATCTACCTTCATGGCACGCCTTCGCAGGCTCTCTTCGCGCGCTCCCGACGAGACTTCAGCCACGGCTGCATTCGCGTCGAGGATCCCGAGACTCTCGCCGTCTGGCTGTTGCGCGACGAACCGGAGTGGACGCGAGAGAAGATCCGCAGGGCGCTCGCAGGCGGCGCGACCCGTTGGGTGAAGCTCGAGCACCCCACGCCAGTGCTCCTTCTCTACGGAACGGCGATGGTGCGTGAGGACGGCATCGTTCGCTTCTTCGATGATATTTACGGCATCGACCGCGTGCTCGATCAGGCGCTTCGGAAGCCGCGCTGGCAGTCGCCATCGAAGAAGCCGGACGCGCTGATGGCAGCAAACCGTTAGAGCGCGCCACCTTGGATTACCATTCGCCCGTGATTCGCCGCGTCGGCGTGTTTCTCCAGGAGCAGATTCTCGTCGTTTCACTCGGCGTGGTCGCGGCATACTTCGCGCTTTCGGGACGGGTCTCGATCGCGCGAACGCCTGGGATCGTCGATTTCGAGTTGCTCATGGTCCTCGCCGCGTTACTCGTGGCGGTCGAGCTGCTGCGAGAGTCCGGGACGTTCGAGCGAGTCGTCGCCGGGACGCTTCGACACTTCAACCACTCACGCCCGTTCGTCGGCGCGATGGTCGGGCTCTCCGGGCTGATCGCGATGTTCCTGACGAACGACGTCGCGCTCTTCATCGTGATTCCATTCACCGTGCTCGCAGGGCGTCTCTCGCGATTCGACGTCAGAAACGCGGTGATCCTGGAGATCGCCGCCGCGAATCTGCTCGGCTGTCTCACGCCGCTCGGAAACCCTCAGAATCTGTTCCTCTACCACGTGACGAAGTGGAGCGTGGGCCGCTTCGTCGCGACCATGCTGCCGTTCTGTCTCTGGAGCGCACTCGGCCTTGCGTTCGCTGTGAGGCTGCTCGAGCCGAAAGCCGGCATTACGCGGCAGCCGGAGGTGAAAGGCGCGCTCGACCCGATGCGTGCGGCCGCGGGTGTTGCCTGTTTTCTGCTTGTCGTGCTCGAGATCTTCCGCGTGCTCCCCGCGTGGCCCGCCGCGGTACTTGCGACACTCTGTCTCGTGACGCTGCTCCGGCATCGCCTGGGCGAAGTCGACCTTTCGATCGTGCCGCTTTTCTGCTTCGCGTTCATCATCGTGGAAGGGCTCCGAACGTTTGCGGTCTATCGTGCGATCCTCGACCTGCCGTTCGGAGGAGCCGAGGCGCGCCTCTATGCCGCATCGATCGTCTTCTCGCAAGTGATCTCGAACGTGCCGGTCGCGATTCTCCTCGAGCCGTTGGCCGATGAACGATGGACGCTCCTTCTCTACGGCGTCAACGCGGCTGGTTGCGGCACGATCGTTGCGTCGCTCGCGAACTTGTTAGGCTGGAGAATCTTCGGGCGCGAGAGCGGCAACGGCGCGCCTGGCTTCGTCGCGCGTCAGACGCTCATCAGCTTCGCGTTTCTCGCCTGGGTCGCGCCAGGAGCCTGGCTGATCGCGCAGATGGCGAGGTGAGTCAAAACGCCTGCGTTTTGAATGGGTCGATGCCGCGCAGCGCGATCTCGAGCTTCCGTCGAACCTGGACCGCGATTCCCGCTCGTGTCGGATTGTCGTCGGTCGGAATGATGCGGACGTCGTCGACTTCGCCGGTCATCCTGATGATGCATCCCTCGCCGTCACGCTGTTCGTCGATTCCGGCAACCACGATTTTGTAGTCGTACCCAAGGGAGGCGAGCTCTTCCCTCGCGACGTCCTCGACCAGCTTCACGAACGAGTTCGACATGCGTGCTTCTCCCTTGCCTACGGGACGATTCTCGTCCCCGATGTTCCGTCGAGCGCCTCGCGCAGGTTGTCGACGTCGCACACGAGCACCTCGTGCTTCGCGCGCTTGACGAAGTCGATCGCAGCCTCGATCTTCGGCCCCATCGAGCCGGGCGGGAACTGTCCTTCGGCATGAAACGCCTCGGCTTCGGCGACGGTGATTCTGTCGAGCCAGCGCTGCGACGGCTTGCCGAAGTCGACCGCGATCTGCGGCACGGCGGTGAGGATGATGTAGAGCTTCGCGTCGAGCTCTGCGGCGAGGCGGGCCGACGCATAGTCTTTGTCAATGACCGCTTCGATGCCGCGCCACTGCCCGTCGCGGCCTCGGACGACGGGGATGCCCCCTCCCCCGGCGGCGACGACGACCTCGGCCTCACGCAGCGACGCGCGGATCGACGCGAGGTTGAGGATGTGGACCGGCTTCGGCGAAGGGACGACCTTCCGCCATCCGCGCCCCGAGTCTTCCTTCATTACCCAGCCATAGTCGCGCGTGAGCGCTTCGGCGCGGTAGCGAGTGAAGAAGGGGCCAACTGGCTTGGTCGGCTTCTTGAAAGCGAGGTCGTTCGGGTCGACTTCGACCTCGGTGAGGATCGTCGCGACTTCGCTCGGAAGGCTCATCGCCTCGAGGCGGTTGCGCATCGCCTGCTGAAGCATGAAACCGATCGACCCTTCGGTCTGCGCGACGGCCACGTCGAGGCTCTGCGGAGGAATCTTCGTCGACGCCTCTTCGGCCTGGATCAGGATGTTGCCGACCTGCGGACCGTTGCCGTGCACGATGACGAGCCTGTAGCCGTGCTGCACGATCTCGGCGAGCCAGCGCGCCGCCTGGCGCGCGCGCGCAATTTGTTCTTCCTGCGTTCCGCGGTCTTCCGCGCGTAGCAGCGCGTTGCCGCCGAACGCGACGACCGCGACCTTGTGGGTGTCTTGTTTTGCCATGGGGGTGTGTCGCGATGTGAGAATCGGGAAATCCTCACGTCTCCTCAAATCTCTTCCCGCTCCAGCGGCATCGTCATGCACCGAGGCCCGCCGCGGGCGCGTGAAAGCTCGTTCCCCTGAATCATCAGGGCGTATTTCTTGTCGTTCCAGAGCTCCAGCTCGGTGCGGCCGAGGAGGAGGTCGTCTTCGTAGACGATGTGGTAGCCGTGACGATTCAGCTCGTCGGCGGTCCGCGTGTTGCGCTCGTAGAGGATGATGATCCCGGGTGAAAGAGCGAAGGCGTTCGCCCCGTCGGTCCACTGTTCGCGCTGCTGATCGATTAGGCGTGCCCCGCCGCACGGGATCGGCTCGAGGTCGATCTTCTGTCGCTTCAGTGCGGATAGAAGCGACTTCTCCTCCGAGTAGACCGGAGCCTTCTTTGTTAGGTCGAGGCGGAAGACCTTCGCTGACTCCGGACCTCCCGGCCGGATGACCGGCGGGAAGAGGAGGCACTCGTTGCGGCTGATCAAGGTGAAGATCGTGTCGAGATGCATGTATGAGCGCTTCTTCGGGATCTCGACGACGTAGATCGTGCGGACGCCGGCTTTCGACGCAACGAGCGAGCTTGCGAGGTACTCGACGCCTGCGCGATTGGTCCTCTCGGTGACGCCGACGAGGAGCATGTCACGCCTCGGTACGAGGACGTCGCCTCCCTCGATCGTGGGGCGGAGCTTCTTCTTTGCCTTGCTCCGCGGCCATGGCTCTTCGTAGAAGTCCATCCAGAAGATGTCGCGCTGGCGAAGTGCCGGGTGCTTCCGGAAGACGTAGTGCGAAATGAGCGACTCCCGCGAGCGAGCCTCAGTCGCCATGGACGAGATCGCCACACCGTCGCCGATCACGACCTGGGGATCGCGCATGAAGAAGAGATTCGGAACGGGGCTGATCTCGTGCGCTTCGCCCGTGGTCAGAGGAAGACCGACGACGATCGCCTGAGCGAGTTGTTCGGCCGATAGTGCCTCGAGACGTTCGCGGAGCTTTGGCGTCAGCCGGAGGCGGCGCGAGAAGTCGGCGGCGACGTCCGCGCGCGCATCGGGATCCTCGAGCGTCTCCTCGAGAAGATCCTGCAGGTCGTACACCTCGTCCGCCACGAAGCGGATCATCTGCTGGAACCGGCGATGCTCTTCGCGCGCGACACGACCGAAGAGAATGTCATCGAAGAGCAGCTCCTCCATCATCGAAGGGAGCATGACGTCGATCTCGGTGCCCGGCAGGTGCACGAGGACGGTCTTGAGGCGTCCGACTTCACTCGTCACGCTCAGGCGCATGCGGGCGGGATTCTACCCCAAGTCGCAAAAAGGGCCCGTTTTCGCGCCATTCAGCTGGTTTCAAGGCTCGCGTAAAGGTCGAGAAGCCTGGCCGCCGTCGGTTCGAACGCGAAGGCGCGCGTGCGCTCGACGCAGAAGGCGGTGAGTGACGCCCGGTCTCCCGACAGCAGCGTCCGCGCCGTCGCCGCGAGCGAGTCCGGCGTCGCCGAGGCAGAAACGAGGCGATCCGAAAGCGGGCCCGTGATTGCACCAGTCCCGGGGAGGGGGAATGTTGCGACGGGTACGCCGCACGCCATCGCCTCTGGGATCGCGCGATGTCCTTCGTCGGAACCAGGCGCCGTGAAGAGCATCAGGCTCATCGCACGGAAGTGCGCGACGAGATCGTCGTCGTCCTGGTAACCGGCCCAGATGATACGGTCGGCAATACCGAGACTCGATGCGAGTGGGTCGAGCAACTCGCGGTGTGGGCTCCACTTTGCGACGACGAGCAACCGAGCGCCGGGATCGTCGCTTGCAAGCAGCGCGAAGGTCTCGATCGCCTGCTCGAAACCGCGCCCAGGCACCATCTTTCCGATGAAGCCGATGACCGTCGCGTTTCGCTCGATCCCCCGTTCGGCGCGCACCGACTCATCGCCGGGACGAAAGAACGTGTGATCGATGGGAGGAGGTGTGAAGACGGGATGGCGCGAAGCGATCACAGGATTGCCAAGGAAACTCTCGTTGATGACGCAGATGGCGGCGGTTCGTGAGCGCGTTTGCCGCGAGACGAGGTCGTCGCGAATCGCGCGCGTCGAATGATAGGTCCTGACGACGCGTGTCGGAAGCCCTCGCGAAGCCCAGAGCGCAATTGAGTGATCGTGTGTCAGGTGTGCGTGGACGACGTCGATGTTCCGTTCACGCAGCAGCCTGCGGATCGCGCGTCCGGTTCGGAGAAACGTGAGCGGATCCTGGCGCCGCGCGATGAGCGGAAACGCCCAGTCGATCGAGGCGATCCGCTGCTGCAGCGTGTAGCCGCGCACGAAACCGTAGATTGCATCGATCCCCGCCGCGCGGAGCGCGGCGACTTCAAAGTATGCGGGCGCAGCGGCGCCGGTCCATCGGTCCGCGCTTGCAAGGTGGAGGACTCTCATCGCGAGGCGCCATGATGCTAAGCGGGGAGCGCTGGGCTGGCAAGCGCGATACGGCGTTACCGGCGCGCGATTTTCGGCGGAACGACGCGGGGCGACGCGGGGCAGAACGGATCCCGTTTCCATTCAAAGGCCCGAGGATCGGATCGCGTTTGGGGCCAGCTCTCGCCGAGTGCGCGGATGAAGTTGCGACCGAGCACGAGCTCGACGTCGCGGTCGGAATACCCGCGGCGCAGAAGCCCGTCGGCGATCTGGAAGACGCGCGCGACGGGGTCGAGACCCTGGATGGCGTAGAACGAGTGAGGCCGGCCACTTCGCGGGTCGATTCCCTCGACGTCGAGGTCGGATCCGAGCCCCACATGCTCGATGCCGGCGATCTTGGCGGCGTGCGCGAAGTGGTCGAGCAGCCCGTCGAGAGTCGGGGTGCGACCGACGAATGCGCGTACGACGCTGATCCCGAGGACGCCCCCTTTCGCTGCCATCTTCCGCAGTACCTCGTCGGACTTGCATCGCGGTTGCCCTGGGTTGAGGGCCCGGCAGTTGCCGTGCGTTACGAGCACCGGCTTGCGCGAGGAGGCGATTGCGTCGAGCGACGTGCGCTCGCCGCAGTGCGAGACGTCGATCGCCATGCCCGCGTCGTTCATCGCCTCGACGATCTCGCCTCCGAAGCGTGTCAATCCGCGGTCGCGGCGCACGTAGCATCCGCTGCCGAGCTTGTTCGCTTCGTTGTACGTCAATTGCGAGACGCGCTGGCCGAGCGCGAACGACCTGGCGACGTCGTCAACCGTCTGGAAGTGATTCGAGTTCTGGAAGCCGACGATCACGCCAATCCTCCCGGTCTCCGGGATGCGGACGAGGTCGGTTGCGGTCTCGATGCGCGCGAGACGGCAGATCTGCGAGCCTAACAGGCGATCCCATCCCGCGAGCCAGAGCTGCGCGACGTGCGCAGGATTCGTGAGGCCGGTGTCGACGGCAGGATGGAAGACTTTCACTCCAGACAGCCCGAGACCATTGAAGTCGCGAGCGCCAAACGAACCCGCGCGACGTTGCCAGCGGAATAGCTTGGCCCAGTCGAGTGTGAGGAGCCCGAGCATGTCGATCACCACGTTGCCGAGAACGAGATCGACGGCATGCGTGGAAACCGGTACGGTCGCCGCGGCATGAAGCTCGACTCTCCCGAAGTTCAGCATTGGCGGAGAGGCGAGCGAGAGGCAGGCGAGGGCGCCATTGCGGACGAAACGCCGCCGTGTCATCACGACTGGCGTTCCCTCGCGCGGACGATGAAGCGGAGAGGCGCGTTGCCAACGTACCGAAATGGATAGCACGTCACGAGCGTGAGTACGCGCGAGCGTCCCGACGAAAGAACTTCGACTTCGTCAGGCGCCACGACTCGTGTCCACTCGACGCGGTACGTTCGCCTCCCCGATTCGCTGTCGATCACGATGAGATCGCCCGTGCGGACGTTCTCGAGCGGACGGAAGAAGGTGTCGCGGTGACCGGCAATCACGACGTTCCCAGGCTCGCCGGGAAAGGCGCCGCCGGAGAGGCGTCCGACCGCGCGTCGGAGCACGCGGTCCGACGAGCCTTCGGCGACGACGACGTCGAGGTCTAGCCGCGGAATCGCGAGCCGGGCGATCGGCGTGCCGGGACGCGCCGCCTCCTCGCGGGCCGCACGTTGGAGACCGCCGTCGTCGGCTGCAACAGGGAGCTGTGCTGTCTCCTGATAGACGAATGCGTCGGCGTAGACGACGAGCACCGTCCCCAGGCAGAACAGCGCGATACACCAGAGCACGCGCTCAGTCCAGCGGAGAACCGCCGGCCTGCGTCGCGCGGAGCGCGGGCGATGATGCTGCGCGTCTAGCTTCATCGTGCTTGTCTCCACGATCTCCGTGCTCGAAGAGATACGCCCGTTAGGGGCGCTGCCATCGCATCACGTCGATCGCCAGGAAGCTCCGTTCCGGCGCGAGGGCGCCGGACACGGAGCGGGAATGCCGGTTACCGGCGGCGGCGAAGCGCGAACGCGGCCGCGCCGCTCGAGGCGCCCAGAAGCGCCAGCAGCGGGAACGGGCTCGCCGTTCTCGGCAGCTCACGCTCGTCGTCAAGCGTTGCCGGGTCGTCGACAAGCGGTTCGTCGCCGGTCGCCTGTTCGTCGGCCGCCTGCGTCGGTTCTTCCATCGCCGGCGTCTGTTGAGTCGGATCCTCGGACTGGGCGATCAACGGTGTCGTGATTCCCAGAACGAGAACGGCCAATAGTGAAAGCAGTCGTTTCGTCATTGAACTCCTCCTTTGCGGATGTCGCGTCGTGCGCGACGCACGACGTGCTGGAAAAGAGCAAGCGATGTGCCAGCTGCCTTCGCAAGCGGCAGCCTTCAATCGATGCCGAAGCGCGCCAATGGCGGCATTCCTTACAGAGCTGCATGTAATTTCTGCCGGTCTCACACGCGGCAACGTCGAAAGACGGAGAGTCGAGTCTCCTCGAATGGCGACCAGTGGAGTCGCGTCGCCCAATATCCGATGGCACTCGCGTTGCTTCGACGTTATCTATGCCAGTTGAATCCACTCCCGGACATCGTCGCGTGAGGCTCGTGCTGGCGTTTTGCGCCGTAGCCGGGAGCCTCGCATGCGCGACCCGAAGCAGGGAAACGGAGGAAGCGATGAGATACGAGCAGCAGATCGAGAGGCCACTGGTTCTGGAGGCCCCGCTTACGCCCGCGATTGGCGGGCAATCGGGTGAAGCCCTTCCTTCGCAGGTCGTTCGTGTTTTAGGTGACGTCACATTCGCACCAGGCTCCGCCGCGCTGCTTCCACCGTCGCGAGCGCGGCTCGATCGCTTCGCGGAATGGTTGAGCAGTAGCTATCCGGATGGCGACTATCGGCTCGAGATTCAGGGGCACACCGATGCGCACGGGAGCGATGCCGGGAACGAGCGGCTGGGACTCGGGCGCGCCGAGGTCGTCCGCCGCTATCTCTGCGAGCTCCTCGTGCTGCCGCTCGATCGCGCGCTGGTCGTCTCCGCCGGAGCTCGCTCGCCCGTCGACGACGACGGCACTGTCGCGGGGCGCTCACGCAACCGCCGGGTCGTCGTTCTGGTGCTTCGTTAGGCGGTCAAGATGAAGGCGCGAAGAACTTCTTTCAATCGCAATGGAAGACAGTTCCTCTCCCTTGCACTCGCACGCGCGTCGCGCGCGCGTCAATGAAATGGCGAATAGCACCTCGACGCTGGCAGCCAGATTGCAATGACTCGAGGCGACAGGACGATCCCGGGAGGGCACGAGGCAGACGCCTCCATCCGCGACGGCTCGCAACCATCAAGGGTGACGATTCGATCCGAAGGGACGACCGGGGAATGCCAGACGAAACGAAAACCATTCACTCGGCGCGTCGAACGGGATCACTCCCGGGAAAGTCCGCGGCCTCACCAACATGAAACCGGGCCGGCTCGCACCGGCCTGTATTCGGTGACACGAATATGGAGGAATTGCGATGAACGCACTTTCAAAGTGTCTGCTGGCGTGCGCATTCGCCGTCATTCTCGCAGCCGCGACCGGAACGGTCTCGGTCGCGCAGATTCCCGAAGTATCGTACTTGCCGGTGGAAGAGCCGCTCGACGTCGGCGGCACGATTCTCGAGCCGGGCGTCTACGTGATCCGAGTACTCCCGAGCTTCTCGAACCGGAACCTGCTGCAGATCACGAACGAAGACCGAACGAAGATCTTCGCAACCGTTCTGTCGATCCCGCACGCGCTGCCGGCTTCGGAAGAGATGAAGGACACGAAGTTCATCTTCTACACGGCGAGCGACGGTTCTTCGAAGGCGCTGCGAACATGGTTTGCCCCCGACTCGACGAGCAACGGCGGGCATGACATCGTCTATCCGGAAGCGCGAGCGATGCAGCTCGCCGAGGTCTCCAACGAATCGGTGGTCGCCTACAAGGGCGAACCGGCGAGCAACGAGCTCGAAAGTGCACCGCTCGAGGTTGTGACGCCGGATCAGAAGATCGCCGAATACACGGAGCGGACCCCGGCACAGCACGACACGCAGATGGCTGCGATGGACGCTGACGACCGCGAGCTTCCGCGTACGGCTGGACGGGCGCCGCTTCTGGCGCTCGTTGGAATACTTGCGTTAGGCGCTGCGGTAGCGTTCCGCGCGCTTCGTTCGTCCTGACGCGAGTCGCGCGCCGCGAGGCAGCATCCCTGTTCAACCGCGCCCGGGCCGTCACGGACGCAACCGAAACGGGGGGGCGCCCCGCGGCGCGCACTTTCCCCGGAGTCCCACCTTCCTCGCTTCGTCCCCCTCGGATCTACTCTGCCGTCAGAGTCACGCCATGCGCGGTATCATGAAGGCTCGGTACGACGACGATGTGGCGGAGCGCAGGCATCCTTGCGGTGTGCTATCTCCTGGCGATCATGCTTGGGGCATTCGCCGGCGCGAGCCCCCTACGCCTCGCGCTGCTCGTGCTTCCGCTCTTCGTGCTCGCCTGGCTCGCGTTGGAGGAGCGATTGCGCGTCAGGAGCCGCCGGGTCGAGGCATGGAACCTCGACTCGCCATCACCGCGAGCCAGGGAGTCGGCGATCGAGAGAATCGCAGAGCTCGCCGATGTCGGCGTCGTGCAGATGTCGCGCGATGGCACGCTCGAGTTTGCGAGCCGGCGCGCACGCGAGCTCCTCGGGTCGGGCCGTGACGATTTCTCCATCGATCGATGGCCCGTGATCGCCGAAGCAATTCGCCGCTACTCCGACCCGAATTCGACCTCGAGCGGCGTTTACGAGGTCGATGCCGCGAACGGCCCCTTGACCCTCAGTTTCAAAGTGCATCCCGTATTCGAGGCGGAGTGGTCGGGGTATCTCGTGCAGATCCGTGACCGCCGTGCACTCGAGGCGCTCGAGAACGACGTTCGCTCCGCGGCGCGCCAGGAAGCGCTGAACCAGGCGTGCGTCGGCATCGCGCACGATGTTCGTGGCGCGCTCAATGCCGCTGTCCTGAATCTCGAAGGGTTGAATGCCGAAGCGAAGGAGCGAGAGCTCGAGCCGGCACTGCTTGCGCGCGTGAGTGTCGTGAGCGGCGAGCTCGACAGGCTCCGCCGATCGCTCGAGATGCTGCTTCGCGAGACGACGCCCGCGGATGGAGAACAGAAGAGTTTCGACCTCGAGGACGTCGCGCGAGCCGTAGCCGCCTTCGTCGATACGAAGGCGTCGCACCAGGGCGTCAAGGTCGTTTGCGAGCGTGAAGGATGGGCGCCGGTCACGTCGCGGGCAGACCGAATTCGCGAGACCGCGCTCATCCTCGCGATCAATGCTCTCGAAGCGATGCCGCGCGGCGGAACGCTCCGCTTCGCGACCAACGGCAATAATGGCCTCTCCAGGCTCGACGTGACCGACACGGGGTGCGGGATCGGCGGCGACGTGCTCCCGCGGATCTTCGACCTTCACTACACGACGAAAGCGTACGGCACCGGAGTGGGGCTCTGGGCAGCGCGATCGATCATGAAATCGGAGAGCGGACACGTGGAAGTCGTTGCGACCGGCCCGAACGGGACGACGTTTCGCATCACGTTGCCGTCTGGAAGGGAGAGCTGAGTGCCGATCGCCCTCGTAGTCGAAGACGACGAAGCCTCGCGCATGGCGCTGGGCGACCTGGTTAGGCGAGAAGGATTCGACGTCGGTATCGCCGCATCTCTATCGGAGGCGCGCGCACTGCTCGAAAGCGAGCGCCCTGATGTCATTCTCTGCGATTTGCGACTCCCCGACGGGCTCGGAACGGAGCTTCTCGTCGACTCGGCCGCGGTCGACGGCGCGGAGTTCATTCTCGTGACCGGCAACGCGACGGTGGAAAGCGCGGTCGAGGCGCTGCGGCTTGGTGCACACGATTACCTCACCAAGCCCGTCGACGTCGCACGGCTACGGAGTCTTCTCGCAGGCGTCCGGCGCACGCGCCGGCTCAGAAGCGAGGTCTCGTCGCTGCGAAGCCAGCTGCGCGAGATGGGACGCTTCGGGCCGATGGTCGGCGCCTCGCCGGCGATGCAGACGGTGTATACGCTCGTCGAGAAAGTCGCCCCCTCGGCGGCGTCGGTGCTGATCTTTGGCGAGAGCGGTACGGGCAAGGAGCTCGTCGCCCGCAGTATTCACGACCTCAGCGCGCGGAGCAGCGGTCCCTTCGTTCCGATCAACTGTGGCGCGATCTCGGCGAGCCTCATGGAGAGCGAGCTCTTCGGACACGAGAAGGGTTCGTTTACCGGCGCTGCGGCGAGAAAGAAGGGGCTGTTCGAGATCGCCAGCGGTGGAACGCTCTTCCTCGACGAGGTGACGGAGATGCCTCCCGAGTTGCAGGTGAAGTTGCTTCGCGCGCTCGAGACTGGTGAGTTCCTTCGCGTCGGGGGCACTGAGGCTGTGACGGTCGACGTGCGCATTGTCGCGTCGACGAACCGCGTTCCTGAGGACGCAGTCGAGGAAGGTAAGTTGAGGCAGGACCTCTACTACCGGCTGCGCGGCTTCCCGATCGGACTGCCTCCGCTTCGGGCGCGCGATCGTGACGTCGAGGAGATCGCCGCGGTCGTGCTCGAGCAACTCAACGCCGACGCAACGAACGCGAAAGAGCTGACGGGCGAAGCGCTCGAGGCGATGCGCCGCTACTCCTGGCCCGGCAACGTGCGTGAGTTGCGCAACGCGATGCAGCAGGCGTTCCTCATGGCGGGCGAGCGTATCGACGCCGAACACCTTCCCTCGGAGCTTCGCGAGAACGCGCCGCGGCGCCGCGGCACGCTCGTCGAGATCAGAATCGGCACTTCGCTCGACGATGCCGAGCGCCTGCTCATTGACGAAACACTCGTGGAGGTTGGCGGCGACAAGAAACGTGCCGCGGAGATTCTCGGAATCAGCCTCAAGACGCTTTACAACAAGCTCAAGCGTAAGGCGGACGAAGAGGACGAGTAGCGTTTTCGATCGGTTGTGCCCATCGAAGCAACTGAAGGTGGCACCGGAAGCGCGGGGGACCCGACCACGGTCGGTCGGGAACTCGTGGGAACTCGGCCATGATGGATGGGGGGGTTCTCAGGTGGTCGGGCCCCCCTCGCTTCCGGGATTCCTCCTTCAGTGTTTGAGAGGAATCAAGCCGGCGCGTTCGAGCGCCAGGATTCCTCCTGCCACCACGGTGGTGGCGATACTCGCGATGAGCGGCTTGTCGAAACGGGTCGCCGGCTTCAACTTCACTTCGACGCGACCAAGGTGGAGCTCCCGCGACTTTGGCGCGCGGCGGATCCGCCAGGCGATCGCTGCGGCTGCGGGAACGAGAAGTGACGCGGCGACGATTTTCGTGACGTCCATGTGGGTCTCCGTTTCGCTACGAACCTAGAGCAACGACGATGCCACATCGCGAAGGCCCCCGTTTCATTGCTGCGCAGCGTCGATGTCCGCGACCTCGAGATCAGGGACGCGGTCAATCTGACATGAGCCGGTGTAAGAAGTTCCTTCGTGACCTTCGGCCGGAGAACCGGCGATGACAGCGTTCGCGCGATCCGCTACACTGACGCCGCTATGGCCGTCGATCAGGAACTGCTCGAGATTCTCGCCTGCCCGATTTGCAAAGAAGCGGTCGAGACCGTAACCCTCTCGGAGGGGCGTCGTACCGAGATTCGTGACAAGTACCGCGAGAAGTTCCGTGGCGAGGAACCGGTGGTTCAGGAGGGACTCCGCTGCCGCAAGTGTGCGCGGATTTACCCGGTCGTCAGCGACATTCCGGTGATGCTGGTGGACGAGGCCTTCGAAGAGGCCTGATCCGCCGTGATCGCTGAGGCCCGGACCATCCTTGCTGGGCTATCGCCCGCCGTCCGCACCGCTCTCGCGTTCTACCTGATTCACCTCTTTTTTCAACCGAAGATTGCGGCGTCTCAGATCGCGACCGGCTTCGCGCTGCTGGCGTTCGGCTATGCGCTTGCGAAGCGAGAGATCGGGTTGGCCTGGAGTCCGCTCTATCCCGCGCTGATCGTCTACGTTGCCGGTTCGCTCGTCGCGGCGCTCGTCGCGCCTGATCCGCTCGCGTCGCTGCTCGAGCTCGGAGAGCCTCTGGCCTTCGTGACGCTGCCGCTCGCGGCCTCGCTCTATGCGCGCGAGCCGCGGCTTGTTTCGTGGGGGTTCGGCGTCCTCTGCGCGATGGCGGCGTTTCGATCGGTCCAGGGCGTCGTGCAGTACGCAACGGCCGGGCACGCGGGACTCGAGCACCGGATCACCGGGGGGACGACCCACGTGATGACGTTCTCGGGAATTCTCCTTCCGATTGCGCTGGCGACACTGGTCCTCGCCATCGACCGAAGGCGCTGGTGGCACATAGCGATGGCGTTGGTGACCGTCGGCGCGCTTGCCCTCACGCTCACGCGAAGCGCATGGTTAGGCTATGCGGCGGGGGCCGCGGCAATCGTGCTCGTCAGGCGGGCGAAGTGGGTGCCGCTGATCGCCGCGGTCGCGCTCCTCGTGATCGTACTTGCCCCGATGCCCTTCTTTTCGCGCCTCGTTTCGAGCTTTGATCCTCAAAAGTCGTCGAACCTCGACCGGCTCCGAATGGCGCAGGCGGGAGTCGAGATCATCGCCGACCATCCGCTCTTCGGTATCGGTCCCGGAAACATCAAGGAGACCTACCCTCTCTACCGACTTCCTGATGCACCCCGGTTCCGGATTCCTCATCTCCACAACAACCCACTGCAGATCTGGGCTGAGCGAGGGGTGGTACCGCTATTCGGCTGGCTCCTTCTCATCGGGCTCGCGGTTCGGCAGGGGTGGCGGCAGCTCGGGGAGGGAGGAGAGCGCTCGTCGTGGGGGCTCGCCGGGTTGGTGGCAACGGTGGGGCTCGCGATTGCGGGGCTCTTCGAGTTCAATTTCGGCGACGCCGAGGTGACGATGAATTGGCTCGACCTCCTTGCGGTAGCCTTCGCGACCGCCTTGCCGGAGCGGGCTGCGATTGAACAACCGGGAATCGGGAATTGAGCGATCAGAGGGGGGTACGCAGGGCGATTCGGGCTCTCGGGGACGAGCGGTCCCTCGGGGGAGCATTCCGACGGTTGGCCTTTGCTCGATTCTCTCGGCTAGATCCGCCGGCTTGCTTCCTGCGGGGCAGGATTCCTTCCGCCGTCCCGACTGTTCTTCCCGGCGGAGAGCGTAACCTTCCTGAAGCATGCGCGTCGAAATGACTGAGAAGGCGGAGATGACCGACCTGACGGACCAGGAGCTGATGGGGCTCGTGCAGGCCGGTGATTACTCCCCGGCTGCGGTGCTGTACGACCGGTACAGCACGCGCATCTACAACTTCGCGTACCGGTTTCTCCGGAACAGCGAAGCCGCCGAGGACGCCACGCAGGAAGTGTTTGTGAAGATGCTCAGACATGCGCACCAGTTCAACGGCGAAGCGAAGCTGTCGACCTGGCTTTTTTCGATCACGGCAAATCTGTGCCGCGACCATTTGCGCAAGGCCGATAACAAGGCGAAGGACGACGAGGACGCGTTGCTCACGATGCCGGCTCCGGCGGAGCATTCGCCGCAACACGTTCTCGAGACGAGGGAAACGGAGAGGAGAGTTCGCGAGGCACTCCAGAAGCTGACCCCCGAGCAGCGCGAGGCCATCCTGCTTTCACGCTATCAGGGGCTCTCGTACGCGGAGATCGCACAGATCTCCGGCTGCAGCGAGGGAGCCGTGAAGACGCGCGTGTTTCGTGCGATGGAAACGCTGAAGAAACTCTTGACCGACCCTGTCAACGGAGACACACGATGTCTGACTGCACTTTGATTCGCGAACAAATGCCGTTGCTGCTGACCGAATCGCTCGGCTCGGCGGGACGTGAGGCGGCGCATCAGCACATCGAAGCGTGTGCGTCGTGCGAGACCGAATGGTCGAAGACGCGCGAGACCTGGAAGCTACTCGCGGAAGCTGCTGACCGCCCCGTTCCGACGCGCGTGCGCGCCCGGTTCCTCGACGAAGCCGCGTCAATGGGCGGCGCGATGTCGCGCCGCCCGGTGGTCGTTCCGTTTACGCGCAAGCCGGTCTTCCGCCGTTTGGCGCAGGCCGCGGCCATCGCCGTGATCGCCGGCGGAGCCTATTTTGCAGGCTCGACTCGCGGCACGACACCCGCAACCGGTACGGGAATGATTGCGTCTGCCTCGCCTGCGCCGCAGTTCCGGATCTCCGAGAATGCGCGGTTGTCGGCCGACCAGATCGCGCCTGAGATCGCGGGGAGTCCGGCGATCTCCAACGTCCGCTTCATCGACCACGAGGGGCGGCCTGGCGAGGTCGGCATGACGTTCGACCTAACGCAGAAAGTCACGGTCACCGGCAAGGCGACCGACCAGAGCCTCGTCAATCTCGCGGCTTACGTCCTTGGAGATTCAGACCATCCAACGACCTCGCGCTCGAACGCGATCCAGTGGGTGCGCGACACCTACTCGACGGGCCAGACTGCCGATCCGCAGATCGTCACGGCGCTCTCGGGCGTGCTTCGCAACGATGCACACGAAGGTGTGAGGCTCAAGGCGGTCGAGACTTTGGGCTCGCTGCCCGCGGCGAGTCTCGGCGGTGCGGCCGCGCAGGCGCGCCAGGCACTCATCGATGCGCTGCAGAACGATCCGAACACGAACGTGCGCCTCAAGGCAGTCGAGGCGCTGGCGAACCTCGCCGCGGTCCCTGACGGCTTCGATCCCGCAGCAGTCGAGACGCTACGGAAGAAGGCATCGCAGAACGACGAGAATCCCTATCTTCGCGTGAAGGCGGCCGAAGCGCTCAGCCAGATGAACCTGTGATGATGCCTGGAATCAGACACGCGGGTGCCGCGGCACTCGCCATCGCAATTCTCGCTCCGCCGCCCGTCGGCGCAGCCGAAGCGGGAAAACTGACGAAATCGTTCAGCGAGAAGTCGAGCCGGACCCTTGACGTGCGTCCCGGTGGCGTCCTCTGGATCGACAACGCGATCGGCTCGATCGTCGTGACCGGCGGCGGCGACAAAGTCGTCGTCGAGACGACGCGCGTTTTGCGAGCGGTCGACGACGCGACGCTCGAGTCATTGAAGAAGAAGTCGTCCATCCTCATCGAGGGGACACCCGAGAGTCGCATCGTCAAGTCGACGGGACTCGTCAGCAGCGTGAACGCGCTCGCGCGCATTGACTACGTCGTGCGGGTCCCGGCGTCGACGCAGCTCAACCTCCTGTCGGGAGTGGCCGAGAAGGTGCGCGTCACGGGTGTGTCGGGCAAGCTCTACGTCCGCAATTGGCGCGGCCTGGTCGAGGTTGCCGATGCGACCGGTCCGGTCCAGGTCGATACCGTCAACACCAACGTGCATGTGAGCTTCTCGCGGAAACCGGTGTCGCCAATGATCCTCACATCGGTCAACGGCAACATCGAAGTCCGCGTCCCGCAATCGTCGAAGTTCGAGTGGTATGCCGAGACGATGAAGGGTGACATCCTCACCGCGATTCCGGTCAAGGGACGCCCGTCGGAAAGGCCAGGTCAGCGCATCTACCACGCCTCGGTGAACGGCGGAGGCGGGTCGGCGATCCGCGCGTCGTCGATCACCGGCAAGGTCTACCTTCTCCCGATGGAGAATCCGCGGGCGCTCGCGGCGTCGGTTCTCCCACAGGCACCGCAGTCGGTCGTTCCGGCGCCGAAGGCGGCAATGAAGGAAGACGTCGGTGTGATGTTTCGCAGCGTCGTCGCATCGCTACTCGTCGTGCCGCCATCCACACGCACGTTCGAAGTGCGGAAAGGGCGCGTGGCGGGGAACTACGACTTTGCCGCGACGCTCGGCGAGAACGTGTTCGTCGGTGAGATCGATGGATTCGCCCGGATCGTATCGGCAGGAGGCGAGGTTGTGCTTGGCCGAGTCGCCGGCGATTGCCGCGTCGCATCGCAGGGCGGGCCGATCAACCTTGGAGAAGTTGGTGGCTATGCCGAGGCGCGAACCGTTGCAGGCGACGTGACCGTCGGTACGGCAAAAAAGGGAGGCCGGTTCGGCACGGGCGGTGGCTCGATCGTCGTTCGCCGCTCCCTTGGTCCGCTCGTGCTGGAGACGAGCGGCGGAGATGTGATCGTAGGCGAGTCTGCGAGCGGAGTGTCGGCAGAAACGCACTCGGGCGACATTCGAGTCAGGCTCGATTCGAAAGGTACCGCCGATGCCTCGGAGCTCCGGACCGGTCGTGGGAACGTGACGCTCGAGATCCCGAAGGACGCGAAGATGACGATCGACGCCACGATCTCGATGTCGGCAGAAGGGGCGCATCGGTTCGAATCGGAGTTCCCCGGCCTTACCGTCGTGCGCGAGCGTGTAGGCGATGGTGTCCGCGTACGTGCGACCGGTACGATCAACGGGGGCGGACCGCAGCTTACGATCAGCGCGAGCAGCGGCAACATCGCGCTCCGCCGCGCCCCCGACAAGATCGCGACCGCGGCGCCGGCTCAGCGCTGATCGCGCAGCTCCTCCTGTAGAATGCGTGGGCTCAGCCGGCCTCTAATGCCGGCACGCATTCTGGAGGAACGATGCATCGCAAGCTTTTCGTCAGCGTCTTGTTCGCAATAACCCTGATCGGTTGCGCAGCTCCTGCCGAGACTGAGACCGCCGCTACGACCGCCGCTACCGAGACGGCCGCCCCTGCTCCCGCGACGGAAACGGTCGCCGCGACACCGGAAACGAAGCCCGACTCTTACTATGTCGACAAAGTCGTCGAGCTCGAGACCGAGGCGGGAACGATCTCGCTCCGTTTCTATCCCGATGTCGCGCCTAACCACGTGCGAAACTTCATCGATCGAACCGAGGCGGGCGACTACGACGGAACGAAGTTCCACCGGATCATCCCGGGCTTCGTCATTCAGGGGGGCGACCCGAACACTCGCTCCGACGACTCCTCGACGTGGGGTACTGGAGGATCGGGTCCCGGCGTGAAGGCGGAATTCAACTCCGTTCATCACGGTCGCGGCATTCTCTCGATGGCGCGCTCGATGGATCCCGACAGCGCACGCAGCCAGTTCTTCATCTGCGTCGATGACGCCGACTCGCTCGACAATAACTACACGGTGTTCGGCAAGGTCGTGTCGGGAATGGACGTCGTCGACAAGATCGTCGCCGGTCCGAAGGGTGGTCCTCGGGGCGACATGGCGACGAAGCCGGTCGCGATCAAGAAGGCGACTGTCCGCGCCGCCACGGCCGTCGAGAAGGGGCCCGCGCCGAAGTAGCACGCAGCAGAATGGGTCTCCGATGAGGGACAGCGTACCGCCCGAAGCGGCTGAAGATCTCGACCTCTGGCTCGGACGTCCTGACTGGACGTCCGAGCGCATCGCCGGCGACGCGTCGGCGCGCGCCTACTTCCGCATCACCCTCCCAGGCTCCCTCACTCGGATCCTCGCCTGGTACCCTCCCGAGATTCGTGCCGACATGGAGCGCGTCGTGAAGGCGCATGACGCGCTGCGCGGACACCTCCCGATTCCCGCGATCCTCGCGCAATCGGCCGGCGCGCTTCTGCAGGAAGATGCAGGCGATCTCACGCTCACGGCGCTCCTCGCAGTCGACCGCGCCTCCGCGCTCGGACGCTATCGCGATGCGGTCAGTCTGCTTGGTCCGCTCCAGGAAGCGCGTGGAGCTGCGACGGTGAACCCGGCGTTCGACGCTGACAAGTTCACCGCTGAGCTCGAGATGACACTGCAGTTCTATGTGATGAGGTTATCCGGAGTGACGTCCGACGCCGCGATTCTGTCGCTTCGGCAGGCGTTCACGAGGCTCGCGCGGAAATTGACGCGACATGAATACATTCTATGTCACCGTGATTATCATGGCCAAAATATACACGTTTTGAACAGTGAAATTATTGTTTTCGACTACCAGGATCTCCGCATGGGCCCCGACACCTACGATGTCGCGTCGCTGCTCCGCGACCGCGGAGCATGGCGGACGATCGGCCACGATGGCGAGGAAGCGTTGTTTCGACACTGGGCAGAGCTGCGCGGCGAGGACCCGGAGCGGCTCCGGCCGAGATACCTGGAGTGCCTTCTGCAACGCTCGATCAAGGCAGTCGGAACATTTGCGCGGATGGCGGTGGTTTATGGTCGCTGCCACTACCTCGAATACGTGAGCCCGACGCTGGAGACGGCGCGTGAATGCGTCGAAGCACTGGGGGAGTGGCCGGAGCTCCGCGAGCATTTCCCCTGGCACCACGAACCCGCATAGACGAGCGACCGGCCCGGCCACGGCCGTCGCGGCATGAAGGAGAACAGCTTGGCCCACACAATTACGTTGCTTCCCGGCGATGGAATCGGTCCCGAGGTTACCGGAGCGGTCGTCTCGATCATCGAGTCGACGGGAGTGAAGGTCGAGTGGGAAAGCCACCTGATCGGAGCCGAGGCGATTGCCGTGCATGGTGACCCGCTTCCCGACGAAGTACTCGACTCGATCATCAAGAACAAGGTCGCGCTCAAGGGGCCGGCGACGACTCCGGTCGGCAAAGGTTTCCAGTCGGTCAACGTCCGGCTTCGCAGAGCGCTCGACCTTTACGCGAACCTCCGGCCGGTCAAGAGCCTGCCGAACGTGCCGAGCCGTTTCGAGAATATCGATCTGATCATCGTCCGCGAGAACACCGAAGGGCTCTACAGCGGCATCGAGCACGAGATCGTTCCGGGCGTCGTCGAGTCGATCAAGATCATCACCGAGAAGGCGTCGATGCGGATCGCGAAATTCGCATTCGAATACGCGCAGACGCATGGACGCGGCCTTGTGACCGCCGTTCACAAGGCGAACATCATGAAGCTCACCGACGGGCTTTTCCTGCGTTGCTGTCAGGACGTTTCGAAGGACTATCCCGCGATCAAGTCGAACGACAGGATCATCGACAATCTCTGCATGCAGCTCGTCACGAACCCAGGGCAGTTTCAGGTACTCGTGCTCGAGAACCTTTACGGCGACATCGTTTCGGACCTCGCCGCAGGACTCGTCGGCGGTCTCGGTGTCGTGGCCGGAGCGAACCACGGAGAGAAGGGCTCGGTGTTCGAGGCGGTTCACGGCTCGGCTCCCGACATCGCGGGACAGAACAAGGCGAACCCGACGGCGCTGCTGCAGTCCGCTGTGCTGATGCTTCATCACATCGGAGAGGGCGACGCGGCAACCCGCGTGCACAACGCCCTCGTAAGCGTGCTCTCGAAGGGAATCCGCACGCGCGACCTGGGAGGTGACGCAACCACGGCGTCGTTCACGACGGCGATCTGCGAGGCGATTCAGAGAGGCTGATGCAATGGCCGGCACGCGCGAGTGGATCATTGTGGGTGTCGATCAGTTCAACCGGCTGGAGTTCATGGAGGCGCACGACTCCTGGGAGCACATCTGGATGGAGGAGGCAGACGAGCCGGCGGTCTTTGCGCAGGGCCTGATCCAGCTCGCGGCGGCCTACCTCCACATCCGCCGTGGCACGTCGCCGCGCGGCACGCTGCGACTCCTCAACTCCGCACTCGAGAAGCTCGATCCATACGCGCCTGAGTTCTGCGGCGTCGATCGCAAGCACGCAATCGAGGCCGCGAGGAGTCACCGCGATCGCATTGAGCGCGACGGCAACGTCTGTCTGACGGACGGCGATTATCCCAAGCTTGGGATGTTCCCGGAGCCTGATTGAGCGCAGGCTGAATGTTGCCTGTTCTTTCTCTCTCTGCTTCACGATAGAATTCCATTCACAGCGGCTTCATGACTTCGATCCGAGAGGGACTCATGCAGGAAGTCGATCAACGCGACCGTGAGTTGCTGAGTGCTCTCCAGGGGGAGATTCCCGTCACCTCGACGCCGTTTGCCATCGTTGGGCAGCAGATCGAGATGTCGGAGAAAGAAGTGCTCAAGCGCGCGGAGAAGCTCAAGCGCGCTGGGATCCTGCGCCGCATTTCCATCGTCTTCAATACCCGTGCACTCGGCTATCAGACTTGTCTCGTCGCCGCCCGCGTGCGCGAGGAGCTCGTCGACCGCGCTGCGTCGGCGATCAACCTCCATCCCGGTGTCTTTCAGAATTACCGCCGCAACCACGACTACTCGCTCTGGTTCACGCTCGCGCTGCCTCCCGACAGTGCGCTCGGAATCGAGCGCACTGTCGAGCTCCTCGCGGCCGATGCGGAGTGCGAGGCGACGCGCCTCTTCCCGACGCTCCAACTCTTCGTCCCCGAAGGCGAATCCGAGGACGATGCCGCGCCCTCTCCTCTCGTCGGCGAGGAGGTTGAGTTCGTCAAAGTGCTTCAGGGTGAGCTTCCGCTCCAGACGAGGCCGTTCGATGCGCTTGCGCGTCGAACCGGACTGCCTGAGGACCGCTTCTTCGATGCGGTGATGCGCTTCCGCGACCGCGGCCAGATCCGCCGGATCGTCGCGACCGTCCAGCAGCGCAAGACACCGTTCCAGACCAACGCGATGTCGGTTTGGGCCGTGCCGCCAGACCGCGTCGAGGAGTTCGCGCGCCGCCTCGTGGCGAACCCGGCCGTGCTCCGCTGCTATGTCCGTCCGACGTATCCCGACTGGCCCTACAACCTCTTCGCAACCATCCATACGCGCTCGGTCGACGAGTGCGATGCGATCGTCCACGAGGTCTCGGAAGCGTCAGGGTTGGTCGAGACGCGGACCCTCTTCCCGACGCGCGAGTACAAGAACACACGCGTAACCCTATTCTCCGGGGAGAACGCTGACTGGGAAGCAGCGCGGCTCGGTGAGCGGCACGCCGACTCTGCCGCATCCTGATCGCCCATTCTGCCGCTTTCCCTATACCTCGGGCCATTGCGTCCAGCCGCCCGGGGGCAGCTCTCTCTCTTCCTCGGGAACGTATCGTCGGGTCCTGCTGTTCGGGAATTCCAGTCCGAATGGAGCGTCCATGATGGAGCTGATTGCAGATCCGAAACTCGAGCCGATTGCGCACAAGGTTTCGCGCGGCGAGCGCCTCACGTTTGACGACGGGATGGTGCTCTTTCAGACGCACGACCTGCTGACGGTCGGCCGGCTTGCGAACAATGTTCGCGAGCAACGCCATGGCAACCGCACGCATTTCACGGTCAACCGGTACGTCAACCACACGAACGTCTGCGTCGTCAGTTGCAAGCTCTGTGCGTTTGCCGTGCGCCCCAAGGCCGAGGGTGGCTGGACGTACAGTCCCGACGAGATCGTCGAACAGGTCGCGCCTTCGATCGCACACGGCGTGAAGGAGCTGCATATCGTCGGCGGGCTTCATCCCTGGCTGAAGTTCGACTACTACACGGAGCTCTTCTCCAAGCTGAAGGCCGCGTATCCCGACGTCCATCTGAAAGCGCTGACGATGGTCGAGCTCGACTTCCTCGCGAAGATCAGCAAACAGTCGGTTCGCGAGACGATCATCGCTCTGCGTGCAGCGGGGCTCGACTCTTGTCCCGGTGGTGGCGCGGAGATTTTCGCAGCCGAGATTCGTGACGAGATCTGCGACCACAAGATGAGCGCTGAGGAGTGGATCGACATCGCGCGCACTTGCCATCAGCTCGGCATCCACACCAACTGCACGATGCTCTATGGGCACATCGAGCGCCCCGACCATCGCGTCGATCACATCCTCCGTCTCCGCGATCTGCAGGACGAAACGCACGGTTTCAATTGTTTCGTGCCGCTTCACTTCCATCGCGACAACACGGTTTACGAGACGACGCTGAACGAAGCGACCTCGCTCGACGACCTCCGCACGATCGCGGTTTCGCGGCTCCTCTTCGACAACATCGACCACATCAAGGCGTATTGGATCGGAATCGGAGAGAAGATCGCACAAGTTGCACAGTCGTTCGGCGCCGATGACCTCGGCGGAACGATCGTCGACGAGCGGATCTTCCGGATGGCGGGCGCGCAGACCGACGCCGCGGCGATGTCGCGCGAGCGCCTCGAGAAGTTGATCCGTGACGCGAAGCGCGTTCCGGTCGAGACCGATTCGCTTTACAACGTCGTCGAGCGCGCCGCGTGACGAGTCGCGGCGGCGATGGATCTCGCGGCGGCGATCATCCGCGTGAGCCGCTCGCATTCGTGCGACTCGAGCCCGACGAGATGATCGCCCGCGCCGCGTCGTTCCTGGAGACGGCGCTCCGCCGCCGCTCGGTTCGTGACTTCTCTCCCGAACCTGTCCCCGACGAGGTGATCGAGCTCGCGATCCGCGCAGCCGCGAGTGCACCGTCGGGTGCGAACAAGCAGCCCTGGAAGTTCGTCGTCGTGCGCGACCCGGAGCTGAAGCGGAAGATCCGAATCGCTGCCGAAGCCGAGGAGAGGGAGTCGTACGAGCGCCGGATGACGGAAGAGTGGCTCGACGCGCTTGCGCCGCTTGGCACCGACTGGCACAAGGAGTTCCTCGAGACCGCGCCTTTACTCGTCGTTGTCTTCCGTGAAGACTACGGCCTTGAGAACGGAGAGAAGGTGCACCACTACTACGTTGGCGAGTCGGTCGGAATCGCCTGTGGCATGCTTCTCGCGGCTCTCAACGCCGCGGGGCTCGCGACGCTCACCCATACGCCGAGCCCGATGGGATTCCTCCGCGAGATCCTCGAGCGGCCTGTGAATGAGAAACCGTTCCTTCTGATCCCAGTCGGATTCCCGGCAGGCGGGGCAACGGTGCCGGCGATCTCGAAGAAGGCTCTTGCCGACGTGATGATCGTCCGCTGAAACGCCGAACGGGCCCGAAGGCCCGTTCTCGAAGTATCGCGTTTTGGCGTGCCCGTCAGAAGACGGGATTCTCGGCTTCGAAATCGTACTCTTTGTTCCAGACGAAACCAGGGAACTGAATCTGGACCTCGTACTTCACTTCGACCCTGATGAATTCGTTCCGCCGCGTGATCACGATGTCGCTCTCGTTGAGCGGAACCTTGAGCTCCTTGGCACGGGTGAAGATCTCCTTTTTTATCGTCGCCATGCTCTTGCCGCTCGCGGAGCGCGAGGCGTCCTGCACGACGTCGCGCATTTCTGCGGCCTGAATCTTCGCGGGGATGAGCTTGTAGGCGACGAAGAGCGCGAGGCAGAGCAGCAGTACGCCCATGACGCAGCCTAACCGTCCTTCACCCTTCTGGTTCATGCGGATCAGCATCGTATCCTCCAACGCGACGTGGCAGATGAGGCGAGGGTAGAGAAGAACCGTGATCGTTGTCAATCGGTCATTCGATCGCGGTGAGAATGCGGTCCCAGCGGACGTCGCCGCCTTCTGCGCGGGACCAGCAGATCACCCGCGCACGACCGCGAAGCGACTCGCGCGTGACGAAGCCCCACACGCGACTGTCATCGGAGCTCGCGCGGTTGTCGCCGAGTACGAAGTAATGGCCGGCGGGGACGAGGTGCACACTCCGCTCGTGCCCTCCTCCCTTGCGTGCGTATGGCTCGGAAAGCGTCGTGCCATTGACGGTGACACGCCCTCCGTCGACCGCGACTGAATCGCCTGGCAAGCCGATGACCCGCTTGATCCAGGCGCGCCCTTCGTCATCCTCGAACACGACGACTTCGCCTCGCCGAGGCGAATCGCGTGCATGGAAACGCATGACCACGACCTGGTCGCCCGGTGTGAGCGAGGGCTCCATCGACCGCGATGGTACGCGGCAGATCTCGGCGACGGAAAGCCGCGCGATGAGCGTGATGGAGAAGAGAACCACGATGAGCGCGACGAGTTTCTGCGACGTGCGCGTGGGCATCTCAGTAATTCGGCCCGCGCCGCGGCCTACGACGGCGTCGGCGACGACGGTATCGTTCCGTTCGAGGTCGAGCGTGGCGCCGTCTGCGGTGCTCCGTCATCGAGCACCGCATAGACCGGCATCTTCTGCGTCAGTCCCTTCATCTGGAACTCGCCGAGCGCTTCGACGCTGAACTGACCGTTGACCATCTCCCATGTGTTCTGGGAGATGACGACCTGGCCCGGTTTCGCGACACCGCTCTCGAGCCGCGAGGCGATGTTTACCGACGAGCCGAGAACCGTGTAGTCGACGCGTTTCTCCGTGCCGACATTGCCGGCGACGGCGAGGCCGCTGTTGATGCCGACGCGGATCTTCACGGCAGGGAGGCCCTGTGCCGCGCGCTCCGCGTTCCATCCGTCGACGAGGTGGCGCATCGTCACGCCGGCGCGGACGGCACGCGCGGCGTGATCGGTCTGTGCGAGCGGCGCGCCGAAGAACGCCATGACCGCGTCACCAATGAACTTGTCGAGCGTGCCTCCGTGCGCGAAGATCGCTTCGACGGCGCAGGAAAAGAAGTGCGAGAGGAACTCGGACACTTCCTCCGGCTTCTTCGTCTCGGAAATCGTCGTGAAGCCGGAGATGTCGGCGAAGAGGATCGAGACCTCCGCGCTCCTGATCTCGCTCTCGTCGATCGTCGTGATCGCGCCCTTGACGATCTCATCGACGACGCCCGGCGAGTGGTAGCGCTCGAGCTTGGCTCGAATCTTCTTCTCCTGCTCGATCTTCTCGGAGAGCTGCGCCCGCTCGATTGCCACCGCGGCGAAGTTCGCGAGCGCGGTCAGCATGTCGAGGTCTTCCTCGGTGAAGCTTCCGATGTGGATCGGCGAATCGACTTGCACTGCGCCGATCACGCGGTCGCGATTCCAGAGCGGCACGCACATCGCCGAGCGGATGCCGTGAATTGCGATCGACTTGCCGCCGAGCAGTCGCGCATCTTCCAGCGCATTCGCCGTGAGCAACGACACTTGCTGCTCGGCAACCATCTTGAGGATGTTCCGCGAGATCGGAATGTCCTGTCCTTCGAAGCCCTCGCGGAACTTCGTCAGCCTTGGAACCGGCGTCCCAGCCTCGTCGAACAGAATCAGCAGGCCGCGGTCGACCGGCAGGTACTTGAAGATGATGTCCATGACCGCATTCAAGACCGCATTGAGCTCCTCATACTGCAGCAGGAGCTTCGCGACCTGAATCAGCACCGCCATGATCTTCTCGCGCTGGACCTGGGGTGCGGCATCCTTGGCAGGCTTCTTCGCGGCGATGTCGGCGACATCGAATCCAAACTCGGAGTTGAAATCGGAGATGCGGCGAATCACCGTGCCGCTCGGGTTGTCGAAGAGCGATTCATCGGAGAAATCGACCTTCGGCATCGCGCGGATCTCGAGCTGCACCGAGCCGATCATTAACCGGTCGTTCTGGTTGATCTCCGCCTCAGAGACCTGGTTGTCGTTGACCTTGACGCCGTTCGTCGACTTCAGGTCGAG
>JACPDH010000085.1:0-56698 GCA_016184115.1 Acidobacteriota bacterium | reverse complement strand
GCCGATATCGAATGCGTCACGGTTCAGGTCGAACACGCGAGGGACGCCAAGATCCACGTAGTGCAGTTGGAGCTGATCCATCGAATTGTCCCAGGGCCGTCCGAAATTATAGCGACCCCGGGCGACGGGCGCACTGGCAGATTTGCCTCTCCTCCTTGACAGCCGCGCGAAGTGCGATGAAAGCTCGTTTATAATTGGCGTTCACTCGAGCACAACGTAGAATCTGAGGAGCGTTTCCGAAAACTATTTCGGGCAATCCGACATGACCGATCAAATCGAGCCGACACCCGCAGAATCGACGGGAAGGCCCCTCGTCGTCCGCGTCGCGCAACTCTCCGATGTCGGTCGCGTCCGCTCCGAGAATCAAGACTTCGCAATCCTCAGCGCGCCTGCCGATGAAGTCGATCGCAGCATGGGACGTCTGCTCCTCGTCGCGGACGGCATGGGCGGGCATCGCGGCGGCGCGACCGCCTCACGCATGGCGGCCACCATCACCAAGGACGAGTACTTCCGCGACGGAAGCGACGATATCCCCGCCGTATTGACGCGCGCTCTCGAGCGCGCGAACGCGCGGATCTGGGCGGAGTCGCAGGTCAATCCCGAGCTTCGCGGCATGGGCACGACCTGCTCGGCGCTCGTCATCCGCGGGCGCGAGGGCTTCCTCGCACACGTCGGCGACTCGCGCATCTATCTCATTCGCGCCGGCGCGATCTCGCAGTTGACCGATGACCACTCGCTCGTCGCGTCGATGGTGCGCGAGGGATTGCTGACGTCGCAGGAAGCGGAAGTACATCCGCGCCGCAATGTGCTCCAACGCTCAATGGGTGTCGGCCAGTCGGTCGAGATCGACGCTCGCGGCCCGTTCGAGGTGTATCCGGGAGACACGTTCGTTCTTTGCAGCGATGGACTGCACGGGCTCGTCCGTCCCGAAGAGATCCTCCAGCTCGCGCAACTCGGCATCGAGGATGCCGCGCGTGAGCTCGTGAACCTCGCTCTCGAGCGCGGTGCGCCCGACAATGTCACGGTCGTCGTCGGCCGTGCCGAAGAAATCAACGCCGAAGAGCTCGAGAAGTGGCAGGTCGCGGCGCGCGAAGAGCGCGAACGAACTCAGGTGAGTCTGCTCGCTCCCACCGAGGAGCTCGAAATCCACGACCAGTCGGAAGTCACGACGCAGCGGATGGTAGCGCTGCCCGACGAGGTATTCGCGGAGGCGGAGGACGACATCAGTGAGGCGCCGACAGCGCCCTTGCCGAGCCCCCCGCCGGCGCGAGCCGCCGAGCCGCCGGCGAAGGCGCCTCTACCTCCACCTCCGGTGAGGGAAGCTGCGCCGCGGGGGTCGGGAGGTGGATGGTTGTTAGGCGCCGTGATCGTGCTGGCCCTGGCCGCCGCGCTTGCCTGGGTTTTCCTTTCGTCGAAGTGAACGGGGACGCCGGCGGCGGCCGGCCGGGAACTCGCAGATGCTCGCGAAACGAACGAGTGCGGCACTACTCGCGGCACTCCTCATTTCAGGTTGCCTCGGCGAACTTCCGCGCCTCGATCGCGACCGTCGTCGAACCCTCGAATCGCGCCCCGGAGTCGTCCGCGTTTCGTCCTACGCCACGGGCACGTTTTCCTGGAGCACGGCCGACATCGAGCGCTCCGCGGCGTCGCTGAGACTCGCGCGACCCGCCGAATCGCTGCGCCGGCCAGTCGCTTCCGGCGAGGTTGAGACTGGCGCCGGAGGGTCATCGAGCGGCTTCATCGTTCATCCCGATGGATGGATCGTGACCGACGCCCGCGGCCCGCGCTTACTGAGCGATCGGGTCGCCATCGAAAGCGAGCTGCGCCGCAACGGCGCGCGCGCCGCCCTCGAACGACACTTCGAGGACGAGGCGCTCGACGCCGCGTTGCGTGCGGGGACGATCGGTCTCGCCGTCGAGCAGCTTGCGCTTGCGGGCACCGTCGACTCTGTGCGCGTCGTCGACGCGGTCGAGCTCGCCAACGGTGCCGCGCTCGCCTATCAACGTGAGGCGGAATCGGCGGAGCTCGCAAGCGGCTCCCCGAGCATCGCCCTCCTGCGCGTCGATCGGCGCAACCTTCCGTCGCTCGAGCTTGCCGCCGGGGCCAGGCCCAAGCCGGGCACGCGCCTCTGGGTCGTCGGCTTTCCCGCCGTCGCAACGCGCGGCGACGGTCCGCTCCTCGGTTGGGAGTCGCAGGACGCAGAGCTCGACGCCGCGTTCAATCCCGGTGAGGTCGTCGGCTCCCCGCAAGGCTCCGGTGACCTCGCGCTCCTCGAGACGAACGCGGCCGTCTATGAAGGCTACTCGGGCGGGCCCGCGATCGATCGCGATCATGGCGGCGTGATCGGCGTCGCTATCCGCACGGGTGGAGATCGAAAGAAGCTCGTGGTCTCTGCAGACGCGATCGTCGTGATGCTCGCGAGCCGCGGCGTGACGAGCAGTGACCGCGGAGCGTTCCAGGAAACCTACGCGCAGGCGCTCGACTCCGCGGAGAGAGGTGACTGGGCCTCCGCGGGAGAGAAGCTCGCCGCCGCCGACCGGCTCTTTCCGTCGTTTCCCGACCTCGTCCGACTCCGCGGTGAGGCGGCGAAACACGAGCGCGAATCCGAGCGCGTCGTGCGTATTGCGATTCCCGTCGGCATCATCGCGGCGCTCGCGATCCTCGCGATCCTTGCTTACGCCTTGCTCCGGCGCGGTTCGAGCAGGAAGCCGAACGTGGAAATCCCGGAGGTTCGTTGCGAGACCGAGGCGATGCCGCGCGGCCGCTCGGCCGAGACGCGCGGCCCGTCGCTCGGGAGTTTCGTCATCGTCTCTGGCGCTCGCAAGGGCGAGAGGATCTTCCTCTCGGGACCACTGCTTGTCATCGGCCGTGAGGCGCGCTCGAGCGACGTACTGTTCGAGCATCCGAAGGTCTCGCGCCTGCACGCAGAGATCGCCGAGGATGTCGAAGGAATTGCGCTCGTCGACCGCGGTTCCGCGAACGGGACGTGGGTCAACGGCCGGAAGATCGACAGGAGAATCCTGAAGGATGGTGACATAATCTACTTCGGAGGAGCGAACGCGGTGACTGTCGCGTTCGAGGGGTGAGGGTTTGGCCGACAAGCGCTGCAAGAATGGGCATTTCATCGACGAGTCCTGGGACATCTGTCCCTACTGTCCACCGGTGAAAGGGGCGCCGGCCGAAGGGCCGAAGACCTCGCGAATCGATTCGCACGTGCGTCGGGAGCCACCGGCGCCACGCCCCGCCGCGGCGCCGCTCCCTTCGGTTCCTCCCCCCGTCGAGCGCACCGTGAGCGCGGCGAAAGTCGAAGTCGCGGGCGAAGCCGAACACGCGCGCTACACCGCGGGGTGGCTCGTCTGCCTCGAGGGTGCGGCGAAAGGGGAGTCATTCGTGGTCCGCGTCGGCCGCAACACCCTCGGCCGCGACCGCAAGTGCGACGTCTATATCAACGACGAGCAGGCATCCGGACACCACGCCGATCTCGTCTACCGCCCTGAAGAAGGGCGCTACATTCTCATGGACCACAACTCGACGAACGGGACGTACGTCAACGAAGTCGAGCTCGAACCGCGACGGGATCTCGTCGACCGCGACGTCGTCACCGTCGGCCGCCACAAGTTCCTCTTCGTTTCGCTGCTCGATGACCGGTTTCGCTGGGATGACGGGGTTCAGGATCGATGAGCGAGTCATTCATCGGATCGGTGGTCGGCAACTACCGCGTCGAGCGCGAGCTCGGTGAAGGAGGAATGTCGACCGTCTTCGTCGGTCGCACCCTGACGCGGAATGAGCTGCTCCCGGAGGATTTCCGGGTCGTGCTCAAGGTCATGAGCGAGGAGCTCGCGAACGAGGCGACGGCGAAGAAGCGGTTTCTCAAGGAAGCGCAGATTCTCTCGAAGCTCCGGCACCGCTACATCACTCGCTTCTTCGAGTTCATCGCGCGCGATACGGGTGCGGTCCTCGTCATGGAGTTCGTCGAAGGGGCTCCGGTCGACAAGCTGCTCGCCGACAAGAAGCAGCTCCCGGTCGAGACCGCGGTGACGATTACGCAGTGCCTGCTCGAGGCGCTCGTCTACGCGCACAACAGAAATATCGTCCATCGCGACATCAAGCCTGCGAACCTGATCTTTCAGCCTAACGGCTTCGTGAAGGTGACCGACTTTGGCATTGCCAAGATGCGGGAGGGCTCCGGCGGAGGGCAGGGACAGACCGTTCTCACCAAGTCGGGATTCCTCCTCGGAACGCCGCACTACATGTCGCCCGAGCAGATTCGCGAGCCGAAGGACGCCGGCTCGAAGAGCGACGTCTACTCGAGCGGCGTCGTCCTGTACGAGATGCTCACCGGCGCGCTTCCGTTCAACAGCAGGTCGCTGCCGAAGCTGATCGACGCGATCTATCGTGGGGAAAAGGCGCTTCCCTCCTCGACTCGCCCCGAGATCGACAAAGAGCTCGAGGGAATCGTCCTTCGTGCGATGGAGCCCGATCAGGCGAAGCGCTACGCGAGCGCGCGCGAGTTCTTCGAGGCGCTCGAGGAATGGGTGGCGATCCGCCCGCTTGGCCCGCGCCTCGTCCCCCCAGCCGCCCCGACCGCGAAACTCTCTCCGCCCGCCGCGCTCCGCTGGCAGATCGTCCATACCAACGGCTCAGAGATGCACGAAATCCCGGGTGACGATGCGCTCGTCGGCCGCGACCGCTCCTGCGGCATCGTTCTCGCCCACCCGGCAGTCTCGCGCCGCCATGCGCGCTTCCTGCTCGCGGGAGGACAGCTCGCGGTGGAAGACCTGAAGTCGGCTAACGGCACATTCGTCAATAACAACCGGGTCGATCGCTCCAACGTCAACGACGGCGACGTGATTCGATTCGGTGCCGACCCGACTTGCAGCTACGTCGTCAAGTCACTGGCGACATGAAATGAGTCGTCAAAACGGGTAAGATCTCCCCCTTCGGAGACTATCGATGGCGGAAATCCGATGCTTGCGCTGCCAGGCGTCTTTCGACGGCGCCGCTGAGCAGTGCCCCAACTGCGGAGAGAGAGTCACGCACTTTCAGCGGACCTACTCGACGCGGCTGATCGACGGCAAGTACCAGATCCTCGAACGCCTAGGCGTCGGAGGAATGGGGGAGATCTTCAAGGTTCGCCACATCCACCTCAACGAAGAGCGCGTGATCAAGATCATGCGCGCCAACATCGCATCGGACGACCAGTCGCTTCAGCGATTTCTCCAGGAAGCTCGCACCTCGACCATGATCAAGCATCGCAATCTTGCGATGCTCTACGACTTTTCCACTCTCGAAGACGGCTCCTACTACATGGTGTGGGAGTACATCGACGGCACGAACATTCAAAAGTGGGTCGCCGGCAACGGACCCGTGTCGCAGCGCTTCGCCACGGAGATCTCGATCCAGGCGCTCAATGGCCTCGAGCATTTGCATCAGATGGGGTTGATCCACCGCGACATCTCCCCCGAGAACATCATGCTGTCGACCGATCATCACGGGAAACTTCTCGCGAAGGTCATCGACTTCGGCATCGCCAAGCAGCTCTCCGAAGGGGAGGGAGGACAGGGGCTGACGCAGACCGGCATGTTCGTCGGGAAGCTCAAGTACGCCTCACCCGAGCAGGCCGGCTTTCTCAAGGAAGACGAGCACATCGACCCGCGAAGCGACATTTATTCTTACGGCATCGTGCTTTACGAGATGCTCGCGGGCCGTGCTCCGTTCGTCGCGACGAACCCGCAGGGCTACATTCTCAAGCACGTCACCGAGAAGCCGTCGCCGATCTCGCAGATCAATGCCGAAGCGCGGGTGAACGAAACGCTCGAGCGCATCGTGATGCGCGCTCTCGAAAAAGACCGCAACGCCCGCTATCACTCCGCGTCCGACATGGTGAACGACCTCGAAGCGGTGCGCGACGCCCTGCCGGCTGATGCGGTCGACTTCAACCAGAAGCTAGCGACCCTCTCGGGGCGCACGGCGGGCGGAAAAGTGAGGAGCACGGGTACGAGCCCGACACTCGGCTCGACCGTGCCAGGCCGCCCAGGCGCGCCGGCGACCCGCGTCGATACCGGCACGGTTGCCGACGTGCCGCAGACCTTTCCCGGTGGAGCGACCGTTACCGACCGGCCATCGACCTTTTCGGGAGGGGCGACCGTCGTCGACCACGTCGCGACCGGTAGCACCGGCGCACAGCCGACCGTGGTCGAGCGCGCGGGCATGCCGATGGCCACCGTCGCCGACCAGGTCTCAGGCAGCGCCCCCACGGTCGTCGAGGGACGCCAGACGTGGGGCGGCGCGCCCTCGACGGTCGCGGGCGCCGAACCTACGCTCGTCGAGCGTCGCGTCACGATTCAGGGCGAGGCGTCGAAGAGCAAGCTCGCGCTGATCGCCGGCATCGCCGCAGTTCTCGTCGTCGTAATCGTCGGCGCATGGTTCTTCCTCAAGCCAGATACGGGGTCGTCGACCGACACGACTGCGACTACGGTCGTTCCAGTCGCCTCGCGCGGAGTCGTCCTCATGACGAGCCCGTACGGTGAAAAGGTCACCGCGCAGAATGTCGACACGAACAAGGCTGTCGCTCTCTCCCAGACGAGCGTTCCACTTCGTGCCGAGCTCGATCCCGGGCGCTACCGATTTACCTTCGAAGATTCGTCGGGTACGACCTGGACCCGCGAGGTCAGTATCGAAGCAGGAAAAGAGGCGCGCATCGATCCGCAGGAGCTGAAGGTGAACCTTGACCAGCTCGTCGACGAGGTGGTCAAACCATGAGACGCGCACTCCGCACCCTCGTTCTCGCCATCGTCATTGCGCTCTTCGGAAGCAGCGTCGCGTCGGCGAAGGAGTTTTACGAGTCGTACGACGAGGGCCTCAAGGCCGTCGAGTCGAAAGAGTGGAATACGGTCATCGCGAAAATGACCGATGCGATCAAGAAGAACCCCAGGGAGAACAGGCGGGAACGGAGCTACGGCGCGAACTTCTTCCCTTATCACCCTTACTACTACCGCGGTATCGCGTACTTCAATCTCGGCAATTATCCCGAGGCGATCGACGATCTGCAGAAGGCCCTGGGCGTGGGGCGCATCAACCTCGGAACGCCTGATTCGTGGGTGCTCCGCGCTGAAGACCGGATGCGCTACAGCACGCCGCAGCAGCAACCGCAGCAGCAACCGCAACAACAGCCACAGCAGCAGCCTCAACAGCCGCCGCAGCAGCAGCCACAGCAGCAGCAACCACAACAACAGCCGACGCGGCCGGCGCAGCAGCCACCGCAACAACCGCCGCAACAGCAACCGACGCGGCCGCCGCAGCAGGTTCCACAGCAGCAACCGGTCCGGCCGCCACAACAGGTTCTACAGCAGCAGCCGACCGGGCCGGTAGGCGACTCAGCTGCACTCAAGGCGAAGGTGCGTGATGCGCTCGGCTCGTACTTCAGAGGCGACTTTCAGAGAAGTGAGATCGCACTCGATCTGCTCAGCAAGGAGCAGGAGTCGAATCCGATGATCTGGGCCTTCCTCGGCGCGTCGAAGTACAACGCATGGATCCTTTCGGGTGAATCGAGCACGACGATGAAGAGCGGCGCGGAAGAGGCGTTCCGCCGCGCGCGCCAGCTGAGGCCCTCGTTGCGGCTCAGTGCGAAGTACTTCTCGCCGCGCGTGAGGAACTTCTACGAGAGCATCGACTAGGGGGGCGCAGGTTGTTAGTTGTTAGTTGTTGGTTGTTGGACCGGCGACGCGAGCTGGACGGGAGAAACGCGTGGCGTGGTTCCGTTCCATCAAGCGCACCGGCGACGGGCGATTCGAGCACCCCGCGACGCGCGACTAACAACTAACAACTAACAACCAACAACCAACTTCCCCGCCCGTTTGACACACCCCTCACGCAGGGCCTACATTGTTGTCAGCTGGATTGATTTGGGGCCGCTTGCAACCAGCCTAAAAAAAGCTAAAGACGCTGCGGAAGGAAGTCTTTTCCCAACGCCCCGTTTTCCGCGGGGCGTTTTTCTTTTCGCGGAGTCGAAGGACGGTACGACATGCAGGACTTCATCCAGACGCTCGCCGATTCGCACATCTACCTCTTCGACGGAGCGATGGGAACGATGCTCTACCAGCGCGGCGTGTTCATCAACCGCTGCTACGACGAGCTGAACCTCCGCGATCCGGAGATCGTGCTCGACGTGCACCGGCAATACGTCCGTTCCGGAGCCGAGATCATCGAGACCAACACCTACGGGGCAAACGTCCCCAAGCTTCGTGCGTTCGGGCTCAACGAGGAGCTCGACGCGATCAACGAGAAAGGGGCGCAGCTTGCGCGCAAGGCGGCGGGTGACGGCGTCTTCGTCGCAGGGGCCATCGGTCCGCTTGGTATCCGGCTCGAGCCGTACGGCCCCACGGGGCTCGAGGAAGCGCGCGACTGGTTTCGCATTCAGGCGAAGGCGCTGATGTCGGGCGGCGTTGACGTCTTCGTTCTCGAAACGATCTCGAACATCGCCGAAATGGAACAGGGAATCCTTGCGATCCGCGACATCTGCTCGCTTCCGATCATCGCGCAGATGACGATCGGCCAGGATGGCCGGACGACCTATGGAGACACGCCGCGCGCGATTGCCCGTCGCCTCGACGCCACAAAGGCCGACGTCATCGGCCTGAACTGTTCGGTCGGTCCCGATGTCATGCTCGACGCCATCGAGGAGATGGCCGCTGTCACGAACAAGCGCATTTCGTGCCAGCCTAACGCAGGGCTTCCGCGTGAGGTCCATGGACGCCAGATGTACATGGCCTCTCCGGAGTACGTCGCCAGATACGCGAAGCGACTGATCCAGAAAGGGGTGAAGTACATCGGTGGTTGTTGTGGGACGACGCCAGAGCACATCAAGTACGTTGCCGACAGCGTGCGCCCGCTCTCTCCACGCCGCCAGCTCGTCGCGGTCGATCGCGAGCGCCACGAGAGCGCGGCTGGCGTGCAGCCGGTTCCGATGGCGGAGCGCTCGCGGTGGGGGAGGAAGCTCGCGACCGGCGAGTTCGTAACCACGATCGAGATCGTCCCGCCGAAGGGTCCCGACCCGGCCAGGATGCTCGAGAGCGTGCGACTCATCGAAGCCGCCGGTATCGACGCCGTCAATGTTCCTGACGGTCCGCGCGCGCAAAACCGGATGGGGGCGATGGCGGTCGCCCTCCTGATCCAGCAAACGGCCGGCGTCGAGGCCGTACTTCACTACTGCTGCCGCGACCGCAATCTGCTCGGCATGCATTCCGACCTGTTAGGCGCCGCTGCCCTCGGTCTCCATAACTTGCTGCTCATCACAGGCGATCCGCCCAAGATGGGCCCCTACCCCGAGGCGACCGCGGTTTTCGACATCGACTCGATCGGCCTCACCAACATGGTCAGCCTCATGAACCGCGGACTCGACCTCGGCGGGAACCCGTTCGGCAAGCCGACGTCGTTCACGATCGGCGTCGGTGTCAACCCTGCACACCTCGACCTCGACCACGAGCTTGCGCGCCTCGATTGGAAAGTGAAGGCGGGCGCCGAGTACGCGATCACGCAACCTGTCTTTGACGCTTCGCAGCTCGAGAGCTTCCTCCGCCGGATCGAGTGGATGCACCTCCCCGTCGTCGTCGGAATCTGGCCGCTCCTCAGCTACCGGAACGCGCAGTTCATGAATAACGAAGTTCCGGGGGTCACCGTGCCCGACGACGTCATCGAGCGGATGCGCATCGCCAACGAGAAGAGCCGCGAGCATGCACTGCACGAAGGGATTGCGATCGCGCGCGAAGTGCTTCAGCGCGTGCGCCCCGACGTTGCCGGCTGCCAGGTCTCTGCGCCTCTCGGTCGCGCCGACCTCGCGCTCGAAGTGTTCGACGGCTTCGTGGAGAGGCAGGCCAGCGGCCAACGGTCATAGCAGGCGGTGTGTGGCGCGAAGCGCCACAGGATCGGTAGCCCCGGGCTTCAGCCCGGGGTTCGCGGGGCGAAATGCGATTTGCGCCGCGAAGCGCCGCAGGACGACGCATCCCTGCGCCGCTACGCGGCGCGATCAACCGGTACGCCTCTTCCCCCGGCTGAAGCCGGGGGCTACCGATCTCTCGCCGCTACGCGGCGAAGCGCGTTCCCCTGCAGCCGATGTCTCAAGAAAAGAGGTCATGCGTTTCGTTAAGCCGGGCGAAGGAAGATCCGAATTCCGAGATCTGAAATGCTCCGGCTCTCCTATTCCGCATTCCGAATTCCACACTCCGCATTCGCGCCTCACTCCTCGTTCTTGCGGCTTGGGGGGTCGAGCAGGATCTTCATCGTGCCGAAATCGATCGTGAGGCGGAAGTGCTTGAGGAAGTTCTCGCCAATCAAGCCAATGGCCCCCGATTTCTCCGACGAGTAAAGCGGCAGCGTCTTGAACGTTCCCTGCCACGCGCCGATCCCGACGCTCACGTCGTCGACCATCACGCCGCGTTTCGTCGCCCCGCCGAGTCCCTGCAATTCCGCTCCCCGATACATCATCGCGAAGTTACGTTGCAGTTTCCAACGGCTGATCTCCACGCTGTTGAGATACGTGATCTCCGAACCGGTGTCGAGCTGGTATAGGAACCATCCCTGGCCATTGAGCGAGCCGTGCACATACGGCTTCGCATTGAGGATGAAGAGATTCTGGTCCGTTGCCGGAACCTTCTCACTGGCGTCGAGATGATGGAACGACACTTCGTTCCTCTCGAAATCGAGTGAAAGGCGGAACTCACGGAGCAGATTCGCTCCGAGCAACAGGTCGATATGGAATGGCGTGCGATTGAGCGTGAAGAACTTCATCTTTTCGCCCGCCATGATCGCGACCGGGACCGATTCGATCACCAGGTCACCGATCGTCATCGAGTCGATCATCGCGAAGCGCACCTGGATGGGCTCGCCGAGGAGCCCATAAAACGTGCCGGTGAAATCGCCGAGGCTCCGAAGCTTCGCCTCCGCCGCGAGGCGGTCCGACACGATGGTCATCACCGCACCCGAGTCGATGATCCCCATCACGCGTGCCTCGTTGATTCGCACCTCGACGCGCGGGATCGCCGGCGTGCGATGCTCCATCGGCACTTCGGTGTCCTTGACGCCGCCGACGACGAACGGACGCTCGGTTTGCAGCGCTTCGAGAAGCTCGAGGTGCCAGCTGCGGATCTCGAGCCCGTACTCGACTGCCGTTTGAGCCCAGTGGAGCGACGCCGCGAACTCGCCGTCGAGCAGCTCCGCCTGCGATAGATTCCAGGCGATGTCGGCGTAGACGTCGCGGAACGGCTTGCGAACGAGCGCCTGGCGGAAGTGTCGTTTCGCGTCCGCGAGCCGTCCGGAGACGAGCTCCGCTTTACCGAGCGCGTTGAGCTCGGCGACGGTCGCGTTCGGCTTTGCGTCGACCGCGGACGCGAGGGCGAGCGCGCGCGGATAGTCGCCGACTTCGACGAGATCCTCCACGCGGTTGGCCGCTCGAACCGTATCGCTCGGCTTCAGGGCGAGTGGCGAGAGCGTCATCTCGCTCCGCAGCGTGCAGCCGGTCGAGGCGAGCAGCGCCGCGACTACTCCCAGCAATCCGGGGATCACCCTTCGTGACGCAGCAGCCGTCATCGTTTGCGCCGTTCTCATTCCCGCCAGCATAGGGCGGAGTGATACGCGACCGATGGAAACAAACGCCAACATGAATGGTACGCCTCTGTGTCGAGCAGTTTCCTCACTTCGTGTAAACGCCAAAGCCTTCCGCTTCATCTAAACTGCGAGTCGATCCCCCGAAACCCGGTTCCGAATCGTGCATGAACGTTGTCCCTGACCCCTGACGCTCGGAGGTTGGTCCGATGAGGACGTGTCGATCTATCCTCGGTCGCCGTGCAGGTATCATCGCCGCCGGTATCGTCGCGCTCCTTCCGGCACGGGTGCTGCCTGCAGAAGAAAATGAAGACGCTGTTGCCGTCGCGACGAGCGAGTGCAGCTTCGACATCGAGCGGGTCGAGCGGCCTGCGCAGCGCTGGCGCGCACTGTCGCGCGACGCGGAGCGCGTCGCGGCCGAGACGGCCACTCGCCGCCGGCCGACGCGTCCAGACGCGGCGTCTCCGACCATCCCCCATAAGAACTTCGTCGACGACGAGATCTTTGGTGCGATGGTGGCCGCGAAGATCGCGCCATCACGCCTCACGACCGACGAAGAGTTCATTCGTCGCGTAACGCTCGACCTGACTGGCGACATCCCGAGCTCGTCGCGCGTCGCCTCCTTCGTTGCGGACAGCGGGACGGACAAGCGCGACCGGCTCGTCGACGAGCTGCTCGCGTCCGACGCATTCGTCGATCGCTGGACCCTCTGGTTCGGCGACCTCGTACAGAACGTCGTCGTTTCGAGCAACGCACGCCTTTACGCCGGAGGGCGGAATGCCTACTACCTCTGGATCCGCGACGCGATTCGCACCGGCAAGCCGTACGACGCGATGGTGCGCGAGTTGATTGCCGGTGCCGGCGACAGCTATCTCTCCGGGCCGCCTAACTACGCCGTTCGTCAGATCCAGCGTAACGGCCCGGCCCAGGACACCTACGACAACCTCGCCGCCCGCTCGGTCGAGAAGTTCATGGCGATTCCGTTCGAATGCCTTTCCTGCCATTCCGGCCCAGGGCACCTCGAGCTCGTCAATTCCTGGCTCGCAAAGAAGCAGCGGAGTGACTTCTGGGAGAGTGCCGCGTTCTTTGCTCGTGTCTCGATCCGGCCCGTTCGTCTCACTGAGGACCCCGTGACGCTCAAGTTCCTCGTCTCGGACAACGCGAATGGCAGCTACCAGCTCAACACGACGACGGGGAACAAGACGCCGCGACAGCCCGCGGCGGGAGAGGACTCCACCGTGACGCCGGCCTTCATTCTCGGGGATGGTGGAGTCGGCAGTGGAGAGACGTACCGCGCCGCTTTCGCGCGTCATCTGACCGGCGACCGGCAGTTCGCGCGCGCCACCGTCAACTACCTCTGGAGCGAGCTCTTCCACCTTGGCATCGTCGAGCCGGTCGACGGCTTCGACCTCGCGAGGCTCGATCCGGCGACGTTGGCGCAGGGGGCCGTACTGCAACCGACACACCCGCAGCTCCTCGAATCGATGGCGGCCCGATTCGAGGAGGACGGCTATGACCTTCGCGCGCTGTTGCGTCTCATGACGACCTCGAGCGCCTACCAGCTCGCCACTGAGTACACCCCGGGCGAGTGGCAGGATGAGTGGACGCCGTACTTCGCGCGACACTACCCAAGGCGGCTGATGGCGGAGTCGCTCGTCGATGCGATCGCGACGGCGACGCAACTGCCGCCGAGCTTCGCGATCGAAGGCCTCGGCACGTTCAGCGATGCGATGGCTCTCCCCGACCCGCTCACACCGAATCAGCGCAACGCCGTCGCGCGTTTCATGAGCTCCTTCGGGAGAGGCGATCGCGACCAGAACCGTCGTACGTATGATGGCTCGATTCTGCAGGCGTTAGGCATGATGAACGACCGCTTCGTCACCGATCGCATCAAGAACGCGACGCGCGGTTCGACGGTCGCGACGGCGCTCGCCGCGCACGCGGACGATGGCGCGGTCGTCGACGCAATCTACACCGCGACACTCTCGCGTCGTCCAACAACCGAAGAGCGAATGGCGGCGATCACGGCGATGCAGAGTAGCGGCCGCATTTCCGCGACCGAAGATCTCCAGTTCGTCCTGCTCAACAGTCTGGAGTTCCTGTTCAACTAAGGGAGGCGGAGATGAAGCACGACTGCAACAACTGTTCGCATGGCGGCGCGTTTCCGCTCCGAGGCGACGGCTTCTCGCGCCGCCGCTTCCTCCGTGTGGCGGGGACCGGCATCGTTGCCTCCTGGTTCGCTGACGTTGCCGATCCGAGACTCCTTTACGCCGCGAACGGCGTTGCGCCGTCGCTCCAGCGTACCGCGCGAAACTGTATTCTCGTCTTCCTCTCCGGCGCGCCCAGCCAGGTCGACATGTGGGATCTGAAGGAGGGCTCCTGGACTCCTTCGTCGCTCGCCCCCACGTCGTATGGCGGCGTTCGCTGGCCGCAGGGGCTTCTCCCGAAGACCGGCGAGCATCTCGGAACGATTGCGATCGTTCGGCCCGGAATGGCGTGGGCACTCGTGCACCAGCTCGCGCAGCTCTGGAGTCAGATCTCGCGCAACCCGACTGGAGCGTTAGGCAGCGTTTCGCCGCACGTCGGAGCGGTAGTCTCGCTCGAGATGCAGGCGTCGCGCGCGGAGGGTGACGTGCTGCCGTCGTTCATCGCGCTCAACAGCGGCAATCTGCCCGGAGCTGGCTACATGCCGGCTTCGCTTGGTCCGTTCTCCGTGCAGCCGAGTGCTGAAGGTTTGACCACGCTTGCGCACCCCGATGGAAAAGCGAGGTTCGACACGCGCTGGGAACGACTGGGATCTGTCGATCTCGACCGTTCGAGTGGGCGCCTCGGCAAGGTCACGCTCGACATGAACGACTTCTACGACCAGGCGAAGACGATGGTCGACACCCCGGAGGTGGGGGCGCTCTTCGGCTATTCGGACGAAGAGTACGCCCGGTATGGGTCGAGTGCGTTCGGCGGCTCGATGGTCATCGCGAAGAAGCTGCTTGCGGCGAATCGTGGTGCGCGCTTCGTGCAGGTGACACTGGGTGGCTGGGATCATCATGACAATATCTACGGCGCGGCAGGTGACTCGCTCTTCACGCAGTGCAGTCAGTTCGACCCCGCGTTCGCCTCGCTTCTCGACGACCTCGCAATGACGCCTGGAGTCGCGGCAGGGAAGACACTGCTCGACGAGACGATGGTCGTTGTAATGGCCGAGTTCGGAAGGACGACGGGGAGCCTCAATGGGCAATCGGGACGCGACCACTACCCCAGGCTCTCCTACGTGCTCGCGGGTGGAGGAGTGAAAGGCGGGCGCGTAATCGGAAGGACGAACGCGACGGGAGACGCGGTCGTGGACTGGGGATGGGCGCCGCAGCGGGACGTGAGGCCGGAGGACCTGACCGCGACGCTCTACTCCGCACTCGGAATCGACTACACGACGATCCGATACGACGATCCGCTCGGTCGCGGGTTCGAGTACGTTCCCTCGGCAAAGGACGGCCTCTACCAGCCGGTCGACGAGCTCTTCTGAGACCGGCGGTCGCGTTGCGACGCGACGCGGTGTGGCGAATCCGCTCCACCCGATGTGAAACGAAAGACGTGCGAAGCGCGCGGTCAGGGGACCGGCGCGTTCGTCTGCAGCTCGGACGGTGTTGCCCCCGCAGACATATTCCGAGGCATGACAGCCGACGGAGCAAGGCGCAGCCAAATACTCTATTCTTTCGCGGTGACACGAAGCTCCGCGCGTTCGCGCAACTTCCTGCCGGCAGTTGCGGTCGTTCTCTCTGCCGTCGCGGTATGGTTCCGCGCGTCGAGGCTCTTCCGCGCTCCTCTCTGGCTCGACGAGGCGTACAGCGCGCACGCCGTGGAGAAGGGTTTTGCCTTCACCTGGACAGTGGTCCCTACTTACGACGTTCACCCACCGCTCTACTACACGATTCTGGGACTCTGGTCGCTCCTCGCGGGCGACTCGCTGGCGGGTCTGCGAATGTTCGGCGTCGTCTGCGGCCTCTTGACGATTGTCATTGTCGCGTTCGCAGCCTTCGAGCTTGCCCGTTCACTCGATCTCGATGGTCCCATGCTCGTTGCGTGCTCCGCATTGTTGGCGGCGTTCTCGCCTCTCATGATCGCGATGAGCCGTGAGGTCCGGCCTTACGCCGCGATGATTCTCGCCTTCACGCTCGCACTCGCGGGAATGCTCCGAGCAGTTCGAGATTGCCGCGACACTGGGCGCGTCGAACAGGGGGCGTTTCTCCTCTATCTGGTGGGGCTCACGCTGACTTTCTGGCTTCACAATGTGGGCCCTCTCTTCGGCGCGAGCCTCACAATCGCGTTCGTGGTGCTCGTAGCCGGTTGCGTCAAGGAGAAGCGGGAGCTTGGGTTTCTGGCCGGCGGGCACGTCCTCGTTGCGCTGCTTTACCTGCCGGGGTTCCTGATGCTTCTCGACCAGGCAACGGCTTGGACCGAGTCAACGTGGCTCACGTTTCGATTGGACGGCCTGCACTGGAAGCTCGCAGCGCTATGGGGCGCGAACGGAATCGTCGCGATCGTCTCCGCGGCGCTCCTCATCGCGCTCGCGCTTTACAGGTCGTACGAGCGTCGGAACTTTCGAACGGCGATGGCGCTAGTGATCTGTGCCGTGCTTCCGCCGGCTCTCGCGGTCGCACTGTCGATGACCGTCTCGCCGGTGTTCTTGATCCGTACGCTCAGCCCCGTGGCGATTCCGGCTCTACTCCTGCAAGCGGCGGGGGGGGCGAGTCTCTTCGGGAAGTGGCGACTTGCGTCGCTTGCGTTTCTGCTCGTCGTCCTCTCGCAGATGATCACCGTCGACGTGATCGCGAGGCGCGCCGGACCGCGGGAAGACTGGTACGGTGCGGTTCGATGGTTGGAGCAACGGATGCGACCTGGCGACGTGATCTACGCCTATCCGAACGAAGGAGCGCTTCCACTCGACCGCGCGGTGCGCGACGTCGGGCTCACGCTCCCGACGCGACCGATTCCAACTGCCGTTCCGTCGACTGGCATCGGCTGGCACCCGAACGGAGGCCGAGGAGCCGTTTCGCTGTCACGCGAAACGTTGCGCGCGATTGCTGAAGCACCTGCGACGGAACGCGTCCCCACGGTCTGGCTCCTGCGTCTCGGTCCGTGGTCGTACGACAAGGGCGATGTCTTCGTTGAAGAGCTTGCGAAGCGACGCGACGTCGTCGATCGCTGGCAGAGCGGTGCGATCGACATCATCGGGCTCCGCAAGCGGTAGTTGTGCGCGTCAAGCGTCTCGACGATGATCGGTCGTCGAAGGACGAGCCCATATCCGTTCGCTGGAGTTGGCCGGAGAGGCATAAGTGTCCCTGAACGGCGGCCGGCGAACACGCGCCTGCAACGGGGCGGTGCACAACGAGCGCGTAGGGGCCGTGTTACATTGGCCCATGCGCGCCGGCGCAGCTGAACGCCGGCGGTAGGCATCGGAGCATGGATCCGCGCCCGAAAACCGTGGACACTCAAATCCGCCGCTGGAGAGTAGCGTGGGTGGGCCTCGCGATCGCCCTCGCGCTCCACGTCACGGATGAGGCGCTCACGGGATTTCTCCCTGTCTACAACGCGATCGTTCGAGACGTCCGAGCCAATTATCCGTTTGTGCCGTTGCCCACGTTCACATTTCAGGTGTGGCTTACGGGCCTCGTAGCGGCGGTGACGGCCATGCTCGCGGTGACGCCGTTCCTCGATTCAGATTCTCGCCGGATGCGCGTCGTGTCCATGCTCCTTGCGTTCGTGATGGTCGGAAATGCCCTTGGCCATCTCGGCGCGTCAATCTACTGGCGTCGACCGGCTCCAGGGGTCTATTCGTCGCCGGTTCTGCTCATCGCTGCTGTCAGTCTGTTCGTTGTCGCAAATCGTACGAGCCTGAGAAGCTCCCCGTCCGATACCTAACCGCGACGTTCACGCGGATCTCAACGCACCCCTCACGTCGCTGCCACCTGCTCCACGTCGCCCGCTAGTCCGCTTCCGCTTACGCGCTCGTCTTCGACCACGTTCTCGCCACGACGTCGCGCCACGAGCACATAGATTGCTGGCACCACGAACAGTGTGAACATCGTCCCGATGATCATGCCGGTCACAAGCATGATGCCGATGCTGTTTCGCGCGCCTGCGCCGGCGCCACGCGCGAAGACGAGCGGCAGGTGTCCCATCACGGTTGCCGCGGTCGTCATGAGCACCGGCCGCAGCCTCGTGCCGGCCGCTTCAACGACCGCGCGAACCTTCTCGAGGCCGGTTTCCTGCAGGTGGTTCGCGAACTGTACGATCAGGATGCCGTTGCGCGAGACGAGGCCCACGAGCGTGATCAGTCCCACCTGACTGTAGATGTTGATCGAGGTGAGACCGAGGAACGAAAAGAGAAGCGAACCGGAGAGCGCGAGCGGCACGGAACCGGCAAGAATGATGAACGGATCGCGGAAGCTCTCGAACTGCGCGGCGAGCACGAGATAGATCATGATCGCCGAGAGGAGAAAGACGCCGAGGAACTTGCCGCCCTCGGTGCGCAGTTGACGCGACTCGCCTGCGTAGTCGACGGTGAATCCGCGCGGGAGAGTCTTCTCTGCTTCGCCTTCCAGAAACCTGAGGGCCGTGTCGAGCGGCACGCCGGGTGGAATCGCACCCTGAACGCGAACCGCGTTGAGCTGCTGGAATCGTTTCAGCTCCCTGGGCTGCGTCGTCGTTTCCAGGGTCGCGAACGTCGCAAGCGGCACGAGCTTGCCTTCCGGGCCCGTGACGTACATTTGCTTCATCTGATCGGCATTTAGGCGCTCGCTCCGCTTCACCTGCGGGATCACCTTGTAACTCCGGCCGTGAATGCTGAATCGGTTCACGTAGTTACCGCCCATGAGGACGGAGAGATCGCGCCCCGCCTCCGAGAGGTCGACGCCTAACGAACGCACCTTGTCCCGATCGAAAACCACCTCGGTTTGCGGCTGGTCGAATTTCAGATCGGTGTCGGCGTACATGAACATCCCGCTCTCGAACGCCTTGCCGACGAGTTGGTCGGCGAGCTCCGCGAGGCGCTCCGGCTCGGCCGTCGAGAGAATCGCGAAGTCGACCGGAAACCCACCCCCACCTCCCGGTAGCGCCGGGGGAATGATCGGAACCACTCGAATCCCCGGAATCGCGCTCGTCTTCTCCGACGCCGCCTGCATGATCTCCTCGATCCCGCGCTCGCGCTCCTCGAATGGCTTGGTCACCATGCCGCCGAAGCCGAACGTCGGGAAGATCACCTGAAACGTTCCCGCTGTCTCAGGCAGGGAGAGGAACGCCTTGTCGACCTGGGAGGCGAAGAGCCTCGTTTGATCGAGAGTGGAGTTCGCTGACGATTGAATGAAGCAGAAGAAAAAGCTCTGGTCTTCCGTCGGTGCGAGCTCTTTCTGCGAGAACATGTAGAACGGGACGATGAGCGCGACGACGATGGCCCAGAGCGTCAGGGTCACCGGCCGGTAGTCGAGCGACCGGCTCAGTGATCCCGTGTAGCGAATGCGTAGCTTGTCGAACCGGTGATTGACCCAGCCTGCGAAACCCTTGTCCGTGTCTCCCGCGCGCAGCAGCTTCGAGCCCATCATTGGCGAGAGCGTGAGCGCCACGATGCCGGAGATGATCACGGACCCTGCGAGCGTGAATGCGAACTCGCGGAATAGTGATCCTGTGAGGCCTCCCTGGAGCGCGACCGGCGTATACACGGACGCCAGCGTGATTGTCATCGCGATGATCGGCGCGACCAGCTCTCGTGCCGCATCGATCGCGGCATCAAATGGCGACTTCCCCATGTGGAGATGCCGTTCGATGTTCTCCACCATGACGATCGCGTCGTCGACGACGAGACCGACGGAGAGGACGATCGCGAGAAGCGTCAATAGGTTGATCGTGAACCCGAACACGAGCATCAGCATCACCGCGCCGATGAGCGAGATCGGAATCGCCACGATCGGGATGAGCACGCCTCGCGCCGATCCCAGGAACAGGAAGATCACGAGTATAACGATGAGAAGCGTCTCGGCGAGCGTCTTCAGCACTTCGTTGATCGAGTCTTGAATGTACGCCGAGGAGTCATAGGGAACGCCGGCCTTCATTCCTGCGGGCAACTGGGCCTGGATCTCCGGCATCGCCTCCCGCACACGCTCCATCACTTCGAGCGTATTTGCGGTCGGGAGAACGAAGACTGCGATGAACACGGCGGACTCGCCGTTGAATCGGACCTCCTGCTCGTAGGTTTCGGCCCCAAGGACGACGTCGGCGAGGTCGCCCAGGCGCACGACGGCGCCTCCGTCCTCCTTAACCACGAGTTTCTTGAACTCTTCGGTCGTTTCCAGATTCGTGTTCGCCACCAGGTTGACCGAGGTCATCGTTCCCTTGGTACGGCCGAGTGCCGAGAGGTAGTTGTTCTGTCGGAGAGCGTCCCCAACCTGGGAGGGAGAGACTCCGAGGGCGGCCATCTTGCCGGGGTCGAGCCAGACGCGCATCGCGAACGTGCGATCGCCGAAGATCTCCGCCTTCTGGACGCCGTCGATCGCGCTAAGCCGTGGCTGAACCACGCGCACGATGTAGTCGGTGATTTGATTCTGGTCGAGATCCGACGACGAGAAGCCGAGATAGGCAGCGGCGATCTGCGCGTCCGCCGGCTGCAGATCGATGATGGGCGCCTCAGCCTCCGGAGGGAGCTGGTTGCGCACCTGCGCGACCTTCGACTGAATCTGCGTGAGGGCGGCGTTCGTGTCGTAGTTGAGCTTCAGGTGCACCGTGATCGTACTGACTCCCTGCGTGCTCGACGATTCGAGATACTCGATGCCGTCGGCGCTTGCGATCACGCGCTCGAGCGGCGTCGTAATGAACCCGCGCACGAGGTCCGCGCTCGCGCCGACGTACGAGGTCGTGACGACGACGTTCGCCGTGTCGCTGCGTGGGAATTGCCGAACACTCAGCGAACGAACTGCCTGCAACCCCGCGATGAGGATCACGAGGTTGACGACCGTCGCGAGGACCGGCCGCCGGATGAAGAGATCAGTGAATCTCATCAGCTGTTCTCCGGCTTCGGGGCGAGGTCGTTAGGCGGCTGCACAGAGTTGTCGACCTTCACTGCGGCGCCATTCCGCAGCTTGAACGCGCCCGCGCTGACCACTTCTTCGCCCGGTTTGATCCCCGACAGAACCGCAATCTGATCGCCGCGCGCGGAGCCAAGTTTCACGAATTGCTGACGCACGCCTCGGTAGGCCTTGCCGTCTTTGTCCTTCATATCCTCGATGACGAAGACCGAGTCACCGAAGGGGGCGTAGCTGATTGCCGACGCGGGGATCGCAATCACCGCTTGCGTCGAGCCGCTGACGAGCAGAGTCTCGACGAACATTCCCGGTCGCAACTCGCCGGAACGATTCGATAACGTCGCCTGCACCTGCACGTTTCGCGTCGATTCATCGATCTTCGAATCGATCGCTGTCACCTCGCCCGATCGCTGAATCGCCGTTCCCTCGGCGGTGATTCGCACGTCATCGCCAAGGTGCAGCCGGCTGACTTCCTGCTGAGGTACCGCGAAGTTCACGTAGATCGGGTCGAGCGACTGCAACTGCACGATCTCCGCACCGCCCTCGAGGTATTGACCGAGATTGACCTGGCGGATTCCGAGAACGCCCGAGAACGGCGCGCGAATGACTTTGCGACCAATCGTCGCGCGAATCTCACCGACGAGCGCTTCGGCCTGCTTCGCTTCCGCGGCAGCATGGTCATACGCGGACCTCGGCGCGACCTCCAGTTCGCTCAGCTCCTTGTAGCGTGCGAGGTCGACCCTGGCGAGGTTCAACCGCGCCTCGGCAGCTGCGAGCTGCGCCTGCTCCTGGCTCGTGTCGAGTTGTACGAGAATCTCGCCTTTCGAGACTCTGCGGCCCGACTCGAAATCGATGCTTCTTACAACGCCAGGCAGGTCGGCACTCACCGTCACGCCTTGAACTGATTCGACCGAGCCGATGATCGCAAGGGTCTGCTCCCACTGCTGTTCCCTCGCGACAACCGACGTGACGGCCTCTGGAGGAGGTTGAAAGGACTGGCCCGCCATCGCGGCGCGGATTTGGAGAGACTTCATGCCTCCGACGATCGTGAGAAACACGATGACGCAGACCACCATGATGAGCATCCGACGTTTCATGCGAGGTACCTCGATTCGGTGACACGCGGACACGAGTTCGTCTTGAACTTTGTGAAGGGGGTGACGAAGCGATCCGGCGTCTGTGGTGTGGCTCGATTGTACGGCGCGTCCGCGATTTCCGTCCTTTCGAACCGGAAAACAAGCCATTCTTCGCCGGTTTTTGGGGTTGAGGCGTGCGGGATTCCACCTATTGTGGACAGAGCAACGCCGGGCATTCGGCATCGAGACCTGATGTGCAGAGGCCGCGTCTAACCGGCGAGACTTTCGTTGTCTCGACACGATCGGTTGATCGGGGCATCATGCGGTGACTTCGAGTGGAGGAACCGTGCCGCGAAACGACAGCTCCCGAACGCCCGACGCTGCCTCGGTGCTGATCAATGTTGCGAAGCGAACGAGGTAGAGTCACGAACGCAGTGCTGAAGAAAGTACTCGTCGTGATCGTCGCGTTCGCGCTCGGCGTCTGGCTCGTCTTCTGGCTGGGCACCCAAGCCGTCTCATGGTTCTGGGCGGGGGAGGCCGTGACGACTTCGGCCGCACGGCCGTGGCCGGGAGGGATGGGGCCGCTCGACACCGTTGCCGGCCGATATCCGTCACAGCCGGCGAATGACGCGTCGATCAAGCTGACTGCGCTCGTCAACGCGCTGCCGAAGAACGACGACGCCGGCGAGTTCGTATGGCGCGAGATCGCGCGGGGCGAGCTGAGTATCGGGGAACCGCCGACGCTCTCCGACATCGCTGGGATCCGCGACCTGTTGCTGCACGAGCAAATCGTATGGGAGCGACGCGAAGGGCTTGGCGACAGCCAGACGTCTGCGATGCGCGCGGTGCAGATGATGGCGGCGCGGGCGCTCGTCGCAAGTGCGTTGACGAAGGCGCGCGCAAACGATGCGGCGGGGTGGGACGACCTGCACGCCGCGTGGAATCTCGCGCGCTCACTGGACGGCCAGCCGCAGATGATGGCGCGGACCGCCGCGTTCTCGATCGTGCGGATGATCAACGCGGTCGCATGGAAGATGCCGCTACCCGCGCCCGCATGGTACGCCGAGCTGCAGGAGCGAGACGATCTTCGCCCGTTGCTCGAAGGGTTTCAACATCAGGCCGCCTCGTACTGCGAGGGTAGCGAGCGGATGTTACCGACGAAGTGGCTCGCGGCGTCGGTCGAGCGAGATCGCCGGATCGCCGAAGCGCTGTTCAACGAGACCCGTTGCGAAGTGACGACGCCGATGAATGACCTGGGGACCGACCTGTCATCCGTCTGGCGCCGCGCGTTCCGATACCGCGCCGAACGAGAGGCGACGGCGAATGCGTTGCGTGTACGCGAGGGGAAGGCGATCGAGACGAGCTCGCGCTGTAGCGATGGCGGTTGGACGTTCGACGGCACGACGCTGCGTTTCAATCGCGAGATCGCGACCGCAGCGCCCGATCGGCCAATGCCGCTCGTCCTGCGGGTCAAACCCAATGGGCATTAGTTACGGGAAAGAGGCCGAAGTGAGAACGCTGAACGATGAGGTGCGAACCCAGAAACCCCCGCCCGGGGGCTAGTTCCTGCTGCGAACGGCTTTCGTAACTCGCCTCGACGGAAGCCAATGTCTTCACGACGCTCCCGCCTCTTGGAATTGAAACGTTAGGCGCGGAGAGACCTCGACCTGCGCGGGCGCTACTTCACGCCATCGCGAAGGTCGCGAATGTGCGTCGCCTTCATGGGCGTGATTTGTGACGTGATGACGGGATCGGTGTATGCCATGGCGGAGATGCCGATCGCGCCGCGAGCTTCGTCGAGCGCGGTGCGCAGCTCGGTGAGGTGGGCGCGCTTGATTGCCAATCCGGGACTGAGGGACGGGTCGGAAAACGACTGCGGCGTGAGTCCTGCCGCGGTGCGCATCGCGTTGACCGCCGTGCGGAGCTGCGTCACGTGCGCCGCCTTCGCGGTCATGCCGACGTTCAGCGGGTCGTCCGTGAAGATTATCGTCGTGGCGGGGTCGATCGCGGTGAACGGTGATGCTGCCGACCCAGCGACGGCGCGTAGTCGATAGAGATAGGTCGTATTCGCCGTTAGGCTCGTGTCATTGAACGACGTCGTCGATGTCGAGCTCACGAGAGAGAACGCGCTGTTGCCTGCGCTTCGATAAACCTCATAGAGCGTGGCACCGGCGGCCGCAGTCCACGTCGCCGCGACCTGTGTCGTGCTCGTCGCCGAAGCCGAGAATCCGGTCGGTGCCTGGGGCGCTGGCGGGCCCGGGATCACCAGGAGTGTGACGGTCTGCGCGGGGAGCGTGAGCGAAATGGAGGACGAGCTCACGGTGATGTCGGCGAGCTGCGAGATGACGTTGCTCGAACCGAGCTGCCAGCGCTCGGCATCTCCTGACGCGGCGAAATTCGCGAGATTCACGGTAGCGGCCGTGGACGCGCCTGCCGTCTTGCAAACGAGCATCACGGTGAGTGCATTGTCCGTCGAGCGAAGGGCGGCGAAGACCGCGACGTCGTCGGGATTCGGACCGCTCGCACTGACGCTGACGTCGCCGAATTTTGAATGCGCGCCGTCGTAGTTGCGGTACATCTTGAAGGCGTTGTAGACGTGCGAGCCGTTGGGGGGGACTTCCCACCGGGTGGCGAGGTCGACGGCTTCGCGTCCAAAAATGCCGAGGATGTCGGCTTGGGCGGTCGCGCCGTTGATGTGTTGCTCGGCGCCCCAGTTGTATTCGGTGATGCCGATCTTCGTGCCGGGATAGCGCGTCGCCCACGATTTGAGGCGAGGAATGAGCTGCACTTTCCCTTCGTGAAACGTCCCGCCGATCCACGATTCGTCGACGTACGTCGTATCCCAAAGGGAGCGGGTCGAACGGTTGCGCAGCTGCTGCATGCTCGCCGACACATCGTCGGAAAACTCGCCGCTCTGGGGATAGATGTGAACGGTGAGGATGTCGAGGAGGCGTGTGCCGTTCGCGTCGTCGTATGCTTTGAATTGATCGAGCATCCAGTCGTACCACTCGACGCCTCCGTGTGCGTCGCGGTCGGCGTCGTCGCCGTTCTCCATGTCGAGACCGCTCATGAAGTAGCCGGACCAGCCCCACTCTTCGCCTCCAGTGATGATCGCGTTCGGATCCTTCGAGCGGATCAGCGCCGCGTGCTCCTCCATCTTCGACCACACCTCGTCGTAGGTCGCACCGTCGGGGTGGACGTCCCAATGGTCGAAGCTCCAGAGGCCGGGCTCATTGTCGAGTGCGTAGTACTTCATGCCGCCGCTCGTTGCATCTCCCCAGGTGTCGATCATGTGCTGCACCCAGTCGCCTTGATGGGATGCGGAATAGCTTGTGGCGATGCCATTCGGGTCAGGCGTCGTGAGGATGCGATCGCCGTCGCCAACGATGCCGTTACCGTCGTCGTAGCGGCCGTTGCCGCAGGTCACCGGCTCAAAGGTCGAGAAATCCTCCTGGTTTGCGTAAAGGCCTTGCGGGTAGGAACAGCGCTTTGTGCGATCCTTCGGCAGTAGAGAGAGCATTGGGATCGTCATGAGCGGTTGCGCGCCGGCGGCGCGAGTCATGCCGATGAAGTCATCGGCCGATTTCCCGTTCGATCCGTCGCCCGACGACACGCCGTCAGGGATGTTGTAGAAGTAGTAATCCTTGCAGCGATTCGCCGTGCTGAAAACCCAGTTGTAACGGCTCATCGCATTGCCGCCCCAGCGGTTGATCGGAATCTCGAGATCGGAGATCGCGGTCGCGTCAGCCCAGGCCACGCCGTAAATGCGCTCGTCGATCGTGTGGCGGTTTGCGTTCGCGTCGACGGTGACCGTGACCGCTGCCATGGCCTGAGGCGCAGCAGCCAGGACGGCTACGAGCAAAAGAGCCACGACCATGAGTTTCGAGATAGTGGCACGGAGAGGATCGGGGAGCAAGTCGCACGCCGATTTCAGGATGATTGTGCGGTGGGCGCGTGCGCCGTGTGGGCTCGACGGAGCCGCGCGGGTGCCGAGCGGATCCTGTTAGGCGTCCGATCCGGTAGGAGGGGTCGCCCATGCTATCCTGGTACCTCGACACACGACATGCGACGAGAGGAAAGGGGAGTTTCACATGCCCACAAATACAGTTCGTCTTCACCGCGTGCTTCGCGCAACCCCCGAGCGGGTCTATCGGGCATTCCTCGACCCCTATGCGTTGGTGAAATGGCTGCCGCCGCACGGCTTCACCGGGACGATCCACGAGTTGAACGCTGCGGTGGGCGGCAGCTACAGGATGTCGTTCACGAACTTCACGTCGGGAAACTCTCACTCGTTTGGCGGCAAGTACCTCGAGCTTGTGCCTAACGAACGCATCCGTCACACGGACAGCTTCGACGACCCGAATCTGCCGGGAGAAATGGTCACGACGATCTCGTTAAAGGCGGTATTCTGCGGCACCGAGTTGAGCGTGGTGCAGGAAGGAATCCCGGAGGCGATTCCGGCCGAGGCCTGTTACCTCGGTTGGCAGGAATCGCTCGTGCTGCTCGCCCAGCTCGTCGAGGCCTCGGTCCCGGGCTGATCGCGAAGGTCGCTGAGACCGTGAAACGAGGCCAGTTTGCGCCCCGGCGAAACCTTTTGGAGTGCGAAATCGTCGGATTCATGGACTTTCTCGCTCTGTCCGCTATCATTTCCCCCGACCAGTTCACAAGACCGTGACGATTTTGGAGCCTATTCGCCGATGAACAAGACACTGCTCGCCTCGATCGCCTTTTGCACCGCGACCGTCGTCGCTGCTCCATTTGCGGATGCTGCGGTCGATTCCGGCTCGCGAAAAGACGTTCTTGCGCGAGTGCAGTCGCTCGGCGCCGACATCAAATGGAACGGGAAGGCGATCGAAGCCCTCGAGTTCAACTGCGACGGGCAGGAGGACTTCGTCGTCAGTGGTCGGGCGGGGAACCGCTTCTACATCGCCGTCATCACCGGCCCCCTGTCGCTGGGAACGGCTCCTCTGGCCGTCGATTTCCCTATCGGCACGAGCGACGAGGACGCGCTCTGCGGGAAGACTCCCAAGATCTTCATTGGAAGCATGGACTACAACCCTGCGGACATGCTCGGCGAGAATCCGGAAGGCTTCGTGCAGTCGGCGACGTGCAACGAGATCGACATTGGTGGCGAATGCGTGAAGTACCACCTCTACTGGAATGCGGTGGCGGGCAAGATCAGCTGGTGGAAGTAGCGGTCGCAACTGCTTCCGATCGCCACGAACGCTACAACACCAGTCTCGAGTCGCCCTGACGCTTCGTCGCGCCGATTTTGTCGAAGTGCTCGAGCAGGGGGATTGCGATCTTGCGCGACAGGTCGAACTTCTCCTTGAACCAGCCGACGTCGATCGTCTCTCCCTTGTGCCTGGCGAGCTCGGTCCTCGCTGCGGCAACGGCGTCCTTGTGAATCAGAACCGTCTCCGCAATCCGGACGAGAGCGCCTGTCTTGACGAGATAGCCGACGACCCCTTCGATCACCTTGTTCTTCTGGTTGATCGTCTGGATCAACTCCGAGACAGGAGGCGGTTTGAGTCCTCCTTCGAGAAAGCGCGCCTCGATGGTGCGCGCGAGATCTCCCTCGACGCCCGAGAGGCGTTTCGAGCGACCCGGGACATCGACCTGGTCGCCCTCGACCACGATGATCTTCTCGCGTTGAAGGTCGGCGAGCGCGAATGTGGCGATCGCGGAGTCGACGCCACGCGGGAGGATTCGCTGCAATAGCTCACCCTTCGGAAGCGCGGCGGCCGTCCGGTTCTGGACGAAATACGAGGAGAGGTACTCCATCGCGTTGCGCCGAAGGGTAGCGACGTGTTCTGCGTGGACCCAGCGTAGCACGCTCCCATCGCCGACAACGAGGAGCTCTTCTGACGCGCCGTTCCCGAGCGCACTCATCACTCTCGCGCGGGGCATGCCCCAGCGCGTTGCGAGGTCGTCGAGTGAGGTTCCTTCGATACCGCCTAACTTCGCGAGGAGTCGCAGTCTCTCTGTCGGAGTGCCGTCAGCAAGCGTCGTCAGAAGCTCGGGCCTCGTGCCGCGCTTGAGCCGAGGCAGCAGCGGGTCGACGATGCGTCCGCCGCCGATCGTAAGCGGAGGCGAATAGCGACGGACGACGAAGCGATCGCCGGCGACGGCGCAAACGGGCGACTCGAGCGTGATCTGGAGGAACGCCTTCGTTCCGGGCGCGACCTCCCTTGCCTCCGAGGCGAGGATGCGTACGCCGCCGAGCAACTCCGAAGCGAAATGGTGGAATCGGATGCGCGTCTGGTCGGCGAGAGGCTTTGCCTCGGGGAGGAGCTCGAGCTCGACGGTGACGAGCCGGCTCGCGCGCAACGTGCCGGGCCTGACGAGCTGCTCGCCGCGTGCGAGCGCGTCGACGGCGACGTCGGCGAGGTTGATCGAAGTCCGTTCACCTGCCTCGGCGACGTCCCTCGACTCGCCATGCACCTGGATTCGCCGTGCACGCGTCACGAGGCCTGACGGCAGGATCTCGAGCGGCTCGTCGAGACCGATCGAGCCGCTCACGGTCGTTCCGGTGACGACTGTGCCGAAGCCTTTCATCGTGAAGATGCGATCGATCGGGAGCCGGAAGGCACGCGCGCCGGCGTCGCGGTCGGAAGCGGCGCCGATTTCGCGAAGCAGTGCTGCGCGAAGTTCGTCGACCCCCGCCCCTGACACGCTGCTGACCGGGACGACAGGCTTTCCTTCGAGGAACGTTCCGCGAGCGAGCTCCTCGGCTTCGAGCCTAACAAGGTCCAGGAGCTCGCGCTCGACCAGGTCCGATTTCGTAACGGCGATGACGCCGGTGGGAATCCTGAGTAGCTGGCAGATCGCGAGATGCTCCCGCGTCTGCGGCATGACCGACTCGTCGGCCGCGATGACGAGGAGCGCGCAGTCGATCCCACCGACGCCGGCGAGCATGTGTTTCACGAACTTCTCGTGGCCGGGAACGTCGATGAAGCCGATCTGCATCCCGCCTTCGCTCCAGTGGGCGAAACCGAGATCGATCGTGATGCCGCGCCGCTTTTCCTCGGGGAGGCGGTCACAGTCGATTCCGGTTATGGCGCGGACGAGCGAGGTCTTTCCATGGTCGATGTGCCCGGCGGTGCCGATGATGCGGCGTTTCATGACGAGCGATTCTGCATGAAAGCGGCCGAAAGGCGAAAGGCGAGGGGGCGAGAAGAGTGGAAAGAGAGTGAAGAGAAGGTAGTGGGGGGGGAAGGGCGGAGCGAGAAGGGGGGGATCGGGAGAGGATCGAAGAGGAGCAACGAGGGCAGAGAGGCGGCAGGAAGGCGAGGTGAGTCGAGAAGGGGCGCGTGAAGCAGTCCATCGGGTTACGAGACTCGGAGCGATTCCTGATGAGCCGAACGGCTTGTCGCCCTGAGCGACGCGAAGGGCCTCTCCGGCTTCTATCGTCGTGCCATGGGGCATGGCTCTTCGCCGGTGTCGTCGAATTTAGCGAAAGGGGCACTTAGGGCCGAAAGTCTCGAAGTTAGAACGTAGAACGGTGAATGTTGAACCCTGAAACCCCCGCCCGGGGCCCTTTTCTGGGTTCAAACTTCGTCGTTCATCGTTCTAACTTCGAGACTTTCGTCCCGAAGTTCAGGCCATTGGGCTTAACCGGCCGATCACCTCTCCCCCCGCTCCCTAACTCTCGCGCCGTAGTAATCCGCGAGAGGTGGCGGCACTTCGGTCTTCTGCCCAATGGCGCGTTTCATGTCGATCGCATTGACGATCGCCTGGCCGCGAAAGTGGTTGTTCGTCACGACGTAGACATCACCGTTCGACGCGAGCTTCTTCGTCGTTGCGACGAACGGCTCGAGCTCCTCTGGCGTGTAGAGATAGTCGTAGCGCTCCCAGGCCTCGTCGTGGTGGAACCACTTTGCGTAGTTCCGCCCGTGGAAGCGGAGGTAGGCGACGTTCGACGTCGCGACGGCCGTCGGAGCGAGTGAGTCGCCGATGACCGGCTGGTCGATGTTGGCGAAGCCGACACCGAGGCGCGTGAGCATCGCGAGGAACCTGGCGTCGTCGAACCCGCCATGCCTCACTTCGACGACGAGCGGATGAGGTGCGAGGGCTTCGGCGGTGTCAGCGATCCGGCGTAGAGACGACTCCGTATTGCGGAAGCTCCAGGGATATTGCGCGAGGACGGCACCGAGGCGCCCCTCGGCGGCAAGCGGCTCGAGGTAGCGGAGGAAGGCGGCAACTTCCTCCCTCACCGGGAATGCCGCGTCGTGCGTGAATCCCTTGTAGAGCTTCGTGGTGAAGCGGAAGTCGGGGTTCGAGTCTACGCGGCGTACCCAGCTTTTCGAATGCTGTTGTGGCGGAGTGCGGTAGAAGGACGAGTTGACCTCGATCGTGTCGAAGTAGCGGGAGAGGTATTCGAGCGGATCGGCCTTGCGGCCTCCTGCCGGGTAGACGATCCCGTTCCAGTCGTCGTAGCTCCAACCTGCCGGTCCGATGCGGATCATGGTGCTGTACCTTTTCAGGGTATCCGACCGCGCCGATTTACGATTCACATTGCCAGAAGAGGTAGCGCGTGCCACAATGGTGTGAAATATTCCAGCTTTTTCCCCCGGTCTGCGCTGTCGTCTCCCGGGTCGGGGCGGAAGGGGTGAGACCCAGCCAGACGGCATCGCCATCAGATCGTGAATGCGGGGCTACCGCGGCACCCCGCGCGCGCTACGGCTGCGGCAGTTCACTTCAGTTCACCCTGAGGTAATCATCCTCAACAATCAGGAGAAGTCTTTCCATGGAATTCCAAGACAGGACTTTGAGCTGCGTCGATTGCGGCGGCAGCTTCATCTTCACGCGGAACGAGCAGGCCTTTTACGCGGAGCGCGGATTCACGAACGAGCCGAAGCGCTGTAAGAATTGCCGCGACAAGCGGAAGACGGGTGGCGGCGAGCGGAGCGGTGGCGGCGGTGGACGCGGTGACCGCCAGATGTTCTCGGTCGTCTGCGCGAGCTGCGGCTCGCAGACCGAGGTACCGTTCCAGCCGGTGAGCGGTAAGCCGGTCTATTGCCGCGACTGCTACTCGTCACGCCGTCGCTAAGCGCGCGATCTACGGGCATTCATTTGAAAAGGCGGGCTCCGGCCCGCCTTTTTCGATTTCGAATTTCGGACTTCGAATTCGAAAAGGGGCGAACGACTGCTGTTTTCCCATCGCCGTCGACCCTGCTTTTCAATTCCGAAATCCGAAATCCGAAGTTCGAAATTCGAAATTCGAAATCCAAAGCCCCCAGCCTTGACCTCACTCTCCCCCCTCCCTAGAATGGCCGAGCTTTGCGCGGAAAGCCGTTCATGCCTGTCGAGTCGGTCCTCGATCTCATTGGGGACACGCCGGTCGTTCGCCTGAAAAAGATTGGCGGCGAAGGCTGCGCCGACATCTTCGCGAAGCTCGAATCGTTCAACCCAGGCTATTCGGTCAAGGACCGGTTGGGTGAGGCGCTCATCCGCGACGGCGAGTCGCGCGGCTTGCTCGAGCCTGGGGGGACGATCATCGAGCCGACTGCGGGAAACACCGGTATCGGCGTCGCGCTTGCGGGCGTGCAGCTCGGATACCGCGTCATCCTGGTCGTTCCGGAGAACTTCTCGGCTGAGAAGCGCGAGCTGATGGCTGCGCTCGGCGGCGAGGTGATTCTGACGCCGGCGAAGGAAGGGATGAAGTTTGCGATCGCCAAGGCGGAGGAGCTCGCCCAGTCGATCGACGGAGCCTGGGTTCCCCAGCAGTTCAAGAACCCCGCGAACGGCGAAGCGCACTACCGGACGACGGGACCCGAGATCTACGAACAGATGGAAGGGCGTCTCGACGCATTTGTCGCGGGTGCCGGTTCCGGTGGCACATTCAGCGGCTGCAGCCGCTTTCTCAAAGAGAAGATCGCGGGAATCCGCTGTGTCCTGGTCGAGCCTCAGGGCTCCGTGTTCCAGGGTGGCGAAGCTGGGCCTCACGAGGTCGAAGGGATCGGGTCGTCGTACATCCCGCAATCGCTCGACATCACTCTTGCCGACGAGATCGTAATGATCCACGACGAACCGTCGATGAAGATGGTCGGCCGCCTCGCGCGCGAGGAAGGCATCCTTGCCGGATCGTCTTCTGGCGCCGCAGTCTGTGCGGCGCTCGCTGTCGCTCAGCGTCTCGGCGCCGGCAAACGAGTTCTCGCGATCATCCCCGACACCGCCGAGCGGTATTTGTCGAAGGGAATCTTTTCGAAGTGGCGGTGAGGCAGTCCTTAGTCCTTAGTCATTAGTCCTGAGTGCTTAGTCCTTAGTCCTGAGTGCTCAGTCCTGAGTGTTCAGTCCTGAGTGCTGAGCAGTCTGCCCCAGTCGCTTCTCCGAATCACCGTCACGAGTGGATTGCGTTGGATTCGCTGTTGCTTTCCCGGTACGTGATACTAAGGACTAAGGACTAAGGACTCAGGACTAAGGACTGAGGACTAAGGACTGAGGACTAAGGACTAAGGACTCGGAGGATAACGATGGGCATCGCCACCGACTGCATCCACGCCGGACAAGAACCTGAGGAAGTGACGGGAGCGGTGACGGTCCCGATCTTCCAGACCTCGACCTACGTGCAGCCCGAGCTCGGGAGGCACAAAGGGTTCGAGTACGCGCGGACGCAGAACCCGACGCGCTTCGCGCTCGAGCGGAACCTCGCTGCGCTCGAGAAGGGGAAGCACGGGCACTGCTTCGCGTCAGGAATGGCGGCGATCGACTGCACCATGCGGCTTCTCGACGGCGGCGACCACGTCATCGCAGGCGAGAACATGTACGGCGGCTCGTTCAGGCTCTTCGACAAAGTGCTCCGCCGATTCGGATTGGAGTTCACCTACGTCGACACGTCTGACGTCGACGCGGTACGTGCGGCGATCCGGCCAACGACGAAGATGCTCTACCTCGAGACGCCGACGAACCCGATGATGACGATCAGCGACATCGCTGCATGCGTCGATGCGGTGAAGGGGCGCGGCATCCTGACAGTCGTCGACAACACCTTCATGTCGCCTTACTTCCAGCGGCCGATCGAGCTTGGCGCCGACGTTGTCGTCCACTCGACGACGAAATACCTCAACGGGCATTCCGACTCGGTGGGCGGCGTCGTGGTGACGACGACCGACGAGCTGGGGCAGAAGATCGGCTTTCTGCAGAACGCGGCAGGTGCGATCCTCTCGCCGTTCGACTCGTTCCTCGTGACGCGCGGCGTGAAGACGCTCGCGGTTCGCATGCGACAGCACGACGAGAACGGGCGCGAGATCGCCGCGTGGCTCGCGAAGCAACCGAAGATCGTCAAGGTTTACTACCCTGGTTTGCCGGAGCATCCACAACACGAGCTGGCGACACGACAGATGTCGGGCTTCGGCGGAATGATCGCGTTCGAGCTCGGCTCGTACGAGGCAGCGAAGGCATTCCTCGACCGCGTCAGGCTCTGCTCTCTCGGCGAGTCGCTCGGCGGCGTCGAGACGCTGATCTCGCACCCCGTCTCGATGACGCACGGGTCGGTACCGCAGGAGACGCGCGCGAAGCTCGGAATCACGCCAGGGCTCGTGCGAATCTCGGTCGGGATCGAGGACGTTGCCGACCTCAAGGCGGACCTGATGCACGCGTTCGCGGCTTTCTGACTTCTTCCAGCCCCAATGAATTTCGATATGATCTCTACGGAGATCCGAATCATGAAACCACTTGCGACTTCGTCGAAGAAGATCGTCTGGACCAAGCCCTCCTCCGACAAGAACGAGTACGTGTTCCGTGATGGCGACGACGTCGTTGCCCGGCTCGAATGGAATGACGATTCCGCGACGGGCGAGTGGCACGACGGTGGTGTCGTGATGCGAAAGGTCGGCTTCCTGAACCCTCACATCATCGTGAAGAAGGCGAAGAGCGGCGAGAGCCTCGGCAGGTTCGAGCCGACGATGGGTGGTGGCGGCATCGTCCAGCTCTCCGACGGCAGGAGCTACACCTGGGTGAGTCACGCATGGCAAGCGGACTGGCATTGGGTAACGACGGCCGGCCAGATGCTCATTCGTTTCCTCTACACGGGGTTCGCGGTCGACGGTAGTCCGGAAGGGGCGATCGAGATCGCGGAGGAGACTCCGCGAGGCGCGAACCTTCCTGCGGCGCTGTTGCTTGGCTGCTACATCATTCACCTCGTCGCTGAAAGCGGGGAGCGATAGGGTACGGAGTGCGGAATCATGTGGAGTGCGCAAGCGCAGCTTGCGCTCTCCACGCGGCGGAAGCGCCAGCTTCCGCCTCCTGGATCGAACGAAGTGTCTCGCCGAAGCTTCGCTTCGACATGGAAGGGCGCAAGCTCAACGTGTGCGCTCCACACGCACTTGCTCCCGTCTCTGTCCTCACCTCTCACCTGCGTTTAGAATGTCGCCGTGCAATTGATGCCTCTCTATCTCATCGCAGGTTGTTACCTGCTCGGTTCGATACCGTTCAGCTATCTCGTCGCGCGATACGTGTCGGGCGAAGACATCCGAACGCAGGGAAGCGGAAACGTCGGGGCGACGAACGTACTTCGGACCCACGGGAAGCTGCCCGGCGCGCTCGCGCTTACGCTCGACCTGGCGAAAGGGTGGTTTGCGATCTGGCTCGCGCGCTATCTCCTGTCGCGTCCGTCGTGGCCCTGGGTACTCGACGCGAGTGGCGGTCCGGAGACGTCGCGCGCCTTCTGGCTTGGTCTTGCGGCGCTGCTCGCAGTCGTGGCGCATGTCTTTCCGATGTGGCTCGGCTTTCGGGGAGGCAAAGGAGTCGCCACCGCTGCAGGAGTCTTCCTCGGGCTCAATCCGGCAGCGATGGTCGTCGCGGTGGTCGTCTTCCTTCTCGTGGCGTTGACGACGCACTACGTGTCGTTAGGCTCAGTCGCCTCGGCGGCGACGATGCCGCCGGTGCTGAGCTACGTCTTCCATGAGCCGAAGTGGATTCTGATTTTCAGCGCGGCGATTTCCCTGTTGATCATCGTCAAGCACCAATCGAATCTCAGACGCATTCTGGGCGGCAGCGAGGACAGGTTTCCGAAGTGAGGAGGGGATTGTGAAGATAGCGGTGATCGGAGCGGGATCATGGGGCACGGCGCTCGCCGAGCTCGCGGAGCGCTGTGGACACGACGTGATGCTCTGGGCGCACGAGCCTGAGGTCGTATCGGCGATCACGGAGTCGCGAAGCAATCCCGTCTATCTTCCGCAGGCGAAATTCAGCTATCGCCTCGAGGCGACGAACTCGATCGAGGCGGCAGCGAACTTTTCGTCGACGCTGTTGATGGTCACACCGAGCCATCACTACCGGACCGTGCTCGGGAAGATCAAGAAGGACCTTCCCGGCCCGGTGCGCGTGATCTCGGCGACGAAAGGAATCGAGAACGACTCACTCAAGCGGATGTCGGAGATCAGCTCCGATGTGCTGGGCGACCAGCTCACGTCCTTCGGCTGCCTCTCCGGTCCAACATTCGCGGCGGAACTTTCGCGCTGCGATCCGACCGCCGCCGTCATCGCGTCGACCGATGCCGAGCTGGCCAGGGAGATCCAGGAAGCGTTTTCGTGCAAGTATTTTCGTCTTTACAGTTCGGACGACGTCACGGGCGCGGAGATCGGCGGATCGATGAAGAACGTCATGGCGATCGCGGCGGGGATCATCGAAGGCATCGGGCTCGGCTCGAACACGACCGCCGCGATGCTCACCCGCGGACTTCACGAAATGGGGCGCCTTGGACTGGCGTTAGGCGCACGTCCCGAGACGATCGGTGGCCTCGCCGGGATGGGCGATCTCATCCTGACGTGCACCGGCGCGCTGTCGCGCAACCATCGCGCGAGGTCGCGGAAGGGGTGAAAACCACACGCTCCGCCAACGACCTCTCTGCGAAGCTCGGCATCGAGATGCCGATCACCCACGAGATGTTCCGCGTGCTCTACGAGAACGAAACGCCGCGAAACGCAATCCAGCGGCTCATGACGCGAGGCCTGAAGGCCGAGCATCTTTGAGTCCTCAGTCCTGAGTCCTCAGTCCTGAGTCCTGAGTCCTTAGTCCTGAGTACCTAGTATTGGGTTTGCGATGTTGATCGCTGATTTCAGGGCGGGTCTCCAGTACTCCAACTCGTAGAACCGCGCGAATCGAGCCAAAACGGCCTTGGACATCTACTCAGTGCGATGTGTCGTTCCTGCGCTCTCCCTGCTGAGTCCTCGCGGTTTGTCGCTCAGCACACCCCGTACTCAGGGCTCGGGACTTAGGACTCAGGACTGAGGACTCAGGACTGAGGACTGAGGACTCAGGACTTAGCACTGAGCGCTTCGATCGGATCGAGCTCTGCGGCGCGCATGGCGGGGTAGATTCCCGACGCGAGGCCGACGAGCATCGACACGCCAGTGGAGAGTACGAGCGACGCGATCGTCACCACGGTCGGCCAGCCGGCCGAGGCCGCGACGACGCGCGCGAGCGCAACTCCCGTGACGATGCCGACGAAGCCGCCGGCGATGCTGATCGAGAACGCTTCGATCACGAACTGCGTGCGGATGTCCTTGGGCCGCGCCCCGAGAGCGCGGCGGATGCCGATCTCGCGCGTCCGCTCGAGCACCGACGCGAGCATGATGTTCATGATCCCGATCCCGCCGACGAGGAGCGAGATTCCGGCGATCGAGCCCATCACGATCGCGAAGATCCTCTGCGTCTTCCTGCTCTGCTCGAGCAGCGCTTCAGGGACGATGATCTCGTAGTCTTTCTCTCCAGCATGGAGCCGGTCGAGAAGTGTCTTCATCAGCTCCGCGGACGCGGCGGGCGAGACGCCTACACGCAGCCGGACGACGAGCTCGTCGACCGGGGAGTCGAGCGGGTTGCGGTCGAACTTCCGCTGCGCGGTGGAGACGGGCAGATAGATCTCGCGTGAAGTCGACATCGCCGGCATCCCCTCGACCTTCGATGCACTTCCCGGCGACGAACCGAGGACGCCGACGACCTCGAGCCAGACGTCGTTGACCTTCAGCGTCCGGCCGACCGCGGTGCCGTAGCCGAAGAGCTCGTTGCGGATCCTCGGGCCGATGAGGCAGACCTGGGCGTGTGTCGACTCGTCGCGTGCGTCGAGGCTGCGTCCCTCGACGAGCGGCAGCGCACGAGAGCTCGTCCACGCAACGCCCTGCACCTTTCCCTCGGTCTTGCGTCCCGCCGAGGAGATTCGGTGCACTTTGACTTCGATGCGCGGGAGCACCGCTTCGACGCCGTCGACCGCCTCGGCGATCGCTTCACCATCGCGGATCGAGACACCGAGCGACTTCTTTCGGATCTCCTTCGTTTCTTCGTCATCGAGCTCGGTCGTTCGGATGAGGACGTTGCGCACACCGAGACTTCCGATCGAGGCGAGCGCCTGCTTTTCGGCTCCGGCGCCGATCGAGAGCATCGCGATGACCGCGCCGACGCCGAAGATCATGCCGAGCATGGTGAGCGTCGTTCGCAGTTTGTGCGCGCGCAGGTTGGCGAGCGCGGTGAGGAGCGACTCCTCGAAGGTCATTGTCGCGCCTCCTTCTCCGCTTCGGGATCGGCGAGGGCGATGACATCGCCCGGTTTGAGCCCCTTCTCGACGATCACCTTGCCGGGCGATGCGGAGCCGAGCGTGACCTCGACAGGAACGAAGGAGCCGCCGTTGCGACGGAAGACGACGCGCTTCCCCTTTCGCTCGAAAAGGGCGTTGCGGGGGATCGCGATTGCTTTGTCGCGCTTCTCGAGAATGAGCGTGGCGCGGATGCGCGCGCCCGGCTTCATCACGGCGGGATCGGTCTTCGCGATCTCGACGATCGCGCTGAAGAACTGTACCGGCACGCCGCGCGTGCGGGGACGAGCGAGCGGCTCGACGCTCTTGATCTTCCCCTCGTGCTTCCTGCCGCCATCCGACTCGACGACGAGCGAGACGGGTACTCCACTCTTGAGTCCACCTGCGTCCGCCTCGAGGACGAAGATCTCGGCCTCCATGGTGGCGAGATCGGGGAGCTCGCCGATCGGCATGCCGCGCCAGACCGTCTTGCCGACCTTGACGAAATCGCCGTCCCACGGGTTAGGCTTGAGGACGAAGACGCCGTCGTGCGGAGCGCGGATGACGAGTGAGTCGAGCCCTTCGCGCGCGCCATCGATCTTGATCTCGGCTACGCGCCGTTCGATCTCGGCGATCTGTCGATCGGCGGCGGCCTGCTGTCCGCGCGTCGTCTTGTTGTTTTCGGCGTTGTCGCGGCGCTGCAGCGCCAGGTCCTGGTCGATCTGCGACTCGATCACGACGAAGCGGGAGAAGATCTCCACGTCCTTGGAAGCGAACTGCTGCGCCGCGTCGTACTCGCGCTGCGCCTGATTCGCGTCGAGCGTGAGGTTCTTCGACGTGGCGGCGCTCAGCATGTCCTGCCGCTCGAGGTTGTTCCGTGCGGTTCCGGATGCCGACTGGCCATCGCGCATTTCGTTCTCGAAATCGGTGGGATCGAAGGTGACGAGAATGTCGTCCTTCTTCACGCGCGAGCCGTTAGGTAAGAGCGTCGCAACGCGGACTGGCCGCCGGATTCGAACCGGGGTCGTGACCGGGGTCGATTTCAGCGCGCGGAGCTCGCCTTCGGCCGTGACGTGCCGGCGAAAGGGGCTTTCGGTGACGGTGAAGGTCGGGATCTCGGGGGCCTGCCGCCACCGGACGACGACGACGAGCGTGATCGCGGCGCTGGCGACGGCGGCGGCGAGAACGATCATGCGGCGGCGCGTCATTTCGAATCCTCCTCGGAGGAGGCTTCGCGCCTCACGAGCACGCGATCGCCCGATTCGACGCCCGACAGCACCTCGACCTTTTCACGATTTCTCTTTCCTAGCTGGACTTCGATGTTGCGGGTGCCCCAGAGACCCTTGCGGCGAACGACCGGGCCGGCCGGCGAGTCGAAGATCGCGTCGAGCGGCACGACGACGGCGTTCGCGACGCGCTCGTACTCGACCGTGCCGCGGAAGCGCATGCCCGGCTTCATGAGTGCCTTGTCGACGCGGTCGAGAGCGATCTCGACCGGGAGAACTTTGAGGGACACGCTGCGCGATTCGTTGCGTACTCCTTCGGCGACGACGTCGATCCGGCCGCGAAGCTCGAGGTCAGGTTGTGCGTCGAGGCGCAGCGAGACCCCCTGCGCTTTCTCGAGGCGCCCCGACTCGGCCTCGTCGACGTCACCTCGGGCGCGCATCTTCTCGAGGTTGGGGATCTCGACGATCGGTTCGCCGCGCCAGGCGGCGTCGCCGACCTTCTTCTTCTCGCCGTTCCACGACTGAACCATGACGACGATGCCGTCGCGTGGCGCCTTGACCGTCATCGCCTCGATCGCAAACTCGAGCTCGCTCGTACGCCGCTTCGCGCGCTCGAAGCGGCGTACGAGCAACTCGAGCTCCTCGACCGCGGCGTCGTCGATCGCCTCGAGCCTCGTTTCGAGGTGGATGATCTCCTGGCGCGCGATCTCGTGATCGGCCCGCGCAGTCTGTAGCTCGGTGATCGAGATGACGCTCGAAGGCGTCTCGAGTTTGAGAGCGGCCTTGCGAAGGCGTGCGCGCGCCTCCTCGAGGGCGAGCGACTCGGTCGCCCTCTCGAGCTTGAGATCTGCGCGTCGCTTCTCGATCTGTTTCTGGACCGAATCGCGCTTCGCCGTCTCCTCCTGCAGCTCACGCGACTGCTCCGAAGTGTCGAAGCCGATCACGGGATCGCCCTTCTTTACGTCTCCCCCTTCGGGAGCGAGGCTCGCGATCTGGTAGCGCCAGACGTTCTGCAACTGTGGTGGCGTGAGCGTGTCGGTCTCCTCCGCGAACAGGGAACCGCGGACCTCGGCGCCGATGACGAGATCTTCGCGCTTCGCCGTCTCGAACGATGCGTTCGTCTCGGAGAGCTGTCGGTCGATCGCGGCGACGCCGAACAGGGCGAGCGCGACGGCTGCGCCGCCGATGGAGAGTCTGCGGCGACGCGGCGTCACGAGCTCTCCTTTGCGGAAGGCACGGAGGAGAGGGCGTCTCCGAGCTCGAGCCCGTCGAGAAGAATGCAGTCGTGGTCGTTGCACGCGCCGAGCTTCACGGGAACCAGCGCGCCATTGCGCAGTCGCGCCTTCGAGCCGTCCGCAGTCGCGACGAGCGCGGCGCGCGGGACGAGAAGCGCTCCCTTCGTCTCACTCCGAACGACGGTCGCGCGCACCGAGAAGCCGGGGCGGAGCTTGTCGGTCGTCGAGTCGCGGTCGATGGCGACGGTCGCGATGAAGCCGCGACGGAGCGATTCCGGCGTTAGGCTGTTCGCTGCGGTCGTGACCGATTCGATGCGACCGACGAGCCTGATCTCGGGGTAGGCGTCGGGTACGACCTCGACGCGCTGGCCCGGCACGACTCTGCCGTCGTCGACATCGACGACGATTGCGCTGACGCGAAGAGTGTCGAGGTTAGGGATGGAGATGATCTCCATTCCGACCCAGACGGTGTCGCTCTGCTGGAACTTCCTGCCGGTCTCGGGGTTTTCGCCTACGATGACAACGCCGGCCGAGGGAGCGAGGAGCGACATCGACGAGATCGCTGCTTCGGCGGTGCCGATCTCGGCGCCTGCCTTTTCGATCTGAATCTGGAGATTGGCGAGGGTTGCCTTTTCGGCGCGCCTCCGCGACTCGAGGTCGTTGCGCGCCTTTTCGTGCGTGACTTCGGCGCGGCGAAGTGCGAGCTGGTTCTCTTCGTACTCACGCCGAGGCAGGATCTCGGGCGGGACCGCCGCTTTGGTCTTCGCTTTCTCGAGCTCGATCCGTGCCTTTTCGAGGTCGAGCTCGAGCTTCTCCAGGTCGGCCGCACTGCGCGAGAGCTGTTTCGTGCGTTCTTGAACGTTGTCGGCGTACTGGTCGCGCTTTTGCTCGAGGCCGGTGGAGAACGGCGTCGAGTCGAGCTCGGCGATCACGGCGCCTTGTTCGACGCGCGTGCCGTCGGCGACGATCGTCTTGATCGTCGTCTGCCAGTTTGGCAGGCGGGGAACGGTGATCGTCACTCCCTCCGCGGCCTCGATCTCACCCGAGAGATGGATGGTTTCGCGGAAGTCGCCGCGCGTGACGAGAAGAGGGACGTTCGCCGTCGCGGACGACGCGTCAGTCGTTCCTCCGCCGCACGCGGTGGAGAGTGCGCCGATCGCGAGGAGAAGCAGAATGGTCGTGTACGTGAGTCGCACTTTGCCTTTGACGCCGCGTTACGACTCCGGGTTTCGTTACGCGGCCGGGGCTTGATTCACCGGGGCCTCCGGTCTCGAGAATCCTATTCTACGCCGGTACACAAGGGCGGTGATTGCCGGGACGAGCCAGGCCATGCTCCGCGCCGCGGCGGTCATGACCGCTCCGCCGCCATAGAGGAGGTAGGACGCAGGACTTGCGACGGCGAGGGCGACGAGGAGAAACGACTCCGCCTCGAAGGCGAACGGGAGCAGGACGAGCCAGTACCATGGATGGAGCGCCGGCGAGACGATGAGGAGCGCCGCGATCGACCACGCGACGCGCGCCTCGAGAGTTGGGAGTCGCACGGCGGCGAAAAGCCCGGCGAGGAAGGCGAGAAGGCAGATCGCCCGAGCCATCCGTTCGGCGTGAAGCTGTGCATAGACGAACGGCGCGATCGACTCCGCATGCAGAGGATCCTTGAGCGAGGTAAAGAGCGTTTTCGCGGCGTTGTCGATGTGTGCGGCATCGACGAGCCAGTGCACCGATTCGTAGAGCGGTGCGTTGAACTCCCAGCGGCTGGCATAGTCACCGAAGCCTGGCATCAGCGGCCCCATCGAAAGGAACGGCAGTGCCGGCGCGATCAGTGTTACGAGAGCGAACGCGACGAAGCGCGCGCGGCGATTGCTGAATAACGCGAGCGCGGGGAGTGCGGCGATAGGCACGACCTTCATTCCCGCTGCGAGACCCGCGGCGACCCCTCCTGTGGCGGAGTTGCGTTGCGCGACAGCGCGCACCGACGCGACCAGAAGCGCTACGGCGGCGATCTCGAGATGCAGGCTCCAGAAGCCTTCGACGACGACGAGAGGGCAGGTCGCCCAGAGCCACGCGTCACGCGGGCGGAGCAATCGGATCGTGGCGAGATCAAACGCGAGAAAGGCGAGGCGCCACACGAAAAGTGAATTTCCGGCAAGGGCGAGCAACGCAAACAGCCCCTGGGCCGCGGGGGGATAGATCGTCGCGATCTCGGGGTGGTTGATGAGCCGGTGCCAGTTGGTGTGGAGCTGCGCGAGCTCTGGAGCTTCGGGAGGGTATCGATAAGGGTTCGCGCCGCTCTTCGCGACCAGGCCATCCCAGCGGTAGCGCTGCACATCTTGTGAGAGGGTGGGATCGAATGGAAGAAACGCAGCGCGAAGAATGATCGCCACGGTGACAGTCACGGCGAACGCGGGGGGAAGCTTCTGCAGCCGCGATTGCCGCGCGAGTGTGAACCAGAGCGCGAGCGCCGTCGCGTACAAGGCGAGAAACGCCGTGACGCCGAGTCTCGACGACGCGGGGGGCATCGATGCGAAGATCGCTGCGAGGAAAACGACCACGCCCCCGGTTGACGCACGAACGCCGATGATCTCGCCCTTCTCGCCGCCTACTCCATCGTGTTGCTCGCGCTTGCGATCTACGGTCTCCATCAGCGTGCGTCGTGCGGCTGCGTCGTAAGTTTAGTGTGTCGCCGCTGCTGACGCCTCGGGTGGTGAAGATATGGCTGGGTCGGGCGGCGCAGTTTCCGCGATCGAGGTGACAGGAACGGAACTATCGTCGGATAAGGATCCGACCTTTCGCCACGGCGTAGAATCCTTTCGGAGATCATCGCCCGTGGAGCGCCAGAATCTAGGCTACATGCTGCTCGCTGCCAATCTGATCGACGAGGTTCAGATGTCGGTCGCGCTCGAGCAACAGAAGCGCACGGGGCGCAAATTCGGCTCGACGCTCGTCGAGCTGAAGTTCATCGACGAGAACGTACTCGCCGCCTTTCTCTCGAAACAGATCGACGTGCCGTGCATCAGCCTGCTCAACATCGACATTCCGAAGAAGGTGTTGCGGCGGATCCCGCCGAAGATTGCGCGCGAATTTCACGCGGTGCCGGTACGCCTCGACGGAGAGAAGTTGCAGGTTGCGATGTCGGATCCGACCGACCTCGCGGTCATCCATGCGATTGAAGACGCGACAGGTATGGACGTGAGCCCGATGATCGCACCGCAGAGCTCGATCGAGAAGATGGTACGGGAGCTCTACCCCGAGATCACGCAACAGGACCCCGACAGCACGGCGACCGATGTGGCACAGGGACCCGCCTATAACGCGCCGTCAGATCCGATGTTCATGGATCTGATCGAGGAGATCGAGAATGCGGATCTGGACGCACGACTCGGGAAGATCGAGGCGCGGCTCGACGAAATCTGGATGCTGGTCGAGCGCGTGCTGCGCAAGGTCGAAGCTGCCGAGGCGATGCGTGAGCGCGTCACGGCGCGGCATCACGAATAGCGACCGGCTCGTCGCGGCTGGCCGCGACCGGTCCACGAGACGGGGTTGAACACGCGTCATGATCGTGCTCGATTCGGGTTCTGACTCTCCACGAGGTCTCTCCTGGTTTCTCGTCGGTGCTCGTCCAACGGGGCGTGTGTTCCTCGTGATCGTTCGTGGGGCGCGGACCGAAGTGCGCTGGTATTTTCCGCACATGCAATGGCAGCAGTGCGAGCCTGCGTCGGCGGTCGAAGCGGAGGCGGCGATCGCCTGCATCAACGGTGTGAAGGCTGATGGGACTCTCGGGTGGAACGACGTCGAGCGTGCGACGGCCGTGTGGCGGACCTGGCGTGACGAGGGAACGGCGACGTGATCGCGGCGAAGGCGGTCGCCCCCACAATCCGGAGTGACGTGCAGTAGTGGCGGAGGCGTCCCGCCTCCGTGGCGGCGCGTGAGCGCCGCAGGGGTGCGGCGCCGGTGGCGCCGCCGCAACGGCCAGAGGCCGTTGCCACTACCTTCCCCCAGCGCGACGCCAGTTCAAGCAAACGAAGGCCGTCCACCTGCTCTCGCCTAACTCGACAGGGCGTATGCCTGCTTTTGCCTCTGACCTCTGGCCTTTGGCCTGCCTCACGCTTCCTTCGCCACTTCCTCCAGCTCCGCCTGCGCCTGCGCGAGGCGTGCTACGGGGACGCGGAAGGGAGAGCACGAGACGTAGTCGAGCCCGACGTTGCGGAAGAAGCGGATCGAGTCGGGATCGCCGCCATGCTCACCGCAGACGCCGACTTTAAGGGAGGGGTTGGCAGCGCGGCCGCTCTCGGTGCCCAGGCGCACGAGTTGACCGACTCCCTCCGTGTCGAGCGACTCGAACGGATCGCGAGGGACGATCTTCTTTTCGAGGTAGGCCGGCATGAATGAACCGACGTCGTCGCGCGAGTAGCCGAACGTCATCTGGGTCAGGTCATTCGTTCCGAAGGAGAAGAACGCCGCTTCTGCGGCGATCTCGCCCGCCATGAGAGCGGCGCGCGGGATCTCGATCATCGTGCCGACGATGAGCGGCACCTCGATGCCTTTCTCCTCGAACACCTTCTTTGCAGTTCGTTCGACCAGCTCGCGGGTGATCGTGAACTCTTTGATCGTGCCGATCAGCGGAATCATCACTTCGGGGCTCACGGCGATACCCTGCTTCGACACTTCGCACGCGGCCTCGAAGATCGCGCGCGCCTGCATCTCGTAGATCTCGGGGAAGGTAATGCCCAGGCGGCAGCCGCGGTGGCCGAGCATCGGGTTGACCTCGTGAAGCTGGCTGACCTTCGAGCGTAGTTCGATGAAGCCCCAGTTCATCTCGCGCGCGACCGTCGAGATCTGCGCCTCGGTTTGTGGAAGAAACTCGTGCAGCGGTGGGTCGAGCAGGCGGACGGTGATCGGAAGACCGTCGAGCACGCGAAACATCGATGCGAAATCGCTACGCTGGAAGGGAAGGATCTTCTCGAGCGCGCGGCGGCGTCCTGCTTCGTCGCGTGCGAGGATCATCTCGCGCACCGCGAGGATGCGCTCCTCCTGGAAGAACATGTGCTCGGTGCGGCAGAGGCCGATTCCTTCCGCGCCGAAGAGTTTGGCGACGCGCGTGTCGTGCGGCGTGTCGGCGTTGGTCCTCACCTTCTTCGTTCGGATCGAGTCGGCCCACTTGAGGAGCCGGTCGAAATCGCGGAACGTCTCCGACGCCTCCGGTTTCATCGAGCCGTCGATCAGCACCTGGATGACCTCGGAAGAGCGCGTCTCGAGGCGATCGTAGATCACCTCGCCGGTCGCGCCGTCGATGGAGATCCAGTCACCCTCGAGGATCGGCGGGCGCCCTTCGACCCTGAGCTCCTTGCGCGAGTAGTCGATGCGCATGGCGCCGCAGCCGACGACGCACGGCTTGCCCATGCCGCGGGCGACGACGGCGGCATGCGATGTGAGCCCTCCGCGACTCGTCAGGATGCCGGCCGCCGCATGCATGCCCGCGATGTCTTCCGGGGATGTTTCGACGCGTGCGAGGATTACCGGGTCGGGTCCTTTTGCCATGTCGACCGCATTCTCCGCGGTGAAAGCGACGCGCCCAGACGCCGCGCCTGGGCCGGCGGCAAGTCCTTTCGCGAGGAGGCGCCCGTTCGCGAGAGCCTTCGACTTGGTTGCGGCGTCGAAGACCGGCGCGAGGAGCTGGACGATCGATCCCGCGTCGACGCGCTTCACCGCTTCACGCTCGTCGATCATCGCCTCGTCGACCATGTCGACTGCAATCTTCACCGCGGCGAAACCGGTGCGCTTCCCGGTGCGCGTCTGAAGCAGGTAGAGCCTTCCCGCTTCGATCGTAAACTCGATGTCCTGCATGTCGCGATAGTGCGACTCGAGCTTCCGGTAGACGTCGACGAGCTGGCCGTAGACCCCTGGCATCATCTCCTCGAGCGATTTGCCAGGCTCGGCCGCGAGCTCCTTCGAGATCGGGTACGGCGTGCGGATGCCGGCGACGACATCCTCTCCCTGCGCGTTAGGGAGGAACTCGCCGTAGAAGCGTTTCTCACCGGTCGAGGGATTGCGTGTGAAGGCGACGCCCGTCGCGCAGTCGTCGCCCATGTTGCCGAAGACCATCGACTGTACGTTGACCGCCGTGCCCCAGTCGTCGGGAATGTTGTTGAGGCGTCGATAGGTGATCGCGCGCTGGTTGTTCCACGACGAAAAGACGGCGCGAATCGCACCGTGGAGCTGTTCCCTGACGTCCTGCGGGAAGTCGTTGCCCGTTCTTTCGCGGACGAGCGCTTTGTAGCGCGCAAGAAGGCCGCGCAGGGCGGTCGCGTGCAGCTCTGCATCGACCTTTGCGCCGTGCGCGTGCTTCGCCTCGTCGAGAAGATGCTCGAAGTGCTCGTGGTCGACGCCGAGGACGACGTCGGAGTACATCGTGATGAATCGGCGGTAGGAATCGAATGCGAATCGTTCGTCACCCGACGACTTTGCGAGTCCCTCCACCGTCGAGTCGTTGAGGCCGAGGTTCAGGATCGTATCCATCATCCCAGGCATCGAGGCGCGCGCTCCGGAGCGGACCGAGACGAGCAGAGGGCGTGCCGGGTCGCCAAACGTCCGGCCGACACTCGCCTCAAGCCGCGTAAGGTTCGTTGCGATCTCTCCATCGAGCCCCTCGGGGTAGGTCATGCCGTTCCGGTAGTACCAGACGCACGCGGCGGTCGAGATGGTGAAGCCGGGAGGCACGGGGACGCCGATGTTGGTCATCTCGGCGAGGCCTGCGCCTTTGCCGCCGAGCGTTTCCTTCATGGAAGCGTTGCCGTCGGCCTTGCCGTCGCCGAAGAAGTAGATGTGGCGCGCCATGCGATCACACTCCTGTTGTTGTAGGTCGAGAGAACGAAGGGCTGATCGGAATGATATCCCACCGCGCCGCGGGTCAACCGTCATGCCCTCGGCTCACGCGATGAATTGCCATTCGCCTGTTGGTGCCAGACGTTTGGATCAATTTCCGGCGAGGGAGAACTCGACCTGGTCGTACATGAGCCGCTGCCGCACCGAATGAAGATCGGTTCGTGATCGGGCTTGGATCAGGAGCCGTTCCTTCGGCAACCCAGCGCGTTCGAGTGAGGCAGCGAGCTTAGCCGCGCGTGCGTGTCCACGTTCGAGGTTCTTCGCCTCGACCCATGAGTCGCACTCCACGAGCTCGAGGCGCACGCGGTAGGTTGGGAACGCGGCGAGCGCCTCGCGGACGAAAGTGAGTCCGCTCGCGCTTGCCTCGACGTCGAGCTCGCCGTCGGGGCGTACGACGAGGCCGTAAAGCGGGAAGCGGCCGACTTTACGAAGGTGAACGTCGGCGACCTTTGGGATCGGCACGGTGAATCGAGGAGCCTCGCCCGTCCGATCGCCGATCCACGCTTCACCGAAGTAGAAGTTGAGGTTCGGATCGAGCCACCACCAGGTGCCGGAGAGCTTCGCCGACGACGGGTTGACGGCGAGCCAGGCGATGCCTTTCTCGTTGCCGCGGCTCCAGGCGAGGCGGGCGACTCGTCCGGTGACGACGCCGCAAAAGAGCATCGGAGGGTCGATCTTCAAAGCGCCGTAAAGGGTATTGCCGTCCTGAGAGAGCTCGAGCGACTCGCCGTTCACTTCCCAACGCCCCGAGAAGGAGGGGGGTGCGACCGGCTCGAGCTCTTCCCCGCGCAGATGAAGCGTTGGGACGATGGTCACGTTGGGGTTGTCATGATTCGCGAGCGTCGTGACGCGCAGGAAGCGGACGTCGGCAGGCTCGATATCGAAGAGCTGATCGTTCTTTTTCGGTTCGACGTCGATTGTCCGGAGCGCGGTGAACGTGCGGCCGTCGCGCGAACCTTCAAAGCGGAGGGTCTTGACGGGGCTGCTCGGAGCATACGGTTCGCCCGTCGAGGCTCCGACACGTCTGATGCGCGACATTGCGGGAAGCTCGATGACGACCCACTGCACCGGATCCTTCGGCGGCGACACCCATTGTGTTGCATTGTCGGCATCGATGACGTTGAGTGCGCTTCCCATGTACGAGAACTCGCCCGAGCGGTCGGCGATGACGGCGCCCCGAGTTGGCGTGAGCAACTCGTCGTCGGCGACGACGGGGCCCCAGCCCGCGGGGCGAGCGTTGGGATCGGGGGCCGGTGGCGCGGGATCCACACTCTCGCCGCATCCTGTGGCGAGAAGCGCGCAGGCGAAAAGCGCTGCGGCCGCGAGGCCGCGCACGACCCGATCAACGGCTCCGCAGTTCACGCCGGTCGACGACCACTTTCGTTACATCCGCAATCGCCCCCGCCGCCTTACCGACCGACTGTAGGAGCGCCATCCTGTTGTCGCGTACTGTTGGGTCGTCGACCATGACCATGACATCGACGAAGAACTTTTCGAGCTCGGGGGCCATACCGGCGAATGATTCGAGCGCGGCGCGGTACTCCTTTGCCGCGGCGAGCTCCGCGATTTGTTCGCTGACGAGCGTCGAAAGCGCGTGAAGCCTGAGCTCAGTCGGGTGCTCGAGCCGCGAGGCGACGACCGCGCCAGGTGTCGCCGAGGCGACGATGTTCGCGATGCGTTTTGCCGAGTCGAGGATCGAGAGGAAGCCAGGCTCGTTGCGGATCGACCGAAGCGCAGCGATGCGAGCAGTGAGGTCGGTCAGTGAGTCGGCCCAGCGCGCGTCCATCGCCGCGGCGATCTCGTCGTAGGCGAAGCTCCACGGCTCCGATTCGAGAATCGTGCGTACGCGCTCGGCGAGAAAGTCGAGCAGGTCGCCTTTCGCGACGTTGCCCGCGCCGTGGATGTCGGTCGCGATATCGACGAGTTGCTCGGGGCCGATCGCGATCTCCCAGTTCGCGTTGTTGAGCAGGATCTGCACGAACCCTTGCGCCGCGCGACGCAGTGCAAAGGGATCCTTCGAGCCCGTTGGACGCGCGCCGATGTGGAAGAAGCCGACGAGCGTATCGATGCGGTCGGCGAGCGAGACAATCGCGCCCTCCGCGCCACGCGGCAGCGGATCATCCGCGGCCACCGGCTTGTAGTGGTCGTAGATCGCCTGCCAGACCGGCTCGGAGAGTCCTTCCTGCCGGGCGTAGATTCCGCCGACCTGTCCCTGGAGCTCGGTGAACTCCTTGACCATGTCGGTCATGAGGTCGGTCTTGCAGAGACGCGCGGCGTGGAGGACGTCTCGGTCGTCGTGCTTCGTCGCCTTGCAGATTGCCGCCGCGATCGCAACGATCCGTTCGGTCTTCAGCCTGTAGTCGCCGAGCTTCTCCTGGAACTGGAGGTGCGACAGGTCGTCGACGCGACTCTCGAGCGAGCGCTTCCGATCGGTGTCGTGGAAGAACTTCGCGTCGGCGAAACGGGCGTTCGTCACGAATGAATTTCCATGCGCCGCGTTGCCGTCGAGGTCGGCGGAGTTGTCCATCACCGAGAGGTAACTGTTCGAGAGCGAGCCATCCTTCTTGATGATCGGCAGCTGTTTCTGGTGAACCCGCATCACGGTGATGAGCACTTCCTCGGGGATCGACAGGAACTCCTCGCGAAACGACGAGAGCACGATTCCCGGTTGCTCGGTCAGGTATCGCCACTGCTCCCAGATCGACGCATCCTCCCGAGGGGTTCCTCCGACCTGTTTTGCGAGCTCGCGACAGCGGTCGCGCATTGCGCGCTCGCGCTCTGCTTCGAGCGCGACGACGCCCGCGGCGCGGAGCCTGGAAAGGTAGTCGTCATACGACGAAACTTCAATTGGCTGCGGCGCGAGGACGCGGTGGCCGGTCGTCACATTCGAAGACCTGACCCCAAACATCTCCATCGCGACCGGCTTGCCGTCGAAGATCGAGACGATCGAGTGAACGGGGCGAATGAACGCGTGCTCGCCGCGTCCCCAGCGCATCATCTTCGGCCAGCGGAGTCCGGCAACGATCGCGGGAATGCGCTCGGCGAGGATCTCGGCGATCGCGCGCCCTTCGACCGTCCTTTCGACGGTGACGTACTGCTCGCCGCGGACGACGTGCTCCATCGTCGCGTTGTTCTTGCGCAGGAAACCGAGGAGCGCCTGCGTCGGCTCGCCCTTGTCGTCGAATGCCGCGCGGATCGGCGGACCCTTCACCTCGAGCTGGCGGTCGGGCTGTTTTGCCGGCAGACCGGAGAGGCGGAAGAAGATGCGTCGCGGCGTCGCACCGATGGTCACGGAGGTCGCCGGATCGATGCCGAGCTCGGCCTTACAGAGTTGCGCGAGGCCGTCGCGAAGCCCAGGGTGCGGAAGCATCCAGGCGGGGATCTCCTCGACGAGGAGCTCAAATAGGTACTCGTGGCTCATGGGCGGCTCAGCGCGCAGCGGCGCGGCTCTCCTCGTCGAAGAATTTGGTTCGTGCGTCCTCGCTCAGCAGCGGGAAGCCGAGCTTGCGCCGCGCGGCGAGGAACGCGTTCGCGCAGCCGACCGCGAGATCGCGCACGCGCTTGATCACGCCGACGCGTTCGGTCACCGAGATCGCGCCGCGCGCATCGAGCGTGTTGAACATATGCGAGCACTTCAGTGTGAAGTCGTATGCGGGAAGGACGAGCGGGCTCTCGAGGGCGAGAAGTCGCTTCGACTCCGCCTCGTACATGTCGAACAACTTCCAGTGCATCGCCACGTCCGCTTCCTCGAAGTAGAACTTCGAGAACTCATACTCTTCCTGCTGGCGGATCTTCCCGTACTCGAAGCCGCCGCCCCACTCGATGTCGTACACCGAGCCCTTGCGCGAGAGGAACATCGTGAGGCGCTCGAGGCCGTAGGTGATCTCGCCCGACATCGGCGCGAGGTCGATGCCGCCCGCCTGCTGGAAGTAGGTGAACTGCGAGATCTCCATCCCGTCGAGAAGCACCTGCCAGCCGACACCCCAGGCTCCGAGGGTCGGCGACTCCCAGTTGTCTTCTTCGAAGCGGATGTCGTGCTTCGTCAAGTCGAGGCCGATCGCGCGGAGCGAGTCGAGGTACATCTCCTGAATCTCGAGCGGCGAGGGCTTGAGGATGACCTGAAACTGGTAGTGCTTATAGAGCCGGAAGGGATTGTCGCCGTAGCGGCCGTCGGCGGGGCGGCGCGAGGGCTGGACGTAGCCGACGTTCCATGGCTCGGGGCCGAGGACGCGGAGGAAGGTCGCTGGGTGCATCGTTCCGGCGCCGACCTCGAGGTCGAGAGGACATTCGATGATGCAGCCCTTCTCCGCCCAGAAGTTCTGGAGCGAGAGGATGAGCTTCTGAAAAGTCAGCTGGTCCATACGGGGCGCATTCTAATGGAAGTGGCGAGGCGGGACGAAGCGGCGGGAATGCGGAATGCGGAATGCGGAACGTTGTGTCAACGACCGGGCGCGGGCTCGGGAGCGTTCACGTTCACGGGATTGCGAGCCGCACGGGTCTCGACAAGACGTTCCGTAGCTCGTCCAGGCTGCCGGGAAGTTGCCCGTGAACGGGCCCGCGCCCGCGCCCGAGTGCGGCTTCTCGGTTCCCAAACTGCGGAGCATCCGAAAGCCCGCTATCTGTCAACGCCCTACCTTCGCCAGCTCTGCCTCGATCTCGTCGAGGTGATGCTCCCGGTGCGAGCCGCGATCGAGATTCGGCTTGTCGGGGCGGGCGAGCGCGGCACTGATGACGTCGTCAGAAAGCTCGAGGAGTTGCGCGTCGACCTCGTCCGCTGCTGCAATCGCGAGGGCGGCCGCGCGCTCGGGCGGGATCGCTTCGAGCAGAGGCTGCATTGCGTCGTTGAAGACGTCGCCGGCGTAGTCACCGGTGCACTCGACACCCGCGGCCCACGCGCGCATCAGGCAGAGGCGCTGACGGTCCCAGAACGCGACGTGAGCCAGGGCGACGGCGACGGTCCAGCCATTTGGAAGGCGATGGCGGAGCGCGTTCGCGTCGAGGCGGGCGATGAGGGACTTCAGCCTTGCGGTCTGGCTTCGGTTGCTTTCGGCGAATGCGGCGGAGACAGGCATCGAACGGATTTCCTTTCTCGACGATGATGAGGGGACGAAGCGGCTATGCTACTTCGATTTTCCGCCGACCGCTGCGACGAGCGCTGACGGCGCCTTGCGACGCCATGCGAAGGTAATCAGGTCGCGAAGCTCCGTCTCGGCGATGGCGGGGAGCCTGACGAGCACCCAGTCGTAACTGACGTAGTGATCGGTGACGAAGAAGGTTTCAGGTCTCGCCTTGATGAGCGCCTCGCGGGTGCCGCTGTCGGCGCTGACGACGAGAGTCTCACCGTCTTCCCAGAGGCGCGCGAAGAGGCGGTTCTTCACGCGAAAGGCGGGCGTGCCGTAGCAGAGCCCTTCGGCGACTTCGGGAAGCGCAAGCGCCATCTTTCTCGCCGTCCCGAAATCGACGACAACGGGCGTGCTGCTCTTGCGGCGCGTGGCCATTGGACAGCCCCGCCGATCCGCAGCGCGACACCCGATGTGATCCCCGTCGCATGTCATCCGGACTCGAGGTGCGCGAAATCGTCGGCGTGCGGATTGGCGTACTGACGATCATCTCGCCGTGGAGACCGCGCGTCAATCCACCGGCCGCCGCCCTGGCGGAAGCGAAACGGTTACCGTCGCTTCCACAGTGCAAGGCATTCGCCCCGAGGCTGGCGCCGGCCGCACGCTCGTACCAGCCCGCGAGGTCCCTCGTCGCTCCCCCGCTTCGCGGAGTCGCTTCTCGGGACGACAATCCGCTCGATTCGTGCCGACTACTGGCCTGTATTGGAGGAATTGGTACCGCCGCTGGTGGTGCTTGCCGGGGAAGATCAAGGAACGAAGAGGAAGCGATGCGGTGGCATCGTCAACGACGAGAGACGCCGGGATTCCCCGGCAACCACCACCAGTCCTTTGGGTTGCGGACGGCGCGCGGCCATCTGCTTCGCCGTCGCTCCTCGACGATGCCCCGGCATCGCCTACGTCGCGCCGGCTCGCATCTGGCCGCGCGGCGTCCGCGACGGCGGTACCAATTCCTCCAATGCAGGCCACCAGCTTCGCCGATCCCGCGTGTGCGAATCGGGCGTCGGCCCCGTGACGCCCGACGTCACCTCGCGTGACGCGCGCGCCTCCCCCTGCCATCGCCTCACCGAATAATCGGGACTGCGCCCGTGGGAGCGCGCCGCGAGGGTGCGCGCCGGGCGGGAGGGACGACCGTGCTCCGGCGCCTGTCTTCGAAACTGATCTTCTCGCTCGTCGTCATCGTCCTCCTGGTGAAGACGGTCGCGCTCTGGGTGAACCTGTCGACGCAGGAGGCGCAGCTGCTGCAGAGCATGACCGCGGGAGCCGATCAGCTCTCGCGCAGCATCACGAGCGCGACGTGGCACGCGATGCTCTCCGACCAGCGGACCAGCGCCTACCAGGTGATGAACACCATTGCCGAGAAGCAGGGCGTCGAGCGGATCCGGATGTTCAACAAGGACGGAACGCTGATGTTCTCGACGGTCGCGAACGAGGAGCTGCGAATCGACGAGAGCGCAGAGGTCTGCACGCCATGCCACGCGCACACGCCGCCGCGCGTCAACGTCGAGCTGCCCTCGCGCACGCGGGTTTTCCGAGGAGGGGACGACCGGCGGACGATGACGATGATCACCCCGATCTACAACGAGCCATCGTGCAGCGAGGCGTCGTGTCACGCGCATCCGGCGAGTCTCAGCGTGCTCGGCGTTCTCGACCTGCGGCTCGACGTCAGCCGCGTTGACGAGGAAATGCGCGCGATCCGGATGCGGACCGCGCTCCTCACCGTCGTCGAGATTGCGTTGATCTGGGCCTTCCTCGTCTTCTTCACGTCGCGCTTCGTGGAGACGCCGATTCGCAAACTGATCGCGGGAACGCGTGCGATCAGTGAGATGCAGCTCGACCAGCCGGTGACCATCAAGTCGAGCGAGGAGCTCGCCGAGCTCGCGCATTCGTTCGACACGATGCGCCTGCGTCTGAAGAGCTCCGTCGAAGAGAACGCCGAATTCACGCAGAAGCTCGAGACGAAGGTCGAGCAGCGGACCGCGCAGCTCAAGGTGGCGCAGCACAAGCTGATGCAGACCGACCGTCTCGCGTCGCTCGGCCAGCTTGCTGCGAGCGTTGCGCACGAGATCAACAACCCGATCTCCGGCGTCCTCAATCTCTCCATGCTGATGCAGAGAATCCTGAAAGACGACGGGATCCCGCCCGGCAGGATCTCCGACTTTCGCAGGTACCTCGGCCAGGTGGCGAGCGAGACGTCGCGCGTCGGGCGAATCGTCTCCGACCTTCTCTCCTTTTCGCGCCGCTCGAAGCCGCAGAGCACGCAGGCCGACCTCAACGCGCTGATCCGAACGACCGTGTCGCTGGTCAACCACAAGCTGCAGCTCGGAAACGTTGCGGTCGATCTCGATCTCGCGCAGCCGCTGCCGGCCGTCTGCTGCGATTCGTCGCAGATCCAGCAGGTGATCATGAACCTGGTGATGAACGGCGCCGAAGCGATTCACGGCGGCGGGACGGTCTCCGTCAGCACGCGCGCGAGCGACGACGAGAAGAGCGTCGTGCTCGAAGTGCGCGACGACGGCGCGGGAATGTCGCCGGAGGTCGTCGACAAGATCTTCGATCCCTTCTTCACGACGAAGGAGGAAGGGAAGGGAGTGGGGCTCGGGCTCGCGGTCGTCTACGGCATCGTCGAGGCGCACGGCGGCGAGGTCGAAGTCGAAAGCGCGCTGGGCCGGGGAACCAGGTTCCGCGTGAGGCTCCCGCTCCAGCCGTCGCCTAACGGAGACGGAACGATGGGCAAGGTCGACACGTGATGATAGCGATCGCGACGGCGGGCAAAGTCGATGGTGAGGCAGTCGCCTGGATCGAAGGGTGCCTCGCGACGGAGATCGGAGACGACACCGAGAGGATTTCGCCCGTCCCCGATCCCGGCTATGCCTACGATGCGAGTCGTGGACAGTACAGCTCGACACTCGTGTTGCACGACGCCCTTGCGCGCCTTCCCGCGAACGCGTCGAAGCTCCTCGTGATCACCGAGCGCGACATCTTCATTCCGATGCTTTCGTTCGTATACGGGCAGGCGCAGCTCGACGGTCCCGTCGCGGTGCTGTCGCTCGCACGGCTGAGGCAGGAGTTTTACGGTCTGCCGCCGAACAGAGCGCTTCTGCTCGTTCGCGCTCGCAAAGAAGCGCTTCACGAAATGGGGCATACCTACGGGATCACGCACTGCGGCGACACGGGATGCGTGATGAGCCTGTCGACCAACATCGAACAACTCGACGCGAAAGGAAGCGGCTACTGCGACGACTGCACGACACTGCTGCGGGAAGCGTCGGGAACGCAGAAGAGCGCCGCGAGATCCGAAGCGCATTCAGGAGGTTCCAGGTGAAGAAACATTGGGAAGTTCTCGTGGTCGACGACGAGCCCGTCATGCGCGAGTCGCTCGCGGCCTGGCTCGCCGAAGACGGCTACTCCGTCGATACGGCAGAGTCGGGGCGTGAGGCGATCGCGAAGGCCGCCGTGAAGGACTACGCGATCTACTTCGTCGACCTGAAGATGCCGCCCGGAATCGACGGCATCGAGACGATGATGGAAGTGCGGCGGCTCCACCCCGACGCGTCGGTCATCATCATGACCGCCTACGCCACGGTCGACACCGCGATCACCGCGATGAAGGAAGGAGCGCAGGAGTACATCGTCAAGCCCTGCAACCCAGAGGAGATCTCGCTCCTCGTCGGGAGAATCATCAAGGTCAAGAACCTGCAGCGCGAGAATCTGATCCTTCGGAAGAAACTGACCAAGCACTACAGCTTTCACGACATCGTCTCGAAGAACCCGCGAATGGTGGAGATCTTCGAGTTGATCAAAGACGTCGCGAGCCTGAAAAGCACGGTTCTCATCCAGGGAGCGAGCGGCACCGGCAAGGAGCTCGTCGCTCGTGCAATCCACTTCTCGGGCGACCGCGCGGCGAGACCATTCGTCGCGGTGTCGTGCGCGGCGCTTGCGGAGAGCCTCCTCGAGTCGGAGCTCTTCGGGCACGAGCGGGGTGCGTTCACCGGAGCGGTCGAGAGGAAGCGAGGGAAGTTCGAGCTCGCGGAAGGAGGGACGCTCTTCCTCGACGAGATCGGCGACATCTCGGCGAAGTTGCAGGTCGACCTGCTGCGCGTGCTGCAGGAACGGACGTTCTTCCGCGTCGGCGGGAACGAAGAGCTCCGTGTCGACGTGAGGGTGATCGCCGCGACGCGAGTCAATCTCGAAGAAGCCGTCGCCGCGGGGAGTTTTCGCGACGATCTTTTTTACCGGCTCAACGTCATCACGATTCAGCTCCCGGCACTCCGCGAGCGTCGCGAGGACATCCCGCTTCTCGCCCGCTCCTTCGTCGAACGGCTCGCGCACGAGCTCGGAAAGGAGGCGGGGGAGATCTCCGAAGGCGCGATGCGGCTTCTCGTCGACAACGAGTGGCCCGGAAACGTACGCGAGCTCGAGAACGCAGTCGAGCGAGCGCTCGTGACGTCGAAAGGACATGTGCTCGACGAAGACGACTTCGCGTTTCTCCGTCGCGACGGCGGGCGCGGAAACGGTTGGAGCCCGCCCGACAACCTCTCGCTCGACGAGATCGAGAAGCAGGTGATCGTCGCGACCCTCAATCGCACGCGCGGCAACGTGAAGGAAGCCGCGGCAGCGTTAGGCATCGACCGATCGACGCTCTACGACAGGATGAAGCGGTACGGTATGAATCGGGTTAACGTTTAGACAAGGCTAGGCCGACCAGGCCGGGCACGAACGGATAAGGGCACCGTAGAGCGTGCCTTTGCGAGGTTGGTGTGGTTTTGCCTCGCGCTCCTTCGCCGGTTTGAGCACGATGCAGGCGACGACGGGGGCGCGATCAACTCGAGACGCGGCGTCACGCCAGCGACTTACGGCTCCAGGAACAGCATCCCGCAGACGTCGTCGAGCTTGTCCGGCGGTATCACCGAGGCGAGATCGTCGACGGGCACGCCGCCGTCTGCAAGCGCGGCGCCGACGAGATCGGTCGCGAGCGCGAGCTGAAGACGTTC
>JACPDH010000084.1 GCA_016184115.1 Acidobacteriota bacterium | reverse complement strand
GACGGCGAGTCCGGTCATCGCCCAGAACCAGGGGAACACCATCGCGATGTCGAAGAAGATCGCCATGCCGTTTCCTCCGGCGACTCCTGCGATGATCCCGGCAATGCCCCCGACCTCCGAAAGCACGATCGCCTCGACGAGAAACTGCTTCACGATGTCCTGCTTTCGCGCCCCCATCGCCTTCCTTACACCAATCTCGCGCGTTCGTTCCGTCACGCTCACCAGCATGATGTTCATGATGCCGATTCCGGCGGCGAGGAGTGCGATCGCGCTCACGACGAACGCACCCGCACGGATCGTATCCGCGATCGACGCAAATGCCGTGACGAGTGTGTCGTTGGAGTAGATCTCGAAATCGTTCTCTTTCCCCACCTTGAGTCCGCGCGCGACGCGCATCGCGCCGATCGCCTTGTCGAGCGTCGCGTTGTAGGTCGCCTGTGAAGTCGATTGCACCGCGACATTCACCGTCCGGTTCGCGCTACCGTAATCGGAAAAGAATTTCGTGATCGGCACGAGCACGAGGTCGTCCTGGCTCTGCCCGAAGTTGGAGCCCTTCTCCCCGAGTACGCCGATGATCTGGTAGGGCCGCTCGTTGATCTTGATCGTCTTGCCGACTGGCGACTCGTTCGGAAAGAGGGCCTTCTGGATCTCGACGCCGACGACCGTTACCGCGCGCCCGAGGTCGACGTCCTCCGCCGAGAGATTCCTGCCGTAACCGACCGCGTACTGGTTCGCGAGCAGAAAGTGCTCGTTCGTCCCGACGATCGTCTTCCCGCGCACCTTGATCTTTCCGTAGCTGGCCGTCTCGCCTCCGTCGAACACCTTGAAGCAGATGACCTCCGCGTAGCCCTCCATCAGCCGCTCGAACTCCCGTGCCTCCGCGAGCGTGATGTTTCGCCGGTTCGCATAACTGTCTTCGTCGTGGCCACTCGTCTGAATGACCGGGTACTTAGCAAACTGGAAGAGGTTGCTCCCGAGGAATGAGAGCCCGCCCTCGATCGACGAGGCGATGACACTGAGCGCGGTCATCACGCCGATCACGGAGAAGACACCGACGGCGATGCCGAGCATCGTGAGGATCGAGCGAAGTTTGTTCAACTTCAGCGCCTGCAGCGCCATCCGGAAAATCTCGTTGAAACTCATTCGTACCTCAGCGCCTCGATTGGGTCGAGGCGCGACGCCGAGACGGCGGGCGCGAAACCCGAGAAGATCCCCGTTAGGGTCGATACGATGATTCCGGTGGCGACGAGGCCAAGGGAAAAACGGAGCGGGAACGACGGGAGGGCGACCGAGACGGCCGTGCACATGAGCCACGAGAGCGCGAGACCGACAGCGCCACCGACGAGGCAGATCGAGACAGCCTCGATCAGAAACTGTACGAGGATCGTCCGTCGCCGCGCGCCCACTGCCTTGCGCGTGCCGATCTCGCGCGTCCGCTCCTTCACGCTGACGTAGGTGATGTTCATGATCCCGATCGCGCCAACGAAGAGTGCGAGACCCGTGACGAAGAGCCCCGCGACGGCGATCCCCGACTTGATCGGCCCGATCGTCGACCTCAGCGCAGACTGTTCGTTGATCGAGAAGTCGTCTTTGTCTTCGGGCGCAAGCCCCCTCACGCGCCGCATCGCCCCCGTCAACTCTCCGATCGCGTACTGAGTCCTCGCACGGTCGCGGATCTTCACCCTGATCTGTGCGTCCATGTGCCGGCTGAACGACTTCGTGAACGCGGCGAGTGGCACGACAGCCTGCGTGTCGAAACTGAAGAGCCCCAGAAACGTTCCCTGCTTCTCGTAGACGCCAACGACGCGAAACGGCAACCCCTCGATCATCACGGTCTGGTCGAGCGCCGAGGCGTTAGGGAAGAGTGCATCGGCAACATCGTACCCGAGGACGCAGACGTTGCGTCCTCCTCGTGACTCGACTTCCGTCATGAAGCGCCCTTCTTTGAACTGCGCCGTCGACGTCGTGAGAAAGTCGTGTGTCGTTCCCTGCGTGTAGACACCGCGGACGATCTGGTCCTCGAACTTGACCGACCGCATCGTCGCGACGAGCGGCACCGCGGTGACGAGCTCGGAGTTAGGCGTCGCGGCGATGATCTTCTTGAGATCCTCGGCGTAGCGCATCTCGATCCGCCGCCTGTTCCGGTAGTTCCACCAGTCCTCGACATGGCGCCAGGGCCACTTCTCGACGTAAAGGACGTCGTCGCCGATCACCGCGAGACTCCGCTCGAACCCGACCTCGATCCCGATGATCGCCGAGCCCATCAGCGTCACCGCGATGATGCCGATGATCACGCCCAGGGCCGTGAGGATCGAGCGCATCTTGTGCGCCCGGATCTGCGCAAACGCGATACGGAATCCCTCGACGATCTCGAGGGTGAGCTCGGAAGACACCTCGCGCGCCAGCGCCGCGAAGCTCATCGGATCGCCGCTCCAACGGAGGAACACATCGAATGCAGAACGCAGAATGCGGAATGGAAGAATGCAGAAAAGGGACGATCCACCGCGTTTGCGCTACTCGAACCTCTCGTCGTCACTCCACCTTCTTCATTCATCGTTCTGCATTCTGCGTTCTGCGTTCACGACTTTCCCGGCTTTTCGATCTCCACCTTCGCTCCGTCCTTCAGCCTTCTGCTGATCGCGGTGTAGCTTCCGGAGACGACGTCCTCGCCAGGCGTGATGCCTTTCCGGATCTCGATGAAGGTGTTGTCGGAGATACCCGTCTCGACGGGTTTCATCGCGACCGTGTCGCCGTTCTTCACGAAGACGACTCGCTGCAGTTTCTCCTTCTCCGCGCGAGCCTTCTGCCGGTCGAGCGCCTCGTTCGTGACGTCCGCCAGGTTGTCCTCGGTCTTGTCGCGCGACGACGCATCCGCCTTCTGCTTTTCCCGCTCTTCCGGAGAGAGGTCGCTATCCTTCGCGCGCACCGTTACGCTCTGGATCGGTACGGCAACGACATCGTTGACCGTGGCAGTCTCGACGTCGGCCGTCGCGCTCATACCTGGGCGCAACGCGACTTCGGGCTCGGGGATGCTGATCTTCACCTCGAAGTTCGTCACTTCTTCCTGGGTGCCGGCGTTGCGCGTGAGTGCGGTACTCGCGATCTCGCGCACGACGCCCTTCACGATCGCATCGGGGTAGGCGTCGACACTGATTCGCGCCGTGTCTCCTACCTTTACGTTGATGACGTCGTTCTCGTTGACGTTGACTCGCGCTTCCATGTCGCCAAGGTTCGCGATCCGCATCACCTCGGTTCCGGCGAACTGACTCGTGCCGACGACGCGCTCGCCGACGCGACTGGTCAGTGAGCTGATGGTCCCGTCTGACGGCGCATAGATCGTCGTCTTCGAGAGTGACTCGCGAATCTGGCGGAGCGCCCCTTCGGCGCGCTGGATCTCGAAGAGCGACCCGTCGAGCGCCGCCTTCGCGATGTCGTAGCTCGTCCTCACCGCGTCGCGATCGGCCTGGGAGATGAGCTGCTGCTGGTGAAGCCGGTCAGCCCGCTCCCAATCCTGCCGCGCCTTCTCGACTTCGGCGCGGAACTGCACACTCGCCGCGCGCGCCGAGCTGAGTGCCGCCTCCTGCGATTCGACCTGCGCGAGATAGGTGTCGGGCTTGATCTTCAGAAGAAGATCGCCTTTCTTGACGAGATCCCCTTCCTTCACCGGAATCGACACGATCTCGCCCGAGACTTCCGGGGCGATCTTCACCTCGACTTCGGGCTGAATCTTTCCTGTCGCCGTGACGAGCTGCGTGATGTTCGTCTTGAATGCCTTATCGGTCGTGATGAGGATCGGCTTCTCACGCTTCTTCGACGCGATCATGGCGCCAATCGCAGCGATCGCGACGATGACGATTCCGATGACGATGTAAAGCTTCTTCCGCGACTTTCGCGGTTTCTCCGCGGAATGGCGAAGCAGGTCGCTCATTGTGACGCTCCGTTCGGGCCACCAGGATCGGGTGCTCTCGTACTGAACGCGATACGGCGGCTAAGGTTGCAGCGACGCAGTGTAACGCCACCGTTGCGGCGAAGCGTTGACCCGTCGGTTTACCGGGAATAGTGTACCGACTGAGCCACCGCAAGGGGGAAACGATGAACGACCCCGAATCGAGCGATCCGAAACTTCCGCGCCGCGAAGTTCTGAAACTCGCCGCCGCAGCCGCGGTCGGCTTTCTCGCCCGCGACGTCGCAGCGGCGACGCCCGCAAGCCGAGCTGCTCTCCCACCACTCCCGGTCAACCCCGCGACTCCAAACGCGATGCCGACGCGGAACCTCGGCCGGACCGGTTACCAGACTGGTCTTTTTTCGCTCGGCGGCCAGGCGGCAATCGAGAAGGCGAACAACGAGGCCGTCGCCGTTCCGCTGATCGAGCGCGCGCTCGACCTCGGCGTGAACTACATCGACACATCGGCGATCTACGGCGGCGACGAGCGATGGAGCGAACGCTACATCGGCCGCGTGATGAAGACGCGACGCCGTGAGGCCTTCCTCGCGACGAAGACCCACGAACGGACCTACGACGGCTCGATGCGACTGCTCGAGAGGTCGCTCGAGCTGCTGCAGACGGACCACATCGATCTCTGGCAGATCCACAATCTGTCGGAGCTGAGTCAGGTCGATCGGATCTTCGCAAAAGGAGGCGCGGTCGAGGCACTGATCAAAGCGGTGGAGCAGAAGATCGTGCGCACCATTGGCGTCACCGGGCATGCTGATCCCGCGGTGCTGCTCGAGGTGATCCGCCGCCACCGGTTCGATACGATCCTGCTCGCGCTCAACGCAGCGGACGCGCACCATCTCAGCTTCTCGAAAGCACTCCTGCCGCTCGCGGTCGAGAAGCAGATGGGGATCATCGGGATGAAGATCCCGGCACGCGGCCGCATTCTCACGGGCTATGAACCGTCCCGGGCGGGAACGCGCGGATTCGGTCCGGCAGCGACACGCTCCGGTACGCTGACGATGACCGAGGCGATGCGCTACGTCCTCTCGCAGCCCGTCTCGACCGTGATCATCGGCTGCGACTCGATAGCGCAGCTCGAAGAGAACGTGAAGATTGCGCGCGCGTTCACCCCGCTTTCCGACTCGCAGATGGCGAGCCTAACCGCGAAAGCGGAACCGGTCTCGAAGCAGAGCCTCTTCTTCAGAAAGTGGGAGGCGTAGAGGCGACCCGAGGCCAGAATGGACGATTTCGGATTTCGAATTTCGAATTTCGGATTTCGAATTTCGAATTTGCTTCGCAAGGCTGCGCCTGCCAAGAAGAACGCAGGGAATGCGTCGAACACGCCGTGATCGTCGTGGCGCGAGCAGCCTTGCGAAGCAAGTCCGAAATCCGAGATTGCCCTCGCTCCCCCATACGGCTTCAGCCGATCCGTGGTGTTAGACTCCGGACCATGCCGCCAGTAGCGAGCATCGTCGGATTCGCGTTCATCGCGGCGCTCTTCATCTTCGTGTTCTTCGCCGCCGGCAAGGGCATCGAGACGACCAAGATCGTGAGGGACGAGCTGCGCGGCCATCTCGAGCGTGAAGGATGGAGCTCGATCCACTCGCAGTTCTTTACGTTGCGGCCCGGCTTTCGCGGCAGCTGGCAGGGACGCGAGGCCCGCGGCCACTTCGATCCGCGACACAAGTCGCAGCCGCCGGCGCTCGTCATCGAAGTCTCCACGAGACAGTTCGAGCGCGTCTGTTTCTCGAAAGCGGCCACCTCCCGCTTCGCTGCATTCGCGAATATCTCGTTCGGCCTGCCTCCCCGTGTCGACGTCGGAGACCGCCGCTTTGACGCACGCGCCGCCTCACGCGAGCTGATCGGGATGATCCTTCGCGACAAGCCGACGGCGTCGCTGCTCGCCGAGTTCCTTCGCACCGGCCGCGATCGGATCGAATCGAAGGGAGGGACGCTGAGGCTTCGTCGCGAGCTGCCCGATCGAAGAGCGCCCGGCGGGTCGTTCTTCACCGTCCGCCCTCCCGCCCACGAAGTCGAACGTTCCGTCTTCCTCGCGCATCGCATCCTCGAGGCGCTCTCGACGAAAGGGTTCTGAGCGAACGGAACCCGGACGACGTCGCCGAAGCTTCGCTTCGGCAAGGAGAAGCGCAAGCTGCGCCCCGCTTCGCGGGACACTCCACCTGGCTCGTTGCCTGCTTGCCGCCTCCCGTCTCTCGCCTGCCTCGCCGGTTTCGTTCCACGGCGCCACCGTGTCTCAGTTGGCAAGGAGGCAGTAATGAACACCGGAACCCGCAGACTCATGACTCTCCTCGCAGGCGCGACGCTGGCCTGCACGGCGGCATTTGCATCGGAGCGCTCGGGCTACGGGATGGACGTTCTCGTGAACGGCTATCCAACCGAGGAGTACTACGCGAATGGCACGGTGTACGTCGAAGCGCTTCGCGGCAAGGAGTACGCGCTCCGGCTGTCGAACCCGACGGGACGCCGCGTCGCGGTCGCACTATCCGTCGACGGCCTCAACACGATCAACGCGAAGCACACGAATCCGCGCAATGCACCAAAGTGGATTCTCGAGCCGTGGGAAACGATCGAGATCTCGGGTTGGCAGGTGAGCGGAAGCCACGCTCGCAGCTTCTACTTCACCGGCGAGCGCGACTCGTACGGAGCGGCGATCGGTCAGACCGAAAACCTGGGTGTCATCGAAGCCGTGTTCTTCAGGGAAAAACTCAGCTTCGCCGAGGAATGGCTTCCCTTCATGAACAAAGACGAGAAGTCGAAGCGCGGCGTGGAGCGGGAAGACGCGGCGGCCGCCCGTCCGCGCGCGCAGGCACCGCGGAGCGCGCAAGCACCCGCGGGAGCGGCAGAATCGCAGGGCCATGACAAGCTCGACGATGACTATGCGGCGACCGGCATGGGCGACAGACAACGTCACGACGTGCGCAAAGTCGAGATCGACCTCGAATCGAGCCCTTCCGCGAAGGTGCGAATCCGTTATGAGTTCCGCCCGCAGCTCGTAAAGCTAGGCGTGCTCCCTCGCTACGAATCGCCACTCGACCGCCGCGAGCGCTCGCGAGGCTTTGACGACTATTGCCCCGAGCCAAAAGGCAGGATGTAAAGCAGCCTGAGACGTTTCCGGTGGCGTCGTCCCGCCTTGCGGGACTCGCCACCGGCTAGCCTGCTGCATCCCTCCGGGATGCCGCCGCAGCCACGCACTTCTTGTCCCTCACGACGCTCCGCATTCCGTTATCCGCATTCACTTCCGCGTTTCGCGTTCCGCGTTCAGCGTTTCGGGCTCAGCGTTTCTTCGTCGGCTTCTTCACCGCAGGTCGCTGCGGGACTACTTCCGCGCTGATCGCGGCGACGATCTTCTTGTGCGCTGCGGGGTCGATCGGCGAAAGCCAACGATCGGTGCACCCGGTGAGTCCTTTCGCCTCCATCGACTGCGCGAGAATCGTCAGGATCTCGGCATGATCTCTCCCCGCCTTCGCGATCTTCGGGACCATGTCGAGCGCTTCGCGGTAAATCGAGACCGGTTGCGAACCGGCGGGAGGCTGCGCCTCCTTGATCCCCGCTCGCTGCAGCACGGCTGCGACCATTCCGGCGAGATCGACGAGATTCGCGTCGTGCACACCCGCAGCGTCGAGCTCGACCGCGAGCCCATTCGCTCGCTCGAGGTCGCGCGCGAGGATCTCGTCCTTCTTCGATCGCTTCCCGCCGAAACTTCCCGACGGGCTTCCCTTGTCGTCGAGCACGAGGCGGCTGCGCAAGTTCTCGGCTAGCGCATACATCATCGCTTCGCGCTTCGCGACCAATGAGCTTGGTGGCAGCGGCACGTCGACGGTGCCGTCGTCATTGCTCGTCGCGCCTGCAAAACGGATCTCGCTGTGCGCCGCCGCATCGAGTTTGCATCCCTTCCCGACCGCGCCGAAGAGGCTCTGGTATCCGAGTGTGACGTGTTGCGGCGCGTCGAGCATCTGGCTGCCGAGAACGCCGAGCGACATCATCCTTGGCCCGTTGAGATCGGCATTCTCCGAGATCGCCCGAACGATCAACGTCGCGCCGGTCTTTTGATCCCGAGTTCCGAGCGGCGGAATCGTGAGCGCCATCGCCGAGTCGGGCACGAGCGGGAACGCGTTCTTCTTCTGAATCAGCGCAGGATCCTTCGCCGCGCCGCGCGCCTGCGCGACGAGCGTTGGCGCGACGGAGAAGGTCAGCGCACCGCCCAGAGCGACCGCGAGGAATCGGGTGGTGTTCGTCATGGCGGCGACGAGGCTAACACGGCAGGTGCCCTGGCGCGCATCGCGTCTCCTGCACTCCGGGGCATGACCTGCATCACGTCGATCCCGGCAGCAATGCCGCCTGTCGCGTGTCTGTAGCTACATGCAGCCAGGACGCAACGCACCGGCTGACCGATCGAAAGGACCCATCATGCGACGCAACATGCGCCGCACCTGCAGCCAGTTCCTCTGATGTCCCGCGGGCCGCCCCGGGAGGGCGGCTTCGTCCGGCTCGTGCGCACAAGGCGGCCGCTGCCCCCCGTCCTGTTAGACCCTTCCACGATCTGAATCACTGCGTGTCTCCAGATCAACCTGGCCGGATTTCGTCCGGCCTCAAGAAGGGCTCTGCCTTCCCGGAGGCTCCCCATGAAATCAAGGAATGGGTTGGCCGCGATCTGCCTGTTGCTCGCGATCGTCTGGCCGGCCGTCGCGCAAACGGAGGATCCTTGCGCGTCATGCCACGAAGAAACAGTCGCGGCGATGACGAGCAGCATCCATATGCGCATCAGGTCGTTCGAAGTCCAGGGGCATTCGGTCGGTTGCGAGGGCTGTCATGGCGACGGAGCCGCGCACATGGAATCGGGCGACGCTGCGAAGATCAAACGCTTCGACGACGCCGCGGAGTGGAACTCCACGTGCCTCTCCTGTCACGCGAAAAAAGGCCAGCCGCAGTGGGCCGCTTCGACACACAACGTCGAAGGGCTCGGCTGCGTCGAGTGCCATGACCCTCACCAGATCGATTCGAATCCCGCTGCAACCTGTAAGAGCTGCCACGCCGACACCGTCGCACAGTTTCAGCTCCCGAGCGCGCACCCGGTACGCGACGGGAAAATGTCTTGCGCGAGCTGTCACGACGTGCACGGCTCCACCGAGGCGATGCTCCGCACGAAGATGCGGGTCAACGACCTCTGCTTCACCTGCCACCAGGACAAGGAAGGACCGTTCGTTTTCGAGCACCAGCCGGTGCAGGAAGACTGCCGGACCTGCCACGTGGCGCACGGCTCGGCGGTGAACAACATGCTCACCGCGAACGAGCCGATGCTCTGTCTTCAGTGCCACGACCTTCACTTTCACGCCGGGTACAACTCGGCGGCCGCGTTCGACGTCGGGGGCGTTCCGCGCTACAGCCCGTTCGGGCCGAAGAGCTACAACGTTTCCTTTTCAACCAAGTGCACGCAGTGCCACTCCAAGGTTCATGGTACCGATCTGCCGTCGCAGTCGGTGCCGGGCCTCGGCAAGAGCCTGACGAGATGAGGAGGACGAAATGAAGACACTCTTGAATTTCTTCATCGCATCGCTCCTCGTCGCTCTGCCGCTCGCGGCAGAGCAGGGAGTCGATGGCAAGATCGAGATTGGCGTATTCGACTCGAACGAGAGCGGAGAGCAAAGCGTCGTGAACGAGTACAGGACTTCGAGCGGCGGCATCCTGAATATCGATGCCTCCACATCGAGCGACACCGCGACGTTCTCGCTCGTGACACGACTCCTGAACGCCGACGACCAGAAGCACGAGCTACGGCTCGACATCAGCCGCGTGTTCAGGCTCACGACCGACTACGAGAGCCTGCTTCACAGGACCGGTCACGATCCGATGACGAACCTCGAAGCGGTCACCCGCACGGCGCGCGCCGTGTACGCGACCGACGACGACCCAGGCAAGGAGTACGAAGTCGAATACTCCGAGTTCCGCAATCGCGCCGAGATCCAGTCGCCCGGCCTGTCCGCTCTGACGGTCGCCATCCTCTGGGATGCGCACAACCGTGAGGGCGCACGCCAGGCCTACACGATCTCGCACTGCGACGGCTGCCACGTGCAGAGTCGCTCGCACCGGCTCGACGAAAAGACGGAGGACATCGGCAGCGAGTTGAAACTCGCGCTCGATCGCGTCATCGTTACCGGCGCATTCGTATCGCGCGAGCACACTCAGGGCGTACCGGCACTCACGAACCTATACGACAGCGAGCTCCAGCCCGAGCTGCGGACGCCACTCTTCGAAGATCGACTTCAGTACGACGCGAGCGAAGGGCCGCTGCCTCACGATCTGATGCCCGACATCGACAAGGACACGTACCGGTTCGAAGTCGACCTTCCCGACGTCGCCGGCTTCACACTCCATGGTGGCGGCATATTCGCGACCACGGCGAATACGACGACGGGACTCGAGTCCGACTACAGCGGCTATACCGTCAACGCGAGCAGGCGCTTCGGTAAGTGGATGATGCGCTGGCGAGGACGGATGTACGAGATCGAGAACGATGCGGCCTGGGTCGACACGAACGATCGCGTCGGCGTAGCCGGCCCGTGGAAGGGGTTCCGCTACAAGGACAAGGTCCCCATCGAGACCGACTTCATCCGCTACTCCGGCCTCGACCGCTCGACGAGCGAATCGGCGTTCGACGTCAGCCGCAAGCTAGGCAGGCAAGCCGGCACGCTTCGGTTCACCTGGAACTACCAGGCGATCGACCGCGACTTCTACCAGGTCGCGGTCGGCGAGACGGAGACCACGTCGAACGTCCTTGGAGTCTCGTGGACCGCGCGCCCGGCCAAGGGCGTCCGGACGGAGGTTCGCTTCGAGCATGGTGACGTCGAGAACCCCTTCATGCTGATCGACGGCGCCTGCTCCACACTCGTCTCCGGCTCCTATCCCAGCGTCTTCGTTCCGGGCCAGCCACAGTACGCCGACGTACACGAATCGCGCGTCGCCGATACCACGGCATCGCCAGACGCGTGGGACGAGATCTATCTACTCGGCAGTTACTCGACGACGAAGATGTCGATCACGGCGAACTACCGCCAGTGGGACGGCGAAAACTCCTCGGGCGATCTCACCGACTGGGGGCGCACCAGCAACAACGCGACGGTCATGCTGACCTGGATGCCGGCTGAATCCTGGAGCTGGTATACGGGCTACGCGTGGCAGGCATCGGAGCTGAAGAGCGGGGCGTGCATACCCCTGCTCGATGGCTGAGCGGGCACAGTCAACGTGGGCCAGGATGGCTCATCACGCGATGTGTTCCACTATGACACCGACAACGACGTGCTGTTCGCAGGCATCAATACCAACGCGACGGAGAAGCTGCAGCTCGGCTTCGACATCGTCTACACGAACTCCGACGCCTCGCTCGACGAAGTAGGTCTCAATGGGGAAAGCTGGGTCGCGACCCACCCCGCACAGATCTATGACTTCAGCGACATGGACACATACTCCGATCTCGACCTAAGCAGGCTCGAGATCACAGCGAGCGCGCGCTATGCATTCGCAGACCGCTTCTGGCTGAACGGTTACTACCGCTATGCCGACCTCGATGACGACGCCCCGTACCTCTATGACACAACGGGCTCCGTTGACGAGTACGGCCTGTCGGTGGGCCGCAGTTTCTAGTAAAACCGTTCTACGCCTCCAATGCCGGCTCGGAGAGATCCGGGCCGGCAGTTTCGTTCGGCGGCACCGCTCGACCTCTTTGCCTGTTGGTGGCCACGTCTCCGACGTTCAGGCGGAGACTCGAGGCCTTAGTGCCCTGTTCGCTCAACCCGGCTACGCAGCCTCGATTGCAGAATCTGCACGGCCGTGCGTTCCCGGACGGCTCTTCCTATACTGGCGCGGTGGCGCAGCCTTCGATCGAGACTTCCGCGCGCAACGACGCCCCAAACCGTTCGCCCGCATCGGGTCACATCCGCCACTCAATCCAGACGAAGCTGTCGCTGATCTTCGGAATTCTCGCCCTCGTCAGCCTCACGATCGGAACGATCGTCATCTCGAACCTGCAGCAGGTTTCGCTCGATTCGAAGAAGTTCCTCGAAGAAACGCGCGAGGCACGGCTCGCCGACGAGTTGATTCTCGTGCTCGACAAGCTCGCGTTCATCTCGGCGACCGACCCCACACGCATGCACGAGCACCGGTCGGTCACCCTCGTCGCCGATGCGCGGTCGTTGTTGCAGCGGCTTTACAGCGGTCCGTCAACGGGCGACGACCCGTCGCGACGCGAGCACCAGGAGAGCGAGGAGGGCATCGTCGAAGAGATCGAAGGGGCGCTCGAGACGTTCGAGCAGGTCGATCAGGCGAACTCCGCCGCGGTCGAGGCGAATACGGCCCGAATCAGCGAGCTGGCGAGCCGAATTCGCGCGGAAATGGACAAGGAAGCCGCGCGCGCCTTTCGTGACCTCGAAGTTCGCGTCGAGCGTCTCGGCGTCATCATGCTCGGCTCCGCGATTCTTTCCGTCGCGAGTCTCGCGGCGATGTTCCTCCTCGTCGCCCGTGGCTTCATCCGCCCGTTACGCGAGCTCGCGAATGGCGCGAGCACATTCGGCCGAGGCGAGCTCGATCATCGGATCGAGATCGTTTCGCGAGACGAGGTCGGCGAGGTCGCGCTCGAGTTCAACCGCATGGCCGACAGCCTCGCGGCGAATCGGCGCGAGCTCGAGGAGCGCGTCGAGCGTCGTACCGAGCAACTCCTCCGCGCCGCGCGTCTCGCCGATCTCGGCACCTTCGCGGCCGGAATCGCACACGAGGTCAACACTCCCCTCGCATCGATCGCATCGTGCGCCGAGGCGCTCGAACGACGCGCAACGAACGGCCACGTCGACCGGGACGAGGAGATCGAGTACCTTCAGACGATCGCGCGCGAAGCCTACCGGGCACACGAGATCACGGCGCGGCTGCTCGAATTCGCGCGCAAGGATCCGGGGCCGACCGGTCCCGTCGCACTGCACGATCCGCTCCGGGAAGCATCGCGCCTGCTCGCTCACGCGATCCACCTGGCGGGCCTAACGCTCGACGTCAGCGCCGATCCCGCCACGCCACTCGTCCGGTCGAATCACTCCGACCTGATGCAGGTCATCCTCAACCTCCTGAAAAACGCGATGGATGCCACGCCATCAGGCGGCACGATTCGCGCCTCCTGCACGCGCTCGAACGGCGATGCGATCCTCGTCGTCGAGGACGAAGGAGCGGGAGTCGCCGCCGAGCACCGCGCCAGGATCTTCGATCCCTTCTTCACGACGAAGGAGCCGGGACGAGGCACCGGGCTCGGTCTCGCCCTCGTTCATCGAATCATCGAAGACCTCGGCGGGAGAATCGAGCTGCACGATGGCGAGCGCGGAGGAGCGAAGTTCGTCGTCCGCATCCCCTCGGCCGATGTGATGGTGAGCGAATGACGACACCGATTCGCCTGATCTTCGTCGAAGACGATCCGACTCTTGGAAAGGTCCTCAGCAAAGAGCTCGCAAGCACCGGTTTCGAAGTCAGGCTCTTTCGCACTGCCGACGGCGTCACCGACTGCGCACGCGAGACGCAGCCTCAGGTCGCGCTCGTCGACGTGAAACTTCCGGGGCGCAGCGGCCTCGACCTTCTCCGCGAGCTGCGTGCGCTCTATCCCGACCTGCAGGTCGTGATGCTCACCGGCCACGGTGGAGTGCCCGAGGCGGTCGAGGCGATGCGCGCGGGAGCGTATGACTTCCTCACGAAGCCGACGCGTCTCGACTCGCTGGAGCAAATCCTCCGGCGCGCCGCCGAGAAGAGCGACCTCCTCGTCCAGAACGAGATCTTGCGCCGCGCCATCAGCGCGTCGGATGACCCGTATCGAATCCTCGGCAGCTCGCGGGCAAGCGACGAGATCCGGCGGCTCATCGCGCGCATCGGCGCGGCCGAGGCGACCGTGCTCATTCAGGGAGAGAACGGAACCGGCAAGGAGCTGATCGCACGAAACCTCCACAGACAGAGCACACGTCGCGACGAGCCATGCATCGTCCTCAACTGCGCCGCGATCCCATCGGAGCTCGTCGAGAGCGAGCTCTTCGGCCATGAGCGCGGCGCCTTCACCGGGGCCGACCGGAAGCGAACCGGCCTGTTCGAGGCAGCGCACAAAGGAACGCTGATCCTCGACGAGGTCGGCGAGCTGCCGCCCACCATCCAACCGTCACTGCTGCGCGCGATCCAGTTCGGCGAGATCCGCGCGGTTGGCAGCGTGCAGACGAAGCGAGTCGATGTTCGCGTCGTCGCGGTCACCAACCGGGATCTCGCCAGCGAAGTGCGCGAAGGCCGATTCCGCGAAGACCTCTACTACCGACTCTCGACGCTCCAGATCACCGCGCCTCCACTCCGCGCGCGCACCGAAGACATCGCGGAGCTCGCCGTGGCATTCCTCGCCAAGGCATGCAACCGGAGCGGACACCGACTGGCGTTCGACGAGCCCGCATTACGCGCGTTGCGCGATCACTCGTGGCCCGGTAACGTACGCGAGCTCGAGAACGCCGTCACGCGACTCAGCGTGCTCGTGTCGGGCGACGTCATCACCGAGCAGGACGTCGAACAGTATGCCCTTCGTCCCGCGAGCGCCGGCCGTCCAGGACTTCCGACACTCAATCTCGAAGAGCTCGAGACGATCGCGATCGGTGCCGCACTCGAGAAGCACAAGGGAGACAAACCCGAGGCGGCGCGGGAGCTCGGAATCGCGCTGCGGACGCTTTACAACAAACTCAAGGCAGACGAGTGACGCGTAGGGCAGTCATTCTCGCCGCGCTGCTGTTCGCGTTAGGCATTCCCGCGATCGCCGCCGGCGGCGATGCGATCGACCGCTCGCGAGACATCGTGGTGAAACGCGCCCTCATTCCCTCCGCGAAGAACGTCCACGGCGAAGCCCGTTGGATCCGCCGAGACGAGACGACTGTGATTCAGACACTTCTCTATACGCCGTCGCTTCGTCGCGGGATCGACGCCATGCGCAAGAAGGAGCTGAAGGCATGGCCAGCCAGCTCCTCCGGCTACGCCGACTCGTCGCGCTACCTTGCGATGGTCGAGACCGCGAGCGGTGAGGCACTGAAGCGATTCGCTGCGCGGAGCGACAAGGCATCGAAGCTCCAAACGATGGCAATCGAGCTTGCCATCTCGGGTGCGGAGGCGTCGTTTGCCACGTTCGCGCTCGAGATCGAGCTGGAACGCGGCGAAGCAAGGATCGTGTCGATGGAGCAACTCGGGCGAACGAAGGCGTCACGCGCGTACGTCGCCCGCGCGATGCGCCTCCAGGCCGCCGCATCGTTCGGCAGCATTCCGAAAGAGCTCGACGAGGAAATCGGCAAGGCCGAGTAGCACGACCAAAACGCCGGCTGATGTGGTGCGTGCGGCATTCACCCCCGCGCCGCGAGGCGGCGCAGGATAGGGGCATTCCGATCGAATCCAGCGCCCCTTCGGGGCGCGCCAAGCCGCGACTCTCGCACCCCGGGCTGAAGCCCTGATGGCGTCAACTTAAGGGAACAACCCTTGAAGTTAGAACGTAGAACGATGAGTTGAGAACCCAGTAACGTTAGCGTGGGGCCTTTTCTGGGTTCTCAATTCATCGTTCTACCTTCTAACTTCGGCCTCGTTCTCACTCGGTTAACGTCATTGGGGCTGAAGCCCGGGGCTACCGATCCGTCGCCGCTTCGCGGCAACCACTTGTCACCGCAGAAACCGCGAGGGGCACAGGCTGCGCGCCGGCGCTCGTGTCTGCTTCACGCGGCCCCGCACTCCGCAGCACTCTCACCCGTAAAATATCCAGAATCCCCGGCAGCACGATGACCGAGTAGACGATTGCGAGCGAGACTCCGATCGTCAACGCCAGTGCAAACGATGCGAGACCTCGGTGTTGCGTAAAGGCGAGCGTGCCGAATGCCGCGACGTCGGTTCCGGCGGTCAGCAGGATACTGCGCCCGGTGCCCGCGAGCGTGCGCGCGACGTCGCCTGCCTCGTCGACGAACCGATGCACGACGTGAATCCCCTCGTCGACTCCGATCCCGACGACGACCGGAAGTGCCATCACATTTAGCGGGTTGAGCTGCAGACCTAGCAACTTCATCAGCGCCGGCATCGACGCCGCGGTGAGGAAGACCGGAAGGCTCGCGAGGAGCGACGGTAGCGGCCTTCGAAAGTCCGCAAACACGACGATCAGAACGATGAGCCCGCCGATCGTGCCGGTGATCTGCAGCGCACGCCACGATCGATCGATCATGAAGTGTCCGAGCACCGGCATCCCCGTGACGTTCGGATCGATCCTCTCCATCGCCTCGAGGAACCGACTCTCCTGCACCGGGTCCCAAATGTCGCCTTCAGGGTAGGCGTACACGGCGAAGCGCCCGCGCGGACTCTCGAACGTCGCGCGGAACGAGGCCGGCAGTCTTGCCGCCGCCTCACCGAGAAGATCGAAATCCGAGATCGAGTGAACCTCACCGACGAGCGGCTCATCGAGCAATCTGTCGGTGAGCGCGGCCGCCTCCGCGCGCGAGCTCGCAACGAAGATCGCGAACTCGGGTGAGAGATCCGACCGCTTCACCATCTCGCGCTCGAGTCGTGCCGTCTCCGTGCCCTTCGGTTCCATGTTGAGATAGTTCCCGTCGAACGCGGGCATGCCGACGGCGAGACCCGCGAGCGCGACGATCGCGAGCAGTACGGAGACCCGTCGGCTTTGCAGCGCGAGCAGCGCTCGTCCGATCTTCCGTTCCGTGGACGGTCTTTCGCGTCTCCGCCTCGGCGGAAACGTCACGAGCAGCGCGGGAAGGAGCGAGAGATTGACCGGGAGACAGACGAGCACTCCCGCGCCGATGATCAGGCCGAGCTCTTCGAATCCAAGAAAGCCCGAGACGATCATCGAAAAGAACACGGCCGCCGTCGTCAGCGCGCCGCTCACGAGACCGCGCGAGAGCGCGCGGGCCGCGCCGGTGACCGCGTCGATCTCGTTGAGCCCGCCTCCCGTCAACTCCTCGACCCGATTGACGAGATGGATACCGTAGTCGACGCCGAGCCCCGCGAGAATCGAGGCAGAGAAGGCCGAGAGGAGTGTGAGGTGTCCGGGATAGGCGGCGACGAGGCCGAGCGTCATTCCCTCTCCCGCGAGCAAGGCGAGCCCCGCCATCACGGGTCGCCGAACCGAGCCGAACGCGAACACGACGACGAGCACGACCATCACCATCGAGATCAGCGACAACTTCGAAATGTCTCCCTGAATGATCTCCTTGTCGTCGAGAGCGTACGCCGGGAGTCCCGTTAGGCCTGCCTTCACGCCCAGCTCGTCGAGCCGCGCGGCGGAGAGCGCATCGCGCACCCCGCGAACGAACGGCTCGATGCTCGTCGCGCTGGAATGCGGATCGGCCGGCTGAACGAACGCGAAGTACATCGTCCCGTCGGTCGACGTGAGGTACGGCTCGACCCCGGCCTCCGCGAGTGTCGCCTCGTCGAGCGGGAGCCGCGCGGCAACCCGGCGGACGCCAGGTACCTTCTCGAGCCGCGGCGCGATGCGATCGACGGCCATCCCGAGCTTCACCTCGTCCGCTCCCTCCAGCACGACCACGAGGACGTTCGGCGTGCCGAACTCCTCCGCAACATCGAGAAAGGCGCGAACTTCAGGGAGCTTGGGGTCGATCAGATCGAGATTCGAAGAACGTAACTCGAGTCGCGCGGCAGCGGCCAGAAGCGAAAGCACGACGAGAAGCGCCCACACGAGAAGCGTGCGCCGCGGCCTCGCAACCGAGAGCCGGGAAAGTGCGATGAGTAGAGAGGCGATCGTTTTCATCGGAAGAGCACCGGATTAATGGTCATGGAGCAGCATCGGCATCACCCATCGAACCTGCTCGCGTCGCGCCGCCGTCGCGAAACGAGGCAGCGCAATCTCCGGCTCGTCGAACGAAAGCCGGAACGTACCGAAGTGGTATGGAACCACTGTTTCGACTCCTAGCCGTTTCGCCACCGCCGCCGCCTCCTCGGGGCTGAGATGAAAGTGCCCGACCGGGAACTTCGGCAGGAACGCACCAACTGGGAGAACGGCCACGCGTGGATGGTAGGCATCACGAATCGACTCGAAGTCGTTGCGTGCCGCCGTGTCACCGGCAACGTAGATCGCGTTGCGACCATCGGAGACCACATAGCCAAGCGCGCCGACGCGGCTCGCGAGCGGATGGAATCGGTTTCCATTGTGCGCCGCCGGCACGGCCGTGACGATCAGCTCACCGACGCGCAACGCCTCTCCAGGCTCCAACTCGACGACCTCCGCACCGTCGATCGCGTCGGCAGTGAGATACCGGCTCGCTCCGTTCGGAATGGCGATTGTTTCAACGGGGCCAATGGCCCGCAGCGTCGCTCGATCGAGATGGTCGTAATGCGCGTGGCTCACGAGCACCGCGTCGACATGACCGACCCACGATGGCTCGACAGGTTCGAGGACGCGCGCTGCGACCGTACAGCGATCATTGAGGTTAGGGTCGGTGACGAGAACCATGCCGTGCCACTCGATTCGCATGCCGGCGTGCCCGAGCCATCGAAGTCGCGGAGGTTCGCCGCTCTCGCCATTCCAGAGCTCATTCGTGACGGGGCGTTCGACGAGAGGGATCGAATCCCAGCCGCTCGCCTGCTCCCACGGCCGATGCCGCGTCGTCCACCCCAGGGTGGGAATCGCCGCAACGACGCAGCTCGCGGCGATCGCCGCGCCGACGAGTGCCCTTCGCCCTCGCGGAGTCAACGCGAGCCTCGCCGAGTTGCCTCGAGTCTCGCGCGATGGCTCCGCAGTTCGTGGAGGTACGCGACGACGTGGACGACGTCCTGATCGTGCATCGTCTCGTGCCCGGGCATCGACGAGGGCGCGAGGCCGAACTTCACGATGCGTGCGAGTTGCACTTCTTCGGGCTCGGCTACTGCTGTCTGGTTCAGCGAGAGCAACTCCGGCTTCAAGAGGTTCAGCACGGGCGTCCTGAATCGAGCCGCGAGCGCACCATCTCCGTGACCGCGCTCTCCATGGCAGGCAGCGCATTGGCCCAAATACACGGCGCGGCCCTGTAAGGCGCTCGGAATCAGGTTGACTGGAGGCTTCCACGCGGTGACCGCCGCAAGGCGCTCGCTCGCAAAGGCAACTCCCCGAGTGTCGAGGTAGGCGACGAGATCGTCTCCCCGGCTGTCGCCTTCGACGAAGAGATGCGCGTAGGAAGGCATACGCGAGCCCGGTACCAACGCGCGCGGATCGATCAGATGTACCCTGTTCCAGACTGGCGAGCGGCGGAGGGCGACGTTCATCAGGTCGGGCCCCTGGCGCCGGTTTCCGACGAACGGTGGCCGTTCGTTCCGGTCGATCGGGTGATATGGCCCCCAGGCGACCTCGTCGAACGTGCCGGGCCTAACATATTGCGAATGGCAGTTGACGCACCCCTCCGAGGCGTAGACTTCGCGACCGCGCTCGACGGCGGACCCGGCGGCGCCGGGTTGCCATGCGACGTGAACTACGACCGCTGCGCCTGCAAGCATCACGGGTATCGCCGCCGCTCGAAACACTCGGACGATCGCGGATCGATGGCGATGGAGCAGCGCGACGCCGATCGCGAGGCCGGATGCGGCCAGAAACCAGTTCGGGATGTCGTGAAGATCCTGCGCCATGCCAACGCCGAGCGCGGAGCCGATCCATCCGGAAACGCCATAGAGCAGGCCGGCGCGCCAACGGCGTGACACGAGTCCCAACTCGTCGTCGCGGAGCGAAGGATAGGCAACGAGAGCAGTCGAATACGCGGAGATTCCGATCGCATAGAGCGGGCCGACGAGCACGATCCACGAAGGGCTCGTACCGATTGCGAGGAACGAGGCCGCGAAGAGGATCCAGGTCACTCCAATGATCGAGCGAAACGCCCCGCGATCGATCAGATGGCCGGCCAGCACGGCGCCGGCAACGTGCGCGAGTCCCTGGATCAGCTTCTGCGTCTCGCTTCCCCATGTGATTCCCTTGAGCTCCGCCGTCTCCTGAATGATCCGGAACGCCGCCGAATCGAGCCAAATCAGAGCAAGCAGTGCCACGACGACCGCCGCGAGTCCCGCGCGCGTGAAGAGCGCGACCTCGTGTGCCGGCTCATGCCTAACGCCGGCCGATCGACGAACATGCAAGGATGCGAGCGCGACCGCGATCGCCGCGAGCGTGCAGAGAACCGCGGCGACACACGCCTGCTCGCGCGGAGCTCCTTCGAACAGCGCGGGGAGGTTGCAGACGAGATACGCGGCGCCAGTCGCGACGCCGGCGACGATGCCGACTCGATGCGGAGGCACGAAGTCTCGCAGCCCCGCCGCGAGAGAAACGGTGAGTATCGCGGTGGAAGCGCCGATGAGCGCTCCCGACGCGATGAGCGCCGGCGCGCTTTGCGCTACGATCGAAACCAGTCCCGATCCTGCGCTGAGAAAGAGCCCCCCGAGGAGTGCCAGATTCGCCGGTACCCGACGAAGAGCGACCGCGGTCAGCAGGCTCGCAACGAGGCCAGCGATTCCCATCGCCGCCATCGCGGAACCGACCGCCGCGCCACCGCCCAGGCGCGCGTCGAGAAGGTGAAGAAAGCCAAACTGCGCATAAATGAGGAAGAACACGTACGTCGCGGCGACGGCGAGTGCCCCCGCGACGCCAGCGGCCAGGTTTCGCTCAGTTCTCGGCATCGAGCACCCTGCTTCGTATGAACAGCCCCTGCACTGCTGCGAGAGCCAGATCGGAAGCGGTCACCGAGAGCCATGGCGCGATCAGCGCGCCAGACGCGACGGCGGCCCCGGTGAAGAGCGCGATCGAGAGTCGGATGAGCCCCGTCGTCGCGAACTGGGAGCGAAGTGCGGCAATGCGCTGATCGCGATCCCTCTGAAGGAATGGGAGGAAGTACGACGCGCCGACGCCAAGCACGAAGGCGCCGATGAACCGGATGAGTGTCTCGTTCCCGTCCTCTGTCTCGATCCCCATCAAGTGCAGCGTGAAGTGAGGCGCCGCGACGAGCAGAATGCCCGTCGTCGTGTCCGTCGCACCGGCCAGCACGGAAAGAACCTTCGCTCGCGAACGCCACGGCTCCCCGTTCCATCGCTCAGACATTCAGTTCCTCCTCGGTGACGGCCTGCGCGCGCCAAAGCCAGACCAGAGAGAGCGCGAGCATCGCGATTCCAGCGACCGCGCGCACGGCATATGCCGCGTCGATCGCGAACGACGGCCCGAATGCAAGCCCAGGATCCGAGCCTTCGCGAAATCCGGCATACGCGAGCGCGCCGATGTGAGCAACGAAAGCCGTCTGCCAAAGCCAGAAGGTCATGCGATCGCCCGCGGCACGACCCGCGCGTCCAGACTCATCGAGTGTGGTCAGGAGCAGCATGCAGAAGCTCGTAACCAGACCCGCCATTGCGAGATGCGAGTGCGACACGAGCACGTTGGTGAACTTGGTGCGCTCGAGAATCCCAGGCAGAAACATGGCGAACGCGGTCGATACGAGCGCCGAGCCCCAGACGCCGAACGCGCCGAGCCATCGACGCGACGCAGCCGGCCATTCGTACTTCGAGTAAAGCCACAGCAGCAGTGGCGGCCAGACGAGCAGCGTCGCGAGCGCCGCAATCTGGGCCGGTTCGTGATTCGAGCGGTCGCCATGTCCCACGAGCGCGAACAGCGTGCCGCTCGCGGCAAGCGCAATCCAGCACGTAGCGACGGCGCGCGCCGAGCCCTTTCGCTCGACGCCGACGAGCGCAGGAGTCGCAATGAAGATGACGACGATGCCGAGAGTACTTCCGAGGAGACTCCAGCCGGTCGCGCCGCCACTGTGAGGATTGACTGCGGGATAGACCGCGCGATCCGCAGACAGCGCGAGAACGAGAGGAACGATGAATAGAGCGCCGAGCGCAGCCGCCTTCGCACGCCACGCGAGCGAGCTTGCGCCCACCGAGGACGAACGTCGCTGCGCGATCAACGCTGCTGCGAGCGCCAGCGCGAGAATCCACATTGCCACCGCAAGGAGCCAGCGCGGCGCGCCAGCCCATTCGAGAAACGGCTTTCCGCTGTTCGATCCGAGGAGCCACGACACGGCGCCGAACGCGAGCGCGCCAGACCATGCATCGAGAGCGAGCGGCGCGAGCCTGCCGGCGCGCGGCGACACGACGTAGACACGCCAGAGCAGCGCGATCATCGGGATGCTGCACCATCCGTAGAGTTGTACGGAAAGATGCACCGATGCAAGGCGCCCCCACGTGAGCTCGCCTAACATCGACCCCAACGCCGGAACGAGCAGCAGGAGCGCAAGCACGACCCCGGCAGCATTGCCGATCGCCAGCCACGCGAATGCGTGGATCGTGGTCCTGCCGAAGATTGCCGAACGGTCGATCATCGAAGGTGTGAAGTCAGCGGCGCGCGGCCCGAGAGACGGGAGGGAGGTCGCCCCACGGGCCGCGCGGCCACTCAGGCACAGACGCGAAGCGCCACGCGACGCGCGATTGCAGCCTGCTCCTTTTCGAGAATTTCCTGCAGCGCCAGGACCGGCCGCCATCGCGCGCCTCCGGCCCTTGCAAGGGCCAGGACTTCGTCTCTCGCGTCGGAGAGCAGCGCATCGAGACGCGACATCGCGGATGCGAGGCCGGCGCGCCGTGGCAGATTCGGACGCGAGAGCAACTCGTCCCGCTCGGTCGTCTTTCCTGCCTCATCGCGACTCAGCAGGCAGTCCTTGAAGTCGTCGACGATCTGATAGGCAAGCCCCCAGGCGCGCGCCAGCCGGTTGAGGCGAGCCCGCGTCTGCGCGCCGTCCCCAGCCACGATCGACGGGAGGAGAAGCGTAAGCCGGATCAGCGTCACGGTCTTACCCTCGGCGACCTCGAGCACGTCCGCCTCCGCCGCATTCCGCTCGAAGTGAACATCGCGCGACTGGCCATCGAGGATGCCGGAGACTCCGAGCGAGTCTCGCACCAGAGCTGCGGCGCGACGCCGCGAAGTGACCGGAAGAGTCTGAATGCCGTTCCAGAGAAGCGCGTACGCCTGATTGATGAGGCCGAGCGCACCGAGCGTCGCCGCTGCCTCGCCCCAGGTCACGTGAGGGCAGGCGTTCCCCCGCCGCTCGACCGCGTCGTCCATCGACGGCATGTCGTCGAAGATCAGTGACGCCGTGTGGAAGTACTCGATGGCGACCGCGATCTGGCGCGCGAGAGTCTTCTTCGCCCCCGCCCCACGCAGGATTCCGAAGACGAGTTGCGCGCGGACGAGGCTCCCTGCGTGCGCGAGCGAGTCGTCGAGCACGCCGCGAAGATGCGGCTCCATTCGCGCGTCGCGTGGGACGAGCGTTCGATATCCCTCGAGGAGATAGCGGCGCTCGCTGTCACGAATCAGTTTCGGCTTCGATTGAGCGCGGGAGCGCAGCGGAAGCGTGGCCGAAGGCTGCAGCTTCTGCACCCTCATTTGCAGATTCTGCACGGTGCTCATCGTGAGCCACTCTGTTGAGTAGCGTTCGAGAGCGTGCCGTTCGCGGTCACAGTCACGGCTACCGACTTCTTGACACGAAGAAAGAGAAGGCTCGGGTCGTGCATGCCCCACTCGATGAACGGAATCGCGAACGTCGACGTCGCGCTCACCTTCGAGTCCTTCACATCGACACTCGCAGGCATCACGAACGCGTGCTCTGCACCATGGATCGAAAGGACGCCATGGAGTTTGACTTGACTCGTACCAGCGTCCGCGACGTGCCCTTCCAGCTTCTGTGCCTTGAATGTAAAGAGCGGGAATCTCACGCTTTCGAGCACGTCGCCGTGCATCGTCTTGTCGCGCGAGCCGTTACCCGTTCGGGCGCTCTTCGCATCGACACGGATCTCACCCGACATCGCGCCGGTCGCGTCGTCGAACGTGAGCGATCCTCCTTCGACACGGAACGAGCCCTCGACATCGTGCCCTGTTGCGCCAAGCCTGAAATCCACCCTGGACGCGGCAGGATCGAGCGTCAGTGTACGTTCCGCCGCCGAGGCCGGGATGACGAGCGACAGGATCAGTGTGCCGATGAGCGTGAGCTTGTTCCTCATTCAGGTTCTCCTCGCCTCGGGAGGGAGCACGAAGCGTGCCAGCGAGCGTGCCGGCGTGTTGCGTCACCTCGTTGCGCGCATGAAACTCCCTGCTTTTCGTCACCACCATCCGCCCCTTTTCCCGCGATAGAATCACGCGCGAATTCAAGGCGTCGCAGCGTCTCCAGATGCGCGACGGAAAGGCCTTCCGCATGAGCCTCATCGATCCTCATTCCTACTACGACACTGACCAGCCCGCGGCGAAACGATTTCATCTCGACTGGCGCGTCGACTTCGATCGCCACGTCATCGACGGAAGCGCGCGCCTCGAGCTTTCGGCGCCCGGCAGCGGCCCGCTCGATCTCGATACGAAAGGGCTCACGATCGACTCCGCGACCGACCAGCGTGGCGAAGCGATCCCGTTCGAGCTCGGTGACGAGGATCCGATCCTTGGCCGCCGTCTCCGCCTCACGCTGCCAGCAGACACGACCACGCTGACGATCCACTACTCGACGTCACCCGAGGCACTCGCGCTGCAGTGGTTCGCGCCGGAGCAGACGGCGGGCAAGCGTCACCCATTCATGTTCAGCCAGTGCCAGGCAATCCATGCGCGAACGATCGTTCCGATCCAGGACACGCCTCGGGTCCGCGTCGCCTATACCGCTTCGGTCACGGTGCCCGCTGCGCTCAGCGCCGTCATGTCTGCCGGGCCGGCCGGCACCCGCAACGGAGGCGCGAGCGACACACGCACGTTTCTATTCGAGATGCCTCAGCCAATCCCGCCTTACCTGCTCGCGATCGTCGTTGGCGACATCGAGTCGCGCGACCTCAGCTCGCGCGCTCGCGTCTGGGCGGAGCCCGAGATGGTCGGTAAGGCCGCGTGGGAGTTCGAAGAAGTCGAGCAAATGATCGAGACGGCCGAAAAGCTCTTCGGTCCGTACGACTGGGACCGTTACGACATGATCGTTCTTCCTCCTGCCTTTCCATACGGTGGCATGGAGAATCCGCGGATGACCTTCCTTACGCCGACGGTGATCGCGGGCGACCGCTCTCTCGTCGACGTCGTCGCACACGAGCTCGCTCACTCCTGGACCGGCAACCTCGTCACGAACGCGACCAACGAGCATTTCTGGCTCAACGAAGGTTTCACGACCTGGGCTGAGCGCCGGATTCTCGAAGCGCTCCATGGCGAGGAGCGATGCATCCTCGGCTGGGCAATCGGCCAGAAGGCGCTCGACGATTCCGTCGCACGATTCGGCGAAGGCTCACCGCTGACGAAACTCCGTACCGACCTCAAGGGCATCGATCCCGACGAGGCCTTCTCCTCGATTCCGTACGAAAAGGGAGCGCGCTTCGTGAACGTCATCGAGCGTGAAGTCGGACGCGAGCGCTTCGACGAGTTTCTCGCCTCCTACATGAAACGCTTCCGCTTCCAGTCGATCACATCCGAGGAGTTCATCGAGTTCCTCGAACAGCAGCTCCCCGGTGTCGCCGACAAGGTGCTCTGGAAGGAATGGCTCTACGAAACCGGCATGCCGAAGAACGCTCCGGTCTTTCGCTCGGCGAAGCTCGACGAGCTCACCGCGCTTGCGAAGAGCTGGAGCGACGGGATCAAGCCTAACGACGCGCAGATCGAGGGCTGGGCCACCGACGAGCTGCTCGTCTACCTGCAGCACCTTCCGCGCGAGCTCGACCACGAATCGCTCCGCTGGCTCGACGCGAGCTTTGGCCTGAATGCGCGCGGAAACTACGAGATCCTCGTCGAGTGGTTGTCGATCGCCGTTGCTTCGGACTACGAGCCGGCGTTCGCGCGGGTCCGCGAGGTGCTCGTCACGGTCGGCCGCATGAAGTACTTGCGTCCGCTCTACAACGCGCTCGGCAAGCACGCGCGAACGCGCACTCTCGCCAGGGAAATCTATGCCGAGGGGCGCGCGGGCTATCACAGCCTCTCGCGGCGCGTGATCGAATCGATCATCGAGAAATACGCCGTTGACGAGGTGACCGCGTGAGCGAACAACCCATCAACGACGCCGACGTCCGGCTGCCTTCGAACGCGTTCCGCGAGCTCGCCGCGGGTGAGACGTACGTCCCGGTCATCCCACCCGAGCAGGCGCCCCCCGAGGTCACTCCCAGGTCGGTCGCACAAGGCTTCTTCTGGTCGCTCATCTTCTCCGCGGCCGCGACGTATATCGCGCTCAAGCTCGGACAGGGCATCGAGTCGGCGATCCCGATCTCGATCCTCGCGGTCGGCTTCTCCGTCTTCGCGGTGAAGTTCATGAAGTCGCGTGCGTCGACGCTGCTCGAGAACGTGAACGTCCTCGCGATCGGTGCAACGTCCGGCATCGTCGCCGGCGGCTCGGTCTTCACGATGCCGGCGATCTACATCCTGGGGCTCGAGGGGCGCTCGTCGTTCTTCCAGATCTTCCTCGTGCCGCTACTCGGCGCAATCCTCGGTGTCTTCTTTCTCGCGCCGTTCCGCCGCTACTTCGTTCGCGATCTCCACGGCAAGCTCCCCTACCCCGAGGCGCGCGCGACGACCGAGATCCTGATGGCGGGCAAGCGCGGCGGACGGAGCGCGATCGTCCTCAGCTACAGCGCGATCATCGCGGCGTTCTTCGACTTCGTCGGACCGTCGATGCGCGCATGGGCTGAGACTTTTTCGACGAATTCGATCGATGCGATCAGGGGATTCAACGAGAAGTACAAGGCGGTCTTCGCGATGAACACCTCGGCCGCGGTGCTCGGCCTCGGCTACATCATGGGGATTGACTACGCGGCAATCATCCTCGCGGGATCGATGGTGTCGTACCTCGTCCTCGTTCCTCTCTTCGCGCATCTTGGCGGCTACATGACAGTACCGCTCACCGATGGAGGGGTTCCTCTGTCGCAGATGGCGGCTGCGGACATCTTCTTCGATTACGTGAGGCCGATCGGCATCGGCGGCATCTTCGCCGCAGGCATCCTTTCGATCCTGCGCATGTCGCCGGTCATCGTCCAGGCGACGCGTCAGGCGATGGGAGAGCTCGGCCGTCTCATGCGCAAGGAGCACGTGGAGACGAGCTCCGTCAGAACCGATCACGCGCTCCCGATGTCGTTCAACCTAGTTGGCATCGCGGTTCTGGCGGTGGCGATCTTCGCCTACTTCAGGTTCTCGGTGCTTGCGGGATCGGAAGGCGCGACGGGGATGGCGGGGATGTCGACGTTGATGACACTCGTCATCGCATTCCTCTTCGCGGCCGTCTCGGCGTGGGCGATTGCGATGATCTCGATTACGCCGATCTCCGGCATGACGCTGACGACCCTCATCATCACCGCGGTCGCGCTTTCGGCCATGGGCCTCTCGGGCGACTCCGGCATGCTGCAGGTCCTGCTCATCGGCGGCGTCGTCTGCACGGCGCTGTCGATGGCCGGCTCGCTCGTGACGCAATACAAGATCGGCTACTGGCTCGGCGCTACGCCTAGGCAGATCGAGATCAGCAACATCGTTGGCGCGATAGCGGCGTCGTTCGCGACGACCGCGGTCATCCTGCTCATGTCAAAAGTGTATGGCTTTACTCCGGGGCCGGATCACCCACACGCGCTGCCAGCGCCGCAACCCAACGCAATGGCGGCAGTGCTGCGCGGCGTGATGGGCGACGCGGGCGCGCCCTGGTTCCTCTACGCGCTCGGCGCCGTCTTCGCCGTCGTCGTGTCGATGTGCGGAGTCTCAGCGCTCGCCTTCGCGATGGGAATGTACCTGCCGATGGACCTCAACTCTCCGCTCGTTCTCGGCGCGGCGATTGCGTGGTTCATTCAAAAGTCGTCGAAGGATGAGGCCCTGGTCAAGGCGCGGCACGAGAAGGGAACGCTCATCGCATCGGGCTTCATCGCGGGAGGCGCATTGATCGGCGTCTTCTCTGCCCTATTACGCTTCATCGAAGACTCGACAAAGACGACCATTGTTCCTGATCTTACGAAGCTCGCGGGGCCGTGGCTGGAGTCGTGGCACAACTGGATGGGGCTCGGGGCCTTCATGATCCTCTGTGCAGGTCTCTGGTGGGACGCGCACCGCGAGAAGGCGGAAGAGTGATTCCGGCGGGTGTCTGCGTGACGGGTGTGTTCAGGTCGTAAGGCGGGTCTCAGTCACCGCGTCGAACAGGTGAATCGCATCGAGCTCGATGTTGAGCTCGATGCTGTCGCCAGCTTTCGGAAGGTTGTGCGCGTCGAGCGCGGCGACGAACAGGTCACCGCCGACTTTCGCGTGAACGATCACCTGGTGCCCGATCGGCTCGACGATCTCGACGATTCCGCGAATCGCGATCGTCTCACCGCGACCGTCCTTCGCCGTCTTGATCAGGTTCTCCGGTCGGACGCCGAGGACGATCGCCTTACCGTCGTTCCCCTGCGTCAGCGCCAGGAGAGATGCGGGAACCGCGAAGTCGAAACCTGACGTGCGAATCCGGCTTCCCGAGTCGATGATCGTCCCTTCGGCGAAGTTCATCGGTGGAGTGCCGATGAAGTTGGCGACGAACAGATTGACGGGGCGTTCGTAGACCTCGAGCGGTGTGCCAACCTGCTGGAGCCTTCCGTCCTTCATCACGGCGATCCGGTGCCCCATCGTCATCGCTTCGATCTGGTCGTGCGTGACGTAGACGGTCGTCGTCTTCAAGCGGGTCTGCAGCTTCGAGATCTCGGCGCGCATCTGCACGCGCAGCTTCGCGTCGAGGTTCGACAACGGCTCGTCGAAAAGGAACACAGACGGCTTGCGGACGATCGCACGGCCGACGGCGACGCGCTGTCGCTGCCCGCCGGAGAGCTCCTTGGGCTTGCGTCCGAGAAGATGGGTGATGCCGAGGATCTCGGCTGCTTCGCCGACGAGCCGGTCAATCTCCGCCTGCGGCGTCTTCTTCAGCCTCAGACCGAACTCGAGGTTCTCCTTCACCGACATGTGCGGATAGAGCGCATACGTCTGGAAGACCATCGCGATGTCGCGGTCCTTGGGCGGAAGATCGTTGACGACATTCGGGCCGATCCTCACATCGCCATCCGAGATCTCTTCCAGCCCGGCGATCATCCGGAGCGCAGTCGACTTCCCACATCCGGACGGCCCGACGAGGACCATGAACTCTTCATCGCGAATCTCGAGGTTGAGCCCCTCGATGACCGAGACCGCGCCATACCGCTTGGCCACGTTTTCGAAGACGACATTTGCCATCGTTTCCCGCGCCTCGTAATTCGTACGTTACGTCGCTGCGTAAGGCCATTTCACACCGCTCCTCCGCGTCGCGCGATGGTGAGAACCGGAATGAACGCTGTCCGCAGGACGGCGGTCGACCGGACCAGAGCCTTCGCACGAGATGCGTGAGGCATCGAGTGCCCTCCTGCCCGCCCGTCGCCCCTCAGTCGCGATCGTATCAAAAAGTGTTTGCGAGCGCGCCGCAGTCGCTTCATCTCGAGGGGCATCAACGAGAATCAGCCATCAGGCTGCGCATGCACGTGAATGTGTATTCGCCAAAGTGATCTCACGCGCCGGAGCGCTCCGCGACCACCACTCGTCCGGCTCCCACGACGATCCAACGGCCCCGTCGTCGTATGATCGGTCTGGAGAGTGCGATGTCGACACCCATGACTGACGACGAGATCGAGCGCTTCATCGCTGCGGAATTCGTGGCTCGGCTCGGCTGCCATTCCGGGGGACGGACTTACGTCGTCCCGGTGGCATACGCCTATGCCGGCGGCACGCTTCACTGCTTCAGCTACGAGGGACTCAAGCTCGAGATGCTTCGCGCGAATCCCGAGCTATGCGTCGAGATCGACCGCGTCGAGCATCTCGGTTCGTGGCGTAGCGTGATCGCGCAGGGACGCGCCGCGGTGCTCGACGGAATCGCCGCGCTGAAGGCGGCCGGCCTCCTCGCCACGCGCCTAACGACACTCATCGATGACCCCAGGAGCCGCGGCCGTCTCGAAGAGGCGCTCGGCGGAGATCGCGAGCTGCACGTCGTCAGCATCGCGTTGCACGACAAGACGGGACGCGTCGAAGGAACGATCAGACCATGAAGCAGCGAGGATCGACTGCTGAGGCATGCAAGCAATACGACCGCGACTATTTCGACCGATGGTATCGAGACGAGGATCATCGCGTTCGCGATCGCGCGGAGCTTCGCCGCAAGGCCGCGCTCGCGGTCGCCGCGGCCGATCACGTCCTTCGGCGGCCAGTCCGCACCGCACTCGACGTAGGATGCGGAGAGGCGCGCTGGCGCGGTGAGCTTCTTCGCATTCGCCCGCGTCTCCGCTACCTCGGTCTCGAGTCGAGCGACTATGCGATCAAGCGCTATGGCGCATCGCGAAACGTCCAGCGCGGCAGTTTTGGCGACCTCGCAACGCTTGGCGATCGCCGCTTCGATCTCCTGATCTGCACCGATGTCCTTCACTATCTGAGCGCTACGGAAATCGACCGAGGGCTCCCCGCGTTCGTCGCGCTCGTCGGGGGCGCCGCATACATCGACGCCGCCGTTCGTGAGGATGACCCCGAGGGAGATCTCGAAGGCTGGCACGACCGGCCCGCCGCGTGGTACCGGGCCCGCCTTCGTCGCGCAGGCCTCGTCGAGTGCGGTCTTGGAGTCTGGGCGCCCGAGGCGGCGAGGCTCTGGCTCACCGAGCTGGAGCAGATAGAGATCGGTTAGGCGTCATCGGCTCGCGCTTCGTCGCCGAGCGGCTTCGCCATCAGACGAGGCGATTCGCAACTGTAAGGCGCGAAACTACGAGCGATCAAGACGCGGCGCACGTCGTGCGGCGAAGGTAGCGACGGCGAGCCACGTCGCAGCCCACGCCGCCACGTTGAGCGCGATGACTGCCACGACGATCGCACCTCTCCAGGCGAACGGCAGCGCAGCGAACGATCGCTCCGGAGGAAATGCAATGCGAATCGCGAGCAGCGCGGGCCACGCCGGCCACGACCACGGCCCGACCCAGGCCAGAAGCGTCAGCGCCACCCCAACGAGCGACGCGCGAAAGCCTCGGCTGGGACGATTCATCTCTCGCTCCAAACTTGGGCGAGCCGAGAGTCGCGTTCGCAATTGAGCCTGTAGAACGCATAGCGGACCGGGTGCTTGCGGTAATAGTTCTGGTCGTCCTCAGCAGCTGGCTCGAAGGTGTCGTATGGAACGACCACCGTCGACACGCGGGCGCCGAGACCTCTCTCGATCGAGAGCCGGGACTCCGCAGCGCTTCGAGCCTGGCGCTCGTCGCGCGTGTAGATCGCACTGGTGTAATTGCGTCCCCGATCGCAGAACTGACCCCCGTCGTCGACGGGGTCGACGCTTCGCCAGAAGTGGTCGAGAAGCAGCGCGTACGAGGTGCTCGCGGGATCGAACCAGATCTCCACCGTCTCGCGACGCTCGTCTCCCACTCCGGCGTACCCTGCCCTCACATGGACGACGCCGGGAAGGTGGTCGAACTCCGGCTCCATGCACCAGAAGCAGCCGCCGGCGAAGTACGCAATCTCGAGCCGCGCGCCGTCGCGAGGGAGCAGCTCGGGTTGCGTGCGGTTACGCCACGAGAAGGCAGCTGCAGCCAAAAGCAACACCGCCGCGGCAACCGCCAGCACCGTCCTCATGGTGAAAGAGACGCGAAACGCCACGCTGCGATTGCGAACGGGCGCGCTCGCCGACCGAACTGCACGCTATCGCTCTCGACCAGAAGCCGGCGTCACCGCGCGGCCGAGAAACCGAAGTGGACCGACCAGTCGGCTTCGGTTCCAGTCTGCGGAACGAGCTCTTCGCCGATGTCGAAATAGAGCGAATTACCGCGCGGGAGGTCGTACGTCATTCCGAGCCGCCAGAAGAACGCCGGATCTCCGAGGTCGGAATCGCTGAGTTCGTCCGCAAGCGTCGCCGAGTCGGCGCGCACCCCGAGCCTCACATCGACGTTCTTCGTGACTCTCTGCGTGACTTCACCAAGCAGGTGATAGGTGTTCGAGCGCTCGAAGCCCATCATCGATCCGGACGAATCGAGATACGAAAAGCCAGCGCCCGCGAGATACGAGCGACGCTCACCTCGCCACTTGCGATACCAGCTGAGCGATGCATCCCAACCGCCGCTCCCGAGCACGGTCTCCTCGTCGCCAGTGGGAGGCTGGATCGCGAATACCAGCGATTGCTCCTTTGCCACGTTGCCGATCGGCATCGAGAGAGACAAGGTGGCATCGCCAATCCCGGACGTGCTTGCATCGGGGACTGACGTCGTTCGGCCGTTTGCGCGGAGGTAGAAGACCGACTGTCCCTTCGGAAACGTATCGCGGCCGAAGGTCCTGTTCTCGTCGACCGTGGCGTGAAAGTCCTCGGCGATACTGTCCCAGTTAGGCCCGCCGCCCACGTCCACGTACGGAATCTCGGCGGTGAGGGTCATGCCGTGGGGCAAGCCGTAGGAGAGCGTCAAGTCGGTGCGCCAGCCCTCGAGGTCGATCATGTAGACGTCGTCCTCGGGGAACGCCTCCTCGATGTAGCGCCACTCGTCCGCACTGATCGGCTGGCGGTCGAGCCCGCGGTCGATGTGAACGCGATGCGGATGCCACGTCAGGCTCCACTGATTCATGTAGCTCTGCGTGATCGACCAGCTCCAGCGCCCCTGCTCGAGCCTGATCGACTCGATCGGGTCGGGGCGGATCGATCCGAGATCGAGAAAATCGGTGACCGGAGTGAGCCGCTCGAGCGGAGCGGCGGTGGCAATCAGTGGAAGCGATGCGAGGGTGAGGCCAAGGAGCGCGCGTCTCATTCGCGGCGAATAGTGCCCTCTCGCGCGCGATTTGTCGAGGTCACGCCAGGGTCACAGTCTCCGCCAGCACCGTCTCGACCAGCCCTCGGAACGTGCCGACCGCCGCGTCGCGCGCCTTGTGATCGCGGAACGCACCAACGAGCGTCGAGCCCGAGCCCGACATCCTTGCCCACGCGGGGTGTGTCGCTCGAAGCGCATCGAGGAGCGATTCGAGCCGAGGCAACTTGTCGAAAACGGGCGCCTCGAGATCGTTGATCAGGATTGACGGGTCATCGAGAAGCGAGCCGCGCGCAGCCGTCTTGCAGCGATCTGGCCCCACGGCGTCCCCTTCCGGCAGCCGGCCTTCATCGCGCCCGCTCCTCAGAAGCGCGTAGGCGTCGGGCGTCATGACCTTCTCGTCCGGCAACAGCAACAGCAACGGGATCCTCTCCTGCGCGCGCAACGGCACGAGCCGCTCTCCGCGGCCCGTCGCGTACGCAGTCCCCTCCTCGAGGAAGAACGGAACGTCGGAGCCGAGTGCGAGCGCGAGATCAGCCAGTTCCTCGTGCGACGGGGGTCGCCGGCAGAGTGGTGCGAGCACACGAAACGTCGCGGCGGCGTCAGACGAGCCTCCGCCGAGTCCTCCTCCCGCAGGGATTCGCTTCTCCAGCTCAATACGGCAGGCGGGAGCACCAAACCGGTCGATCATCGCAGCCGCCGCGCGCATGGCCAGATTCGAGGCGTCCGTCGGGATCGACGGCTCATTGCAGCTCAGCGAAAGCGGCTCGCCCGGGTAGACGCGAAGCGTGTCGTGCAGGGAGATGGACTGGAAGATCGTCTCGAGCTCGTGAAAGCCGTCGGAACGTTTACCGAGGACGCGCAGCATCCAGTTGATCTTCGCGTGCGCGCGAACCTCGATCGGAGTTGTCGGCATCGTCGCGCGAATTGTACTTGGATGAGTGGGGAAGGTCAGGGGGGGGGTCACACCGAAAGTTGAAAGTTTTCAGCAGAAGGATTCTCCGCCGAAAACTTTCAACTTTCGGTGTGACCCCACCCCCTGACCCCAAAAACTTTCATCTTTCGGTGTGACCCCACCCGACCGGCTCGACGCAACAGCGATACGACGGCTCGATTCTCGGCGGTTTGACGTCTCTGCTCGCCTCGCCCGCCTCGAGATGCCGAACGGTCATGGCCCGACTGCCGTCGGCCGTGGAGATCGTCACCCTGCTCGCCGGGTAGGATGCAGGTTCGAACCTCGCCCGCCATCCGTTCCCTTCTGCTTCCTCGAGACCTTCGCGCTGAACGACGTAGCTCACTCCGTTCTGGCTAGCGGCTCCGTCGCGCGACTTCGATTCGAGCGACCACGCTGGAAGCCCGAACGCGAGCATTACAACGGCGTGAGCGCCTAACGAGTCGGGAAGGCCGAGCGATTTTGCGGCGACGGGAAACGGCCCCTTCCACCAGGTGCGGTTCACATGGTCGACCATCGTCGCCTCGTCGCCGTCCACGTAGAGCGTGAACGCCGCGGTACCCATCGGGCTGAATGCGTCTACGCGAAGGCGTCCGCGTTCGTCAGTGGCGATCGTGGCCTTGAAGCTCTGCTTCGACTTTCCGGTCTCGACGCGTATCGATGCGTAGCTCGCAAGTCGAGGCGCAGCGCGACGGAGCCGAAGCAGTTCGTCCCACGCCGAGTCACGACTCGCGGCAACCAACGCCGGGAGCGGCTTCACCTCCTGCCGCCACGAGGCACAACGCGTCGCGCCCGCCAGCAGCACGATCAGCGCCAGGGCGCCGATCCGCGAAGGTCGAGTCGCACTCTTCACTTGCGCGACGTCTTCCCCTCGAACAGGGCAATCTTCTCCGCAATCGCCTTCTTCTCCGCGTCGGTCTCCGGCTCGAGGTCGCGGGCGAGGTGGTATTCCGACAGCGCCTTCTCATTGAGTCCGAGTCTGGCGTAGACATCACCGAGATGGTGGCGAATCGTTGCATCGCGCGGCACGAGCGTCGCGGCATCCTCGAGGTACTTGCGCGCTAGGTCGAGCTTGCCGAGCCGGTAGTAAGCCCATCCGAGCGAATCGACGTACGCGCCGTTCCGAGGTTGTAGCGACACTGCCTTCACGAGCATCGTCTCAGCGCGGTCGAGATGCACATTTCGATCGGCCCACATGTAGCCGAGGTAGTTGAGCGTGGGTGAGTGCTCGGGCTTCTTTTCGAGAATCTCGAGGAAGCTCGCCTCTGACTTCTCGATCTCTCCGCTCCGCTCATACGACGCACCGAGCTGGAACACGATATCGAGGTCTTCGGGGGTCACCTTCCGCTGCGCTTCGAGAATCGCAATCGCCCCTTTGAAATCCTCGGCTGCCGCATACGCCTGGGAGGCGCTCAGTGCGCCGCGCGGCCCGGCCGCTTCGAGCTCTTTGACGCGTTTCGCCGCCTCGTCGGTTCGACCCGCGCGAACAAAGTACTCGAGCTGTCGAACTTCGAGCACCTGGTCGTCGGGGAAGCGTGTCGTCAGACCTTCGAGAAAGGAGAGCGCGTCGTCGAGCTTTTCCTGTCTTCGAAGCACGTCGAGCACGATCGCGACCGCCTGGTAGTTCGGCGGGTCGGCCTCGTCGAGAACTTTGCGCGCCCTAGCGAGCGCATCTTCGTACTTCCCGTTCCGATGGTCGATGGCAGCGAGCTGCGTCTTCGCGATCGTCCGTCCCTGGCTCGAAATGCCGGGAACGGCGGCGAGAGCTTCGAAGGTCTTCGCCGCGTCGGCGAGCTCGCCGAGGGCCATCTGGTTGCTCCCGAGACTCAGCAGAAGTTCCGGGTCGTTAGGCTTGCCTTGAAGCAGGAGCGTCCTGTACTGCTCGTTCGCCTTCTCGAACTTCCCCATCGCGCTCAACGCTTCTCCGTAGAGATAGCGCGTGCGCTCGTCGCGGGGAACGAGTGCGATCAGCTCTTCGAGGAGGCCGGCCGCTACCTCGGGACGCCCTCCCTCGAGATAGAAATAGGCCTGCCGGCGACGAAGGTCGATGTTGCGCTGATCTTCGGCGACCAGCGGATCGAGAGCCTCCGCGGCACGAATCCACTCGCCATCCTTCTGGTAGAGATCGATGAGCTGGAACAGCGCCGGTCCGAACAACGGATCAGCCGCGACGACTCGCTCGAGGTACGGCTTCGCCTCCACGAGGCGCCCTTCCTTCACGAGCATCTGCGAATACTGGTAGTTGATCGTGCGATTGTCGGGCGATGCCTCGGCGAGCTCCCCGAGCATCGCCTCAGCTTCCTTCGCACGACCCGCTGCGAGGTGGATCTGCACGATCGCAAGTCCCGTGCTGAGATCGCCTGGATTGAGCCGGTACGCCGAGTCGAGGTGAACAAGGGCAGCGTCGACCTTCTTCGGATCGCCTTCCGAGGTGTCGACCATCAGGCGGCCGAGAAGTCGCTCCGCCTCGTAGAACTTCGGATTCAACTTCACGACCTCGCGAAGCTCCGTGATCGCCTTCTCCAGCTTCGCCGCAGCCGCCAGGATGTCGGCACGCTCGTAGCGGAGAACCGGATCCTTCGGCTTCTTCTCGATGAGCGTGTCGATCAGCTCGAGCGCACGGCTGTACTCGCCGTCTTCCGCGGCGAGCCTGGCCTCCATGAAGGTGTACATGTCGGCAGGCGTGTCGGCCGGCGCAACGGCAGGGGTTCCGGCCGCCGCGACCGAAAGGCATGCCAGCGTGAGCATCGCAATGAGAGTCAGTCGTTTCATCAAGGGCATCCTAGCATTCGCGGCCCGAGGAACATGGCCGCGCAGTCGCCGCAACACGGCCCGGAGGTCGTTCATTCGTGCCCGTTGGACGCGCCATCATCCGTTGCGGTTCCGTGGCAGGGGAAAGCAGGCCGTGACCTGTAACGAGGCTTTCCGCGTCTCGCCGGTGGAAATGACCAGTGAAACAGGAGAAACGGCGATCGCTACCGCCCGGAAGCTGCCATCTACCCCTTCCCAATCATTGCAAGGAACTCCTCCTCGGAAAGGACAGGAACGCCAAGGCTCTTCGCTTTGTCGAGCTTCGAGCCTGCCTCGTCGCCAGCGACGAGGTACGACGTCTTCTTCGAGACTGACCCTGACGGTTTCCCCCCTTCCGCCTCGATGAGCGCGTGAATCTCATCGCGGCTGAAGCGGGCGAGCGTACCGGTGACGACGACCGTCCTCCCAGCCAGTGCTGTGCCACTCTCCTTCTTCTCGAACGTAGGCGCGACGCCCGCTGCGAGGAGTCTCTCGATGCGAGCCCGGTTCGCCTCGTCGTCGAAATAGGTGCGGATCGACGCCGCGACGATGGGGCCAATCTCCGGGACGCCTACCAGATCGCTTTCGGAGGCGATCATCAGCCTGGCGAGCGACTCGAACCGCACCGCGAGCAGCTTCGCGGCGCGCTCTCCAACGTGGCGGATTCCGATCGCGAATATCAGTCGCTCGAGCGACTTCGTCTTCGACTCCTCGAGCTGCGCGAGCAGCTTGTCGGCCGAAAGGTCTCCCCATCCGTCGAGCGCCACGAGATCGTCGCGCCGAAGACGGAACAGATCCGAGAAATCACGGACGAGCCCTTTGTCGAGAAAGAGAGCAACCGACTTGTCACCGATTCCCTCGATGTCCATCGCCTTGCGCGACGCGAAGTGGATGACCCCCTCGCGCAGGATCGCGGGGCACTGCTCGTTGGAGCATCGCCAGGCGACTTCCTCTTCGTCGCGGACGACGGCCGAGTGGCACTCGGGGCATCGTGCAGGCGGCGCGACGGGCATCGCTCCCTTCGGGCGACGATCGATGACCACCTCGGTGACCTTCGGGATCACGTCGCCACCTTTTTCGACCGAGACGGTGTCGCCGACACGGATGTCTTTTCGCGCCAGCTCTTCGAAGTTGTGGAGCGTGGCACGGCGCACCGTCGATCCACCGATGAACACAGGGTCGAAATTCGCCACCGGAGTGATGGCTCCGGTCCTCCCGACCTGGAACGTCACGTCGCGAACGACAGTGAGTGCGGCCTCGGGTGGGTACTTGTAGGCGATCGCCCAGCGCGGGAACTTCGACGTTGTGCCGAGCTGGCTCTGCCATTCGAACCGGTCGACCTTGACGACGATACCGTCGATCTCGAAGGAGAGCTCGTGGCGCTTTTCGTGCCAGGTCTCGATGAACGCCTGCACTTCGGCAAGCGATCGGCAGTGGGCGTGCGCTGGATTCACCGGGAACCCGAGCCCGTTGAGGCGGGCGTAGATCTCGTGCTGCGTTGCGAGTGTCTCGCCTTCCATCTCGACGATCTGATAGGCGAATGCGCGAAGCCGCATCCGCGCGACCTTCGAGGAGTCCTTGAGCCGCAGCGCGCCGGAGGCGGCGTTGCGCGGATTGACGAACGGCTCTTCGCCTTCCGCCGCGAGCTCGTCGTTCAGGCGGACGAACTGCTCCTTGTCGAGGTAGATCTCGCCGCGAATGCGAAGTTTCTTTTCGAACGGAATCCGGAGCGGGAGCGCGCGCACCGTGCGGACGTTCTGCGTGACGTCATCGCCCGTCACTCCGTCGCCGCGGGTAGCTCCTCGTGTTAGGCGTCCGCCTTCATAGAGCAGGTCGACGGAAAGTCCGTCGATCTTGAGATCGACCGAATAGTCAACGTCGTCGGAGCCGAGCCCCTTGCGCACGCGCGCCTCCCATTCGGCGAGCTCCTCGAGCGAGTAGGCGTTCTCGATCGAAAGCATCGGCGGTGTATGCGGCGCGGGCTTGAACTTCTCGCCTTTGCCGAGGCGCTCGCCACCGACACGCACGGTCGGAGAGTCGGACGATTGCAGCTCAGGGTGCTCCTTCTCGAGCTCCCCAAGCTTGCGCATCAGCTGGTCGTAGTCGTAGTCGGAGATCTCGGGGCGCGCGTCGACGTAGTAGAGGCGGTCGTGGCGGCGGATTTCGTCGCGTAGCTTCTCGATCTCGGCGCCGAGCGCCGCGGATTCAGTCTTCCTGGCCATGCGGGCGATGATATTTCGAATTTTGAATTTCGAATTTCGAATTTCGAATTTCGAATTTCGGATTTAACGACTCCGGTGTTGCGGTCGATCTCGCGACCTCGGAAAGGAAGAAACCCTGCGCTCGTGACAGACAGGAGCTCGTCCCTAACGACCAAGGTCGAATTTCGGAATCCGAAGTTCGAAATCCGCCTACTCTTCGCCCTTCGCCTCCCGCCCCTCGCCCGATCCCTCCGCCTTCCTGATCCGCCAGTTCACCTGACCGAGGAGAGCGAGAAGGAGCGAAGCCTCGCGTTTCGACAAGAGCGCCCGACCCGCAAGGGCGCGAAGCTCGTTGAACATCCGGTCGGGGTTCGTCTGATGAAGGAAACCGATCTCGAGAAGGAACTCTTTGGCTCGTTCGTGGAGCCGCTGAAGGAGCTCGCCGGGCGCCGGCTCGCTCTCGTTCACAACTCCTCGCCGTTCCTTCGACATCTCGTAGCAAAAGACGCCGACGGTCATCGCGAGGTTCATTGTCGGGAACTCGGGTGAGGTCGGTACGGAGGCGGTACGCATACAGAGTGCGATCTCCTCATTCCGCAGGCCCCACTCCTCGCGACCGAAGACGATTGCGAGTTGCTGATCAGATTCGAAGGTCGCCGCGAGTTCTGCGACGGTCGGAGGCGTCAGCTGCTCGAACACTTGCCGCGCGCGAACCGCCGTCGTCGCAATGCTTAGATGACAATCGGCGAGCGCGTCCTCCAGCTTCTCGACTCGCTTCGCGCCGTGTACGAGGCTCGACGCGCCGCTCGCCCACCACTCCGATATCTGATCGACGCGCTGACCGCGCGTTCCAACGATCCAGAGATCGTCAAAGCCGAAGTTCTTCATGACGCGGGCGACGGCACCGACGTTGCCAGCTTCATGCGGCTCGACGAGAACGATACGGAGTTTCATGCGCGGGGGGATGATACGGCACCAAACGCGAAACGCGGAACGCGTTCCGCGCTACCCCATCATCCGCATCCAATCCTCGATGCTGCGCGGCTGGAGGTAGTAACTCTCGGCCCGTTCTTCCCCGAGTGTGCGTGACGGAACGGGGCCGTAGTCGTGGCCGGGAAAGAGAATCGTATCGGCCGGCAGGGTCGCCAGCCGCTGCGTGAGCGTGCGGTACATCTCCTCGGCGTCGCCACCGGGAAGGTCGACCCGGCCGCAGCCTTCGACGAAGAGCGTGTCACCGGCGACGAGCCGCCCGTCGACGAGAAAGCACTGGCTCCCCGGCGTGTGCCCGGGCGTGTGAAGGAGTTGAACACGCACGGCGCCAACCTCGACGTAGTCTCCTCCGTCATGCGTCTCGAGGTCGCTTTCCGAGAGTCCGGTCACCTGGCGGATGCCAGCTGCCTCGTTTCGATTACAGTGGACTTTTACGCCCTTCGCCTCCTGTACCGAAGCGAGCCCAGGCACGGTGAATCCGAAGAGCTCGCCGCCGATATGGTCAGGGTGATAGTGCGTCGCAAGCGCGCCAACGATCTCCATCCCGTCGGCGCGGGCCACGTCGAAGAGCCCGGGTACGTCCCAGGCGGGATCGACGACGAGACACTTCTTCGCCTCGCGGTCGCCAATCAGGTAGGCGAAATTACGCATCTGTCCGGCGACAGGGTCGCCCTGCGCAAACTCGCGTCCGGCGAGGAGCTGGCGGAAATAGAAGCGGGAGGAGTCGGAAGGCATGATGAGGTTCTTATCGGATGGATGGGGTGACGTGTCAAGAGCCGAGTGCCGGCGCGAACGTCAAAAACCGGGCGCGGGCGCGGGCTCGGGCGCGTTCACGGGCTGATCAATACCAGGCGCGCTGCAAATCGAAGGATCTGGCCTAACTTACGAAACCAATGCCGCTCCCGTGAACGTGAACGCGCCCGGGCCCGCGCCCGGCTTTTCGTCCCTCGGCCCCCGCAGCGAGTCACCCCAGAAACCTCGTTTCCTCGTGCCACCAGAGCGCCTCGACGAGGGGGCTGTGTTTGCTCCTGCGCGGGAACCGGACAGGGACGCCGTCGAGTACCGCGTACGCGTGGCTCGAACGTGCGAGCGACGGAGCAACGCGAAGAAAGTGCTTCGTCGTGACAGTCAGGTAGCCTCCCTCGAAGAGGCGCGCGAGATCGGCGCGAAGCAGCAGGCCATTCGGCACCGAATAGCCGGGAAGGTCGGGCAGGACTCGTATCCGCGCTGCGGCGAGCGCAGTGACGATCGATTCGCCGGTCACCGCGCAGCGGCGGTCGTACGCGTCGAGCACCGCCGCACTGAAACTGAGCGGCCCCATCCGCGGGCTCGCAACGAGCGCCTCGTATCCTGGTGCAACGCCGGCGGAGTCGCGCCATATCGCCCGCGCCCGCGAGAGGCATGCATCGAAGAGCTCGCGTCCTTCTCCCTGCTCGACGCGATAGCTCTTACCCTGCCCGACGCGCGGCACGAAGTCTGCCGGCATCGCGATCCAGTCGCGCTCGTCGAAAAAGAGAGGCTCGCCGAGCAGGATGCAACCCACCGGATGATCGGCTCGCTCACCGTCGCGTATCCCCGACCGCGACCGAAGCCGGAGTAGCCGCTCGAGCATCTCGGCGCGCGACGACACTCCCGACGCATCGCCGAAGAACGACCATGCCGCCGAGCAGGGAACTTGCGTGTAGTGCGCAAAGCGAGCGAAGCCGGCGACCGCGTTGTAAGGCGCCTTGAGCTTGAAGAAAAATGGTTCACCCGCCTTGAGAGCGCGAAACGCCTCACCTCCGGCGCGCCAAAAGCACGCCTCGTCGCGAGGAGGACCGCTGCGCAGCCTCTCGAACCACTCGGGATCGGTGTTCGCGACAAAGCCTTTCATCTGCGCAAAGTGTATCTCCAGCGTGGCGCTGTTCACGATGCCCCGCCCAGGGGACGCCGGCCGATCGGCGCACGTCCGCTGCGCTCGCGATCGAAGATCGCGATGCAACGCGCATCGCCAGACGGGATATCCGCATCCGGTGCGGTAGACTTTCACCGCCATGAGCCGCCGATTGACCATCGTTACAACTGCGATCGTCGCTTTAATCGTCGCGACCGGCATCGCGATCGTCTGGATGCGCCAACAGGCAGGGCCTACGCACGGCAATCTACTCACGATTGGGGCGCCCGTGGCACGCCCGCCACTCCTCCAGCGAGTCGACACACCGCACGCGAAGAACCTCATCCTCGTCGTCGGCGATGGGATGGGCCTCACGCAGCTCGCGGCGGCGCGCTTCGCGCTCCGCGGTCCTGACGGTATTCTGTGGATTCAGGCGCTCCCGTCGACCGCGCTGGTGCGGACACAGTCGTCGTCGAGCCTCGTGACCGACTCCGCCGCAGCGGCGACGGCAATCGCGACCGGCGTCCGCGTCGCGAACGGAGTGGTCTCCGTCGACCCGGCGGGCGCAAGCCTGCCGACCCTCTTCGAACGAGCACGGGCACGCGGACTCTCGGCGGGTCTCGTCACGACCGCGCGGATCACCGATGCAACCCCGGCCGCCTTCTCGGCTCACGTCGCATCGCGGGACGACGAGCTCGAGATCGCGAAACAGCAGGCGGCGAGTGGGATTGAAGTACTGCTCGGCTGCAATCCAGAGAAGTTCCTTCCTCCGTCGCGCGGCGGCGAGCGGAAGGACGGCGCCGATCTCGCCGCTGCGCTCCGCGCCGCCGGCTACGCCACCACGCTCGACCCGGCTGCACTTTCCGCTTCCAGCTCGGGCAGGCTCTTCGGTCTATTCGCCGAGAAGAACCGTCCTCCACTTCCCGCGCTCACGCGCGCGGCTCTCGATACGATCGCGAGCGACCCCGAGGGGTTCGTGCTTCTCGTCGAAAGCGAGGAGACCGACTCGGCGTCGCACAACCATCAGCTCGAGCGCCTCATCCGAGGGATGAATGAGCTCGACGAGGCGGTGCGCGTTGCGCTCGAATTCGCAAAGGCCGACGGCAACACGCTCGTCGTCGTAACCGCCGATCACGAAACCGGCGGAATGCAACTCGTCGAAAGCAAGACCGAGCGTACGTTAGGCGTCCGATGGAGCACGGGCAAACACACCGGCCAGCCCGTCCCACTCTACGCCTGGGGCCCTGGTTCGGCTCGTTTTGATGGCGAGATCGACAACACCGAGGTCCACGATCTGCTGACGGCGGCATTGGGGCTGGACGGCCTGTCGATGGATCCCTGACGCCCCCCTGTTGAGCGCGGAAGCTGCGTGTCCGCGTGGAAAAGCGCAAGCTTCGCTTGCGCACTCCACACGACTACGCACCCAGCTCGTCGACCGCGCGGTCGAGCATCTGCTCGACGCGCACCGCATCCGGGCTCTCGCAATAGATACGTATGACCGGCTCGGTTCCCGACTTGCGAAACAGGATCCAGGTGCCGTCGGTGAAGTTGAGCTTCACACCGTCTCTCGTCTCGCGTCCGGCAATGGTGAGGCCGAATGCGCGGTCGAGGTCGCCCGCGAGTGCACGATCGATGAGCCGCTTGTTCGCCTCGATCGGGCTCTTCACGTCGCGACGCGAGTAGTGAAGCCGTCCGAATTCGTCCTCCATCGCATCGACGATCTTCGAGAGCGGTTTGCCCTGCGAGGCGACACATTCTGCGACGAGAAGTCCGGAGAGGATTCCGTCGCGCTCCGGCAGGAAGGCTCCGAAGCCGATGCCACCGCTCTCTTCGCCGCCCACGACGATCTTCCGCGCGAGCATGAGATCGGCAACGTATTTGAATCCGATCGGCGTCTCGTGGAGGGTCACACCGAGCGCCTTCGCGATCGACTCGACGAGGCGCGTCGTCGAAAAGGTCTTCACCAGCTCGCCTTCGAGCTTGCGTGTACGGACGAGCTCGAGCGCAAGAAGCGAGATCAGTTTGTGCGGCGAGACGAACTCGCCACGCTCGTCGAGGATGCCGACGCGGTCGGCGTCGCCGTCGTTGCAAATCGCAAAGTCATGCCCTCCCCGCTTCATCTCGGTCATCGACGCGGCAAGGTTGCCGGGAATCGGCTCGGGATTGACGCCGCCAAATGACGGATTGACGTCGCCGCGAATCGTTGTGACGGTCGTCTTCGCTCCCTCGCCGAGCATCCGGGCCGGAAGTCCCGCCGCAACTCCGTGGATCGGGTCATGCAGGATTCTCAGCCCCGCCCTCGCGACGAGATCGCGATCGAAGAAACGAGCGACCGCGGCGCAATAGTCGGTCAGAAAATCTTCACGCGTCACCGATCCACCCGGCCGCACGAGCGTTTCGCCGAGGCTCTTCGCGATGAGGTCGTAAGTCTCGGGAAGCGCTGACCCGCCGTACCACCCCTTGAACTTCACTCCGTTGTAGCTCGCCGGGTTGTGGCTCGCGGTGATCACGACCCCGCCGAGGATCTTCCGATTCCATGCAGTGAACGAGACGGCCTGAGACGGCATCGGCGAATCGGAAAGGAGCACGCGAAACCCGGCGCGGGCGAGCTCGTCGGCCGCCGCGGCGGCGAAGTCGGCCGAGAGGAAGCGCCGGTCGAAGCCAACCGCGAGCGTCGCCCGGTCGATCCCAGGAGGTGGTTCGAGCTTCGCGGCCGCAACACCGATCGCGCGGGTCACGAGCCGCATCGACTCAAACGTGAATCCGTCGGCGATCACCGCACGCCAGCCATCGGTCCCGAAGTGGATGGTGTCTTTCATTGCGCCCGAAGAGTAGAAGAAGGCAGGAGAAAGGAGCAAGGAGAAAGGAGAAAGGACTCCCGCGCGTGATCGATTCAATCCAGGCCATCACGCGGCGACCGGCACCGCCACACCGACGAGCTTCGGTTTCCTTTCTCCTTGTTCCTTGTTCCTTGCTCCTTTCTCCTTCATTAGAAGCGAACGGCTCCCGTCTCCGGGAGCCGTTCGAACCTCATGGACCGATCTTCTTACCCGTCGTGGCGAGGGCCACGGCCGCCGCGGTCGCCGCCGCTGTGACGGCGAGGGCCGCGATCACCACCGCGGTCGCGGTCGCCGCCGCGATGCGGGCGGTCTCCACGTTCGCCGCGCTCGGCGGCCGCTGCTGCAGCAGCCGCAACCTGCTCAGGCGTCGGGGGCGGAAGGAGCGGCTTGCGCGAAAGGCGGATCTTCCCGCTCTCCGGGTCGACGCCAACGACTTCGACCTCGACCTTATCGCCGAGGTTCACGTAGTCGGTTACGTTCTTGACGCGAACGTGGTCGAGCTCGGACACGTGAAGCAGTCCGTCCTGGCCCGGGATGATCTCGATAAAGGCGCCATACGCCTCGACGCGGCGAACCGTGCCGGTGTAGCGCTTCCCGATCTCCGGGACCGTTGTGAGGCCTT